>JABIHA010000038.1 GCA_018649885.1 Bacteriovoracaceae bacterium
AAGCCGTCAAGACCGTCCACTAAACCAAGTAGGCCTAGCAGACCAAAACCATCTAGGCCTAGTAAGCCAAGAAGAGGCGGAAGCTCAAAGCCAAGGAAAAAGAAAAAGTAACTTTAAGTTATACGTGTGCTCCTCCTCATAGGAATAGAATCTAGACCTAAAGAGGAATAAGTGTTCGAGATTGAAGGTTTGGGGGCGAAGAGAAGCAAGCTTCGCCCCCATTTTTTTTGATGGATTAAATTAAATTTTAGAGCAGGCACGCGGGGGTGCTCACTGAATCACACAAATAGGTCCTCACTATTTATCGTCATTAATTTACTAGCTGGGCTCACGGCCTTAACCTATGAAGCTCTGTGGGTTCGAGTATTCACGAAAGCTCTAGGCTCAAGCTCTCTTTCTCTTGCAATCGTGTTATCAATTTTCTTTGCTGGTGGAGGAGTAGGATTATACTTATCTGGAAGACTTTCCGAAAAGTCTAGAAGGCCGCTACTATACTTTAGCTTTTCACAGCTGTTTTTAGGGGTCTTCTCATTTTTTTCGCTGCAATATTTACTCAATTTAAATTTCACAACAAAACTCGAAGTACTACTTTTACCAAAACTATTCAATTTTCATTTTCTACTGGCGATCACCGCTATCGGAGTGCCTAGTATCCTCCTTGGCTGTACAATCCCGCTACTTTCAAAATTCTACCAAGACAAGCGGCCTATTGAACAAAGCATATTTCAAATCTATGGAGTCAATACCATCGGGGGGGCCATAGGTGCTTTGCTTGCTGGATTTTATTGTATTCCATACCTAGGGGT
Source organism: Bacteriovoracaceae bacterium (assembly GCA_018649885.1). GTDB lineage: Bacteria > Bdellovibrionota > Bacteriovoracia > Bacteriovoracales > Bacteriovoracaceae > JABIHA01. The sequence continues at coordinate 807 of JABIHA010000038.1, forward strand.
AGAGAACTCTAATATACTAGTATTTTTTATCACCCAATTAAATTTTCTGATGATTTTCTATTTAAATAGAAAAACGCAACCAGTGAAATTAAAAACTAAAACCCAGACGCCCTCAAAGTTATTTAAAAGTGATATGAAAACAAAATTTATGTGGCTCACGGCCTTTTTGATAGGCTTTTCATCTATGGGTCTGGAGTTTATTTGGACCAGATATCTTGGTATATATTTTGGCAGTTCTTTTTATTCATTTTCACTTGTTCTTTTTCTCTATTTACTATCAATTGGAATTGGCCCCCTCATTATAGATAAACTATGGCTACAAAAACAAAGGCCACTTCCAACTCTGAGAAGTTTATTGTTTATTGGATTTTGTACTATTTTGCTTTCAAATCACTTACTGGGAATTTTTCCTAAATTAGTCTACACGCTTGCTCCTCTTTTTAATGGCCAACTTATTTTAAAGTTAGTGCTATCGGCCACAATATTAATTCCACCAAACCTTTTTTTGGCATTGGTTCTTCCCATAACTGTTTCAACCCTCACAAGCTCTGAAAACCGAAAAAGCTTGCGCACATTGGGAAATGTTTTCGCACTCAATACTTTGGGCTCTATCATTGGCTCCCTTACAATGGGAATTTTGCTATATAAAAGTAATCAAAATATCAGACCACTTGTCATCCCTATAGCGGTACTTTTTCTACTATGCCTTATTCACCAATTGATTTTTGCGGGTAAAAAGGTCTATCGCCCTATTGTCTTATCGCTACTCACTATTATTTTGATAACACTTTTCCCTCCCCACTTGAGTTATCAAAATATGCTGACAACATTTTATTTAGAAGGACAGAGCGGGGTCAATTTCGAAAAATCAAAAGATCAGTGGATTCAAAGTACAATATATCAGTCCTTTAATGATGCTGGATGGAAAACCATTACTAAAAGTGAGCAAAATGGAAATTTGGCTTTAATAAGCAGGACAAATGGTGTTGTTGATGGGAGCTATCCTACTAAGGGAAAAGAGTATCAAAAGCTAAAAATGCTATTAAAGCAGCTTATTCCCAGTAGAGAAAAACAACTTCTTTTGGGCAACCACCCTATTGTAAAAAAGCAGATGATGGAAAGTGGAGCCGGTGTATGGGTTGCAAACTCGAGGTTAGATTTATCAAAGACTCTTGAAAACTACTTTCCCATAGAAAATAATTTCGGTATCCAAAGCACTTCAATAAAAGAAATTGAAAAGAAGTCAAAGTTGTTCAATACTATTATCAGCAGCTACTCCCACCCATGGGCATCAGAAACAAATCATACCTATACAGAAAACTTCTACCACAAAATGTCATCTCACCAATCAAACTATGCACCCTATATTCAACTGCTATCAAAAGATTTAGATAAGTTGGCCTTTCTTAGCATTGCCAAGAGTTTTTACAAAGTATTTCCATTTGGGGCGATCTTTGAATTTGGCGGTGACCAACTGGCCTTAGTAGGCTCAAAAAGAACTTTGAGAATAACTCCTCACCGGGCCATTATATCTTCTTTTATAATTGCAAGAGAAGATTTAATGAGGCCTACTAAAAATATACCTCACAATTCTACCAAGAATTCATTTGCTGAAATACGATCGGCGAAAAAGGTATTCTTTAGCACTCCTAAGCGTGAGATAGTGCCCTATCTTTTCTCCCAATTTAGAGGAAGCCTTGATGGTGTAATAAAACACTCTTCAAAAGAGGAATTCGCCTTTATTGGTGAGTTGATGAAAAACTACTACCTTAAAAAGAATTGGGAGGCACTAGCGTACTTAATTCATAAAGTAACAAGACTTCATTTAGAAGGAAGTTTGCCTAAAATAGAAAATATTCACACCAAATTAAATTCCATGGCAAAAATGGCATATGATGCTAAACTTTTTCACCTCTCAAAATCTTTAACATATTTTTCTCTCAGAAAAAAACCAAATGCCAAGGCCTTAAACCTTTTACTAAAAATTGACTCTTCTTTTAAAAGACACGACCAAGTCACTTCCAATTTTAAAGATTTTATAAAAATAGCTAATCCTTTAAGTTACTGCCTCTATCTAAATTCTGTAATCGAAGTGTCACCACTAAAGCAAGTAATCAAACAATTTAAAAGAAATGAAGAAAAATTAAACAGCTGCGGCCCCGTAGGGAACCTGGCACGAGGAAAATATTTCTTTAAAATTCAAGATTACAAAAAGGCCCAAATTTTTATTGAGATGGCGCTTGCTGGGCCAGAGCTCAAAATAGAGACCCTCAAAGTACTCTACCTTCTTGAAAGGGCGACGGCCAAAAGACCGGGCCCTAGAAGTAAAACTCTGCTGTTAGAAATTCAAAAATCCATCCAAGCAAAGAGGACGACTCTAGGACGATTTCAGAAAATCTATAAACGCCTAGAGTTCAACAATGGAAGCGCTGAAATCGAAAAAATGAAAGGGTTAAAGACATTTGAGGGCTAGGGGCCGCCTAGCGAAAATTCCATGATCCTAGTGTACAGTAAAATCTGCTCATGATATTTTAATAAATTGTAACTTATGGATTTGAAGGGGATTATGCTCACCTCAAAAAGGTGTACATGGATAATACTGTTTACAAGCTTGTGCTTGCCGCTGATCTGCAATGGCAGTGAAGAAGAACAAAGTGGGCCAAAACAGTATCGGTACACATACATAGATAGGGAACATTCATTGGGTGAAGATATAGCTCATCTAGGGATACTCTACCCCCTAGGCTGGATTGGTTACTATATTACACAAAAATCAACTTTTAACAACGTGGGCTCCTGGGAAACTTATAAGGACAATTTTGGACGACTCGTCTTCGACAAAGATGAACCCCTTTGGAACTGGCTTGTGCACCCTATGAGCGGCTCCCAAATGTATTTATATTTTCGTGCAAACGGCTACTCAAGGCTGGCGGCGCTAAGAATGACTGCCATAGAAGGCGCTATCTTTGAATTTACCACAGAAATATGGACTGAAAAGGCCTCTGTTCAAGATTTGTACCAAACTCCAATTTTCGGTTCTCTTTTAGGTTTAGTTGTTGAAACCTCAAGTATGGCGCTACTTAACAGCGATAACTCTGCACTCAAAATTATTGGCCACATCATTAACCCTGCTACACTATTTTGGTTTTATGAAGGAAAAGTACTAGTAACTCCCAATTTATCAAGAGATACGGCATCAATGGAGGCATTCATTGAGTTTTAAAATCGTGCTCCTACTATTACTTCCCACCATCTCCATGGCCAAAACCTATGATCAATTTGCTTTGAAAATTTCAGGAGGCGCTAGTATTAATTTGGCCAAGGGCAATGCTAGTGATGAGATTCCTTCTGCGGGTTTTGGCGCGACTACGGAAGTAGGGTACAAATACCAAAATACAGAAATAAATCTTGTCAGTTTTCTCAATTACACTCACGCCAAAAGATTGGGAATTATTTCCAATGGAAGCCAAGTCCACGGAGATGGAAGGTTTCGTTCAGTTTCTTTTGGTCCCCTCCTAAGATATTATTCAGCTTATGAAGTCATTAGAAAATGGAATTTCTCCTTTCATATTAGTCCTCTAATTGGAATTCAAACCATGAGATATCGCTATCCAACAGTCACTGGAGGCAATTACCAAGGCAATCATAAAATCACCACCGAGGGCATGGGCGGAGCTTTAGGATTGGGGCTCGAAAAATACTCTAATGATAAAAATAAGCATACTTTTATCATGCTATCGTATAAATTTATTCGCTCTGCAAGAGTTACCGAAATTGGTGGTACAGAAACAGCTGTCCAAAGAATCCACAGACATAGCTATAACACGGCCGTAGAAGAACATTCTATCTACCTCGGTTTTGGAGGTGTTATTTTCTAATGAAAATCGGTCTTGAGGCCAAAAGGGCCTTCCACAATTTTAGAGGACTTGGCATATATTGTAGAAATTTAATCACAGGCCTTGCTAAATACCACCCTGAAAGTGAATTCTTTTTGTATACCCCACCCTTTAAAGACAGTGAGATTTCTAGCTTTAATAAATTGTACAAAAATACATATATTAAAGGACCCAATAAATTAGGCCATAAACTCTTTCACCAGCTGTGGAGAGGATGGTTTCAAACCAATGATCTAGAGGCTGATCAAATAGATATTTACCACGGTCTATCTCACGAGATTCCCCACGGTATTGAAAAGACCTCTATAAAAAAGGTCGTCACCATTCACGATTTAATCTATTTAAAAAGGCCTGATTTATTTCCACTTCACGACAGATTGGTCTATGACCACAAATTTAGATCTTCAGCTGAGAGAAGTGATTTAATAGTGGCCGTGAGTGAGGAAACAAAGACAGACCTCATTAAGCACTTTGGAATTGATGACCAAAAAATAAAAGTGGTTTACCAAACATGTGATCCAGCATTTTATGAAAATACTAGCTCAATTGACAAAGATTCTGTGGCCAAAAAATACCATCTGCCAAAGGATTTCATCCTATTTATGGGCGCCTTAGAACCAAGGAAAAATGCCCTGGGTGTACTTAAGGCCTGGCATCAAATTCCAAAAGACAACAGAATGCCACTTGTTATTGTTGGAAAAGGAAAGGAATACAAAAATCAGATTGATGCCTATATAGGAAGACATGGACTTGGAGCTGAAGTGATGGTCCTAGGTAATGTTAATAGAATTGAAGGAATTGCAGTTCACGCCCTCGCCACTATTTTCGTCTGGCCTTCTCATTTAGAAGGCTTTGGAATTCCTCTTATTGAGGCCATTTATTCAAAGTCTGCTGTCATCACAAGCCAGGGTGGCTGTTTTGAAGAGGCAGCAGGAAAAGGTGCCATCTACGTAGACCCTTCATCCCAAGAGCAAATTACGCAGTCTCTTACAAGGCTCACAGACTCAAAACAACTGCGCTGTGAATATATCGACAAGGGCCTTGTCCATGTGCAAAAGTTCCACCAAGAAAATACCACTAAGGAACTATGGAAAATTTACAATCAACTTAGGTAACACTCTGCACCTTTAGCTCGACTTATCCGACCTATAAGTTTTCCTAATTTTTCACTGGCCAATTTGGTCACATATAGAACATGATTGAGCCATAGGATCTTATACACACAATGGAGAGACCTACTTATGTGCGGTATTCTGGGTATTTTAGGCCAGTCGAATTCAGCCGCTTCTGCATACCGAGGACTATTCACTTTGCAACACCGCGGTCAAGATGCCGCTGGCATAGTGACGTGGGATGAGCAGGAGTCGCGCTTTCACATCAAAAAAGGTTTGGGGCTTGTGTCTCAAATTTTTGATGAAAATGTAATCAACTCAACACCGGGAAGAATGTCGCTGGGTCACACCAGATACCCAACTTCTGGTGCCAACCAACTTAGCAATGTTCAACCTCTGATGTGCTCAAGACCACATGGTTTGGCCTTGGCCTTTAATGGCAATCTAGTTAATTATCTAGATTTAAGAAGGCGCGTGAGATGCAAAGGCCAATTTCTTTTTACGGAAAACGACGCCGAAGTGATGCTAGCGCAAATATCTTTATTTATGGAAGAAGAGGCCTTTGCCTTTGATTTTGAAAAAAAACTTTCTCACTCTATTAAATCCCTAATGCAAATTGCTAAGGGCGGGTATGCAGGCCTTTTACAAATTGCAGGTAAGGGCATTGCTGCCTTTAGAGACCCATGGGGCATAAGACCTCTACTATGGGGTGAAAAAACGCTCGCTTCAGGAGAGAAGGAATATCTCTTTTCCAGTGAGTCCTCTACTTTAAAATTTTTAGGATTTAAAAATATAAAAGATGTTTCCCCGGGTGAGATGATCTACGTAGGGCTCGATGGAACTTTTCATAGTGAAATTCTTGTTAGCAGAAACCACCATTTTTGCATGTTTGAGTGGGTCTACTTCTCAAACCCAGATGGAATATTAGAAAACGTAGATATTTATCAAGCCCGAACCAGGCTAGGTGAGGCCCTGGCGAAAACTGTGGCCCCATATATTAAATCTGGGGAGCTTCGTCCTGACTGTGTCGTTCCGGTTCCTGACTCAGGAAGAATTGCCGCTCAAAGTATGGCCGAAGCGCTTGGCCTTCCTCTGCGTGAGGCCTTAATCAAAAATAGATACATTCAAAGAAGTTTTATAATGGATGGCCAAGACAAAAGAGAAAAGGCCATCTCTCACAAACTAAGACCAGTGGAAGGCCAAATTAAAGGCAAGAATCTTCTCTTAGTTGACGACAGCATTGTAAGAGGCTCAACTTCAAAACGAATGGTGACCATGCTTAGAGAATGCGGGGCCAACTCGGTCACCCTAGTCTCCTCATGTCCGCCCATTACCCATCCCTGCACATTTGGAATCGACTTTCCTACTAAAGATGAGTTGATTGCTGGAGATAGGGATAACGATGGTATTACAAAGCTTATAGGTGCAGACAAGGTTATTTACTTGCCACTCATTGAATTATATATGGCGCTGGGAAAAACAAATTTATGCACTGGATGCTTAACAGGCAAATACCCTTTAAATTGTGATGAGGCCTCCGAATTTGCAGAATGGAGGAACGAACAGAAGGAGCAAAAGCTTGAAAATAACATGCCTATTCGGGAGTAAGACAGACGAAGCACACGCAAACGAGCTTGTTTCTGGTCTCAAACAAAAGGGTCACCACCCTCACCTTCTGTACCTTTCGGCACATAGAAACCACGAAGAGCTAGACCAGTATATGGAAAGCGCAGAGGACAGCGTTGATTTGTATATCGCAGGTGCGGGACTTGCTGCACACTTACCAGGAGTCGTAAGCTCAAAAACAGCAATTCCAGTAATAGGTCTTCCACTCGGTGGCGCTTTTTGCGGACTCGACGCTTTTATGTCCATTGCTCAAATGCCTGGAGGGTTTCCAGTTGTCTCTAGTGGAGTGGGAAATGTAAATGCGATCATCAAACTTACACAAAAAATAGAACAGCTGCAAAACAATGATCAACCAGTACTGAATATCATCTCTTCTAAAAATGAAAGCTCACCTCAGAAAAAGCTCATTGATAAAACAGTGGAGTTGGCCCAGAAACTGGACCTAAGCTACAAACTTTCACATATTTATCAAAGCGAGTGCTTCAACCTTTCTTTCACAGATTTATCTGGAAAAGAGAAGGCCTATGAAAGTGACCTGTGCATTCCCTATCTTGAACAATGCAGGGAGCAAACTGCTCTCGATGGTCTCAAGTTTTTAGAAATTGCAGGTGAGTCTGGAATGTATGTAGGAATTAACAATATTAAAAATGCAATTTCATTTTTTGCATCAATAAATAAAACAATCAGAAATGGACGCTCAGTTCAACTTGGCGATTTGAAAAAAGGGAGAAGACCGTGAAAGACTACGAAAGAGTAATTTACGAGGGTTCTGTCAAGACTGTCAGAGGCCTTAAAGGTGGCAGTCCAGTATATTTTGAATTTAGTGATGATTTTTCTGTTTTTGACTGGGGTAAGATGCCCGATAGTCTGGGCAAAAAAGGAGCTGCTCTAAGCTCTATTGCCCACCAAATGTTTAAGTATTTAAGCGATCCGATAGGTTGGGATGCCTGGATCCGATTAAATAGAGTGAGTCTACGTGAGATGAAAGTCTCACAAAAGATCATGGACGATCTATCGACTCATGGACAAAGCTCACATTTTCTAGAAATAATTGGTAGTGAGTTTGGACCCCTTTTAAAAGTTAAAGGTGCTGAAGTAAGAAGACCGAGAAGAGAGTCTCCAGCGAAACCCTATGAGTATGGTAGTGCTGATTTTCCCATATTAAATAGACTGCTCCCTCTCGAAGTAATTTTTAGAACAGGTTGCCCCAAGGGATCAAGTTTATTAAAGAGATCATCAGATCTGCCTTATTTAAAGTCTATAGGCCTTACGACTCCACCAAAAGAGGGTGAGAGTTTTGAGTACCCCATTGTTGAATTTTCCACGAAACTTGAAGACAAGGACCGCTACTTAGATAAGGCCCAGGCAAAGAAAATATCTCACTTAGATGATGATGATTTTTTCCACTTGGAATCTCTTGTTAAGGTCATGGCCTTAAGACTTAAAGACTTCTTCTCCGAGCTAGGTCTCACACTTTGGGATGGAAAATTTGAATTTTCCTATTCAAAATATCTTGAAAAGCCCGCCTTATTTGTATTAGTTGATTCTATTGGACCAGACGAGCTAAGGATTACAAAAGATGGAATCCATCTTTCAAAAGAATACCTTAGGCAGTACTACAAGTTATCCACTTGGTCAGAAAAAATAGCTCAGGCACAAAGTTTATCTAAAGAGCTTGGACTTCCCTGGCAAAAAGTGATGGAAGACAAATTGATGTGCTCTCCCCCACTTTTAGAAAAAGAAACTAAAAAACTGGCCTCTCAAATTTATACAGTGCTAGATCAATTAATTACCCAAAAAATCGAGGGCGCCCAAATTGATCCTAAAATTCTGTCCGACTTGGTCCACAAACTCCAAAAAAATCAATCTAAGTGGTCCAGCATAGAAGGTTTATCGTGAAGGTACTGGTCATTGGAAAAGGTGGAAGAGAACATGCAATGGCCTGGAAACTGGCACAGGGACCAAGTGTATCTAAAGTATTTGTCGCCCCTGGAAATCCAGGGATGGAAGCAGATCAAAAAATAGAATGTGTAGGAATTGGTGAAACTGATTTTGAAGCTCTCAGCAAATTTTTCATCGACCATGATATTAGCTATGCGGTAGTAGGAGCTGAAGTTCCTCTCGATAGAGGCATTGTAGATTTTTTCCTATCAAAGAAGCTACCTATTATAGGTCCTACCAAATTGTCCACTAAGCTTGAAAGCTCAAAAATATATTCAAAACAAACGATGCTAGCTGCAGAAATCCCAACAGCAGAGGCCCTATTCTTCGACCATCTAAAAGATATTGTTCAGTATATTGGCACTAGTGAATTTGATCCCAAAGGGTGGGTTTTAAAAGCTGATGAATTAGAGGCCGGAAAAGGCGTCTTTGTAGTCGATACAAAAAAAGAGCTCTTAAATGCTTGTGAATACCTTTTTAATAAACAAGGAAGACGAGTTCTCCTAGAGAAAAGACTGGTGGGACCTGAAGTATCCTACTTTGCCCTTTGTGACGGCGAAGAGTTCACCATTTTAGGCAATGCTTGTGATTATAAAAGACTCCTTGATCATGGCAAAGGCCCCAACACTGGTGGCATGGGATCATACTCTCCCGCAGATTGGGTCACTAAGGGCGATGAAAAAACCATTATAGAAAAAGGGTTTAAAGCTCTTTTAAAATATCTGGCCGGTAAAGGAACTCCTTTTCATGGCTTCTTATTTCTTGGTGCCATGATTACAAAAACAGGTCCCTATATATTAGAGTACAATGTCAGAATGGGAGACCCTGAAACCCAAAGTTTAATGCCAAGGATTAAAACAGACCTGGCCACACTATTTCTAGAATACACCCAAAAATCCCCCAGCTGGACCACTACCCCCATAGAATATCACCCTGGACACGGAGTCCATGTAGTCTTGGCCTCAGCAGGTTACCCAGGAATTGACGGTGAAATAATAAAAGGGGTCAATGTAAGTTTTGATCCAGTTATCAACCAATGGGAAGAGAATCGAAGCAAGTATTTCGCTGCTGGAGTGGGACTCAATTCACGAGGTGAAATGGTTTCAACAGGTGGACGAGTAATGGGTCTTACCTCTTTATCACACAATAAGAGTGAGGCCGCGAGGCTCGTTTATCAAAATATCGGCAAGGTTCAATTTGAAGGAGCGCAGTACAGAAATGACATCGCACAAAATTAACCTCGCCATTTTAGCAAGTGGCTCTGGGACCAATCTTTTAAATTTAGTAGAAGTGGCGGAAAGACACAAAGATAGAGTGGATGTGAAATGCCTCATTACAGATAAAATGGATGCAGGTTTTCTAGAGCACCCAATTTGCCACGATTATAAAAAAATTGTCGTAGAAAATTCTCCAAAACTTGGCGATAACCTGGATATTAGAAGAGCAAACCATGAAAAGGCAGTTCTAGAACACCTCTTCAATGAAGAGGTTGAGTGGATTTTACTGGCTGGGTATATGAGAATCCTAACTCCTAATTTTCTCAACTATTTCTACGATAAAAAATTGGACCAATATAAAATTATCAATATCCATCCCTCACTATTACCTAAATTTAAGGGTGTTAGAGCGATGGAAAAATCCTTTGCTTCCGGTGATAAATTGGCCGGTATTTCTGTTCACTTTGTTTCACCTGAAGTTGATGGTGGTGAGATCATTCACAAAGAAGTCATCCCACGATTTAAGGGTGATAATTATTCAAATTTTTCTAAGCGTGCAAAAAAAGCTGAACATTTCGCTTATAAAAAGGTTTTTCTAGACCTGATCTATGGTCACGGAAAGTTCGCGCCTATAAGGGACACAATATGAAAAGAATCGAAATCAGTGAAAAAGATCAAATATCTTTTACTCAAGGTACTATTAAAAGGGCCCACGATTTCTTTGAACTAGAAATAGAGGCAATCGAGAAAAGGCAAATTTACTGGATTGATGCTAGAAACTCAAAGTCAGCTCCAAGTGATATTGTTGATCAAATTTCAAAAAATGTTTTATCCCATCCACTTGCAGAAAATACCTACCTTACAAAAGACTATTCAAAGGGCCAGTTTAACTACCTTGTTGAAGTCAATTTTTTACCTGGAGTGACAGACAATACTGCAGGCGGAGTGGTTGCGGCCACCCATTTGTATTGTGACTTAGATGATATCAAGGCACATACAGGAACTCTCTACCTCATAAGATCAACTGCCAAGAAAGAACAAATTGAAAGTTTTGTTAGTCAATCCTTTGCCAACCCACTTCTTCAAAATATTCATATGCACTGTGAAAGTGATGAAATTGCGGCCTATGCCCCATTTGAGAATTTCCCTGATTTTGAATGCAAAGGCACTGATGAAAAACTCTATGAGCTCACTAATTTAAACCAGGATATCGATTCCCTTTATAAACTTTCCCGAGAAAAACTTTGGAATTTCGAAATAGATGAACTCAAATATATTCAGTCATTTTACAAAAAAGAAGATATTTTAAAATCTCGATCAAAACTAGGACTTCCGGCAGAACCTACAGACGTAGAACTGGAAGTGATGGCACAAAGTTGGAGTGAGCACTGCAAACACAAAATTTTCGCAGCTGATATTGAATATACTGAAAAGTCAGATAATTCATACCACTCAGTAAGTAATGCCACCATCGGTGGTCTTTTTCCTACTTATATAAAGGGTGCAACCAATCATCTGATTGAAAAAGAAGGTATTGATTTCACTAGGTCGCTTTTTGTGGACAATGCAGGTGTTGTTAATTTTGATGAAGGCGTGGATCTATGTGTAAAAGTTGAAACCCATAACTCCCCTTCTGTGCTCGATCCCTACGGTGGCTCCTTAACAGGAATCCTAGGTGTCAACCGAGATATTTTAGGAACAGGAATGGGGGCGATCCCACTAGCAAATATTGATGTCTTTTGCTTTGGCAAACCTGAACACGATACCAGGCACTATCCTAAAACTGTAAAATCTACCAAGCATATTTTAGAAGGCGTACACAAGGGAATCATTGACGGTGGAAACAAATCGGGAATCCCAACAATTAATGGAAGCTTTTCTTTTCACCGAAATTTTGGATCAAGACCTTTAATATTTTGCGGAACCATTGGGGCCATGAAACCTGGGGATCACAAAAAGATGATGAACGAAGGCGATAGAGTCTTTATGATCGGAGGCCTTGTAGGAAAAGACGGCATTCATGGGGCCACATTTAGCTCTAGAGAATTAGATCAAAGCTCCCCTCTTTCGGCAGTTCAAATCGGTGACCCTTTCACCCAAAGACTAGTTTGGGATTTTTTAGAAAAGGCCCGCGAGCTCAAACTCTACAGCTCAATCACCGACAATGGTGCCGGTGGATTAAGCTCAAGTGTAGGAGAGATGGCCTGTGAAACTGGTGGAGCAGTAATCGATTTAAAAAAGGTAGGACTGAAATATCCAGGCCTAGCGCCTTATGAAATTATGATCTCAGAGTCCCAAGAGAGAATGACTCTTTCTGTACCCTCTGAAAATGTAGATGAATTTGAAAGTCTCGCTCAGTCTTTTGGGGTAGAGCACTGCAATCTTGGTGAATTTAATTCGTCGGGTCACCTCCATGTATGTTACGGCGATGAGACTGTGGCCTATCTCAACTTATCCTTTCTCCATGAGACACTTCCTAAATTGCAACTTAAGGCCAAGTGGTCTCCAGGTTGTCTGGGAGAAATAGACTTATCAAACACTGAAACAAAACAGACACCTTCTATTGATGAAGCTCTGCTTGAACTACTCGCTCATCCCAATATCTGCTCAAAAGAGAGTTATGTTAGGCAATATGATTTTGAAGTGGGAGGCCTTAGTGCTGTCAAACCCTTTGGTGGAAAGTCTGAAAAAACGGCCAACAATAGTGGAGTCATCTGGCTTGGCCCCATGGGTTCAAAAAACCAAAGTGCAGGTGTTTGCCTAGGACATGGAATTACTCATTCCCTTAGCTTTATCGATCCATACTTAGCAGGAATCTACGCAGTTGATGAGGCCATGAGAAATATACTTTCCACAGGCGCCGATATCACCAAAGTTTGTATCACTGACAACTTCTGTATGCCCGATCCCCTGCCGGGAAAATCAAATGTATTGGCCGAAGAAAAATTGGGCTCTCTTGTGAGGTTATGTGAGGGTTTAAAAGATGCCGCCATTGTTTACAAGGCCCCACTAGTTAGTGGTAAAGATAGTATGAAAAATGACTTTATGGGTGAGTCAAACCAGGGCGAAATGGTAAGGGAGAGCATCCCCCCTACTCTCTTAGTCACTGCCATGGCCCATGTTAATGATATTGCAAAGACTCTTACATCAGACTTTAAAAATAGCTTTAGCTCCATTTATGCTATCGGAGAGGGTGATACCACGCTACTGGGAAGTCACTATCAAAGTCTTTTTCAAGTATCAGATAATAGCATTCCAAAAGTTCCCGATTTAGAGAAAAATTACCAACTCTTCCGAGCTCTATCGACGGCCACATCAAAGGCCCTTGTTGAGTCATGCCACGATATTTCAGATGGTGGGCTTCTGGTGACCATTTCAGAATCTATGATTGGTGGAGATTTGGGAGCTGTCATTGACTTAGATATAAGGATGCATGATTTGCGCTCCACATTTTTCAACGAAAGTCCTGGAAGATTTGTGGTAAGCGTAGCAAATGACCAAGTCAATGAGTTTGAAAATACCTTTAAAGGTCTGCCAGTTTTAAAAATTGGTCAAACTTCACTTACTCAAAAACTAGTTGTTAATAATAGCGGTAAACTTGTTTTTTCTACAGCACTAGATGATTTATCTAAGGCCTGGAGGAGTTCATTATGGCAAAAATAAAAGCACTCGTTCTCTCAGGAATGGGTATTAACTGCCACAAAGAAACGGCAAGGGCCTTTGATATGGCCGGCGCTGAAACTTCAACAATTCCTCTTGGCATGCTCAAAGAGCACCAGCTCATTTTGAGAGATTACCAAATACTGGCCCTTCCAGGTGGGTTCTCCTATGGTGATGAAATTCAATCAGGAAGAGTACTGGCCTTATATCTTAAAAAATACTTGGGAGAATCTCTTTACCAGTTTGCTGAAAAAGGCCATCCCATACTTGGCATCTGCAATGGATTTCAAACTCTAGCAGAACTCGGTTTACTGTCCCCCAAAGGCCTTAGAGAAGATATTTCTTTAATAGACAACGACCACGGTAAATTTGAAGATAGGTGGGTTGATGTAAAAGTGACAGGTAACACCCATTGTCTGTGGACAAAAGGTATAGGAGTTGATGGACCAGTCCATCTTCCCCTAAGAAATAAACAAGGAAGGCTTGTTGCAACTGACTCTTATAAAAAGCACCTCAGTGATAACTCTCAGCTTAAGGCCCTTACCTATTCAACCTATGAAAATGGATCATATGAGCATATTGCAGGCCTTACAAATAAGGGTGGAAATATTCTAGGTCTGATGCCACATCCAGAAGCTTGTGTATTAAATTTACAAACTTGCAATAACCACCACCCCTTCAAAGAAGGGGCCGGGCTTAAGTTTTTCATAAATGCGGTTGAATACTTAAAATAAGAAGGAGTGCCCATGAATTTAAAAATTAAAAGAGCTCTACTCAGTGTATCTGATAAGACTCAGCTGCTAGATCTTGCTGAAAGATTAGCAGGACGGGGAGTTGAATTAATTGCCACTGGTGGAACTTACCAAAAAATATTTGAAGCAGGATTTCCTGTGACAAAAGTTGAAGAAATCACTCACACTCCTGAGCTATTTGATGGAAGAATAAAAACCCTTAGTTTTAATTTAATGGGTGGACTATTATTTGACCGAAAAAATAGTGAGCACGTCTCCCAGGCCGCCACCCATGGTATTGGTGCCATTGACATGATCGTGGTGAATCTCTATCCCTTTGAAGAAAAACTCAAATCAAAAAAGACTTGGGATATTTTAATTGAAAATATCGATATTGGCGGCCCCACGATGATTAGGGCCAGTGCCAAAAACTACAAAAACGTTGCGGTTTTAACAAATCCTGCTCAGTACCAAGGATTTTTGGAAGAGTTTGATAAAAATGGAGCTGTCAGTGTTCAAAGCCGTTTTGAATGGGCAAAACAAGCGTTCATGATGACTGCTAAATACGATGGGCTGATTGCCAACACCTGGCAGGATCAAAATACCACAGATTGTGAAAAGGCCAGAGAGATAAATTTTCTTGCTCTAGAAAATATCAGTAAACTTCGATACGGAGAAAACCCTCACCAAAATGCCCACTGGAAAAAAGATGCACTCGATGTCACGGCAGGGTCACGAGGTTTTTCCAATGCTAAGATTTTACAGGGAAAACCCCTATCTTATAATAACCTGCTCGATATGGAAGTTGCCTATAAAACAAGTTGTGAGCTTGAAAAGCTCATGGAGAACGAAGGGAGCTGTAGTGGAAACTTCGGTGCGGTTATTGTTAAACACCTTACTCCTTGCGGTTTGGCACTTGGGAAAAGTCAACTTGAGGCCTTAGAGTGGGCATGGAGTGGAGATCCCACCTCAAGCTTTGGAAGTATTATTGCCCTATCTGGAAGTGTTGAAGAAGACACAGCAACCTGGCTTTCAAAGAAATTCATCGAAATTATTATTGCTCCCGACTTTTCAAATAAGGCAATTGAAATTCTCGGTGCAAAGAAAAACCTAAGACTCATCAAACAGCCTATGAGCACCTTTACTGACACAGAAGAGATTCGCTCCATTGGCTCAGGTGAGTACCTTGTTCAAGACCCCGATTGGGATCACGATAGAGAGTTTAAGTCGGTGACTAAGTGTAAGTTTCCAGCTGAGCTTCACACTATGGCAAAATTTGGAACCCTCACCACAAAATACTTAAAAAGTAATGCAGTCAGCGTGGTTGGCATAGGCCCTCATGGACTGCCCATGCTCCTTAGTGCAGGAATGGGTCAACCCAATCGCCTAGAGGCCATCTCATATCTACTGGGGCCAAGACTTTTGGCGAAAGACTTTGTGGATTACAATAAGTGTGTCGTGGTCTCTGATGCCTTTTTTCCATTCGCAGACAGCATTGAATCTCTTGACCAACTAAACTTAAAATATATTGTGCAACCTGGTGGATCTATCAAAGATAGTGAAGTCATTGGTGCCTGTGATGAACTTGGACTCTCTATGGTTCTAACAGGAAGAAGACACTTTAAGCACTAAGGAAAACTTATGGATACTTCAAGCTATGAAGACTCAGGTGTGAGCATTAAAAATGGAGAAATCTTAGTCAACTCCATTAAATCCATGGTCAAAAATGGTTACAATGAAAATGTTGTGGGCACCATCGGTGGATTTTGTGCTCTTTACCAGTGGGGAGATAACTACCTCGCCTCATCAACTGATGGAGTGGGAACAAAGCTTCTACTTGCTCAAGAACTTGGTGATCACTCTACTGTGGGTATTGATCTTGTTGCCATGTCAGTAAATGATCTTATTTGCTCTGGGGCAAGGCCATTATTTTTTCTGGATTATTTTGGCACGGGAAAACTCTCTCCTGAAGTTGCCACTCAAGTAATTGCTGGAATTGTAGAGGGCTGTAACCAATGTAAGATCCCTCTCATTGGCGGCGAAACTGCTGAGATGCCAGGAATGTATCCCAACGGCGAATACGACCTAGCTGGTTTTGCCATGGGAATGCTGGAAAAGAAGAAATTAATAAGTGGTGAAAATATTAAACCGGGAAGCGCACTCATAGGTCTGCCCTCAAATGGATTTCACTCCAATGGTTACTCCCTCATCAGAAAGCTCATAGCAGACTGGGATACTTCCGAGAAAAAATCATTTTTGGCCCCCACTAAAATTTATGTAAATGTTGTGCTCGCACTTATTGAAACTCTTGGCGAGCATATTCAAGGCATCTCACACATCACGGGCTCAGGATTTCACAATATAAGAAGAATGAACCCAGAAGTAAGCTACCAAATCACCTACTCTCCCGAAAAAGGAAGTTTAGTTGAGAAGGCCTGCTCAAAGTGGGGAATTGAAAAAAGCGAGCTCTACCAAACCTTTAATATGGGCATTGGAATGGTGATCGCAACAGATCGCCCTGAAGAGGTTCTTAGTCAGGCAAAAGGCAGTGTTCTCTTAGGTAAAGTGGTCAGCGGAAATGGAGAGATTTTGATCAACGATGGCGGCGAAAATATCACTCTCACAAAAAAGCAGCTAGGTGATTAAAATAGATTTATGAATATCATCCTCGCTAGCACCTCCGTTTATAGAAAAGATCTTTTAAAAAGACTCGGCATAGATTTTGATTGTATCGCCCCAGATTTTGATGAAGATACTATCAATGCCTGCACCTACTCGGCCAAAGATCTGGCCTGTTTACTGGCAGAAAAAAAGGCCCATTCACTAACACTCGCTCACCCTAACCAAATCATCATAGGAAGTGATCAAGTTTGTACCGAGGGTGGAGAGATTTTTGGAAAACCCCTTACTCACCAAAAGGCCACCTCTCAACTCCAGAGATTATCTGGAAAGGTTCACGAGCTGATCACGGCAGTGTGTGTTTGTAAGGGAGAAAATACGCAGACCTTCTTTGATCGAACCTCCCTACATATGTCTCAGTTGAGTGATGACATGATCGAGCGCTACCTGAAGCTCGACACTCCCTACCACTGTGCTGGCTCATATAAAATCGAATCCTACGGCATTACACTATTTGATTCCATTGATACTCAGGACTTTAATGCCATCACCGGGCTGCCCCTTTTGAAACTCTCAGCAGTACTCAAAACTTTAGGGGTTCAACCCCTAGAAAAAGCATAGTAATAGCTTCCCGCGTTACAATGGATTCTTTCCAATTAATGAATTATTTATTAAGAGTAGCTCTTTAACGAAGGGGAATTCGATGAAAATACTTGGACTACTATGTCTATTGCTGGCCACGTCTGCACAGGCCTCATTTAACAATTACTGTAATGGCGCACCTAAAACTCACTTTAAAACACCACTTTATCCCAACGGAAAAAGCGTCAAAAATCAATTCAATAATTATTTTTATCCCAGTGGTCGTAAAGTCAGACCTTACGGAAAGTCATATTGGCCTACAGGAGTTAGGGTTATTAACTTTGATGATGTTAGATACCCCAATAATCAAAAACTAAAAAACTTCGGCACAGTCTATTATCCAAATGGTAATACCGCTAAAAAACTGGGCAAATGCTATAACAAAAATGGCAAATCGATTAAGTGTAATCAAGTCGTTTCAGTTTCAGGAACAATCGGACACTACAATTTTGGTTACTACAGAAAAACCATGAAATATTCGGGAAAACTGGACTTGAGTAACGGCACACTTAGATCATTTTGGTCATTTGTCTTCTACTATGATGATTACAATATGGGCCTAAATGTAGGACTTAATGGTGGTGCCATCAGCGGTATTAAAGTTGCCTGTCACTAAGATAATACGCCCCAGTCTTTTGGCCATGTGTAGAAATAGCTAAGAAAACACATGGCACCTACGATGAAAAGTATCATTCCCAGGGGAAGTATACTTATTCCCATAACAATTCTGGAGCCCGACCAGCGCCCAAAAAAATATAGATTTACGACAAGCTAATAAGTTAGGTTACTTGCGCTTAGCTCGAAAGTATAAAGTTAGATCTGCCCTAACCATAAAATCTTGAGCGATGGGAGCAAATCGACCTTTTACAGAGGCCTTTATCATAGCACCTCCTTTGAGCTTTCGCTTAAGGCCAAGTTCAGCTAACCAGCTTACACCTTCTGCATTATAGATTCCCGAACTAAGTTCTCCGTGAAGAGTTGGTTCATAGTATTCATAGAATACGCCTGCATTAAGACCGGCCACGACATCATTAAGATTAAAACCATAACCAAAAACAATTTTCTTTGCACCATGAAAATCAACAAGGCCTTCTAAAATGACACTTATGGCATTAAAATCTGCTCTAGCTGCTGCCTTTATATAATTTTCACCTTCTAAATGCTCATATCCAAGTTCAGCACTTATCTTTTTTAACACTTCACTATCAATAACCGCTTCTTTTGACATTTCAATTTCTACATAATTGATAGTTTCTAGCTTTTCCCAACGAGTGATGAAGCTTGGATCATCTTCTCCGGTAATAGACTTCACTCCAACAATTGCCCCAACTGTCACGGAAATTTCACCGTATTCTGGATGATCAACAATCACTCTTCCACCATCAACCCATCCAGCACGATCAAGGCCGGTTTTATTATCTAGACCGCTCTCAATCCCTAAAGCTCCTAATTGTGCTTGGACTCTGGTCTGCGCTAGTTTTGTATGTACTTCGGCAAAGGCCCTTCGTTGATGCACCTCAAATGGTCTCAACACATCGCCTTCTTCAACAGTACTAAACGAGCCGTTAAATGTTTCTCCTGTAGACATACTTGTGACAAATTGAACTAAAGTATCCTCACTTAATTTGAGCCCTACATTTCCACTAAAAACAAATTTAACTCTTCCACGACCTTCCATCTCCTTTGCATTTTCAAAAACTTCCACTCTTACCCCAGTATCAACTCTCACTTCTGAAACAATATCTACGGCGTGAGCATTTCCAGAGAGGGTATTCGCGAAAGAGAGAGAACTTGCCACTAGCAAAAGAACTATGTTTTTAGAAAAAATCATTACTTACCCCCAAGGTAATTTCATATACATAATTATTCGAAATTGTTCCAAACTAGCTGTTTAAACCATCAAGCTTAATTTGATCCATCATTAACGGTATAGGTTAAAAGGATAATATAATATTTTGTTGGTTTAAGAATTTTTGAATTTTTTACCGTCCAGGAATTTACTGTCAAAAATATGATCAATTGGAAAACCTTGTACAAAAGACAGTCACCTGTTTAAAGAAATCAACTCACACCTAGTAGTTTTACTGAATTTGCAGCACTTACGAGTCCTTAAGTTTCAATAACCTGGTCTATGTATTGCAATAACTTACTGAATATAGAGACTGGAGATCATTTGAGAAGTGCGAGACTACTCATTCTATTTTTCTTGTGCGCAAGTTGCGGGCAAACTAGACCGGTGCCTACTAGTATAGAACTAGTAGAGTCAGCTGATCTCATTGAAAGATCTGATTTTCAACTTGATTTAGACCCTCAATACAAAACACACAGTGACACTCAGGAGAGTTTTGGGCAAATGGGTATTTCCGAGTTTTCACAAACACTTTTTGAAAACTACCTTGAAACTCAAGAAAATGATCAAATAACTAAACTTCAGCTAAGAGAAAAGTTTGATGCCATCATCCAGTATGTGGGAAGAACCACACTAGATTCTCTACTGGTTCCCAACTCCACAATTTTTAGAAAGAAATATGAACACTCCATTGAAATATCAACATTAAATGAGGTTTCGTTTTCGGCCAGTGAAGCCACTCTACCTAGTATTGTTAACACAGCAGAAATGGACCCCACCTCAAGTACTCTTTTATACTTTTGGCTTTCCAATATGTATTTTGGTCCAAATGCATTTTACAACAACTTCCCAGTTGTTGTATTTACAGACGATTCCCTCCTCCCAGGATTCATGCGTTACGATGGTGAAAATTGGCATCTATACGGAGTAGATACAAAAAAGATTCCCAATCCAAGAGAGGACTCTTATGTCTACTTTGGCCAAACAAATTTACTTCATTCATATAAAAAAGATGGTGATCACTCTAAAATAAGAGTCATGGATGCACAGTACTTTCTTTTCATCACCACCATGAAAGACAAGCTATCTAATATAGAACAGTTGACCACCCAGGCATTTGAAAATACCGCTAATTATTATGGTATCGATTTAAGTGCTCTTGAAGAAAATATACAGGCCTCTCCTATTGCCATAGAGGCACTGCCGAAATACAACTCTGATCAGTTATTAAAATCTAAAACGAGTACCACAGGTAATAGAGTGCTCGCTCATGCAAGCTCATATTTTGATAATTTAGAGTATCGCCATTCAGGTGTCATCTATATTGATGAATCTTCTGCCAACCAAGCGCCTTCTGAGTTTCAAAAGAAGCTAGAGTCTGCCTCATTTAAATTTGTCGAGGAGCATTTTGGTTACAAGTTGTCTAGCATAATTGTTAATGACATGAAAAAAAGGCTTGGAGTCAACTTTCAAAATAACAAAGATTTAAAAAGAAGAATTGATAAATTAAGTGGTCCCGTTTTTAGCGGGAGGCTTTCAGGGATGCCATTTTTTATTTCAATATCTAAGTCATCAGAAATTGTTTTCTACCAACCGCTTGATAAAAGGTATTGTCATTACAACTTAGATATGTGGAAACATATAGGAAAAGCGCTTGGAAAAAAGAGCTTTCATTTAATTCGAGTTAATCAGCACTTTCCTTCCACACTGCTCTCTCTTGATGAAGAACTAGTTCGAATTGAAGATAGAGAGGTTTCAGAGGCTATACTTTACACCCAATTTATTAAATAATGATAGCATGCTAGACTTTTTTAGAGATATATTTTCCCCATTTTTCAATATGTCCAAAGAGGAATTCAAAAAGGCCTGCTATTTTAGCATGGCATTCTTTTTCGTATTATTTACTTATGCTCTCCTTAGACCAAGTATCAATTCAATTTTTCTATCACGCCACGGGGGAATAAAGACACCCTATGTTCTACTATATTCAAGCATCTCCCTTCTTTTGTTCATAAGCTATTTCAATAAGGCCATTGTAAAAATGGGAGCATTAGGAATTTTTAATTCTTGCTCTTTTTTATTTGGTTCACTATTTTTAATGGGACTTACTTTTCAAAACTATTTAGGAGATGCATTTTTAGCATATTTTTTCTATGTTTTAAAAGAAGTTTATATAGTTTTATTGGTCCATGGCCTAATTTCTTTTTCCAATTCCTATTATAATATC
The DNA here is from genome assembly GCA_018649885.1 of Bacteriovoracaceae bacterium. GTDB lineage: Bacteria > Bdellovibrionota > Bacteriovoracia > Bacteriovoracales > Bacteriovoracaceae > JABIHA01. The sequence continues at coordinate 22,327 of JABIHA010000038.1, forward strand.
AAAACCGCCAAATCTCTTCTGGGTCCACTAGGTGCCATTGGCTCGCTTGGTGGAATTTTGGGTGGACTTCTTCTTTCCAACTTTGTTCCAGTATTAGGAACAAGGTTTTTTGTTATCCTCTCATCCATTCTTATTTTTGTACCTCCCATTTTTTTGAAGTTGGCAAAATTCCCTAACTCTATAGGACCTGTAGTTAAAACGAAATTTGACTCTCCATTTGAATCCATAGGTGGAGTCAAGGCCTATGTTCTTTTAATCTGTCTGGTTGTCGCCATTTCTCAGTTTTGTATTGGAGTTGCGACCTACAAATTTGATTTATATGTTACCGATTTTTTTCCATTAAAGGATCAAAAGACGGCCTACATGGCGAAAATTTTCACCACCATTACGACGGCGACCTTTTTCTTTCAAATTTTTCTCACCCCAGTTCTTCTTAAATACGTAAGCCTGAGGGCATTGCAATTATTCTTCCCCCTATTTTTCACTGTCATGGCCGTTGTTGAAATCATTCTGGGTGGACAATTTATCTTACTTCCCTCAGTTGGTTTTATTCTCTATAAGGCCTTTGATTACTCACTTTTTTCTTCATCAAAAGAAATACTATACTATCATCTCACAGGCCTTCAGAAGTTTGGGGCCAAATACTTTGCAGATATGTTTAGTTATCGTTTTTCTAAGGGGCTTGTGGCACTCTTATTAATCTTTTTGGGCCAGAAAATGAGCCTGGCCTTTCTAGGTCTAATCTTTTTAATTTTTTGGGGTATTTGTGTGATCCTACTTTTTAGAATTCAAAGTAAAATTAAAAGTCATTAATTCATAGATTCTATTAATAACGAGGATTTCTATGGGCCGGAACAAAGGCGTAACTTAAGGCCTGGGAATTATCTATCCCATTCATTGCTACTAGCTTTAAGACTTCAAATAAAAGCTCTAGCAATTTTTTCCATCCATTATAAAATTCTGTAACTGATTCCATTAGGCACTTCCTTCAGTGTTCCACTCGGTGTAATCAAAAATGTTAAATTTGTCGCTGGACGAAAGCTAACTCAATTAAGATGGAAGGTATATTGGCCTGTAAAAATGTTCATTAATTGTAAGAAACTTTAAGAGTATTTATTGTATTTATTTCAAATTTCAGATCATTTTTTCAGCAATTAGAGGGCTACTCTTCTGGAGTAAAGGCAGTAAATGAATGGGGAATCAATTCTTTTAGACAAAGGGTTTTCTTAATTCCCTCTAAGTCGGCGATATGAATTGGAAAATCTGGACCACAAAATTCAGCCAGCACCTGAAGACACAGTGCGCAAGGAGGTGCAGGTGGATCATCTTTTGTGACGACAACGGCAAAATCGAACTCGGCCTTTCCATAATCTGCGAAAGATTTCATTATGATCCCTCTTTCAGCACAGATAGTGGCACCAAAGGAGGCATTTTCAACATTGCAACCAGTTATAATTTGGTCAGAGTCTTTTAACTTAAAAGCAGCGCCCACTCTAAAGTGAGAGTATGGGGCGTAGGCATTTTCACGTGCCGTGAGTGCCAGGGTGTATGCTTTTTGTACTAAATCCATTAAAGTCTCCAGGTCTTTTTATAACATGCAGTGAACCTATAAGTCCAAATGGGCCATATAAAAGGGAATTATCTTGCCAAGTTTTAGTGGGAATATCCTCAAAATGGAGACAATTTTGGACACTCCAGTCTCTTATACTCTCCCCCTTGGAGAAAATAAAATAGAAATGAACCCACTCATCGGCAGTCATATAAAGTTTCAGTTTAATGGAAGAATTAACTGTCTTGATACTGGAGAGCTCATTAAGAAAAGCTTTGGTGGTGGCTATAGCTATAAGAGTTTTATCACTCTTGCCCGGTGTGACTCATGTTTTATCTCTCCAGAGAAATGTCACTTTGACAAAGGTACATGTCGTGAGCCCGATTGGGGCCAGGAAGTTTGTATGGCCCCCCACATTGTCTATTTGGCCAACACCAGTGATGTGAAAATAGGCATTACCAGAAAAACTCAGGTGCCTACTAGGTGGATTGATCAAGGAGCAAGCTATGCTCTTCCAATTCTTGAAGTCAAAAGTAGACACATTAGTGGCCTCATTGAAGATGCCATTAAGGCAGATATAAAAGATAAGACCAATTGGCGAAAAATGCTTAAGAATGAGATTGATCCCATTGACTTAGAACTTGTTAGAGAGCAAATTTTTGAAGACTATGCGGATATTCTTGATGACCTGGATGCCACTGACTTAGAAGAAAGTGTCACCGAAATTCACTACCCAGTTGAAAAGTACCCTGAAAAAGTTAAAACTTTAAGCTTTGATAAAATGGAAACAATTGAAGGAGTTCTCCAAGGCATCAAAGGCCAATACTTGATCCTAGATACGGGAGTTCTCAATATAAGAAAGCATCAGGGCTACTACCTAGATTTAAGCTATTAGATTTTCCTAAGAAACCTCATACGTCTGGCCTCCCACATAAAGAGTCGATCAAGCGAAACCCATAAAAGAGTCCAAGTGATAAAGAATTTATAATATGGTGTAAAGCTTTGTGTCTGAGCGCCTGAGAAGAGTTTATCCAATATAAATATATAGAAATAAAAAAAAGAGCATTGGTAAATGAAAGTCCACCATTTCATGAGGTGATTATGAAACACCCCATATTACGTGTAAAGCTATATGCCCAAATCGAATTCTTTCTTGTCGCGAAGTCTAATATCAGTGTATTTGCTGCGATTGGCCCTCATGTCATTGTAGAGTTTGGGATAAAGAGCAAAGAAGCCTCTTTCGCCTAATTTGAAAAGCTCTACATCATGATAGTAGCAAAGCCGGGCCTGGCCCCTCTGGTCAGCATAAGCGGTATAAAACGTAACCACGTTAGACTTGTTTTTGTCACCATTGAGCATATGACAGTTAAAATTGTAGCACCTACAAACATCGCACATTTTTTAAAATCCCCTAGTAGTGACTATTTTTAGAAGCTTCCTTCTAAAACGAACCATTACATAGAAGGATTCGGAAATTCGGTCTCAATAATTAAATTTTAATTTAACTATTAAGACCTATTGAAAAAAATGTAAGAAGTGAATTACTTGGTCTTTTTCTTAAGAGCAACCGACTCGGCAGCTAAGCTTTGCTTTAGTGCTTCTTGATGAGCTTCAACTCCTTGTTGAATCGCCTTAACTGAAAGAGCATTTCCCTCAGCGACGCTGTCATAGAGTTTACCAAGTGCCATCGATGAGCGAAGAATAAAGTGGTCTGTTTTACTTGTATAATAACTCTTAATAGTAGTTTTACTATCACCTTTAGCAGTTAATACAAATTTTGAGATCACTTCATCAAATGGTGAATTAGAATCAAGTGGTGAATCAACATACTTACCTGCTTCATCATTACTGAGAAGTCTCATGGTCACAATATATTGTATGGCATTGTCTTTTACCATTTTTTGAATGGTCACAAGTTCGTTTTGTCTATAAGTCCCTCGGTTAAAGGCAACTCTTTTTAAGAACCATCTATCAATTTCGCCCAAGAGCTTCTGACCATGTGGTTTAACTTTTTTAATGATTTTAGTTTCAACTAAATGGGGGCTTCTGAACTTACAGTCGGCGCTTCTGTCCGACATAGTTCTTCTTCTTTTATAGCGGTTGTTACAAATCTGATCAAAATGAAGAACATTTTTGAGAACAACTTCTATATTGCCACCGATTTCGCTTTCATGGATTGCATGAATGATCCGAACTTTGTCTTTTCTTGCATTAAAGACTTCTACACCCTTAATCAGCTCACGCTCCCCTAAGGTAACGCCATCGACAACTACATTTGAATAAGCCACTGTGGTGCCAACAAGGCAAAGTAGCAAAGTAAAAATTCTAGGTCTTCTTAACATAAGTACAAACCTTTGTTTTGACCCTCTCAAAAATCTCACAAACTATTTCTCAATATTATCCCCTAAAAAGGAAAACGGATAAAGGGGAGTGAAAAATTGACATATAAACAAAACCCTTTAATTTCATTTACTTACAAAAGATTCTTTTCCTCAACCGCTCATTTTGATCGATTTTCAGTGCTTTTTTAAAAATCTGGCGCCGATTTATCCGAGCATAAAAATCAACTTTCAAGGTATTTCACACGGCCTTCCGGGCATGGAATTTATTGGATTATATTGGGTTCCACTTACACACAGATGCTCTAAATGGTTTATAATATTAGCCAAATAGTCTTTAAATCAGAAAATTGAGGTCAGCTTGAAAATTCAAGACAAAATTGAACGAATTATCCTTAAATACCCAAAACAGTTAATTATGTTTTCTATCGTTTTAATAGGATTACTCGCCCCTGGATTAAAAAACTTTCAATCAGAATTTGATGTCAGAATATGGTTTAGAACCACTGACCCATTAATCAAGGCCCTTGATCAATTTGAAAGACAGTTTGGAAATGATGAGACCCTTATAACTGTTGTCCATAACCCTGATGGCATTTTTAATAAAAAGACTCTAACATTTTTAAGAAAGTTCACTGACGAAATGTGGAAAATTCCTGAAGTTATTAGAGTCGACTCCATCATCAACTACATGGATATTCAAGCAGATGGTGATGAAATTATTGTTGAACCCTTTATCGACCCAGATGCTGAGCTTAGTGAAAGCTATATTGCGAAGAAAAAAGAACGGGCCATGAGTCACCGAGTTCTATCTGGCTACCTTGTAAGTAAGGATGGAAACTCAATTTTAATTGCCGCTAGACTTAAGCCACGAGTTGGAGGCTACCTCCCCGACTATGACAATATTCACAATGCTAACTTAGAGCTGATAAATTCTTATGGTGATCTTGGGAAAATGAGAATTATGGCCTCAGGCTCAGCAGCTATCAACCACACCTTTAAATGGACCTCCATCAAAGATATGACAACCATGGTGCCACTGCTCACTTTAATGATCATTGGTATATTGTTTTGGACCTTTAAAAGTGTTCCAAGCGTGGTGTTTACCATGATGATTATTGTCATGTCTGTACTAGGAACTATGGGAATTATGGGATGGGCCGATGTTAAATTCAATAACATCGTGGCCACTGCTCCAGGAATTCTTCTCGCTATCTGTGTTGCGGATGCCGTTCATATTCTGGTGACCTTTTGGCAGGGTCGAAAACAAGGCAAGGATAGAATTGATAGTGCCAAATTCACCATCGACAAAAATTTAGGACCAACCTTTCTCACTTCTATCACTACTAGCATTGGATTTTTAAGTCTGGCGACAACTGAGCTCAACCCTATCAAACACCTTGGAATGCTCTCTGCATTCGGAACAATGCTAGCTTGGTTTTTGACTTTTACGGTACTGGTTCCCATGCTTTTACTCATTCCTCTAAAAGTTCCCAAAACAGCACTAGATGAAACCGAGGAGAGTAAAAAGAAGGCAAGAGAGAAAAGTTATTCGTATGTTAAAGTACTAAGAAAATTTAGTATGCCCATAATTATCTTTTTTATGGTGACATCAGTTCTCGCCACATACCTGGCCCTCCAAAATGAAGTCAATTCCAATCCCTACAATTACTTTGATAAGGACCACCCACTAAGTGTGGCCAATAACTTTATTATTGACACTTTTGGGGGAACGACTGGTGCAGAGCTGGTTATTGATTCAGGCGTCCCCAATGGAATTAAAGGTCCAGAATTTTTAAGAAAAGTAGATAAGCTCAATGAATGGCTTCTGGAGCAAGGGCATATAAGTAAAACAATTAGCGTCCTAGATGTTGTGAAGCAGATGAATCAATCCCTTCACCAAGACAAGCTAGAGTTCTACTCCATTCCAGATGACCAAGAAGCCGTGGCCCAACTTCTCTTTCTCTATACTATGGGACTGCCACAGGGAATGGACCTCAATGACAGGATGACTCTTGATTATAGACGCATGAGAATGAGTATTATGTGGTCCACACAAGACTCCAGGACTTACGTCACACACATGGACCAAGTTAACGAAAAAGTGGAAGAGCTAGGCCTTGTGGGAGAAATCAACGGAAAGTTTCCACTTTACCAGAGAATGAATGGATATATTGTGGACACCTTTGTGTGGTCTATAGGACTCGCTATTTTAATGGTGACACTAGTGATGACTATTTTCTTTAAATCAATAAAGCTTGGAATACTGTCTATGTTTCCCAATATTATGCCCCTTCCTTTTGGTCTAGCGGCCATGACTCTTCTTGGAATACCTGTGGACATGGGGGCCTCACTTGTTACCTCAGTGTGCCTGGGGATTGCGGTGGACGATACCATTCACTTCATAGCTACCTTTAGGAAAGGCAGGAAAAAAGGTATGAATGTAGATGATGCATTGGCGGCATTATTTGAATCAACTGGACCTTCACTTGTTATTACCACCATCATATTAGTTTTTGGTTTTGGAATGTTCTTAACAGGAGACTTCCTACCAAACTTTACTTTCGGAGTGCTGACTGCCCTTGGACTTTCCATGGCACTAATCATCGATATCATGTTCTTACCTGCACTACTGATCGCACTGCTGAAACTTCCATTTTTTAAGAAAGCACAAGATAAGTAGCCCCTGGGCCCTTTAAGTAGCCTTTTCTTACACTTCTAGATGTAAGAAAAGGATATTTGACTTGGACCGGCATTGCCTGAGAGAATAACTATAGTATTTAAGGGGCCGATGAATTCTGGGCCCCGCCACTAGTGCACAATGAAACATTGCCACTTCAATTTTCTCAGGAGGGAGTCATGAGGACGCTATTTCTTTATCTAATTTCTTTTTCAGTACTAGCATTTGAGGGAGCTCAAATGCCTCAACCTATGGAGGCCTTGGAATTTACCATTCTTCCCATGGACGTAATCACAGAAGTTCAACTTAAAGGGCCAGACGATCTAAGCTTTGGTGAATTAGATCAAAGCTTTGAGATACCCAGTAGTAGTGAGTCACTTGGCCCACTAGAGGACCCATTGTCACAAGCTAAAGTAGCACAAGATATACTCATTTTAGGACTTAGCTCAGTAGAGAGCATTCTGGAGTTTTTAGAAAAAAGACAACCTGAGATTATGACCAAAAATGAGCCCTTATCTTTCGTACCAGCAGATCAGCAGGGTCTACCAGTCTCACCTTTTTTAATGTCGAATTGGTCAAGACCTGTGAAAAAATCCTACCAGCTTGTCTTCAAAAACCTTTATGGCTGGACCATGGCCAAAGTTATATTCTCTCCAAAAATGAATAGCGGTGGGAAATATCAAGGCAGTGGCTCTTATCTCACAGGCGTAGAAGTAAGTGACCAGGTGTTTGCTGGATGGACTATAAAAATTGAAACTAAAAGTGAGCTCAGTTCTGTCACCAACACTGGCCCTGTGGAAAATCCGGTAGTCAGTGCTGTCGTCAATTACACAGTCAAGGTTTCAAGTTACGTCACCAAACATCAATATAGTTACAGCTTCTACTTTAGTGGAGATGGTACACTTGAGCTTTTGTAAAAGGTTTTTACTCAATGATAATATCTAAGTGATGTAAAAGCCTGAGGACATCTGAAGAAGAAAACTTAGCATGTTTTAATTTAGAGTATCTGGGGTCAATTGAATAATCGCGGGCCCCACGAAAATCACAAGCAGTGAGGTCAGCTCCGCTAAAGAAGGCCTCATCAAGATTTGATTTTGTAAAATTGGCCCCTCTTAGAATTGATTGTGAAAAATCCACATGCTTAAGGGAGCAGTTTTCGAAAGTTGTAGAGTTGAGATCCATTTCTTGAAAAACACTGTGATCAACTTTACAATTTTTAAAAACGAGAGACCTTGTAGAACTACACAGGGTAAAGTTCACACCAACTAATTTACAGTTAATAAAACTTACCTCAAGTAGTTGACTGCCTGTGAGTTGAGATAGGGAGAGATCACAATTTTCAAACACTACCTCTTCAAGCCTAAGACGCCTAAGACAGGTCCCATGAAAATTACAGTCAATAAATTTGCAGTCCACAAACTCTTTATCAATTAAGATATCACCTGGAAGAGAAATCCCTTTAAAGATTTCATCTTCATGGCTTTTATCATTTATTAGAATTTGTTTTTGCAAAAGATAATCCTTATTTCATTAAGATCACTAACGCTTATCATAAAAATGGTCAAAGAGTAACCAAAGTGGTCCCACATTGATTTTGTGGTGCTGCATCAAGTGCAACAAATAGCTAAATTTACATTTTGGATTCTGGTCCTAAATTTGCACATGTTTACTCAAGGGTTAAAACGGGGGACAAATGAAACACACAAAATTCAAAACATAGTACAAAACATTAGCTCACTTATAATTTTTCAGAAAGCTCGGATTCGATATTATTCTCTTCTCTCCTTCTGAGCTTTAGGGGCCTAATGTAGATCTTTTTTGCACTAGGTCCCCTTTATTCTTTTATAAAAAACTTCTAGAAATACACTCCAAGTCCAGCGTAAGTACTCAAAAAATATCCTGTCACATTCATGTTTGAACCTGTATTTGCTTTTTCCCTATCCTCTAAAACATATTCACTTCTAGCGTCGACAAAAATTTCAAATGAGCCGATGGGAAAACCCAATCCAAGAGTCAGCTGAAAAGCAGGTCGTACAGACTTCTCTCTGATGGCCCAGTCCGGAACTCTTACATTGGTAATGACCCAACTCATTCCCGGAGTAATTCTAAAAAGCCAAAATCTTATAGGAATATAAAGCCAATCCCAGGAGTAGCGGTCATAGGAAAAATTTCTGACATTGTTTTTGTCTTTGAACTGAGAAAATGTAAAATCGAAGCCAATACCAGCTGCACTTAGCCATTTTATTTTTGGAAGCTTAGCACCTCCAAAAAGTTTGATCCTTGCCATCCATCCATCAGTAAGCCTGCCATGGAGTTGTCCTGACCCCCAAGACGGTCCATAGGATCCCTCAACATGCGCTGTTAAGTCGGCCTTACTATGACCTGCCCCACACAATATCATTAAGCATAGTGTTAAAAAGAAAACTTTTGCCACCTATTAATCCTTGGTATGTAGTGAGTTTAAACATTTACAAATATTTATGGGCCAGGCCATAATTTTTTGTCATCAGGAGCTAGAAAAATGAAATTAGGACTTATCTTATTTTTGATCATTCCATTTCATAGTCTTTTTGCCTCCGAAATGGACTCTATCACTCGTCGCTACGAAAGCATTTCAGACTCGCTACTTTTTTTCAATGATCACATGAACACAAAAATTGCCCACATCATAAATAAGGCCAATGAAGAAGACGTTTGCAGCCTGGACACCTTAGACAAGTGGACAAGAAAAACTCTTACAGCAAGGGTTGATAAAGTTTTTATTTTCTCACCACTTCAACTGATTGCAGATAAATCAAACAAAATCGACAAACTTCACATCAAATTCAAAGATTCTATTTACAAATATGTCTCCTTCTTAGAATCCCCTGTTCTACAAACCTTTCCTCTTGCTCCTCTGATTAGTTTAAATGGCCATCTCATTGGAAGTGATAAATTTTCTCATTTTTTAAACTTGGGTTACGAATATTTCTGGAGAATGCAAAAGGGTGACGATTTAGAAAACGTTTTAAACTACTCTAAATTTCTTGAAAAATATTTTTGGGGTGGAATCAGCACAGGGATCATTTCTCACGCCGATCTTGTGGCCAACCTTCAAGGCCTTCGCTTTTTCGGAAGGTTCTTTTCTAAAGGCGTTGACCCTTTAACAGGAGATGACAACTCCCTCAGAGCTTACCTCGACTGCCGTGGAAATAAGTGGGTACAACTTAGAGAATTTGACTTTTCTGAGTACGTTGATCAAGGCTGGGATGAAGGTCAAAATTGTAATGCCTACAGAACCAAGAGAATCACGAGGAAAGTCAAAAGGGCCATCAAAGAACTAGAGAGACGCTCAGGAAAAAACTACTCTTGTCCTATAGTCCCCACCACTTGCAAAGCACTAAAAATTAAGTACTCTAATGTAATGAAGCTTATCCTCTCTCCCGAATGTCTAGGCAGTTAAACCTACTTTTATTTTGTGCGAATGACTCTAAAGCCTATATATTGACTCACTCCCTGTGGTCATAGGGATCTATCAGCAGTTGTGCTACCTAAATTTTAATATGAGAGAGCCATAAACATCATTTTCTATTGGTAGGCCTTCGGTTTGACCGATCAAATCTCCACGCAGTGCCATTCCGGCGCTCAGGGAAAAGTACAAAGTTGTACCCTCTGACAATTTGGCCACCTGAAAGTCTAACCTGGCATGGGTTTCAACCACCCAATAATCTAAATCCGTAAGAGAGTAAACAAACCAAATATCAAACATTCCCCACAGATTCTCAAAAAGTTTTACTTTTGAGAGTAGTGGAACTTTTCCTTCGAGCTTGACTCGATAGGAAAGAATCAGATTGTCATCTTGTGCAGTATCATCAGCGTGAACTATCGTTCGTCTTCCCAGTGCTGCACTTATAGAAACTTCTTCTGGATTAAAATGCGTTAGGGCATCAAACTCAACTCCCCCAAGCTCAGTAAACTGAAAAGCAACATTTTCATCGAGATCTCTTTTGAGGCTTTCACTTACAAATATTGCCCACTTTTGATTTTTAAGTATAACTTTATAGATGATACTTTGGTTAATCTCAGCATCTGCAATTTGAGAAGATCCATCAAACTCAGCGCCTATAGTGCCAGAAATTGAGTGATCACCCCATCTTTTTGAAAACTTTGTTTTTACTTTGGCATTGAAATCAGATTCAGGTACTTTTTTTCCTGTTAAATTACCATCTTCATCCACTTCATCAACCAAAGTGACATCACTGTCAACTGAGGCCTGTAAATCAAAGGTGAAAGGGTTTTGGTCTACCTCAGGAGGGGCTACCGCCACAACCATAGGAATTCCCTTAAAGGCCATAATATGCACTCGAATATTATCTCGAAGTTGGATCTCTCCATCCGCATCCACAACCTCCTGGCATAATTCAGTTTTATATCCCAAAATATAATAGGCCAATGTTTCATAGTCATTATCATGATCAGGAAATCTTTCGGCCATCTCGGTTGTTAACTTATAGACTTTTTGCCAATCATCACAATTTGAAATTGAAAGATACTCTGTTCCTGGAGCAGCTTCAGCAATTCTTGAAGTTGATTTCTTATACTGTGATTTGGTTTCTACGAAAGGGCCTGAAAAGGCAGCTGAAATTTGAAAAACCAATAGTGATAATACTACCAAAACGTAGCTGTTCATGAAAATCCTCCTCAGAATTTATGTATAATAGTGCATAGATTCCCTAACGCGCAGCACAGCCCATGTCAACAACTCCCTCCCAAATCGTTCCAATCACTTAAGGCCTGTGTTTATTAAGAAATTTTTACCGAGTTTATTGATAGGATGTTACACCAGTCAGGAAAAGGATTTTCACTGTATAAATTACAAATAAAATCCATTCACTTTTCACTAACTTTTATCCAGTTTTTCAAATTGTTCAATTCAACTGACGTATTTCAAAGCTTTATATCAATTTTTTTGGCACCTCACTTGCTTATTACTTGGGAAGTAAATCACTACCCCGAGAGGAGAATTTCATGTCAACAAAACTTATTTGTGCTGTTATGGCCTTCACTGTTTGTTCTAGTTTGTTTGCAAAAAGATTTGTCGTTAGAGGTCATGACCTTGAAGCTATAAAAAATGAGATTAATCATGAGAGGGGAAATCTTCAACACCAATTAAAGAGACATCAGGCCGTTATTGCCAATTTTGATGATGCAACAGCAGGACGGTTAAGGGCCAAATTTGGCGCCAATATAAAAATCGAAGAGGATATCCTCGTTCACATTAATGCCAAACCACAAAACCCAGGAGGTGGGAAAAAAGGTGGTGGAGACACCCCAAGTGCACAACCACCACAAGAAACACCGTGGGGTATTTCACACATTGGGGCCCCTAGTGCTTTTTCAATCACTAGAGGTTACGGAGCCATTGTATGCATTGTAGATACTGGAATTGAGGAAAATCATCCCGATCTCGTTGACAATGTTATAGGTGGAGAAAATTTTGTGGTTAAAAAAGGCAGAATCGATCCTCTAGGGTTTAATGATGACAATGGACACGGTACCCATGTAGCTGGGACAATAGCAGCACTTGATAATGAAATTGGAGTTATAGGTGTTGCACCCAATGCCTCAATATTTGCTGTTAAAGCACTAGATAAGAGAGGTTCTGGATATACTTCAGCTATCGCTGATGGTGTCACAAGTTGTGTGGCCAATGGTGCCCATGTGATTAACTTGTCTCTTGGAAGCTCATCAGGTAGTTCTATCTTACACGACGCCATTATTGATGCAGTAAATGCGGGAGTTCATGTGATAGCAGCTGCCGGTAATGATGGATCAAATGCAGTCTCCTACCCAGCTGCCTTTGCAGAAACCATTGCAGTTTCTGCCATCGACTCTTCAAATAACTTGGCCTATTTTTCAAACTACGGATCACAAATCAATTACGCAGCACCCGGCGTTGGTATTAAATCGACGGTCCCAGGCGGCTCATATGATGTATTTAATGGAACTTCTATGGCCACTCCACACGTTGTAGGAGTAGTGGCATTAATGGTTTCTTCAGGAGAGTCCCAACTAGGCTCTACTGATATTGGCCTCACTCCAGATAAACAAGGAAATGGACTTATAAGCGCAGACCTTACTGTGAACCCTCTCCCATAAAATAATTGAGAGTGCTCTCATCAAATTTGATAGCGCTCTCTTTTAATAATCCTCGTAATATAAATTAAATGTAAGAAGTTAGTATTTTTCCACAAACTCATTTCAAACCAGTATTTTTTCCTTAGATAAAAATAAACCAAATAAAATTGGGTAGTTACAGCTCAATTGGAACTCATTGTTTCAGCAGTCATTCGCGAAGCGTCCAGCAAAAATAAGACTTAACTACTCGGGATGGCCCATCATATAATTTCTCCCTAATTGTGAAACAAAATGGATTTAAAATAGCTCATGGGAGGGCAACACGATGAAATTCTTATGCATACTAATGCTCACACTCTCTTTTTCGTTGATGGCCGCGGCACCAGATATGACCACGCTCAAGACAGCAGGAAGAATTATCCACTCCGAAGTGGCCGGCTTCGCAACTGATCACGCTTGGGAGAAAACCACCAAAGTGATGAAAGATTTAAAAATCTTTGATGCCCAGGTGAATAGAATGATGCAAATTCTTTGCTCTCCTGAAACCAATAAATCGGTTCTTCTTGTGGGTGAGGCCAATGATACCTATAAATATTTCTTTTCTAGACTTGCTATGATGGATCCACTATCTGGATGTACAAAATTTTCTCACGTTGATTTTGAAGTCAGCAAGCTCCAAGGTTATATGTACGTGGGCACCACTGAAAAGAAGTGGCAAGACCTCATTGAGAAAACAAGCTATGACAAAGATGTAGTTTTATATTTTAACAACCTGAGAAGATTGATCGGCATTGGAACAAGCTCTAATAAATCGGTCGGCATTGAATCAACTCTCGCAACAGCGATCGCTAGTGGAAAACTTAAGGTCGCCTCATATATGAACAAATATGATTACAATGAATTGATCAGATCACGTCATGCTTACGTCCTCGACGCCTTTCAAGAGGTGATTCAAATCCAAGATATCACTATGGCCCAGGTAGACCTGCTAGTGGATAAGTACCTTGCTGTTCATGGACCCCACTTAAAGCTTTCTGATGAAACAGCATTTTATATGTATAAGAAAATTGAATATTTTCAGCCCAATATTGAAGAGCCACAAAGGACCATGGATATTTTAAGAACAATCATGGACCGCTTTAAAATGAAAAATGAGTATTTTGCCTCCACGGCCAGAACTGATAAGCCTTATAAGGCCAATGAAAATAAAACTTTTGTCGTAGAAAAAGCAGGAGCCGTTTCATTAAAATTATACTTTGAATACTTTCAAACTGATTATTCAGATACACTTACAATTTATGATGGAAACACAGGTACTGTTTTAGATAAATTCCAAGGCAGATTAGGAAAATTTGCTTCTAAAGAATACACCACTAGTAAACTAAAGCTGGTCTTTAAATCAAATGGGTCTTATCAAGGCGATGGATTTAAAATTGCCAATGTCATGGCCCGTGTACAACCTACAGGTTACGACATTACAAAAGAAGATGTCAGAATGGCGATCTTCAAAAGAGTTCAAGTTCCAAGATGGATTATTGATAGAGATTACTCTCTAGTGAGAAACCTTAGAACGCTTCTTGATAAAGATGTTGTGGGAGTTCTTGAGGGTAAGAAAGCTGTCATTAGATCTGTCAGAATTGGATATGTCAGTGGCAGAACCGATGAAAAGCCAGCAGGAACAATTCTATTTGTTGGCCCAACTGGTACAGGGAAAAGTTATATCGCCAAAAAAGCTGCCGAGTATATGCAGATGAAAACCATTACCATGGACATGACTCAATATGCGACATCAGAAAGTTTTGACCGCTTTGTCACTACAATGTCCAACTACCTTGTACTCTATCCATACGCCGTATACCTATTTGAAGAAATTGATAAGGCCAACCCCAGAGTTCTCGATCGTCTTTATTTTATGATGGATGAAGGTATTTTTTACGATAAAAACCAAAGGCCTCTATTTGCTAGAGGAGCGATGCTCTACATGACCACAAATGCCGGTCACAAATTAATTATCAAAGAAAAGGATAATCCAAAACTTAAAACCTTAGTCCACCAAGAATTGCAAAAATACTATAGACCAAGTTTTTTAAATCGATTTGATAGCATTCCGATTTTCAAACCTTTCTCTCCAGCAGAGTACAAGCAACTTGCAAAAATCATGGTGACTAAGAAACTTCAAAAATTAAAAGAGCACTATGACTGGAAACTTGATGTGGACGATGCCACCATGGATTTTATTGCCAAAAATGGTGGAAGTGATCTCTACGGAGCAAGACCTATGGAGAGACTCATTGACAGCGTTATTGCTATGGGAATTTCAGAGTACCAAATTATGGTTGGAACTATTGCATACGGTGCACAGATTAGTATTTCTAAGCTTGCAAGAGGTGCTACTGCTTTTAAAGTCAGTGTTAGCGGAAGATCAAGTGTCGAGTTTGAGGTAGACCTGGACAATAATTCAGGACTGCACAGCTACACTGATCCAATCATTTTAAGCTTGCTTGCCAGTGTTAAAGTCTTATAATTTTAAAACTATACTTTTGAATAAGAGGGCCTTGTGCCCTCTTTTTTTTGGAGAGAAAATGAAAAAACTGATGATACTACTGCTTCTTTCGGCCTGTGCCTCAAACCCAGGCAAGCTTAGTGACGCCGGCGAAAAAGTTCGCACCCTTCCCAGCTCAAAAAATACTGGCTGCAAGGTTGTAGACAAAGTAATTGGCGAGAGTGAGAAAGGCTCAGAAGAGCTTGCCACAAATCACGCTAGGAACTTAACGGCCGATGCCGATGGCGATGCCATGTATATTGACCAAGTGGTACCCAATGGAGCGATGATGAGAGTTTTCGCCACTGCTTATAAGTGCCGGTAACTAGGTAAGTTCCGGCACCATTTCGTAAGTCTTACCTTCCCCCCTTGACGGTAAGTAAGTGTTCACTTACTATCCTCTAAACCCTATGCTGGGGGAGGTTGTATGAGTGAGAAAAGACTAACTAAATCTCAAAGAAAAGAAGAAATTTTAAAGGCCGCCATCCCACTTTTCGCCCAAAAAGGCCTGGGTGCCACAACCAAAGAGTTGGCCTGTAGGGCCTGCGTCTCAGAAGCATTACTGTACAAACACTTCCCCTCAAAGGCCGCCCTATTCGAGGAAATAAAAAGTAGCTGCTGCAAAAAGGCCAGGGAGAGCGGACATATCATCACGGCACTTCCCTCTTCAAGTCAAGTTTTGATCATGGCAATCTACGGTCTTGTTCGCTTTGTTCTTTACGGCGCCACTGGAGATGAGACCCATAACAATACCAAAAGAATTTTGGCCCACGGCCTCTTACAAGATAGGCAATTTATTAAAAATTTCTTCGAAACAAATTTTGAAGACTTTATGCCCAAACTTGAAGACTGCATGAAAGTGGCCATTGAAGCTGGCGAGATGATTGCCCCTTCAGAGAATTTAAAACTCTCCCTCTGGCTGTCACATCACCTTTGCTTTGGAGTTTCCATCATCATTTTAAACCAAAATGAAGACCTAGAAGTGATTGACTATGGAATAGATCCACAAGGGCTTCAAATTGAGATATCAAAATTTATCATGCGAGGCCTAGGCCTTAAACAAGAAATCATTGAACAATACTTTATGCCTGAAGAGTTTAACCTTATTTTAGAAAACCCTAGCACTCTTCTGGATTCGATTAAAATGGAGAATTCATGAAATTAATTAACCGTGCAATCTTTAGCATGACTGGTCTAATTATGAATAGGCCAAAAACCCTACTAGTTATTGGTCTTTTAGGTCTACTAAGCTTTACCCTTGGCCTGACTAAATTAAAAACAAACTTTAGCTATAGAATATGGTTCAACACTGATTCACAGGCACTTGTGGATTATGATAAATTTGAATCAGTATTTGGAAATGACGAAAACTCAGTCCTGGCCTTACACAACCCAAGTGGAGTTTTCAACAAGAAGACGGCGCAACTGATCCAAAATATCACCAATGACTTTTGGAAAATCAAAGATGTCATAAGGGTCAACTCACTCAGTAATTTCAACTGGACCCACGGCGAGGATGACGATATTTTGGTGGACCCCTTTTTCCCGGAGTCCCATGAATTAGATGATCAGTTTCTATCGCAAAGAAAGAAAATTGCTCTATCGCATAAGTCCCTTAGGGGTTACTTCGTTTCAAAAGATGCAAATACCGCACTATTTTACGTCAAGCTCAGACCATTTTTCAAAAAATCACCTGACTATGACAGGCTAATGAAGGACTTAACCGCCGTAGTCAACAAATACAAACCAGACCACCAGGAAATGCAGTTTTATTTAACTGGAAGCACCCCCATTAACGCCAGCTTCAAAGAAAGTACAAGAGAAGATATGAAAACTCTTATCCCCTTAGTGCTTCTAGTGGTCACAACTTTTCTGGCCTTTAGCCTTCGAAACCCACTTGCAGTAGTACTGTCTCTATTTACCATCGGGGTGGCCATCATCTACACCATGGGCTCTGGCGGGTATTTAGGACTTGAAATTAATAATCTCTCGGCCACGGTGCCTCAGTTTATGATTGCTATTTCAATCGCTGTGGTGGTCCACCTACTTGTCACCTACTACCTTTTTACAGCAAAGGGTTACTCAAAAGATGAGGCCATCAAAAAATCCTTACAAAAAAATATAAAACCGACTCTTCTCACAAGCTTATCAACTGCTTTTGGGTTTTTTAGTTTTTCATCCGCTGGGATTCCGGCTATCTCTGAAATGGGCGTTCTAGCCGGAGTGGGAACACTTTTGACATGGATTGCCACCTACCTTGTAATGGCGCCTTTGATGGTTTTACTCCCCATTGGAAAATGGAAACCCACAAAAGTTAAAAAAGATGAGTCCAGTAGAAGTGAGAAATTTGTTAATTTCATCGATCGTAACAAAAAGGGAATTATTGCCATAACCATATTAATGGCCATCTTGGATATCTCTTTGGCAGTAAAAGTTGCAGTGAATTCCGACCCACTAGAATATTTTGACAAAAAATTTCCAGTCTCTATTGCCAATGATTTTATGGAAGCTAATGTTGGTGGATCTATGAGTATTGAAACTGTGGTCGATTCAGGCTCTTCTGAGGGTATAAAAGACCCAGACTTTTTGGCAAAGGTTGAGAGTCTGCAACATTGGCTTGATCAAAACTCATTTGTCTCAAAAACTATCTCCATTGTGGATATACTAAAAGACACCAACAAATCATTAAATGGCGGTGATCAAAATTTCTACCGATTGCCCACTGAGAGAAAACAAGTTGCCGAGCAACTCTTTTTATATTCCATGGGTCTTCCCCAAGGAATGGATATTAGCAATCAAATGACCATTGGAAATGACAAAATGAGAGTCACGGCGATGGTGACCATCCACGACTCCATGAGAATTCTTAAATTTGCTGATGAGATTGAAAATAAGGCAACTGAGCTAGGACTTAGTGCCAAGGTCAATGGGAAGAACTATCTATGGCAAACCATTACAGGTCCCATTATAAAGTCCTTTGGTAAGTCTCTTACTTGGGCGATAGCTCTAATTAGTTTGCTCTTGATCTTTGGCCTGGGCTCGGTAAAACTGGGGCTTCTAGCAATGATCCCCAATACACTCCCTATAATATTTGGAGGTGGGGCCTTATTTGTATTGGGTAAATATCTCGATATAGGTACTGTGATCGTAGCGGCCATTACCCTAGGAATAGCTGTTGACGACACCATTCACTTTCTCAATCACTTTAAAAATGCCTTAATTGAGGGGAAATCTCCAAAAGAAGCGATCACCGAAATATTCTCCCAAACGGCCATGGCACTTATAGTGACAACGTTAGTGCTAGTGGCATCTTTTGGAACTTTCTATTTTGGCACCTTTGTTCCCAATCAAAACTTCGGAATTATGGTGGCGATTATTTTAACTTTTGCTCTGATTTGTGATTTAATTTTCCTGCCAGCTCTACTTCTTTGTTTAAAAAGAGAATTTTTCATTGAAAAAGAAATCTATCAGGTTTCATGCCCGACTGAGAAGATTAAAAATGCGTACACTTAGTTGTAAAATTTCCCATCAAATCTAAAATAGAAATGAATGT
>JABIHA010000030.1 GCA_018649885.1 Bacteriovoracaceae bacterium
CACAAATGGCGACTTTCTTTCCAAGTCCTCCCGACCATCGGGCGCAGCGAACCCCACCTGATCCTCCACCTATAACAAATAAATCGTAATCGTAATCGTAACTCATGATAATTCCTTTTCAAAAACTCGAAATAATATAGGGGAGAATTGACCAACCCCCAAGGGAAGTGCTTCATCAAAAAAATGATTGAGCATAGAATATTTATTCTTAGTGGTAGAATTTCTTGTTATGGGATGAAAAACTCTACTCAGAAAAAAATGTGTTGAAAGTGAGTCTTTTGGTAATTCGCCGTAAACTTCATTAAGGCCTATTCCCTTAAGTTTGCCAGTGATTCCCTCAGAGAGATATTTATTGTGCTTTGAAGGGAAAATTTCAGATAATCCATTTTGGGCGCGCGCAATATTTAGATTGTGAAGGGGCATCTTGAAAGACTCTATCATCAGGTAGTGGCCCCCAGGGGCGAGGCAGTGTGCGATATTTTTAATGGCCTGGTTTTGCTGTTTTGTAGAGAGAAGGTTAATGAGAGATCTTTCAGTAATCACCATATCAAATTTTTCAGAGAAGTCTGAAGCCTTTCTCATATCCCCATGAATAAAATTGATACCCGGTAATTTCCTTTGCTGGCAGAGCTTAAAAAGATCGGGAGAGTATTCAAGGCCTGTAAGCTCCATTTCTGGGAAAAATTCAGCTAACACACTCAAAAGGTATCCATTTCCGCAGCCTACATCTAGAAGTCTTGGAAATCTTCCATACTTATGGGTGAAGTTATAGAGTTGGGCCAAGACAAACTCTATTTCAAGCTCCCTAATAAAGGGATCTTGCATGCTAGAGGTTGGGAGAAGACCAAAGTTTTTGGCCACTTTCTCGTAGTGTTTTTGGACGTATTGTTCATTTGCCATGAACTATCTTAGTCCTGAATTTTGATTTTAAAAAGCATGGACCTCGCAGCATTTGTCACTTTCTGTAAGAAAGTTTTCTCTTGCAAAATTTATTATCTGGCATTAGTGTGAAGGTGAAGAGGTAGCCGTGAGAAATTTGAATACCGACATTCTCATAAGTGAAAGAATTAGCAATTGCGCTTTTGCCTCTATGCCCGTGGGATTTAAATACCTGGGATAGTCTGACCTACTCACTAGGACTTCTAGGCCAGACCAAAACCAAAATCCAGTCCTCATTCATTTTTTACAATTTATACTATACTGATTCCAGTTTGGATTTCAAGTGAGTGGATGACGAGGAAGGCGTGTAGCACACTCCGACGAGGAATCCGCCGCTTGAAATCCAAACTGGGATCAGTATAATTCCAGGGAATAACTATGAGTTACGCAGTCGCTGTTAGCAATATGACTAAAGATTTTGTCTTAAAGGAGCCGGCCAAGGGTTTTGTAGGCAATTTAAAATCACTGATAAGTCCAAAGTTTAATACTTTTAGGGCCGTAGACAATATTAGCTTTAAGATCGAAAGAGGGGAGAGGCTTGCCTTTATTGGCCCAAACGGGGCCGGGAAATCTACATCTATAAAAATGATGAGTGGTATCTTGCATCCTACTTCTGGTGATATCTCAGTACTGGGTTTGACTCCCGGGAAGGATAGAACTCAGCTCGGTTACAAAATTGGAACTGTTTTTGGGCAAAGAAGTCAGCTTTGGTATCACCTTCCCGCAGGCGACACTTTTGATTTACTTGCTAGGGTCTATGATCTTAACCCCAAGGCTTACAGAGAGAAAAAAAATGAACTAGTAAAACTCTTTGAAATAAAACATTTACTAGATCAGCCGGTGAGAAAGCTCTCTCTTGGTCAAAGAATGCGTTGTGAGGTGGTGGCTTCGCTTTTACATGGCCCTGAAATTGTCTTTTTAGATGAGCCGACAATTGGTCTTGATGTGACTGCAAAATCTATTATCAGAGATTTAATCAAAGAGAGAAGTCAGCGCTTTGGTACAACTGTATTTTTGACCTCACATGACACAGGAGATATGGAAAGAGTTTGCGATAGAGTGATTGTGATTAATCACGGACGAGTTTTATTTGATGACACTATTGAGAAACTTCGCGCTCGCTATATTAAGAAAAAAAGAGTCACCCTGATGACAGCTGAAGAGGATCTTCATTTTGAGGCGAGGGGAGTGAATTGGCTTGAGAAAAAACCACATAAATTCATCCTCGATGTAGAGGTAGATAAAACGCCAATTGATGAAGTCATTGCGACTGCACTTAAACATGCAAGGATACGCGACTTAACGGTAGAAGATCCCCAAATGGAAGATGTGATTAAGTTTATTTACCGAGCGGATAAGGAGTGAGAGATGGGAAAATATTTGAGTTTTTCAATTATTGCCATCAAACATGGCTATAAAAATAAAGGCGAGACAATCGCTAGATTTGCCTTTTACGGCATAATTCTGCTTGTTTTCTCTTCACTATGGAATGCGGTAGGAAGTGAGAAAATTGGTCTAAAGCCGAGAGACATGATTTGGTATTTGGCCATGACAGAGTGGATTGTACTATCTTATCCCCTCATTCATACAGCGATTCAAGAAGATATTCGCACAGGTAATGTTGCCTACTTATTAACAAGACCAATCCCCTATATTTGGGTGAAGTTTTTTGAGGGGATGGGAACACTACTTTTAAGAATGCTAATTTTGGCCTTTGCAGGATTTGGTTTTGCTTACTTTATTACAGGAGGTTTGCCTACAAATCCACTTGGTCTACTACTTTATTTTCCTGTAGGGATTTTTGCATCGATGGTAGTGACTCTCTATCAATCTATAATTGGCCTTTTTAGTTTTTGGCTTCAAGATGCGACTCCTATTTATTGGATCTTTTCAAAGTGTAACTTTATTTTAGGTGGAATGATGTTACCCCTTGATATTTACCCTGAGTGGCTTCAAAAGATTGCAATGTTGACACCTTTTTCTAGCTTTCTTTATTTACCTGTTAAGGCCTGTTTAGAGCTAGATGCCTCTTTACTATTAGAGGCATTGATAAAACTTACTGTATGGGCAGTGATTGGTTTAATCGCTATGCAGTTAATATACCTTCGGGGTGTAAAAAAACTCAACGTGAATGGTGGATGAAATGAATTTAAAAAATAATTACGAGTTTTTTACTCATTTACTTAAGATAAATTTAAAATCATTAACAAGTTTAAGAGGGGCCTTCCTTTTGCAAGCAACGTTTATGATTATTAATAATCTCGTTTTCTTTACCATGTGGTGGGTATTTTTTAAGAAATTCAAGAGTATTAAGGGTTGGGAGATCACCGATCTATGTGCACTTTATGGAGTCGTCGCTTTTGTTTTTGGTGTCTCAGTTATCTTTTTTGGCGGAGTGAGGAGTTTGGCCAAAATGATAGATGGTGGGGACTTGGATGTTTATTTGACCCAACCAAAAAATACTCTTTTCTATGCTTCAAGTTCCCAGTCTCATGCATCGGGATGGGGAGATGTGGTTAGTGGAATCATCTTACTTTGGTTTTCAGGTTATTTAACATTTGGAAGTTTACCACTTATGCTCACTGTTCTTTTTTGTAGCTTTGTTGTTTTTGTATGCATCGGAATCTTATTCAACTCACTTGCTTTTTGGATGGGGCCAATGGATAGCTTGGCACGTCAGTTCTATGATTTTGTGGTGACTTTTAGTATCTACCCGCAAGTAATATTTTCTCAATTCCTTAAAATGATACTTTTTACTGTCATTCCAGGTGGCTTTATAGGGCATTTGCCAGTGTCACTATTGAGAGAATTTTCTTGGTCCAACTTGGGGTTTTTAGTAGTTGGCTCAGCCGGATTTTTTATTTTAAGCGTAGTGGTATTTAATAGAGGACTCAAGAAATATGAGTCCGGAAATCGCTTTATAGGAGTTGGTACTAATTAAAAATAAAGTTGTATTTGGGCCTTTACAATATTGTTGTGAATTCGAGATAGTCCTCTTTTAGGATCGGCAATAGTCGTTTTTGCGGTATACTCTGTAGTGAATTTTAGATTTTGTCCCTCAAGAAAGTAATTGGAGACAAGGCCCCACTCGTGGGTGTCATTATTATCACCATCGAGCTTAATTTCAGCAAACTTAAAAGCTAGCTCCCACAGTCTTGGAACAACCATTTTGCCAACTTGGATATTGTGGCCAATGCCATCTAGTGTAGCGACACCATCACCATACTCGTGGTCTCTTATGTAGATGGCGCCATTGTATGACCAGCCCATCAACTTAAAGCTAGAGCTGGCTCCATATGAGTTTATATATTTTTTTGAATAAATTGATTTTTGTCTATGGGCGTGTAGTCCAAAATTGAGCCTGATATCTGTATTATCATCGCGGTCTGATTCCTCCCATTTAAATGGACCTAGGGGTGCCCAAAATATTGAAACTACATTTTGAAAGTGGGTTCCCACTGATTTATAGCTTCCAATATGGTAAGTGAGTCCCTCTAGTATGAAATTACCCCATAGGCTGACACCTAATTCATTTGAATGAGTGAACTCATTTTCTACAATACTTCGATCTGTAAATTGGTACTTTTTACTTGAGATCATCCTTTGCATTCCAAAAGGAACTTTTTGTTTGCCCAAACGAAATTGAAGCCAACTAAGGGGAGCAAAGTTTAAATTGTACTCTTCAAGGCTATTACTGCTTACATCATATTCTAACTTGTAGGTGTATAGAGGTCTTGCAAAGAACCCATCAAAGTAAAATACGGCCCTGCGAAAGTTATAATATTTATCAGAGGTTTCACTCGCCCCCGTAACGACTTTTTCATTATAGTAGTAAAATTGTAAGTAGGTGTGTGGGTGAAAAGAGAAGTCATCAGTTTCAAGGTAGAGCTTAGTTTTAAGCTTGTGCTCTACTAAGGACATCCGATCTTCAAGTGTTTGACCAGCAAAAGTTGCATTGGCAAATATTAATAGACTTAGAGATACCATTAGATTTTTCATCATTTTCACCTAACAATGACTGGGCCTAGGGACCAGTCGAGTAATTATTTATGAGTTAGGTTACCCGGTGTTGCACAGAAAGATAAGTGAATTATCTAGGTACGGGCTTATTTAAGTAGCAATCTGGATTGGGTTCTTCTGGATATTCGACGAATTTTTCCAAAATAGTGACAAGGTTGAAGCGATTGCAGTGAACTTTTGATTTCTTGTAAAAAAGATTAAAAGTTCCATGGAAAACAACTAAATCAATTATATCCTTAGTCGTTTTAGGAACTTTTCCTTTGATAAGAATGTAGTAGAAAACTGTCCTAGCTAGAAAAGATGTTGCCGGTGTGAGTCCACCCCTTTCAACAATCACTGGCTTGAAGTGTTCAATGGCCACTTCCAATTCTGAAAATTCAAGATCGCCATCTTGGTTGGTATCAAATCTTAAAAATGTCTCTTCAATACTCATCATGGCACCCGTGAGAAGTCCAACATCTCTTTGTGATATAAGTACTTCATTTTTATCATTGTAATCATATGGACACTGTCTCCCAAAGCGACTGAGCGCTCTGGTAAAATCAAAGCTATCTTCTTCGTTTAAGTTATTTACAAAACTGCTAAACTTAGGAAGATATTTATCTAACCCTTTATAGTAATTAAAAAAGTTTTCATAAAAGTATTTGGTAGAGAATCTTTCTTTTTCTTCATCAACAAAGCACTCTTTATCATCCTTGCATGATTTATAGAAATCATCCCAGTATTCAAGTGCCGCATCTAAACCTGAAAGTTGCATGTTAATCCAAGATACTAACTCTGGAACTTCAAATTTTTTGTTTCCATTTGATATTGTTCTAAAGAAGTTAATCATCATAGATTGTGTTTCAGTGAATAGAGTTATGGGATTTCTCCATGTACCAAGTTCTATGAAAACTTCATCATACTTTATCACAATATCTAGAAGTTCATCTTCGGTTAGGCTATCTTCTTCAGCTCCATAGGCCTTAATCGCAATCTTAAGAAGGTATTCATAGATTCCAATTTCAGCAATGCCAGTGAGGCTTCGCTCATATTCTCTGCCAATATAAACGAGACTACTATCTCCTTTCATGAATCTGTATTTATCAAGAATTCTTTTGAAATCGATATTATATTGATTGTCACTTGAATTTACGACTGTAGCATCAACTAACTTTGAGCTATCTATTTTATCTCTACTTAAAAGGTAAGTTTCATTTAGAAACCACATTCTATTGAAGTATTCGAGCATACTGAAAATATCTTCAGCATAGTTTAGAATCTTATCAATATTATCGTAACTAAAATACTCGTCTCCTCCAATAATCGATGATTCTTTGGCCTCGTAGAGGGAGTCTTCAAATGGAGTTAAATCAAAGAGGTATTTTTCAAAATGTTTTGATACATAAATAAGATCTTGAATGGAGAAATATTTTTCATTTTTTCCATCCTTATGAAAGAGAAATTCTCTGACATCTCCAGTTGCTCGTTTTAAAAATTGTAGGTATTGCTCTTTGTTCGAAAAATTTGCTTTTGAACCAATCACAAGGTCGTAGGCAAGCATAATTCCTGTGACTGAGTTATCAAAGAGCATTAAAAACTCATCATAGGTGAGAATATTTTCTTTTCCGCCTACAAGCATTGGTTTGATAAAGAGCATTTGCTTAATATCTTCAATTAAGTCTTCTGAATAATCATTAAGAAAGACATTGAGTATTTCCTCTATGGGGTAGCTTGGACGACCTTGATCGTATTTCAAATAAACTAGTTTGATCTGCTGAATTAGCTCTGTAATACTTTTTTCTAACTTATCTCGATTATCATAAAACGTGACTTCATCTATTTTTCCCTCTACTTCAATAAGCTCAAAAGCACTTGCAATATCTCTAACTTCTCTATTGATGATAATAAGTAGATCAAATAGTGGGTCAAGGCGATCAATGGCTATCATTCCTCTCTTGTCATTGAATATATAATAATTGACTTCAAATAGAGTTTTAATACCTTGAACAACCTTATCGTTGCCATTCATAAAGGTAAGAAGAAATTGAATTAACTCATCTACTTGAATGAAGCCTGCATATTTTCGTTGGTCAACTTGTGCATAGGTTTTCAGCTGATTGCTTATGCATAGAAGATCAGCTTGTAAATCTTCTTCCATAAAGTTTGCCAATTTCTCCGAATCAACCTCACAGGTAATAGCGCCATCGATATTGGCCTCCATAACAGATGCATCGGGAGGTGGATCATTGAATTCACAATTGGATAGAAATAGACACAATGTCATCAATGCAAAAAACTTTACCTTACCCATCCTTGGCCTTCTTTAATTTTAAAAAAAAATTAATCAGTTAAGTTCTTTTCGGTGCAACTTGAAAAGTATTTAGAAAACAAGGTATTAGCGAATTTTCT
Organism: Bacteriovoracaceae bacterium; assembly: GCA_018649885.1. Lineage (GTDB taxonomy): Bacteria > Bdellovibrionota > Bacteriovoracia > Bacteriovoracales > Bacteriovoracaceae > JABIHA01. Next base: position 7,351 of record JABIHA010000030.1, read on the forward strand.
CTTCTATAAGATCATTCTTAAGCTAGTCTTCATGTTGGATAATGTTGCCTGGATTAGTAGGTTAACGGCCAGATCTCTTTTCACTTCTACGTTATCAATATAAAGGTAGAGGGTTCTCATCCAAACCTTCTTAAGTCCTTGGGCAGCTACTTTCGCCTCTATTTCAGTACACTGAGTCCACTTGATAAAGACTCTGGTGAGGAACTCTATGAACTCGCCATTAATCCAATCTTCGAAGATTCGCATACGCGAGTCGAGGTCTTTGCCGAGACCGATTTCAGTAAAAAATGTTTGATGGCATTCAATATGCTCAAATATTATTTCAGCAATATCGGGCATCGCCTTATCAAGGCCTGTGACTTTAAAAGTTTTGAAGTAAGTGCGAATTTTAGTGATTAACTGACTGTTAAAGTCTTCTATCCATCTTTGCTCTAGCTCGGGGCTTAGACCTTTCGTACCAAGAAATTCTGACAGCATTTGCCCACATTTTACATTCATAATTCACCAACCTTCAAGTAGTTCCAAGGGGATAATAGTCCTAATTTTGCTACCAAATGGCCTTATTGAACTATTTGCTTACTAGCATAGTGACAAAGCGTTTCAGCTCTTATGAAAATTCATTATCTTCTTGAGAAACGGGTAAATAGTGCCGAATAAAGCTATGTAAGAAAGGGTAGGAGATTGAAAATACTACAACAGGTCTTGTTTTTACTTAGTTTTTTTATGGTCGTTTCCATATTAAACCTTGGGGATAAAAAGAAGGATAAGTGGGTAAAATCGGGTTCGCATCGGCTGCCATCCTCTGTATATCAGGGAGAAGGGCCAGTGCCAGCTAAATATATTTCAGGTCTCAATATTACCCATCCACGATCAGCAAAGAGACGACTTTCAGACCAAAGATCCCCAGCACAAATGGACTCTGAAGAACTGCAAAAATGGTCCAAATTAGAGGGCCCGCTTCTAAGAATGCCAGGCCTTATTCGAAGAAATTAAGAGTTCCACCAAATGTTAAGCTCCACTACCGTTTTGGCACTATCATTGCATTTTAGATAAGCGGTGGATTTTCTAGTGGTTAAATGGATTCTAACCCAATGATTATTTGTAGAACAGGACGCTCTATGAACAAAATTAAAGGCAATGTGGCCCTCATATTTGCCTGTCTTATCTTTTCTCATAGTGTTTTTGCTAAAACTCTCTATTACTCTTTTGACAAGCTATCTAAAGATCGTCTTCCAAAAAAGATGAAGGTTCTAGGTGCTAAGTTTACTTCAGGTCTTGAAGGTGAGGGCGCCATTGAATTCGACGGAGAAGTTCAGCTTGTTTACCTGGGGCCCCTTCATATTAAGAAGAGTTTTAAGGTTGAATTTTCTTTTAAAGCAAAGAAAATTCGGGCCTCAGGCTATCTGGTTGATTCACCCTCCCAGTTTTCTATTTGGCTTGATGATAGAGAGTTAAAATTTGCGGTTTATGATTTGAAAAATGGACCAAGTGTTGTCAGCTTGAAAGGAGTTACCCCCTATAAACAAAGAGTCAATGTGGTGGCCTCTTACAATCATCAAAAGCAGCAGGTTTGTATTGGTGAAAAGGGTGAAGATGCCATTTGCATTAGCGCACTCATTAAGCACAGAGTTTCTGGCAGCCCACTATACTTAGGACAAAGTCCTAGAGGGAGCCACTATCAAAGCCAATTTATAGGAATTCTAGATGAGCTTAGAGTATGGCACTAAAGAAACGACAATAATTTCTTAATATGTCCTGGAATAACGTCAAAATTAGGCATAGTTAAATAAATATACCCACCAACCTTCTTCCGAAGTTTTGTCTTTAGCACTTTTGAGTTTTCATGGACAAAAAATTCGGGCAGAGCTGCGATTCCTACCCCTGACTCAACCATCTTAATCATGGATGTGATCGAGTTCATTTTATAGATGTGCTGTCCTTTGGCCCTTGAAAGCTCAAAGAGAAAATCATCTTGGTTATATGTCACCCAGTTATAATCACCAAGCTTCTTGGGATTAATACTCTCTTTACTAACAATCACAATCTCTTCTGGAATGATTTTTCTCGAACTAAGGTATCCGCTTTGGATATTTTGAGTGGTAAAAATTAAATCTAGCTCTGAGCGATTTAGCTTTTCGATGAGTCCATTTTCTCCCCCGACAGTCACTTCAAAGGGAAAGTCATTTTTCTTAGAATATTTAATAAGTCTTTTTAAAAGCCAGTTTTCTCCAAACCCTTGAAGGGAGCCAATTTTTAGAGGACCAAAATTTTGATCACTAAATTCTTGGTTTAAAAACTGGAATAATGGCATGGCCCTTTCAAAAAGAGAGGAGCCGTCAGGGGTTAGCATCACCTTTTGAGGGGATCTTATAAGTACTTGTTTTCCCAATGAGTTTTCCAAGTATTTTATTTGCCGACTGATCGCCGCTTGGGTGAGGCCTAGAGTCTTGGCCGCTTTGGTGAAACTTAATTCTTTGGCGACCACCATAAAAGTGTCTAAGTATTTGATTTCCATAAAACTCATGATACTTAAATAGAGTCTTGAAGTCAAAAAAGATTCATTTCTATTATGAAGGTCTGCGAAGTATCTTGGTCGGGAAATAGGCTGAACAACTTATTAGTCTTAATAGGAGTAGACCATGAAGTTAAGATACATACTACCAATTTTTTTACTATGGGCAGGGCAATCACTTGCTGTAAGCTTAAAAGACTATAGTCCTTATGAGTATAAAGTTCTTTTTACTAATCCAGAATGTGCTGAGTACGAGTATCCTCATCCTGTGACTGCTAATAATGGAGATCTTCTCTATAAAAAGCCAAAGAATACGTATTGCACATATAACGATTCTTATGAGTCAGGAAAAAGAGCATCAAGTCCTCAGTACCAATTAGTAAAGTGGATTGATGATCCGAAGACTACAGAAATCTTTATGGCCTACCTTTCATTTTCAAGTAGTGCAGTTCAAAAGGCCCTTTGTCGTGCAATTGAGAATCGAAATATAAAAATGACAGTTGTTCTCGATAGAGGCGGCGAAAATAGAAAAAGATCAGATGCTGCAGCTGCTGGAAAAAAATCAAAGTCTCAACTTCTTCTAGCTTGCGCAAGCGGTGTAAGTCACAAACCTAAAATTTTACTAAAAGGTTTTGAAGGCGGAATTGGATACGCTCACAACAAGCTATTTGTAGTGAACCCAAGAGACCCTAAGGTGATGAAGTTAGCTTTTAGTAGTGGAAATATGTCTTCAGGTGTTGTTCTTCATCATGAAAATTGGCATTTTATTACTACCTCAAAAAAATCTTTCTTTGCTCAAAGCCATGTTTGTTTAATGGATTCTGTTAAAACAGCAAAAACTAAATGGGAATACAAAGAAATGATTGCTGATTGCAAAGCTGATATCAAAACTCCAGCTGAAGATGATATTGAAGTCTTCTTTGTTCCTGGCGAAGGCGAAGCTGCCATAAAAAGAATTCAAGAGGCCGTTTACTGGTCTAAAACAGTAGATTTTGCTGCTCACCGTTTATTTCTAGGCGAATTAATTGATGCTCTTAAAAAGGGAATGAGCTATGGACTTAAAGTACGAGGAGTAGTTGATGATGATATTTACTGGGCCGGTCTTGGCGAAGTAGTTGGTCCAAATATGACGTCAGAGTATTACCGTGTGAAAGGCCTTGTGGATAAAGGTGCAGATGTAAAATACATGGAAACCAATCACAGTCTCCATCTCTTACACCACAACAAGTTTTTAATTTTCGATAATGCTAGAAAAAGTAGCAAGAAACCAGCTCTCTACAACAAGCCAGCTGTATTTGCAGGAGCAGGTAACTTTACTAGCTCTGCATTTAAAATGAGTGCTTCAAAAACTAATTATGAGAATTATTACTACATAACAATTCCAGAAGTCGTTTCGGCCTTTCAAAAACAATATGAAAGACTCCATAGGCAACTTGCCACATCATATGATCGACTTCCCACTGAAAATGTAGAAGCTCATTAATAGAGAAAACTACACGGACATATCATGCTACAAGGCGTTGGTTTAACCAGCGCCTTTTTTTTTGCCCTGATCACCTCCTGGAGTCTATAATGAATTATTTGTGAATTAAGGAGTAATCATGGAATTAGAAAGTAAGAAGGTAATCGATCGGCCCTTAGATGAGGTATATAACCTAGTTAAGAACGAGTTTTCAAAACTGGCCCCTTATCTTCCCAATGTTAATAAAGTGGAAGTCATGTCCACTGAAGATTTGGGAGAGGGAAGAACTAAAATTATAAATCATTGGTACGCAAAGGCCGAATTACCAAAGATGATGCAAAAGTTTATTAAGCCAGAAATTTTCAGTTGGAAAGACATTGCTAACTGGAATGATAGCGATCACCTTGTGGAATATGAGCTAGAATCATTTTTAGCAAACGATCTCTTTGACGCCGTTGGTGTGAATTATTTTGCCAGCGCAGGTGAGGGAAAAACAGAACTTCGAATCACTTGTGGAATAAAAATATACCCAGAAAAAGTTCCGGGAGTTCCCAGACTTTTAGCGGGAAAAGTAAGACCGATGGTTGAAGGTCTTATCGAAAAAATTATTGGACCTAACCTTGCTAGCCTAGGGGACGCATTAGATAAATACTATTCTGAACATTAATATGAAAGGGAGCTGAAAAGCTCCCTCGTTTGTAAAAACTAAAATCCAATCTTACTTACAGCAATTTTCATTGAAAACTAGTAATTAATACAGTCGAACCTGCCTAGAATGGAAATACCGAAACCTGACCGACTAGGCGCATACGATAGCCAAATTTTAGGAGGGGCAATTAGCACAGTCTTTTGATTGCTATTTTCACAAATTTGAATGGCCTTGCTCCAAATATTTTTATTGGCCAAAATCATTGCAGAGGTCTCTGCATTTAATTGTATATTATCTATAGAGATATTATCGACAACATCAAACCCCCAGGCAGCGGAACTGATGGTGCTTAAAAATAGACTACAAACTAATATTTTTTTCATAATTCTTTCTCCATTCTATTGCCCAACCAAAATGATTAGTGCTAACTATTTAATTGAAATATGAGCTACTTTCAATATTAATTTCAAAAAGCTTAAAAAATGAGCCAAAAATGGGACAAATAGATCAAATGACAAAAGAATCTTCAACTTATCAAGAAATGACGCATACTTTGAGAAGCATACTTCGTCAGAAAAGTATTAAGCTGTCTGATATTGCAAATGAGCTAAATATTTCAGTAGCGACAGTAAAGAGAATCTTTTCTCAAAAAGATGGTCCTCTAGGAAAGATTGAAGCCATATGTAAAATGATTGATATTTCATTTCGGGACTTGGTTGAACTCTCTACAAAACAATTAAAAAAGTGTGACAGGCTAACTAAAAGACAAGAAAAATTCCTCATTCAAAATGATCTTTTAACCACCATTTTCATGGACCTATTTGTTAGAAAAATGACCTTAGAGAATATTTCAGATAAATATCAAATAAGCCGTAATAAGTTATTATCTCACATATATAAATTAGAGAAGGAAAAACTAATTGAGGTTCATCCTAATGATGAAATTAAATTTAATATAGAAGAACCTCTGGCATTTAGCGCTGAAACTGCTAAAACTTTGGCAATGAAGTTAATCATGAAGCTAAATAAGATTTTAAAAGAAGACATTCATAGTGGTTCGATTGCTGGACGAGAAGTTTTAATTCATCCATCTTCATTAGAAGAATTTAAAAAAACAATTCTCACTGCACTTGAAAAATTAGATTTTTCTTCTCAAAGGGATTATAAAATTTATGATCGAGACTCACTTATTGAAGTGTATTTATCACTAATGACTATTTCAAACTAATTTTTCACCATGGCTTTATTTATTTCTTTGATGCATCCAAGGTGAAAAACCATTATCTTTAGTTTGTGATGGAGTTCTTCCGTCTCCAATTTGCTCTTCAGCAAAAGATCCAAGTTTTTTTCTCTTAAGTAGTTTTGGGTAACCAGATCTTACATATCTTTTGTGTACAATATCGAAAATTGTATCTTGTTGTTTTCTTTTATATTCTTCATCGTTAGTACGAGAAAGCATCACTCTTACTTCAGAGGGTGACATTCCAGTTAAATTACTATTTGACGAGTCATCTCCGCCTTCACTTTCTGAGCCAGAGGCAATCCCTCTTCCTTTTCTTGAGCCCATAATGCTTCGTCTACGTCGCCTTCTCGATCTGCCATTGCTACCGCCGCTTCCTTTACCAGAGCCGCCAGCTTTAATAACTCCGTCCTGATCGCCTTTGGTTCCGTCTCCTTCGCCGCTGCCATCGCCACTACTACCATCTTCAGAAGTGCTATCTTCTGCTAGAAGGTTTTCTCCTTCAAACATTGAGGTGGTTTTACCGCTAGTGCTGCTACCTGATTCAGAAGAGCGTTTTGACTTTTTTAATATGGCCGAAAGAGCGCTATCAACAGTTCTCACTTGTGAGGCACTTTGGACCGAGTATGCACTACCATGAGCCTTTTCTTGAGCCGCTTGTGCACTTTTTAGTGCCGATTTTCTAATAGCATTTTTACTGGAAAGAGACGCCACTTTGGCGCTAATAGCATCAAGTCCACTAAGAGAAGATCCTGATGATCCGGAAGTTCCAGTGATGCTCTTTGTTCCTAAGCTAAAGTTGAAATCGCTATCAACATTTTTTCTATTGGCGCCGCAATCTGTACTTGATGGAGGACAATTATCATCTACAGATCCAGATCCATAAAGAGTCTCGCCGTCTTGATTGTCATATTTAGTGGCTCCTGAGGCCCCTCTATAATCTGTTCCACCGTCGTCATCCATTTGCCTTAGTTTGTCTACAAGACAAGCAATGGACTTTGTTCGAGCGTCGACAGAAGAGACATAAAAGGCTTCTAATTCTTTAACTATTGGTAATATTCCACCTTGCTCTTTTCCTTTTTTCCATTCAACAACTTCACTTCGACCCATAACTTCAAATTCATTTCGATCATTCCAATCAAAGAAGTCGCCAAAACTTTGAACTAAGGAGCTTCTATTGTCTGCCCAAGTTTGAACATCACCGCCTGTAGAGTCTTCAATCCAAGCAGAGGTTTTTTCTTTATGGCTATAAAGTCCACCCCAACCAATCATATCGAGCCAAATTGCATCTCTTAACTTGCCTAGGCTTCCCTTATACTCTGCTAGGTAGTTGTCCTTATCGCAGCCTGGCAGTGCTCCATTAGCACATTTTTCAAGCTGTCCTTTTATATCTTTTCTCACAATGCTTCTAAAGTTTCTGATATGACGAGCATTATAAATATAATTGAGACCTTTTTTGGGCCATCTCTTCTTACCATTTTTCTTTCTAAGCTTATTGATCGCACCGCCGGTTAGTTTAAAAACGGGATCCACAAGCCAGTTGTGTGACCCACTAAATAGGCCAGTGCCTTTACCTGTATTGGTATGAACCTTCCACAATTCGGCCACACAATTTCTTTTATCGGTAGTAATTAAGTGATATTTGTTTTCTTTTTTATTTCCGCTTGAATCTTTTTCTTTCTTTCCTCGGCAGGGCTGTGGTCTATAGTCATTTTTATCGAAGTCCATTCCTCCCAAGGTATCATACATATCCATCCAGTCTTCTAAGTCTTTGACTGAGCTTCCATAGGAGTCTGCAAGGCCTGATTCATATGTTTGGATAGCAGTATAAAAATCGAGAAGAGATTGCCAGTAATTGTGTCCAGCTTCACCACCATCACCTTTATCTTCATTTAACTCATCTGAAGCAGACCCAGCAATAAACCGGCCGCGATCAAGATTTAGTTTCTCAGCAAGTCTATCTCTTTCTACAATAAAATCATCGAGCCCCGTTTGGCGAGTTGACTTTAGCTTTGAAGAGATTTCTGCGAGTCCCTTAACCTTTCGGTGCTTCTTTTTGTTCATTTTTTGGCTAGACCATTTTATTAATTGGCCTTTGATCCTTCTATCACTACCTTTGTTTTTTCCAGAGCCTTTATACGATTTATTGGAATAAAATGGGAAATAATCGTAACTATTTCTATAGACTTTAGACTTCTCAGAAACTTTATTTCCATCACCGTGGTTAATCCAAAGCTCTTCTGAACTATCGTCGCTATCACTAAATAGATACATAAAAGAAACAACTTTCATGTCATATTTTTGTAGGTAGTCGTCCATAAATTCTTGTTGTTCAGGGGTGTATTCAAACTCACATGTTTCCTTGTCAAATTTACCCTCTTGATCAGAAGATAGTCTAGATACACTTCTTTCACGGTCACAAGTCTTATCGGTTTTATTATAAATAGTTCCTGGACAGCAGGTATTGGTGGTTAGGGCCACAGCTCCCGCTGGAACACAACTGCCACAAAATCCTATATCAGTACATTGTTTTTGATTGTAGTCTGGATCAAATTTACAACTCGCCGACAGGCAAACGTCATTGTGAATACACTCTTCTCCGCCTTTTAGTTTTTCAGTCAGTGTGTACTCATTGTCGTTAACAGTGACGGTATAGCTTTCAACTGTGAGATTTTGTGTGGCCTGTGCACAGTCAAAATTTTTCTCACAACTTTTGTAACCTTCTTCCAAGCTACAAGTGATAGCACCGTGGGAAGAATAGTCTGTAGAGCTTGTCTCTTCCGAGGAAGCATCAGCATCTACTGCTTGTTCTGCCTCTAATTCCGAGCTAGAGGCAGCGACTTCAGCTGAATCTTCAATTCCTGGAATTGGGACTGATAAGCTACTTTCTGCAATGGCAACGGAGGTAAATATCCCCGATAGAGATATAGTGAGATAGAGATTAATGAATCTTAAAAAAATGTCTTTTAGTATCATCACGGCTCCGAAAGACCTGCATTCACTCAACAACTTTTCGGGATACGTACAGGAAAGTTGAGTGTTTTAATCTCCTTATCTGTCTATTTTAACCGATTCTAATAGGGTGGGAGAGTAAGTTGGGCCTCTATAGTGGGATAAGCATTTAAAATTAAAAGTCTTTTTAGTATAATGAACTCACTATTTGGCACTGAGTATGAGTCGTTTTACTGCCAATAAAAGTTGTCGAAATTTGGAGGAATAATGGAAGGCCCAATATTTAAGTACCAGTTTAAGGTGTTAGAGCAGCACCTAGACAGTTTCGGCCATGTCAATAACGCTACTTATCTTGAGCTCTATGAGCAGGCCAGATGGGAGTTTATTACAGAAGGCGGTTATGGCCTTAAGGAGGTCCTGGAGCTGAAAAAAGGTCCAGTGATTCTCGATATCAATCTGAGATTTTCTAAAGAATTATTATTGAGAGAAAATATAAATATTGAAAGTACAGTAAAAGGTGAGAGAGGGAAAAAGATCTTTGAGATTCACCAGAAGATGCTTAAAGGTAGTGGCGATGTTGCATCGAAAATAGTACTTAGATTTGGATTTATGGATCTCGATAATAGGTCACTTATTTTACCCACCGAAAAGTGGCTAAAGGCCATTGGTCACAATTTTGCGTGACCGTGAATAAGTCTATGAATTCGAGGTAGATCTTCTTTGAAACTATTGGTGGCAAGATTTTCTTTACCTAGTTTTGAAAAAATAGTTTTTTCTGTATCAGCAATAATTTTCTCAATACGGGAATTGGGAAGGTGTTCATACTTGGCCTGAAAATAAGCCGCTACCACTACAAAGAAAAATACTGAGATTCTAGTTTTTTTATTCATACTCAATATAAAGCAATAAGAAGGCCAAGCGATCAATCTAATATAAGGTATTTACCAGGCAGTCTACTGTCAATGTGTTGAAAACTTTGAAACAATTTGACAGTTTAGTCGTAACTACTCAATAAAAAGAGGCTAGATTTCTAACTAAGCAATTTCAATCAGGTTTTGTAGAGCTGGGATTTTGAATTTTTTATTTAATCTGTCTTGCAGGTAATCCCAAAATTCAATGTTTAACTTTCGGCAGGTATGGA
>JABIHA010000087.1 GCA_018649885.1 Bacteriovoracaceae bacterium
TACCGCCGAAGCACAAGCTTCTGCCACTGCCGAAGCTCAATCATCTGCTACTGCCCACGCACAAGCATCTGCCACTGCCCAGGCACAAGCATCTGCTACTGCCGAAGCACAAGCATCTGCTACTGCCGAAGCACAAGCTTCTGCCACTGCTGAAGCACAAGCATCTGCTACTGCTGAAGCACAAGCATCTGCTACTGCAGACGCTGCTGCCACTGCAACCGCCGCTGCATCAGTCGCTCAAATAATTTTTAAACAAGGGGCCACTACTTATTCTTCGGCCCAAACATATAGTTTTGGAAACTTTGCTGCTGGTGATGAAACTGATGTCACCTTTATTATAGAACACTCAGCAGGTATCAATGATGCTGGTGAAATAACTGTTACAGGATTAGCTGCTCCTTATACATTTAAAGGAGGCGCTTGGCCTGGGGTTGGCGGAACTTGCGGGGCGCAACCTTTTGTTCTCACTCCCGCAGCTAGTTGTACTTTTGTCATGAACTTCACTAGCAACCCAGGAACTAACACTACTTATCCTGATACTATTGTTATCGATTTTGATGACCTAGGTGGAACTTCACAAAATCAAACTGAAAATAGAAATATTACAGGTATCTTCCAAAAAGGTTGGTTCGATGCCACTGACTCAAGTCTTTCTGCAAGATTTGCATCCGAGTCTGTTTGGACAGGAAAGCAGATGATAGTTTGGGGAGGAAAAACAGGATCTGCCAGCTCTACAAGGCAAAATGATGGTGCCCTTTATGATCCAATCACTGATAGTTGGACTCCTATGACCTCAACAGATGCGCCGACAGCTCGTTCACAACACAGAGTTAGTTGGGGTGGTGGAAAAATGTTTGTCTTTGGAGGACTAGGAACTAACGGTACCTTCTCAGCAGCAGGTCAAGGTGGACTCTATAATCCTATGACTGATGATTGGGACCTAGTGGACACAACTGATGGCGATGAGCCCTCTGGAAGAATGGGCCACAGTTTAATTTATGATCACACCAATCAGCAATTCATTATTTTTGGTGGAACTACAAATACATCCGTCCTTGCAGCTTCCAATACCTATTTCTTAGATCCAGATGGTGATGCAAATGGAGATTGGCTTAAAATAGGGACAGCAGGGGCCCCAACTCAGCGGTATTATCATGGATCCCTTTGGACAGGTAGTGCAATGCTCGTCTGGGGAGGATGTACAAATAGATACAGCAATACCAATGGCTGTGATGCAAATGCCGAAGTCAATGATGGAATGGTCTTTATGCCATCAGGTGTTGGTGCGGGATCGTGGAATGGTCTTGATGATGGTGCTGACCCAAATAAACCAAATGCACGTTACTTTCCAAAAATGTCCTGGGCGCCAGAGCTTGGCTCGCAGGGTAAAATTATTCTTTGGGGTGGATCCACAGACTCAACAAACACAGCAACACTTTTAGAAGAAACTACTGGTGCTGTATACGATTTGGCCGCTGCAGCCGATGCGAAATGGAGTCCTATTAATCAAACTGGTTCACCAAATGCTGGTGGAAGAAATATCTCACTTAATTTTTGGGATGGTACATATTTCTACATCTGGGGAGGCCTGCAATCAGAAGCTGCAGGAGTAGCCGATTTATATCGCTACAACCCAGGAGGAAATACTTGGTCAACTGTCGGAGAAGACGTAGGCATTGCACACAAAAGAACAGACCAATCAGCAGGTGCCTACACGGGAGCAGGAGACGGTAGAATCATATTATTTGGTGGACGTTCTACAAGTTCTGCCAACAATACCAAGGCCACCACAATTTACGCTATTGATGGAACTCCTCCACCAATGATCACACTACAATACCCTAATGACTCAGCAGTCTCGGTTAATACAGGTTCGGAAATTAAAACTGGGTTTAATAAAGTGATGAATGAAAGCACGCTCAATAATTTTAATATCACACTGAGAAATTCCTCAGGTCAGCCTCTAGCTGGTTATATTAGTTATGACGCTCCATCAAAAATTATGACCTATAGGCCTGCATTCCCAATGGAGCCGAATACTACCTATACTTACGAAGTTTCCAATAATGTACTTACGGGAGCAGCTGAAAATGTTCAAGGGGCCCCAAATTCCTATACTTTCACAACAGGTGATGTGGTCTTACACGCCGTTGGTTATGCAATGAACAGCGCGACTCCAAAAATAAGGGGTCGATGTAGCCCCAATGCCATAAATGTTGTGGCCAAGCTCGATGGTGGTGCGCAGGCGATGACTGATAGCGATTGTTCCGATGGGACTTTTGAAATCAACCTTTCTGGACTTTCTGTGGCCAATCATGAAGTTCAAATTACGGCCGACTCAAATTCAAGTGGCGACACAGCGGACTTAAAGATAGAAGTACAAAACTGCGCGATGGCCGCCATTACAACAGCAGGTTCTTTTCCTGGAGGAGACGGAACTTCAGGGGACCCCTATCAAATCACCACTGTTGAAGAACTCGACCACGTAAGAGATGACATGGTCGGGGAATACTATAGGTTGATGAATAATATTGATCTGTCATGTAAAGCCTTCAGCGCACTAGGGACTTCAGCATCAAAATTCCAGGCAAACTTCGATGGCAATGGCTTTACCATTAGAAGGTTAAGTATTGATTACCCTACCGTCGACAACCTAGGATTTATTGGCTACATGGGCAACACAAGTTCTCTCATCAATACAGGTGTTGTCGATACCTATATTAGAGGTGACGATCAAACGGGTGTTCTGGTAGGGCAATTATACTCCACTACAGCAACAGTTATAGATTCTTACGGATCAGGCTTTGTCCAAACAGGGGCTTCTACTAATGTTAATACTGGAGGCCTAGTAGGAATATTCAGAAATGGAATGGGCTCCAAGATTTACTTTGGTGGAGCTGTTGAAGGAGCTGTTACAACTGGAGGAGTTGCTGCTTATCCCTACGGTGCTAATATTTCCAATGCCATCAACTTTGGATTAGTAGCTCCACTTAAAGGAACATTTGGTGGAGTTTTTGGAAAATCTTACAATGTAGGTCATTTAACCAAGCTTACCAATTACGGCGTTGTTCATGGGCCCAATACGACCTCTGACACTGTTGGAGGTATAATTGGTTATAGCTATGGTTATGGCATGATTAGTGAATGTAAAAACTATGGATCTGTTAGTGGTGAAACTTCTGTTGGTGGAATCATTGGAAAACTATCAACCATAACTTTAGTAGACTGTGTTAACAAAGGGAAAGTCTACGGAAATTATTATGTAGGTGGAGTCGCCGGTAAACTTTATGGCTCTTCAACTCTCGTTCGATCTCAAAACCACGGTGAAGTAGATGGTACAAATGGCACCACAAAAGACTATGTTGGAGGCGTTGCCGGCAGGGCCTACAAAACTAAAATATCAGACAGCTACTCTACTGGTAATGTCACAGGGGACGCCTATGTTGGGGGATTCATTGGAGGAGTGCCTTCCGATGGAATCGCCGTTGTTGATAGCTATTCCAGTGGAGCTGTCACAGGAAATACCTTTACAGATAAATTTATTGGGGGAATCACAGGAACCCAAGCTCATATTCAATCATCTTTTTTCCTAGACACCGCTTGCGGAAATCCATTTACTCCACCGGCCACAGGAGGATGCCCAGGTGCAAATGGCGGATTAGGTATCACTGATGCTGAAATGAAAACTGAGGCCAATTTTACTGGAGCAGGCTGGAGTTTTAGCACCACTACAAATGCCCCTTGGGAAATGGAAGGTGGAGGTCAATACCCTAGCCACAGATTCCAAAATAAATGTCCTAAAGGCTGGGAGAAAATTGAAATGGCCCCATCATATGCTGGTGGAGATGGTAGTGGTGGCAACCCCTATCAAATAACAAATGAAAACCAGCTTGCGAAAATGTGGGAGAATACGGGCTCTGCCTTTAAGCTCAACAATGGAATCACCATTTCAACTTGTAGAGTGTGGTCACACGTTGGGGATCTTGCAGGTGCTTTTACTGGACAATTTAATGGCTTTAATCAAACCATAAATGGGCTTGTAGAAAATTCTAGTGGTGACTACGCAGGACTATTTGGTTATGCCGATAATGCCTCTGTATCTATAAAAGATCTCACCATAAATAATGCCTATATCACAGGGCAAAAACACGCAGGAGCAGTTTTAGGTTATAGCAATAATGGAGATTTTATTGATAATGTAACTGTTACTGGAAAAATTCTTGGTACAAATAATGTCGGCTCCATTGCCGGTTACTCAAGATATTTAAAGATGTCTAGTATCACTAGTAATGGAACTGTCATGGGGGCAATAAGCGTTGGTGGGTTGATAGGTTATCAAACGGTTAGTACAAACATCAGTACCTCAAGTTCCGCCAGTAATGTCATCGCCTTTGGTTCTTCCGTTGGTGGTATATCTGGCGTCTTATACAGCAACTCAAATATTACAAATACATATGCCACTGGAAATGTTTTTGGAGGAGAAAGTGCTTCTAGTGTAGGCGGCCTCATAGGAACTAGCTATGGTACCCCAAATACTATTACCTTTTCCCATGCAACAGGAAGTGTAAAAGGTGGAAGTAATGTTGGAGGACTGGCCGGAGAATTTAAAACTGTCGGGGCCATTATTTCTGATAGCTACGCCACAGGTAATGTTGAAGGAAACCAAAAAGTAGGAGGCCTTGTGGGCTACCTCTACTCCGATGCTGTAGCCAAAAGATGTTACGCCTCAGGTAATGTTTCTTCTCCAGCTGCCATTTACGCGACAAAAGACGACCTTGGTGGTCTTGTTGGAAGGCTTGAGTCAAGAGGGTCCATTATTGACTGTTATTCAAATGGAAGTGTTGATGGTGACTCATATATTGGAGGTCTGGTCGGTCAATTAGGCGCCACAGGTGGGGTGATCATTAACAGCTATACTAGAAGTGCTGCCACAGGAAACAGCAATGTGGATAAATTCATCGGTGGTAACTTAGGTCTTAACTCACTCATAGTTAACAGCTTTTTTGAAGATACAGGTTGCGGCTCTCCATTTACACCTCCCGCTACTGGTGGCTGCGCCGGTGCCAACGGAGGTTTAGGTCTTGCGACTGCTGATCTTCAAACTCAATCAGATTTAAGTGGGGTGGGATGGAACTTCACCAACAATGCCACATGGGTAATGGGAGGATCTTCCTACCCTGAAGTTGTCACCATCAATACCTGTCCAACTGGAAGTAGCGCAGTTGCAGCTGATGCTACATTTGCAGGAGGAACTGGAACAAGTGGAGATCCCTACTTAATAGACTCCACGGCAAGACTGGTCAAAATGGGAGAAAACCTAACTAAGTACTATAAACTAACAGCAAATGTTGGCTTTAGCTCTTGTCAGCACTGGATACCAATCGGTGACGCCACCACAAAATTCACCGGTGGATTTGATGGAAACTCAAAGATAATCAAAGGCCTTCGAACCATCACCAATGGAAGTAATTATAAAGGGCTCTTTGGCTACATTCAAAGTGGTGAGATTAAAAACTTAATAATGGAAGATAGTATTATTGAAGGGGGCGCCTTCATGGGTACTATTGTAGGGAGAGCCGATTCGGCCAGTAATATTTTTGACAACATAACTGTCACCAGGACCACTATTAATGGTACTACATCACTAGGTGGTGTTGTAGGTTATGCACTTCAAGCGAAACTCAAAAATATTACCGTCGATGACTATAATTTTATTAATGGAACTACTGATGTCGGCGGAGTAGCAGGATATTTAGGCACCAATGCTTGGATAGAGAATGGCTCAGCATCAGCTGATATTATAGGAACTACAGATGTTGGTGGAGTTGTAGGTCAAACTGTCGGTGGAACAATCCATAATTTTTCTACTACAGGAAAAATAAGTTCTCTAGGAGATAATGGAGCTGCTCTAGGAGGCATTGTTGGTTATGCCAACAGTAGTACATTGGTGGCAAAATGTAGCTCATCTGCAACTGTAAGCGGAAATAACTATATTGGCGGCTTAGTTGGTGAGGCCAAAACCCAAACTAATATCATCTATAGCTACTCCACTGGAAATATCTATGGCGACACCAAGGCTGGAGGGCTCATTGGCTACCTCCATCAAGATGCTCGAGTAGTAAGATCTTTTAGTTCATCACCAGTTAGTGCTCTACCTGGCGGAGGCTCAGGTGGAGATATAATGGGAGGCATGGTCGGCCTCATCGAAAAACGAGGGGCCATCATTGACTCTTATTCTAACGGAGCTGTTTCCGGAGATGACGCCGTTGGTGGATTTGCCGGTACTATAGGAATAAATGGAGTATTACTAAATCGTGTCTACACTACTTCCGTGGCCACAGGTAATACGAATATTGATAAATTTACACCTTACAATAACTCGTCTGCGGAATCAGGCTCTGCAATCATAGATGCATTTTATGAAGATGCTGGTTGTGGCGGTGGTGCTGCCGGTTGTGCCGGACCTGTTGTGGGAACAGCTTTAACTCAGTTTTATCTGCAAGACCTTACCACGATGGAATCCTATAATTTTGGCTTTGTTGGCTCATCAGGCTCGGCCTGGAAATACCCAGCGGGAAGTACATATGCAAAAATCGATGTTCTCGATTCTTGTCCAGGCGGAATCACGAGAGTTGCTGAAGCAGCTACATTTGCTGGAGGTACAGGAATACTGGCAGATCCATACTTGATTGACACTCCAGAGAGACTTGCCAAAATGAGTGAAAACTTAAGTGCTTATTATAAACTAACAACTAATATGGCTGGTGCCCCTTGTAAATTCTTTACTCCTATTGGAGCTTATGCACCACAATTTGTAGGCGAGCTTGATGGTAACTCATTTGGTATTAAAAACTTTCTCTTTTTAAGAGATTCAGCAGCCGACACCATCGATAGAGTGGGACTCTTCGGGGGAATGGTTGGCGTCAATGCTGCAATAAAAGATATGACTATTAGCGATTCTATTGTAATGGGAAAAAATGATATTGGAACATTTGTAGGAGATGGATACATAGGCAATGCCTCTGTCCCAGGAACCTACACTAATCTCAAGTCACATAGCAACCAAGCTTATGGTGGAAACTATGTTGGTAGTGCATTTGGACTACACACTGGAACACTAGATAAAATAGAAACTAAAAATCCTATGGTCTTTGGAGAATATCAAGTTGGAGGGATCATAGGACAATTCCAAAAAGCGGCTTCGACTCTTTCAAATTCTTTTTCAAAAGGTGGCCTTGTTCTCGCCCAAGACAAAGCTGGTGGTCTCATTGGAAGAAACTACTACTCTGTTACTGTAGACAAGTCTTACAATGTAACTAAAGTTATGATCTGGTCAGGAAGCTCAAATGCTGAAGGTATAATTGGATCCCAGATTTTAGGGGCACCAGTAGTCACTAAGTCAGTCTTCTTCGATCCCAACTGTGTCACTGCCTATAGCTCGGGAGGCTGTGCCTCTACCAATGGTGGCATAGGTCTCGACGATACCGATATGAAGGCAGCCGCCACTTATAATGCCACCGGCGAAAACTGGGACCTTGCAACAGTCTGGGATCACGTAGGTGGAACAGACTATCCATTCCTGAGATAGAAGACCTCATGCCTTGGTTTTATTTTCAGTAGTAGCAATTTTTCTTATGGAAAGCGAAATTAAGTTGGTCTGCTCTTGCTTTACTTTTCGATGGAGTGGAGTTGCACGCCCTCGGAAATCTAGCGAGCCTTGATAGAAGCCCCCCACACCACCTTACTTGCTAAGGTCCACGAGACTTCCGAGGGCGTGCAAACCCACTCCACCCACGAGTCAAACCTCTCAAGAAAACTCAATGAAAAACAAATAGCTACAGACTATCAAACCTCCTTTTCCATAAAAGAATTACTACCACCGAAAATAAACCTAAACCCAAGCGGTACATCAATGAAAGGTCACGCCTCTTAAAAATCTATGCCTTGTCTGGATGACCCTGATAGTAGCCCCACTATCTCACTTACTATGGAGGGACAAAATAGGGCACAAGCCAACATAATCCCCTTCCTATAAAAGCATAATAGAGAAATTAATCTACTTCTTTTATCAACAAATATTCCATACTCTATAAATAATTCTTAGTTAGAATTTTCCATCTTCAGTGAAGAGCAGAAATCGACGATAATAGTAGGGCGAGAAACACTTAAGCTAGGGGACACTTATTAGTACAGCAAAGAAAGATCAAAAAAAAGATAGTAAGGGTATTGGGCTTGGGAAAGTGATTCAATTTTCCAAGAAACAAAGAGAAAAAGAGCTATTATCTTACCAGGTTTCTGATAAGAAAGAGCCACTTACGAGAAAGTCTTTATCTACCAAAGAAAAAGTTCTCTCAAAATTATAGAATTTTCTCGGCGATTAGACTAATCAGATACTGATGCTCGTCAGAGAGATCACCTCTTAAATTATCTAAAATAAACCTTGTCTCTTTTCTATATTTTTCCACAAATTTAGCATGTTTTAATTCAGGCCCTACAGGTGGTGTAATAGTAAAATCAGATACATTATCGAGCCTGTCTGCCAGTTTAATTAAAAGGGCCTGATCACTCATGGCATTCATTTTCTGAGTTAAATACCTGGCCTTCCCCAAGCTCCCAAATTGCTCTTTGTACATGGCCAAAACTGAAGGGTTTGAGCTCAACTCGGCAACAAACTGGGAAACCCTCTTTCCAAAGCTTTTAGTAATAAGGGCAAGCGTGGCAGGCGTGTCTTCCACCACATCATGAAGAAAGGCCACCATCACCAGCTGATGATCACCAGTCAGCTCCTTGATTGTTTGAGCGACTCTATTGGGGTGAGTAAAGTAGGGAGTTCCATCAAATTTTCGTTTCACTCCAGTCGCTCTATGAAACGTTCTGGCAAAGGCGCGGGCCTTTCCAATTTCTTCAAGTGCTTGGGGATCGCCGTATTTAGCAAAGCTAGCAAGATCTGTGACACTTTCAGGACAGCTGGCACGAGAGCTTATGCCAAATAAACTGTGAGCTACAATGAGTAGAAGTAAGAAACTACGATTTATAAACATTAAAATCCCCAAAAGATTTGGGGAATTTGGCATAGCTTTAATTCCAATACAATCTAAAAATTACACCGTGAAAAAACTAAAAGCTATAGCCCAAATTGAATTGTAAGCTGGTCACAGAAAAACTGCCGCCATATTGGTAGTCTTCAACCACCACATAGGATCTTCCACCGTGGCCCTCATCTTTGTGAACCGTCTCACTGAAGTTGGCCTTGCTATTTCCATACCCGATTTGAGCTCCTAAATGCAGAGATCCCATCTTGAGCGAAGGACCCACAAAGACCTCATAGCCTTTGGCCGTGATAAAGTAGCCATTCATACCAAAAGGTGTTTTGTCTTCAACTGTCCCTCGATAGGAAAAGAACGCCCCCCCAAAATCGAGATCTACGCTGTGTCCAAGTCTCAAGTGATAGCCAACTAAGGCCTTGAGCCCCGGGATACCACCATCTTTGTATTTTTCTTCGCTACCTTTAATATCGAGATCACCATAAAGAAATTGAGGTTCAATGAAGATTCCACTCTCGGTGTTAACCCGAACACCAAACACCCACGCCTTAAGGCCCTTGGGCTTAGTTAGAAAGGGATTTTTCACCCCATTATGAAAGCTATTTCGGTAATGCCCCAATGTAAGAGTGTAGGGTTTAAAACGCGATTTGGGATAGTAGGTTTTAATTTGGGGAGTCTGGGGCTCGGCCACAATCTCTTTTTTTTCCAAAGCTTCATCTTTGGGTTCATAGAAGTTAAAATTGTATGTGCGACCACTATCTTCAGATTCTTCGACAGAAGATTCAGTAACTGTGATATTTTCTCCATTACTTTGTGCCAGAACAAAATTTGTATTCAAAAAAATCAAAAAAAACAAAATGATCTTTTTCATAAAAGTATCCCTATATTCTAAGACTCAAGTTAGCCAGTACATTCCAATTACTTACAATGGCCCTTTTCATATGGCTAAATATCTTACTCGACTCTACTCCGTACCCAATTCCACCATCAATAAAAACATTTCGTAACTTCAAACCAGGACCAATAAATGAATCCCCTCCAAGTCCATTGACATTTCTATCATCTGTATATGAGTACTTATCATCCACTCTATCTAGGCTTCCATTGTAACCGTAAGCGCCTATGGCAAAAGAAAGTCCAAAGGAATCTGAAAACCTGTACAGACTTTTTAAATCAACTCTAAGACCCGGAACCTTTCCCTCAAACCCCCTAGCGCCAAGAGGGCCACTATTCATTAACAAGTTTCCAATCAAAACCTTGGGTTCAATACTAAATCCATATTTATTAATAAAACGGGCTCCGACACTCAGCCCTTTATAAGATTGCAATTTGGCACTTCGACCAGGCTGATTCCAGCCCACTTCATAGGGAAAGCTTTCATTACCTTGGTTGTAACTTTTTGAAAAATATCCAGCGACAATAGCAAATTCACTTTCATTGGTTTTTTGATGCTCTGTTTTTTTTATTTCAGAAACACCCGCTTTTCCTGAGGGCCCGAACTCCTCATCACCATTGTAAAAATTAAAATTATAAGTACGCCCATTTTGTTTTTTATTTGAATTGGATGCTACCATTTTTTTAATCTCAAGTTCTTCAGCATTTTGAGCAGAGGCAAGAGCTGAAAAAACGAACATCACAATTATTAGTATATTTTTTATCATGATAGTCCTCTAAATTTTAAGACTTAGGTTGAGCAAAATATTCCAATTACTCATAATCACATCATCCTGATGGCCTGAAATACGGTTAGACTCAATGCCATAGCCAATTCCACCATCAAGGGATAGATTGCCAATTTGCAGTGTTGGTCCAATATTTAGGTCTCCTCCAAATCCATTGATCCTAATTTTCTCGTCATCACTTTGTGCATAAGGACTGTACGAGTAAATGGAATCTTTTGCTTTTAATTCGCCACCATAACCATAAGCACCAAACCCTAGAAAAAGTCCAAAGTGATCAGAAAGCCAATACTTGTTTTTAAAATCGATCCTGAGTCCTGGCATCTTTCCTTCAAAATGGCGGCCACTGCCTCCCCCATTATTTACAGACATCCTTCCAATCATGAATTTTGGCTCAACGCTAAAATCATATTGACTGATAAAGGATAAACCGACAGAAAGCCCAGTATAGCTTTTGAGCTGGGCACTTCGATATTGATCATCCCAAACCTCTTCATAAGGAAATTCCTCATCACCTTGGTTATAGCTTTTTGTAAAATAACCTCCAACAATTGCAACTCCACTTCTTTTGGACTTCTCAGGATCAGAATATTTTGTTTCTAAAACTTCAGCTTTTGGTGCTGTTACCACAGGCTCCTTCACCGGAGCTGCCTCGGGTACTTTTACAGTAGTCGAGCTTGGAGGCAATGCTGCCTCACCATCATTGTAAAAATTAAAGTTATAGGTGCGCCCATTTTCTTTAACAGTTTTCGTTGGATCTACTGGTTTTTCAGCAGGAGAGCCATCACCACTTTGAGCAAAAGAAAGGCTTGAGAAAGTGAGCATCATGATTAATGGTATATTTTTTTTCATGACCACCCTCTATATCCTGATACTCAAATTAGCTTGCAAATTTAAGTTACCGAGAGTGACATCATCGCCATAGCCAGAAAGTTTACTGGATTCTAGCCCGTATCCTACACCACCATCAAGGTAGACTGAGCCTAACTGCCACACAGGACCGACACTAACATCCCCACCGAAGCCTCTAGCGTTAATAGAAGAGCTATCATCATCCTCTGAGTAATAGAAATAGGACCTATTGGCCTCTTTTAATTTTCCAACATAGCCATAACCACCGAGGGCTAAGAAAATCCCAAAATGATCAGAGATCCAGTATTTATTTTTAAAATCAACTCTAAAGCCCGGGACTTTTCCTTCAAATTTTCGCTGACTACCACCTGCATTTTTGGCCGTCATTTTCCCAATCATAATCTTGGGCTCAATACTAAAATCATAACTGCTGATAAAAGACATACCCAAAGAAAAACCACTATAGGAATCAAGTGTTGCAGACCTGCGTCCAGTCATAAATTCCATATCAGAGCTCCAGTAAGGATCTTCTTCAGACTCTCTGGTGCTGTCATTGTAATTTTTTGAGAAGTAACCGCCCACAAAAGCGATTCCACTTCTTTTAAGTTTTTCAGGATCAGCTTTTTTTGCAACACTCACAGCTGGTGCAGGTGCGGGGGCGGGGGCAGGGGCAGGGGCAGGGGCCACAACTGGAACAGCAGGTGCCATAGAAGCAGCTGGCTGAACTCCCTCGCCATCATTATAAAAGTTAAAATTGTAGGTAATTGAAAAGCCCGAAATGGGAAAGGCCAAAATACCAAAGAGAATTAGCATAGCTGAGCTCTTTAGTACTAACCTGTAAAAAGACTTATTGTTATCCATCGTTACACTCCTTTTAGCGTTATTGATGAATAATAAAAGCAAATCTCCTGCCAAGAATGTCTCCCCTAAATTCATGGTCTTTCCTCAAAGTCCATGACACTTTTGTCATGGTTTATGACTTTTTCTTCTTCATAATCAGAAATTAAGCGAAATAAACTTCTCCCAGTAATCCCGAGCATTTTTGCCGCTTTTGTCTTATTACCCTGACTTTTAATGAGAGCTCTCTCGATTTGTCTTTTTACAAAGACTTTTTTGGCAGTATTGAGGTTTAACGGATAGTTTTCTGAAGACTTTTCTCCGGACCCCGAACACAAACTAAAATCCTCTCTGGTAATCAACTTGGAATTAGAAAGTATCGCCGCTTTTTTAACGATGGCCGAAAGCTCTCTAACATTTCCAGTCCATACATTATTTTTCAGAAACTCTTCCGCTGAAGGAGAAAAACCTTCTGCTATAGTTGGGTGGGCAAGCTTAGTTTGATGGAGAAAGTAGCTGGCGAGGGCCATAGTATCTTCTTCACCTCGATCCTTTAGTGAAGGAAGGGTAAGAGTCGCCTCACTGATCCTATAATAGAGATCTTCTCTGAATTCACCCTGTTCAATTTTCTTTCTTAAATTTTTATGAGTAGCACAAATAAGTCTAACCTTGACCTTCGTTTCTCCACCACCTACAGGCTGAACAATGCCATCTTGGAGCACTCTTAAAAGCTTGGCCTGAATATCTAGTGGAAGATCCCCTATTTCATCTAAAAATAAAATTCCACCATGTGCTTGTTGGATTTTACCTATCTGGTCTCTATCAGCACCAGTAAATGAGCCTCTTTTATGTCCAAAGAGATAGCTCTCTGCCAGCTGAGCTGGAATCGCCGCACAGTTGACGCATGTGATTTTTCCTATACCTGAGACCTTAGAGATATACTCAGCAAGCATCTCTTTACCAGCTCCAGTCTCCCCTTCAATGAACAAAGATAAGTCTGTTTTAGCTAGTTTATCAGTAAGCCTTTGAAGCCTACCCATATTCTCGCAGCTTCCCCAAAAGAACTCTCCCTTGACGACCTTTTTTTGCTGCTCTTTCATTTTACTGAGAGATTCATACAAAAGGTGGGCACCTAGGCCTTGAGCTGCCAGGTGAAGAATTGTTTTAAGGGTGCCCTCTGGAAGCAGCTCCTTATTTTCATTTTCCGGAAGATATAAAACGACTTCATCGTCATCAGAAATCTTCGATCTTACGAGTAAAAAATTAAAGGTGGAAAGCCCTGCTTCAAAGAGCATGGTGTGAGTGTCAAAGCTCATTTTCACCACTGTAGTCTCAGCATTTTTGGGTCTATCCAAAAAGGAATTGAGCACAAACTCTGCTCTATTTTTTATTTTAAGATTTACACTACTGAGAATTTGAACAAGACCTGCACGTCTGAGAAGTAGTGCTCCGCGATCTCCTCCTACAATTTCGATGATAAAATTAAGAAGTTTATCGGGGTAGTTTTTTTTCTTTGGGTCTTGTGGCAGTTTTGAGAAATCAAAATCCACCATTTTATTCTCTTCCCCTATATAGACCACCTGAAATTGGTGAATCTTTAAAATGCTGTCCACTTTTAAATCTCGATTCCAAGGACCTTCAAGATTTTTCTCTTTTACTCCAAGGCAGAAAAATTGAACAGAGTCCTTCTCTTTGACAATGGTCATTCCTTCACCGGGAAAATCGGAGATTGTATAGTCAAAATTTCCGCTGCCACCTACTGTTGTGACTCTTTGTGCAGGAGTGAATTTTAAAAGTATTTCATTTCCATGAAAAACTATTATCTGTCCCATATATCACCTTCTCACGGCATTAATTGTTGTTAGTTTATTTTTTTCCACCTTTATCTCTCTTTCATAGCGAGGGAATCCTTCCCTGCTAAAAGATAAAAGGTGAAGACCAATTTTAATTTTTACTTTTCTACCAAAGAGTACATAGGGCTTGTAATCGAGGAATACTTTTGTCCCTTGATCAACATTTATTAAAAGATGTCCTACTAACTCCTGATCTGGTTTTTTAATGATAGGCTTGGTTTTTATTTTTGCGGGCGCTGCTGCCACCACTTTTACTAAGTCTTTAATCTTTTTCTTCCGAGGCGGCTTTGGCCTTTTAACAACTGGCGGTTTTTTCTCAGTCACGGAAGCTTCCACTACTGGCTTACTCTTTATTGGTTCTATCTTTTTAGCGACTGCATTTTTTACAATTGGAGTAACTTTCTTCTTTTTGATGACCACGGCCCCAGTTTTTAAAGGCCTCGCCTGCGTTTGACTTTGATACTTGTAGCCAAATCCAACAGCTGCACTAATTAATAGTACCAGTGATAAAATGACAGCATTCCTTTTGGAAGCACCACTTTTTAATCTCTTGGCAAGCTCTGGATTTATTAAAAGAAGGTGTTGCTTGAGTCTAATTTGAGACTCATCTCCTTTTCTTCTAAGCTCCGTATCATATAGTGAAACAATACTCTTTTCGAGTTTGCTTACAGGGACCTTTGAAAGAGAGGACAATTTCCCCTCGTAAAGATGCTTAATAATGTCTCTATGAGTACTATCTGTGACTTTTTCAAATACATTTAAAATATCATGCCTAAATTTCCAGGCCTGATTGTATCTCTTTGATAGGTCTTTATTTAAGGATTTTTCGACAACTTTAACTAGCTCTGGATAGATCCGAGGGTTAAGTTTTTCCATCCTTCCCACATTGTTATTTAAAATAGAGTAAGCCAGGGCCTCATAATTATCACCACTAAAGGGAAAGCTCCCACACAGTAGACGGTATAAAAGTACACCAAGAGAGAAATAATCAGACTGAATCCCAATCTCACTCCCTTTAATTTGCTCAGGAGACATGTAACGTGGGCTTCCAAGGAAAATTCCTGTTTGAGTTTTCTCTCCACTACCCATTTCTTTAGCTATGCCAAAATCAGAGATTTTAATCTCTCCAGTTGGCAGAATAAATATATTTTCAGGTTTTAAATCTCGGTGAACTACACCTAGTGAGTGAGGCTGCTCAAGGGCGCTAAGAACCTCGGCCCCTATGGCACAGGCGACAGACATGGAAAGTGGGCCCTCTATATCTTCTATTAACTCTCTTAGAGTTTTGCCCACAACATATTCTTGAACTAGCACCGGTCTTCCATCTTCAGTACTCGTAATATCGATGCATTTAACAATTCTGTGGTCACTGAGTTTTTGTAGGATCTCGCCTTCTCTTTTAAAACGAGTAATCACAAAATCATCACTACAAAGGGCACCTCGAAGGATTTTTAGTGCTACTTGCTTTCCCGATTCATCCTCACCGAGATAGACATCAGAGCTTGCACCTCTACCCAGCAAATCTAAAATAAGAAAACCCTTAACTTTCATATATCTCCTAAAAACCTAGACCACTTAATATCAACTATGACATTTTTGTCAATAGTATCAGAGAAAAATTAATATGAAGAAATTTTTCTTTTTATTTCAGCCAGTTCCGACTGTTCTGGAACATATAAGAAATACCACAGAGCAGTATTAGAGACAGGGTTTAGAGACAGGATTGACACGAACTGTGACATAAATAGCATAGCTACCCTACTAACCTCTCCATTTTCTAGATACCTGAAACTGGCAAAGAACTTGCTTTAGTACAGGTAAAAATAATTTGATTCTCAAATCAAGGAGAGAGAAAAATGAAAATAACCAACTTAAAAAAATTATCAGTCCTTATGTGTTTATTAACTCTAGTTGCTTGTAAAATTGAAGGGGAAGCCGACTTTACTGCTTCGCCCTCATCTGGGCCTTCAATAAATGCATACCACTCTAATGTCGACCACCTGATGCTCTATGATTTTGCCGATGTCAGTGGTTATGAAGTTGAGGACACATGTGACTCAGTGATGTTCAACCTAAGCTACAAACCACACGTAGTTGATGTGTATAAGAAAAGTGATTTCTCTTATATCGATGTCTACAAGTATGATGGCCTAAAAATAAGTTGTGATCGAGACACTAGGACAGTTCATTCATTAACCGTCACTCCTGGCATTAAAAGCTTGGTTGAAATGGATGAAAAGGCCTTTGTCATTGTAGAAAGAAGTATTACAGACGACCAAATCCTTGACCGCTTTCCCAATTACTATAGATTCGATGAAGATTACTTCAAAGATACCAAAATCATTACCTACAAAGTTGATTTCAAATCATGGGTTCATATCAAAATTGATAAGGGTCTAGTCAAGTCTTACCAGGTCTCGAAATCTTCCATTCCTTTCTTGCTCTGGTAACCCCTCCGGGCCGCGAGCCTCGGGCCGCAAGGCCATTTGCACCACAGAGGAGATAGACTTTTCTATCTCCTCTTTTAAAAGGAAGAAAAATGAAAATGTTATTATTTGTAACTTCGATTGTTTTTTACTCTCAATTTGCACACACGAATGAGCTACAAACTAGTCAAGTTGCAAACACTGAACCTTCTACTCCAATATCCAAAAGGGTTTGGGCAGTTAGTCTGGGCATTGAAAACCAGAATATTAAACTTGGATCTCTCGATGAAAAGTTTGCTCATCAAGGCTACCAGATTGCTGTCCAACTCCCCTCTTTTAGCGACTATAGAATTACAGTCGGCCTAATTAAGGGGACAATGGTTAGAGGAAGAAAAAATAATTACCAAAGAAACTACAGCACTATTGGAGTGGGCACTGATTTCCTGCACGACTTCCCCCTCTCCCGCCAATTTTCTTTGGAGGCCGGAACAAACCTTACCGTTCTAAAAGGTAGCCATGGCCCTACAACGTCTAATCTTTGGGCCTACTCGGGCGGTATTATGGCAGGCCCAAGATTTGATACTGACGTATTCTTTGTCAGCCTACTAGGTAAGATCGGATACACAGTCACACACCTATCAAGTGAAAATTCTGATTTCATGGATTTTAAGCGCACCAATTTCGGACGCAATTTGGCCGCGAACTTAAACCTTGGGATTAAATTTTAGTTAACACTGTCTGTTGGCTGCAATGCTAGTTGAAGGCCTAGATGTTTTTGGAGAGAATATTACTAACTTATAAAAGGAGTTATCGGTGAAACTAAAATCCACACGTCTTGGTCTTCTACTCATTTGTCTTTGTATATTTAATGCTCATGGACATTGGTCCGATAGCTACTCAGATCAAGTTATCCAAGACCAGATCCATAGCGCTGAGGATGAAACTTTCACCATTAGAACCCAAATGTTTTCCGCATATTTTGGAAAGTCGGCCAGTACAAAGCTTGCCCAAATAATGAATAAGGTAAATGCCTATAAAAAATGTAAGACAAGCTCTAAAAAAAGTATTTTAGTTGGAGCGTATGCTGTGGACTTTGACGAAGATACCCAAATTGTTACCATCCAGGGAACGTATAAGTGTGAATAACTGACAATTCAGCTATACTGATCCCAGTTTGAATTTCAAGTGGCGTACTCCTCATCGGAGTGTGTTACACGCCTTCTTCGTCATCCACTCACTTGAAATCCAAACTGGAATCAGTATACACTGCACGCGAGTATACATTTTTAACATGTTGATCTAAAATTTTGTCATGAGACAAATTCTTTATATATTGATGATTTTCAGCACGCTCCCAGCTCTTGCAGAAGACAAGCTTTTCCCCACTGCCACCAAAGTAGATATTTATGGCTGGAGCGAAAATGGCCAAAACTTCGCTTACAGTACTGAAGGGATTGAATCAGAGGCCACCTACTCAGCAGAAGGGGGCATTTTTGTAGTGAATGCTGTTTCAAAAAAACATGCTTTTAGGTTTGAGAGATTTATTGGAGAAGGCAGCAAAAAAGATATCGAAGTATTCAATAGAGATTTTTCAAAGAATAAGAAGAAAATGAGAAAGCGTTATGCCCCCTTTATTAAAGGCCGCGTTGCCCTTCATAAAAAGATGGGCGCTCACTTAAACTATATCCAGTACGTCAAAACATTTGGGGTGAAAAAATTTAAGTTCAAAAACAATGGTTTTTCCTATTCTGTAAGAAGTAGCATCCAAACCAATATTCCCAAAAAAGAAAAGCCGTGCATCTATGCCAATTGTAATTCCAACCGTGTTCGGGTCTATCTTCAAAAGGGCAATAAATCTCAGTCCATTTCCCTTAGCAGTGCTGATAATTTAATTTACACTGAAAAAGAATACCGCACCCATTACTTCGATAACTCCATGATTTATGCCAGTATCTCACCGAATGGAAAGCATATTGCAGTGATCATCGAAATCATCTCCAATGGATTTGAAGGTGCAAAGACCTTTGACTATCAAGGCTTTATAGCAAATCTCTAGCTTATACTGATCCCAGTATAAATTTCAGATACTTACCACATTCTCTTTGACGTGCTTTCCCCCATAAGGTATTCCATGAACTCAAAATTAAGACAGTCAAAGGCAGAAACCCAGTGAGTGGAACCATTAATAGTTATTCTAGCTACATCTCAAAGCAGTACGGTGAGAGAATCCAAAAAATTTCTATTGATGGTGGATTTACCTGTCCTAATAGAGATGGCTCTAAAGGCGTAGGCGGATGCACTTACTGCAATAATGATAGTTTTGTTCCCCCCAATGCCGAGGGTGGGCTATCGGTAACTGAGCAAATTGAAAAAGGTATTCGAATACACAAGCGTCGCTATAAAAAGGTTAAAAAATTCTTTGCCTATTTTCAGGCCTACTCAAATACTTATGCCCCTCTATCCCACTTAAAAGATCTTTACGAGCAGGCGTTATCACACCCTGATGTTATCGGTCTTTGCATCGGAACCCGTCCAGATTGCATTGACAGCGAAAAGCTTGATTACCTAGAAGAGCTAGCAAAAAAATATGATATAACCATTGAATATGGACTTGAATCTATCTATGACTCCACTTTAGAGAGAATCAATAGAGGACATGACTTTTCATGTTTTGACACCGCTATAAAAATGACTGAGGGAAGAGGCATTAAAATGTGTGTCCACATCATTGTGGGATTTCCTTGGGAAACTAAACAGCAGTGGATCCAAACGGCCCGACTTCTATCTACCTACCCCATCGATTTTTTAAAGATCCACCAACTCCATATTGTCAAAAACACGGTTATGGGATCTCAGTACATAAAAAAGAAATTCAACCTTCTTACACTTTCTCAGTACCAAGATGTGGTTGTAGAGTTTTTGGCACACCTAAACCCCAATATCATTGTCCAAAGAATCATAGGCTCTGCTCCAAGGGATATCTTACTATCTGAAGAATACGATATTGTGGAATCTGCTTTTAAAGAGAATGTGGAAAATGGATTACGACAAAGAGGGCTTTCACAGGGAGATCTTCTACAAGTTGATCACCTCTCAAATAATTCTTTTATATAAACTCCCAACATTTCTTTTCGGTATTTAGGTGGAAAAAAATCCTGTTTAAAAACGGGAGCTGCACTGGTCACATTTTTAATGGACTCTTCCATGCTTGAAGATAAGCTTTTGCCCCCTGCAAACACAAAGTTAAAGTACATGGGCATTGAAAAAATACCGCAAACTGCCACCTCAAACCCTTGCTCATTTTTAGCGAGGGCCACACCAAGGGAGGGAAAATCAAGAGTTTTTCTAACTGTTAATTTCTTGTAGTGAACACTTTTATGAAGTCTCGGAATGATAACTGAAATAAGCACTTCGTCAGTTTCCAGATTGTTTTTCGCAATCCCATCCTCTTTAAAGAACTCCCGAGCTGAAATGGTGCGCTCACCTCTAATGGATTTCACCACAAGTTTTGCATCTAGAACAAGAAGCGCCGGAGTTAAATCGGAAACAGATCTGGCACGGCAGCTAATGGCATCATTTGCCTTGGCCCCTTTTACTAAAATACACTGGGAACCACCGTCTTTAAAACAGTTGTGGTGAAAATCTTTATTAAAAACACTTTGATTAAAAAATACACAGCGATTATCCACCAAAATATTGCCACCAAGTGTTGCTTGGTTTCGTATTTGGGGAGAGCCCACCATAGATGCCACTTTTCCTATAATAGGACACGCCTCTTTAAGAGCACTATCACTAGCAATTTGATCTAAGCTCAGAAAGCTACCGAGATGGATTTCGTCTTCTTTTATAGTGATACTACTGGTCTTTTTTAAAAATTTTAGCGAAACCATGTGACCCTGATTTTTTTTACTATCTTTCATTCTGGGTACTACGTCACTTCCACCGGCAATAAACTGAAATTTCTCACCCTTTTTTTCCAAGTATTTAACAGTAGAAGTCATCTCTTCAAAATTTCCGGGCATAAATAGTTTAGTCTTAGAGTGATTCATCATTTTTTGCCTTCCTTTTCACGGAGAGCGGAAAGTATGACATCTGCACTCATAGGTAGTTGTCTAACCCTCACTCCAACAGCGTCGTAAACGGCATTGGCAATTGAAGGAATAAATGGCGCCAAGGCCCCTTCTCCAACTTCTTTGGCCCCAAATGGGCCCTCCACTTCGGCTTCACCGTCATAAATAAGCTCAATTTCTGGCATCTCAAATGCTGAAGGTATTTTATAATTTAAAAAAGAGGCATTTTGAACTGCGCCTTCCGTATGCTCAATCCTCTCCATTAAGGCCTGGCCTAGTCCCATGTGGATAGAGCCTTCAAGTTGCCCTTCCACGGCCAGGGGATTTAGCGCCACTCCACAATCGTGAAAGCAAGTCACTTTTTCAACTTTAACGGCACCTGTACTCGGATTCACATCAACTTCGCTAATAAAAACACTCATACTATAGGCAGGGCTTAATCCCGCACCGGCCCCTTTAAATGTGCCACCAAGTTTTGGAGAAGAGTAAACTCCTTGAACATTAAGAGCGCCTCCAAAATCAAGAGCGCGCCTAACCACGTCGATATAATCAACAGACTCTCCTGCCTGTGCTTCTGAAATTTTCTGATCACTAAAAGTGAGACCATCATCAATTTTTGGATTGGCCCCAAGATAGGGTGAATCATATTTCGGAGGATTTTGACCTTGTTTAAAAAAGTCAATATCCACATTGGCGTCTTTTTCTTTTGGGGCCTTTAGCTCCAGCATCTCATAGGCGGCCTTTGCTAGAATTTTCCTAACTCTTATGGCCGCATTTCTAGCAGCGTTCCCGGCCATAAAGGTTACCCTTGAGCTATAACTGCCAAGGTCAATGGGACAAAGCCTAGTATCAGCTGATACCACTTTAATCATATCCATGGGAAGACCTAGAACTTCAGAGGCCATCATCGCCAGCATGGTATCACTACCTTGACCAATATCAGATGCACCAGAGTAAAGTGTGACTCCACCATCAAAATCAATTGTTAATCTAACACTACTTTGCGGCATTTGATTCCAGTGAATGGGAAGGTTTGAGCCACTAATAAAAAAGCCACATCCAACGCCAATACCTTTTCCAAAAGGAAGCTTGCCATATTTTTCACTCCACTTTGATTTGGCCATGGCCTTTTTCAGTCCACTATTAACCGAAACAGAAGTAATACGGAATTCATTAGGTGTTAAACTATAAGGTTTCAAAAAGTGGCCCAGTCTAAACTCGCAGGGATCTACACCAAGATTTGTGCAAGCTTCATCTAGAAGAACTTCCATGGCAAATCTAGGGTTCACTCCCCCATGACCTCTCATGGCACCGCACATAGGTTTATTGGTATAAACCCGGTCACAATTAAAAGAAAAATTGGGAAGATTGTAGGGGCCTTGAAGTAACACTCCATTATAATAAGAGGTCACAACACCAAAACTTCCGTAGGCACCGCCATCAATTAGGATATTTCCCTCTAAAGATTTTAAACCATCATCTTTACTTACACCCAATTTCATTTTTATTTTTGAAGGGTGTCTTCCATGATGAGAGAAAAAGACTTCCTCACGGCTAAAAGTAATTTTAGTATTTCGTCCAGTAAGAAGCGCTACTTTGGCAGCGACCATTTCATGTGGAAAAGGATCACTTTTGCCACCAAAGCCACCACCTAGGTAGGGTTTAATGACCCTAACTTTATGCATAGGAACTTCTAATACCTCAGACACGGCCCGATGAACATAATGAGGAACCTGGGTTGCCGAATAAATTTTTAATTCTTTATCACCACTAATCTCTACCACCGTACAATGGGGTTCAGTAAAGGCGTGGGTCACACTGGGAAAGGTAAACTCAGAGCTAACAATTGTATCTGAATTTTCAAAACCATTTTCAAGATCACCAAAGCTCTGCTCTACATGTTTGTGAAGATTATTTTCTCTATTAGGAAGTTCTGGATGAATTCGATCTTCAGATTTTCTAAGTGAATGTGAAGGGTTGAGGTGCGCCCGTTTTTCAATATATTTGATGTCTATTAAATCTAGCGCTCTCTTTGCAAGCCCTATTGTTTCTGCTGCCACGGCCACCACTGGCTCACCCACATAGCGAACTACGTCTCTAGCTAGTGCTGGCTCATCTTTACTAATGGGAAGAACACCAAAAGTATTTTTAAAGTCGGCTCCAGTAACAACACACTTTACTCCCTCAAGGGCAATCACTCGGTCAAGATTAATGGACACAATTTTAGCAAAAGCATGGGGGGATCTCAGCAATTTAATATATAAAGGATTTTTAACTTTTATATCATCAGTGTATTTAGCGGCTCCTGTCACTTTTTCCAAAGAGCCTTTCATAATTGTCCGTGATCCAATAGTGTTCACTCCCTACCCTCCACGACTTTTTCAATGGCCTTTTCAATTTTAGTGTAACCAGTGCATCTACAAATTGTTCCCGAAACACATTTTTTGATTTGGTTTTTACTGGGTGCCTTATGGGTGTTAAGCAGGTGAGTGGCATTTAAAACCATTGAGGGGGTACAAAATCCACACTGAATCGCGCCGTTTTCCACCATTGATTCTTGAATAGGTGTCAGTTGACCATCAACAGAGATCCCCTCAATTGTGGTAATCTCAGCATCCTGAACAAACTTGGCAAGAACTAAGCAAGCAAGAATGGGTTTGCCATCGACTAAAACACTACAACAGCCACACTCTCCGCGGTCGCACCCAATTTTAGTTCCCGTTAAATCACACTCCTCCCTTATAAAATGAGAAAGAGTCATGAGAGAAGAAACTGCTCTACTATAGCTGACAGAATTTATATTCAATGTCACGACTTCAACTAGATCATTCAAAACTTTGTCCTTAAAGCGCCAGTTGCCCGCAGCTTTTCCCACCATCTACATGAAGGATTTGCCCGGTAATATAACTAGACTTATCTGATGCCAAAAAACATACTGCTTCAGCAATATCTGCAGTCGTTCCCATTCTCTTTAATGGCCTTGAATTTATTAGCTTTTCTTTAATTTTATCTGGGACCGCTCGACTCATTTCAGTGTCCACAAGACCTGGAGAAACTCCGTTGACATTAATGCTATATCTTGCCGCTTCCATAGCAAGAGTCCTAGTCATTCCAACAAGACCACCTTTACTTGCAGAATAATTAGCTTGCCCAATATTTCCCAGCCATGAAGCCGAGATAATATTAACTATTTTTCCATAATTTTTTTCACTCATAGATGGGTAGACTGCTTGAGCAAACAAGAAGGCGCCCTTGAGATTGACATCAATTACGTCATCCCAATCTTTTTCAGTAATATTGGTTAGAAATCCGTCTCTTGTGATGCCTGCATTATTGACTAAGATATCGATATGCCCAAACTTTGCCAGTACCTCTTTGATACTTGACTGGACAAATTCCTTATCAGTAACATCTCCACATAATCTTATTACATTTTCATTAGAAGCTTCATCAAATTCAGCAAGAAGACTTTCATTGCAATCAATCAATGCCACTTTAGCACCACGACCCAAAAGAGTGCTTGCAACACACTTTCCAATGCCTCTTGCGGCACCTGTAACCAGAGCTACTTTGTGTTCAAAATCACCATTCATATTCACACCCTTTCCACAAGCATCGCAATTCCCTGGCCACCACCAATGCAAGCCGATGCTACTCCGTACCTTTTATCAAGTTGTTTAAGTGACCTAAGAAGTGTCAGTACAAGTCTCACCCCAGTCGCACCTAGCGGATGACCTATAGCAATTGAGCCACCGTTAATATTGAGTTTTTCCTGATCGATTTCAAGAGCTTTTGCGCAACTAAGTACTTGAGCACCAAAAGCCTCATTGATCTCAAATAAATCAATTTCAGAAATCCCCATACCAGACCCAGCTAAAAGCGCTTTAATGGCCGGAACTGGACCTTCACCCATTAAAGAGGGATCAACTCCCACACTAACGGCAGCTTTTATTTTGCCCATGGCCTGAAGCTGGTTTTCCTCTAAAAATTCTTTGCTACAAATAATACTGGCACAAGCCCCATCCACTATACCACTAGCACTGCCGGCTGTTGTGGGACCAGACTTACTAAATACAAAAGGCAATTTCCCAAGTGACTCCATTGTGCCCATTCTAGGATGCTCATCTTTTACAAAGCTTTCTTTTGCTCTCGTTTTAGTTTTGTATTTTCTCGTTTTTAAGTCAGGTAGGTGTTTGGCCCCATCAAAACTTCCCCTTGGGTCAACTCCAACTATTTCATCATCAAAGAACCCAGACTCACAGGCCTTTTGGTATCTTTGTTGTGATCTCAGTGAAAACTCGTCGACTTCAACGCGTGACAGTCCATATTTCTTTGCTAGATTATCAGCAGTCTCTCCCATAGGAGTGGCGGCCGTATCATTTAAGGCCTCCCAAAGCATATCGCTATACTCAGGCCTTCCTAGAGCAAATCCAGTGCGGGCCGTAAATGAAACAAGAGGCATACGACTCATGGTTTCTGTTCCCACACTAAGGATGCAATCCCCCTTGCCCATACCAATTTGTTCACAGGCCTGAGCTATAATTTCAATTCCAGAGCCACATATTCTTTGGGATAAAAGAGCTGGTACTCCCAGCTTTGCTCCAGCATAAAGACCAATATGTCTTGGTAGAAAAAATGCATCTTCTGAGCACTGAGCAATATTTGAGGCGATCACTTGATCAACTTTAGTGCCGTCAATTCCGCTTGCTTTGAGACATGCTTTGGAACTCAATATGGCAAGATCAGTTGGAGAAACAGTGCTTAAAGTACCATTCATTTTTCCAAATGCTGTTCTCTTCCCCGAAACAAAATAAATATTTTCAAATACTGAGCCACAGGCCCCATAAGAATCTTTAAAACCTTTTACACTTGCACTCATAATTACCTTCCTAAAAATTGAACTTTTTCTCTGTTAATGACACTTTCTAATCCCAAAAGAGCATCGCTGGTTGAGAAAATCCACTCAAGTGAGTCAATCTCACACTGCAGTCCCTCTTCTAGAGATACACCTTCTCCACGGCCCACAAGCTCCATCGCCTTTTCAAGTGCAAGCGGAGCTCTTCTTTCGAGATACTTTCGGTGATTTTGAAAAATTTCTTTTTCCCAAAGAGTCTCACATAGCTTTCCATCAAAACTTGAAAATTCCTCTTCAGGGAGATTTTCATTTTTTGGATGAGTGGACACTTCAAGACCATCAAGCTCTCTAAAGCTTCTGGGACGATCTATAATTTTATCAACAAGCCCTAAAGAATATGCGCGATTTGCATCGACCATCACTCCGGTTGCCACGAGATATTTTGTAATGCCGGCGCCAACAAGCCTGGTAGTTCTTTGGGTACCGCCAAGACCTGGATAAATTCCAATTCCTGTTTCTGGAAAGCTAAGGTAAGCATTTTTGCACGCCACACGATAGTCACAACTAAGGGCGAGCTCTAATCCTCCCCCTAGGGTCAGACCATTGAGAAAAGCAATGGTTTTCTTTTTGGAGTTAGAAATTGTTGATAAAATTGCTTGTCCCTGAACTGTGAAGTCTTTTATCTTACCAATCTGCTGATTTTTTATACCATCAACAAAGAACTTTATATCCGCGCCAGCAACAAAGGCCTTCCCTCTTCCTGTCAAAACGATGGTTTCTATTTGAGGATTTTGTTCAAGCTCTTTGAATTTGAGGTCTAGACAGGCCATGACCTGCTCATTTAGTGCATTCATGCTATCGGGGCGATTAAATTCTAATATTCCAGTACTCGAAAAAATATGAGTATTGATGTGATCAATTTCTATTTCACCTTCTCTATTTTGATTCATTATTTCAGGAACCGGCAAATCATAGGCGGTGAATAAACTCTCCACGATTTCAATTGCAGTCTTCACGCCTATTTGATTCATCATCTCAAAAGGACCAGCGGGCCAACGAAGTCCAAGTCTTGCCCCTAGATCTGTGGAGCTCACGTCACATACTCCCTCACTAACCATTTGAGCGGCAACTCCGAGGGAGGCTGCAATCAAGCGTGATCTAACAATTGACTTTTCATCACTGCACTTGTCATCACCACAAATAGTCCACTGCTCACCACTAGTGACTTGTTCTGCTAGCTTTTTTGAGGGTCTATAGAATTCTCCAAAGCTATCAAATAGCGTTTGAGAAGCGTGAAGAGCGATGGGTACCCCTGTTGCATTCATCAGCGCAAATGGTCCCATCCCCACACCAAATGTTTCCATTGCCACACGGTCAATAAACTCGGTTGAGCCAATGCCTTCATCATAGAGTCTGGCAGCTTCATTGAGCCATGGAACAAAGAAGCGATTAACAGCGAACCCTTGAACATCTTTGGTTAGAATAGGACATTTTTCGATAAAATTGTAAAAATCAACTACTTGAGTGACCACTTCTGGATCTGTACCAGAGGCCTTGATGACTTCAACTAATTTATTTTTTGCTGCATGAAAAAAGTAATGAACTCCAAGGCATCTGCCTTTGTATTTCATCCCTTCTGTTAATTTGGCGATTGAAAATGATGAAGTATTGGAGGCCAATATACAACTCTCACTGACAATAGATTCAAGATCTAAAAATAGCTTAGATTTTATCTCAAGGTTTTCGAAAATTGCTTCCACAATAAATTCTCTGCCTTCAAGAAATTTTAAATCTGTTGAGCTTTTTAAACCGCTCATCAGCTGCTCTTTTTTCTCAGCTTTCATGATTTTCCGAGAAACAGCTTCATCAAAGCTTGTATCTAAATTAGAAAGTCCTCTTTTTAGACCTTCGGAGGAAATATCAACAAGAGATACATCCATTCCTTTCATCATAAAATGTTGAGCAATGGCGGCTCCCATAGTGCCGGCGCCTACAACTCCAATTTTTGTTAGAGAATTTTTCATATCCGTTCCTTAAATTGATATATAGTGGGCATCGCCCGGAAGTTTTTCTGGAGTACCATTAACCAAACAATCAATATACTCCCGGTAATTTTCTTCAATGATTCTTGGAACTAGCTTCATAGAAGGAGTTAGCTCTCTATTTTCAATGGAAAGCTCTCTTTCAATGACAACAGCATTTTTTATGCGCTCAAATTTTGCCACAAGCTCGTTATTAATTTTATCAAGACAACTTGAAAAACAGTTGGAATACTCCATCATGCCACATGGAGAGGCACATCCCCCCTCTTTCTTATCAAGTTTTGTATCTAACAATTCAAGGTTGGGGAAAACAAGGGCAAGTGGTGCTACCTGTCCACTTCCAAAAACATAAATATACTTAATATAGTGACAAACCTTTCTGACATTTTCCTCAATGGGGACAGGAAAGAGCTTTTCAGCATTAGCAAGTTTGAAGATGCGATCTTTTCTCGATAATATTTTTACCCCATCTTCTGTAATTTCTCCCACATCACCTGTTTTAAACCAATTGTCTTCAGTAAAGGCCTTGGCATTTTCTTCCGGGCATCTAAAGTAGCCCTTCATCACATTGGGTCCTTTAACCAGAATTTCACCGTCATTTGCTAGTTTCACACTCACTTCAGGTAGAGGAAAACCTACAACTCCTGGAGTTCTCTCAAGAGATCTCTCAGTTAAAGTGCAGCAAGGAGAAGTTTCAGTAAGCCCCCATCCTTCAATCACAGGTATTTTTTTCTCCGTGAATATCTTTGAGGTACTCAGTGGTAGAGGTGCAGCTGCTGTAAAAACAAATTGAAGCTCTTTATGAAAAAAGATATCTTTTGTTTTTTTATCACTCAAAACTCGCCCAATAATCTCTTGGTAAATCCTGGGAACACTAAAATAAATATGAGGTTTCACCATGTCGAAATTTTCTAGAAGCCTGTCTACATTCTTACCAAAAGAGTCATCAATACAAAGACACCCCCCTGAGTAAAGTGCGAGGAATCTCTCGAAGAGTCCACCAAAACTATGGTGCCATGGAAGATAGCACAAGTATCGAAGTGAGGGGCCAAGCTCCCATAGCAGCTCAAGAGATTTTTGCTGAGATAATATATTTGAGTGGCTTAACATCACTCCTTTGGGAAAGTTAGTGGTTCCCGAGGTATACATTATAAGAGCTGTATCTTCAGCGACTACACTATTAAAAATCGCCAGGACACTATTCAACTCAAATGGAGTTTCATCTTCCAGTACTTTTTCAATTTGATCTAATAAAATACAGCGATCACTCAGTTTCTCTAAATTAAGTTGATCTTTTTTCGCCTGAGTATCAACTACAAGAAACGATAAATCAGAAAAATCAATTAGTTTATTTGTAAGATCAGCAGGATAGGCACTAAATATAGGCACACTAACGAACCCACAGGCCATGACACTCATTTCGCAAACAAGTCTGTGATAGCTATTTGTAGTAATGAGGCCGACTCGGTCGCCCTTCTCTAGGCCTTTTTTAATGAGGTAGTCACTAAAGCGGAAAATATCCTCACAAAACTCTTTCCAGTTCTTGTACTCAAATGCACTGCCTACTCTATTCCCGAAAGCGGGCTTGTCGCCATAGTGTTTTAAATTATTTAAAAATATAGTCCCAATATTGGGATAATAGCTGTCTAAAACTTTATCAGATACCAGATTTGTTCCCATCATTTCCCCCACAAGCTTAGCTATTGCTAAATTTTGGACTTCTTTTTTCAAGAAAGGACTCTATGCCCTCATTGGCATCAGATAAACTCATCAACTCTTCGAGGTAGAGCTTTTCAAGTTTAGAAATTGAGCTGTGATACCTTTCACTTAAAACGAGCCTTGAAGCTTTTGTAGCAACTCTTAGGCTCGAAGCACTTTTAGGAAGAATTTCTTTAACAATAAATTCTTCTATGACTCCGTCAAGTTCTTCATCTGCGCTTACCGAGTTCACAAACCCACTACATTTGAGCGCCTTGGCAGTCACGGTCTTACCCGTAAGGATTAATTCTTGTGCGATTGTATCAGTTAGAAGTGTGGACAAAAGAGCACAGGCCACTGGAGGAAATACCCCGAGCGTAATTTCTGGGACTCCAAATTTGGCACCTTTACTTGCAAAAATAAAATGAGAGGCCATGGCCACTTCAAATCCACCACCAAGACACTGTCCCCTAACCTTTGAAAGGATTGGAATAGGAAAATCAATCAGCCTTGCAATAGTTTTATGAAACTCGGGAAGCATTGCCCCTACTCTATCTTTTGTATGCTCTTCTACTGAAGCCCCAAAGCTAAAGTGCTTTCCAGATCCACAAAGGATAACGAGTTTTACATCTTTTTGACTTTCTATTTCTTTCAGAGCACTTGTAAGTTGCCCCATCAAGTTTTGAGAAATAATATTGGCGGGTGCCGGGCCAAGCGTGATCTGTGCGACTTGCCCTTCATGAGTTGAGTTTACTTCTATATATTGGTCTGCCATAAATAATCCTTTATTTTTTGGGCAAAATATCCTCTGTTAGCTGATCACTCCAAGGAGTTGCATTTGCCAGCTCACGTCTGAGTTTTAAGAAATCCACCTCTCGGTTTGCCTTGGTTCCCTCATTGAAAGCTCTAAATCCGGCGCGTGCCTCAGTCATCATATTAAGCGCTAGCCATGAACGGTTGGTTTCAGAATTTTGCTGCCAGTGCTCTAGTTTTTTCTTTCTGAGAGATTCCATAGTTTTTGAAAGGCAATCGGGCATAGTCATTGAAAATGAGTAGGCCAATTGATTAACTTCACGGTCAAGAAGCGAAAGATCTGTTTCACACTCAGCCGCAACCTTTTTCGCCGCCTCTTTTTCATCACCAGTTTTAAAACTACCAAAGCTATGATTTCCCCAACTATCTACTGGGTTTAGGCTGACAAATGGATTTGAAATAAATTCACCATTTTTATTTTTAAGAACGGGAACTACTTTATTAATAAGACCTACTGACTGTGCCATGTGGGCAGACCAGTGCTCACAAAGAGTGCAAGATTCCATTGCCAGTGTAAAGCCTGTGTATAGATGCAAGAAATCCGTTGAACCTCCATCTGGAGCTGAGCCATGTTTAGGTCCTGCCTGACCAAACCTTGCAGTGTCAGAGCTGAGTGTAAAGTCACAGGCCATTCCAATTTCTTGTCCACCACCAATTCTCATTCCATTGACTCTATTGATCACTGGTTTATCGCAAAGAAGTATAGAGGTAACCATATCGTTAAAAAGCCTCATGTACTGCTTGTACTCTTGTGGGTTACCAGCATAATACTCAGCATATTCCTTTGTATTGCCTCCGGTACAAAAAGCTTTATCACCTACGGCCGAAAAGATTACTGCGACAGTAGATCTATCAACGGAGGCCTGCCGGAAGGCCAGAATGATTTCTTTAACAGCTTTAGTTGTATAAGAGTTGTACTGAGCAGGATTGTTGAGCATGATCCAAAAATTGTAGAGCCCTTCAACATTGTTGCCATTTTTGTCTAAGAGGCTTCTCTTTTCTACTATAATATCCGTATACTCATAATCAGAAATAAGAT
This sequence comes from Bacteriovoracaceae bacterium, assembly GCA_018649885.1. Classification (GTDB taxonomy): domain Bacteria; phylum Bdellovibrionota; class Bacteriovoracia; order Bacteriovoracales; family Bacteriovoracaceae; genus JABIHA01. The sequence continues at coordinate 31,209 of JABIHA010000087.1, forward strand.
GGTGGTCCTTCACTACATAACTCCTAAATTTCAGGGAACAAATATCGCCCGTTTTTCTAATTTGTGCTCTAAGCTGAGAGCAATGACTTCATTAATTTTATCAAGAGGAAAAATCTCAATATTTTCTTTTAATTTAATTTCACCAGACAAAACACCTTTTACGACATCGGGATAATACTTGGGACTACAACCCCAGTTCCCAAATAAATCACCGTCAAAGGCCATGAGGTTACTAAGCCTGAGCTCCAGCTTGTCCATGGTAAACCCAATGATTCCTACAACCCCTGCAAATGATAACAAGGAAAATGCTGACATTTGTCCAGCACCTGTACCACTGGTTTCGAATACTTTCCAACCAAAGTTAGGAAGAGAATTTTCTTTTACGATTTCTCTTACCTTTTTCTTAAGATCTCTTGGAGCGAGCCCTTTAACATTAATAGCAAAGCTAGCACCAAACATTTTGGCAGACTCAAGTTTTTGATCACTGACATCACATGCAATGACTGTGGCACCTATATTTTTTAGGTGTTGAACCATATAGATGCCAATTCCACCTGTTCCCAACACAATCGCTAAATCTCCCTTCTTTGCTTTGCTTCTTTTTAAAGACTGATAGGGAGTGGTGATGGCATCAGCTACCACTGACAATTCTTCTAATTTAAATTCGCCAAGTTCTTCAGCAACAACACACAGAAATCTTCCTGGAACTTTTATATGAGAAGCAAAGCCTCCATGAAAATCGTTGCCGGGCATTTTTTGGTTCTGACAAATATTGTCTCTGCCAGCAAGACATAGCTCACAGTCTCCGCAAGGAAGCACAGCGGGAATAATCACTTTCTTATCAATTAAGTTTTCCATCTCACTACAGGCGGAGACAACTACACCACTAATTTCATGACCTAGTACCAGAGGTGTTTGCATTTTAGTGCCAACAGCACCCGTATAAAAACTGAGATCAGTATGACAAAGGCCACAGCCGTGAACCTTAACAATAACTTCTCCACTTTCAGGGGGCGTAATCTCAAACTCTTTTCTACTCAGAGCTTGACCGACGTCAGTAAAAAAGTATCCGTAGGCGTTGAGCTTATTCACGTATTTCTCTCCTAAAATGCTTTGCTAGGAAACATAGCAAATTTTTTTCTTTAAAACCCTAATGCTCATTAGGTTATTGCCACAAAACAAGGCTTCAAATTTCTAGCAAAATTTCGCAAACTTTTTCTGTATTGAGAGCAATTACTTTATCCAGAATTTACTTAAAACTAAGACATTAAATTTGACGTAAGAGCGTATCGTTTTTAACCTGATGCTTTAAAACGGGAATTCTTATGTCTATGAAAATCGAGTCTACGAAAATATTAAAAAAAATGACTACTGAGTACTTCCAGTCTTTTTTTCCAAAAGAGGGCAAGCGCCCTCTCACAGCATGGTGTTCCAGCATCGGCCCCTCAGAAATTTTAACTGCTATGGGTTTTCAGGTGTACTACCCAGAAAATCATGGTGCTCTTCTGGGTGCAACGCGTACTAGTAATGATCATATCCCCAAGGCCCATTCCATTGGATACCATCCCGACATATGCTCCTATTTAAGTTCTGATATAGGTGCTTATTTAAATGGACAAACTCCGCTGACAAAAACTTATGGAATTCCAGAAATTCCAAAACCTGACCTCTTGGTTTACTCAACTAACCAGTGCCGCGAGGTCCAAGATTGGTTTGGCTTCTATGAAAAAGAGTTCGGGGCCAAAATGATCGGCATTAGCTCTCCTTGGAAGTTGGGAGTCATGGGGAGTGAAGAAGTCACCTACGTAAAAAACCAATTAAAGGAAATGATAAAAACTATTGAAGATCACTTTAAGCTAAAGCTTGACCCTCAAAAATTAAAAGAGGTTGTGGGTCTCTCAGCTGAGTCTTCAAAGTTATGGAAAACCTTTTTGAGAAAGGCCAAGTCAACGCCAGCCCCTTTTTCATTTTTTGATGGCTGCATTCAAATGGCGCCAGCAGTGGTACTGAGGGGAAGAGCTGATGCGGTGGAATACTACAAAACTCTTAATGGGGAAGTCGATCAGTACTTAGCTACAAATCCCCCCTCCACAAAACCTGAGTTTAGACTCTACTGGGATGGCATGCCAATCTGGGGAAAGCTTCGCTTTTTTTCAGATTTGTTCAAAGAGAACAATACAACAGTCGTGGGCTCCACATATTGTGATTCTTGGATTTTTGACTGCCTAGATGGAGACAACCCCCTTGAGAGCATGGCCATGGCCTACACTCGAATTTTTATTAATCGAAGTGAAGAAATTAAAGAGGCCACACTAAAAAATATGTATGAAGAATATGATTGTGATGGAATGATTTTTCACGACTCGAAAACTTGTCCCTACAATTCCAATAACCGTTTTTGTTTACCACAGAGATTAAGTGATAAATTTAATATCCCCAATTTGGTTATAGACGGAGATCTCAATGATCTTCGTTGTTTTTCTGAAGAACAAACCGTAACTGCAGTTGAATCATTTTTAGAGCAGCTAAGGATTGATAAACTATGAGTGAGTACTTTTTTGGCATTGATATTGGATCATCCTACACTAAGGCCTGTATCTTAGATGCAAATAGAAAAGTATTAGCACAAAGGACAATTAAAACTGGCATTAGCTTCGAAAATGCCTGCGAAAAAGTAAAAGAGCTAGTTGTCAGTGACTTGAAAATATCTGGTGATCAATTAACAAAATCTGTATCTACAGGAGTGGGAAGGAAAAATGTTGCCTTTGCCCAGTTCAATAAGCCTGAATTAAATTGCATCTCAAAGGCCTGTTACTTTTATTTCCCCCAGGCCTCAACCATTATTGATATTGGAGGCCAAGATAATAAACTTATTATTGTGGCCGCTGACGGAAAGCAAAAATCTTTTAAAATGAATCGGAAGTGTGCCTCTGGCACTGGAAGCTTTTTGGAAGAGATGTCATTAAAGCTCGATTTGGGACTAACCGAGATGAATGAAAGGGCCCGAAGTGTGAAAGATAGTGTCAAAGTTAGTAGCTTTTGCACAGTCTTTGCTGCTACTGAGATCATCCACCATATAAGAAATAATAGTGATACCAACCAAATTATCCGCGGGGTTTTCGAATCAGTGATCAAAAGAGTTTTTGAAATGGGAGACCTGAGTGGCACTATTATCCTCTCCGGAGGCACCATTGAGAAAAATCCCATGCTGATCCAAATATTTGGTGAAAAATTAAACTCTCCCCCACTCGTTCCACCAGCGCCACAAATGATTGGTGCCATTGGGGCTGCTCTTTACGGTGTGGATGAATTTGAAAAGGAGAATGCATAGTGAGCTCAAATGAAAGACCCATTGGTTTTATAGGTGCAGGAGTCGTAGGCTCAATTTTTGCAAGTGCCCTTAGTAAAAATACTGATAGAGATATTGTAGTGGTTGACAATGGTCCGAGATTTGAGCAAATCAAATCCGGTGGACTAAAAACAAAGGGAGTACTTGAGTTAGATGGGGGCACCCCAAAGCTTTTTAACTCTTTGGATGCTTTTTCTGAATTTAATCTTCACTCTCTATTTATCTCCACAAAGAGCAGCTCCCTTAAGTTTCTTCTTCCCGCACTAAAGGATAAAGTCAAAAAAGACACAATCCTCATTAGCTTGCAAAATGGACTTGAAACAGAGGACACCATAAAGGAATATTTTCCGGACAACCCCATTGGAAGAGTTGTCATTAATCTCGCCGGCAGAGTTGATGAACAAAGTGGTGAAATAGAAGTGGCATGGTTTAATCCCCCCAACTATATAGGACTTTTGGATGATGCAAATGAGACGCGGCTTGGTAGTATTCTAGAAGATTTAAATTCTAATGGACTGACTACTAAATTTGTCTCAAGTTTTGAAATCAAAAAACAATCCTTTCACAAAAATATGTTAAATGCTTCACTTAATCCCATGTGTGGGCTTCTCTCCCTTACAATGAATGATGCCATGACCTTCGACGCCTCTAGATCAATCGCCAGAGGACTACTAAAAGAAGGTCTTGCAGTGGGAAAAGAGCTAGGTTTTGATTACGGCGAAGGGATCTTAGAAAAGCTACTTGCCTATCTAGATGGCGGTGGGAATCACTACCCCTCTATGTGGAGTGATCTGCAAGCCGGGCGCATGAGTGAAATAGAATATATCAATGGAAAAATTGTTGAAAATGCTAAACGATTAGGAGTGGAAACTCCCTATAATGAACTTTTAACAATGATGGTTATGGCCTGTGAATCAAAAGCTGGCAGCCGAAAAGCTTAGCTTTTACGCACTTGAATACTAAGGATTAAAAATGGGTAAGCTAGTCACAGTCTCTATTGAAAGCATTGTCCCCTACAACCCAGGGAAAACCACTGAAGAGCTCAAAAGTGAGCTAGGACTAGAAAAGATCATTCGGGCCTGTGCCAATGAAACCTTTCTGCCCCCCTCCGAAAAAGCTATTGAAGCTGTTGTGGCCAACTTAGATCAACTTCCCATTTACCCCGATGGTGGCGCAAGTAATTTGAGAAATAAAATTGCCCAAAAAATGAATGTAGATGCTGATGAAGTGGTTCTTGGAAATGGCTCAAATGAGCTCATTGAGTTGATTGTCAGAACTTTTGCAAGGCCTGCTGACGAGATCATTACATCTATCCCAAGCTTTGTAGTATACAAGCACATAGCCCTGGCCCATGGATTAAAAGTCCATGAGCTACCACTTAAAAATCAAAAATTTGATTTGGCCGCCATGAAAGCGAAAATCACACCTCAGAGTCGCTTTATCTTTATTGCCAATCCCAACAACCCTACTGGCACCTATATTACAAATCGAGAGCTTGAAGAATTTTTAACTGATCTCCCGGAAGATCTTATAGTTGTTTTAGATGAGGCCTATATTGAATATGTGGATGCGGATGATTTTCCCAATTCACTCGACTACCGAAATCAGCATCAAAATCTGATCACACTCAGAACTTTTTCAAAAATTTATGGCCTTGCTGCCCTCAGGGTTGGTTATGCCATTGCACAAAAAAATATCATCAACTATCTTGGTAGAGTCAGGGCCGTTTTCAATGTGAACTCTCTGGCCCAAGTCGCCGCTGAGGCAGTGCTAGATGACAGGGAGTATATTCAAAATTCAAAAAACCTTTTACTCCAAAATAGAAAACAACTAAGCGAGGGACTAAGCTCGCTTGGGCTCACGATCACTCCCAGTCAGGCCAATTTTGTGTTGGTGGATTTAATGGGAGCAGATACCTTAGAAACTCAAAAAGAACTTTTAAAAAGAGGTGTGTTTGTGGCACCAATGCCCACTTCTTGGCTTCCTCATCACCACCGGGTGAGTGTCTGCAGTTTTGAGGATAATATGGAAATTATTTCAGCCTATAAAGAAGTCTTAAAACTTTAGATTCTTTCTTATATCTGGGTGTTGACAAAAAATCATGAAAGTTTTGTAGAATTAGTAGAATGGTTTTAATTGGCTTTGATATTAGCTCAGTGTTTTAAGAGTGGTATTGACAAGACCACACCCTACCGCCGCTGGAGGTATTCGCGGTTCTGGAAATTTAGTGGTGCCACGAATATTTGAAGAGCGCCTTCTATTAGGGTCGCCCATCTAAGGTGCAAACCTTCAGAAAAACATTATTTTATGGATGTTATTCTCTAACTAGATTTAATTTCTGTAGTAGCAAGTAATTCAAAAAGAGATATGTTTGTACACCAATACCAATTTTGTAGTTTCAACATCGCCATAGGCTGAGGGTTGGTAGCTCTGAAGATAACGAGAAATTTATTTAATTTCAAAGAACTATTTGAAATTTGGTTTATGCCTTATTTGATTTTTGAAAAAAAATAAAAGTTATGTGGAACCAGTTGTGAAAAGCTGCTGCTCACGGTGCTGGAAAGTTTAGTGGTGTTTCGAGATTTTGGAAAGCATCTCTTATCAAGGCGGCATTTTTTTAAAAAAAGTAATTTTTTATTGATATCTCGCTCCCAGCTGAATTTAATTATCGTGGTAGTTGCTTTTATGAAAAAGGGAAATCGGTTGTTTGGAATTTTTATAATTTTTTGTCTATTTGGTGAAAAGGTTTTGTGAATTTTCATTCTATTGCGTTTTACATTCGTTCTTTCAGTGAATCCATAATCGCTAACAGCTCCTACCGGATTACCTTTCATGCTTTTTCTGACTGGACATTTTTTAATCTTTTTATTTAATAAATGTGATTGGAATGGTATGTTACTTCCACCTGGGAGGTCGCTTTGTCACTACGGAATTTATCAGATCAAGGACTTATTGCAGACACTAAAATGTGGAATGAAAAAGAAGAACACTGTACTCGCCAGTTCCTCCGCCACATTAATGAGGTGAATAGACGAAGGCTTTTTTGTGATGATAAGACGGGCTCACTCTTTAAATATATCCGCAAAAATTTCAATAAAAGTGATAGCGAAACAAGTCGAAGAGTTTTAGCAGCGAAAACACTAAGGCATGTGCCCTGTGCAGATAAAGCTCTGGCAAACAAACAAGTAACACTTACTAACCTGGCAGAAATCTCAAATTTAGTGGAAAATATTAAAAGTAAAAAAAAGAAAAATGAAATACTAGGCAGTATAAAAGGGAAGACTCAAATCCAGACAAGAGAGTTTGTGGACGAGTTGACTGGAAAGAAGCGCGCCACTAGATCTAAAACTCACTCTCACTCAGATGGAAGTATTCGCATTCATCTCACCTTGGTTGGGCAAACGGCAAAAGATTATGATTTTATTAAAGAACAGCTATCTAACAATAGAATCTATAAACCAGAAGACATAATAGGACATGCCATTAACCCTAAAGCAGAGTCTATGAGAAAAAGGATTATGGGCATTGGATCAAGAAAATCTAAAGTAATCACAAATTCTAGAACCATCTCAGCTGCCATCAAAAATGCAGTGATGATAAGGTCGGGCAACAAATGTGAAAACTGTGACTCAAAGTACAACCTACACTTTGATCATATCATCCCCCATAGCATGGGGGGAGCATCGGCGATCGGGAACGTGCGCCAGTTATGTTCAAATTGCAATGCAAGAGCCGCTATTGTTGCACTTTCGCAGACAAAGATGGATTTATTTATAAACCAGAGCTAGAAAGTTCTCAAGTTCCCCTCAACCTTTTGTCTTGCCTACGAATCACTCCCAAGCTGCGCCAATAATTATCTCCACCAAAGAGACAACTAATTACAAAAAAATTTCCAGCAAACTGATTAAAAAATAAAAAGATTCCAAATGACCACCAGACCCACATATTCACCTTTTCCATAAAAGCAACTACCACGATAATTAAATCCAGCTAGAGCGAGACATCAATACATTTCTCCACTGCTTAAATTTTTACGCCTTGATAAAAGGCGCTCTCAAAACTTTCATAATACCACTAAATTTTCCAGCGCCGTGAGCAATTTCTCTTCATAACTGTCTCCACAAATCCCCCACCTATCACAAATTTTCTCCAAGTAACCTTCAAAGATAGTCCCATCATGAAAATCTGATTTTATCAATTTTAAAGGGGTTAACTAAATATGAGATACAGAAAAAATCTAGAGTGATTCAACAGAAAATGAAATTCCTTGACCTACCCCTATACACATAGTGGCCAGACCTTTTTTATATTTGGGGTTGCCCTTCATTTGATGGACCAAAGTGGTAATGATTCTCGCACCTGAGCAGCCAAGGGGATGACCGAGAGCGATCGCCCCTCCATTAAGATTTACAATAGCAGGATCTAGCTCAAGCTCTTTTATGCATGAAAGTGCTTGGGCCGCAAAGGCCTCATTAAGTTCTATCAAATCAAAATCAGAAATCTTTTGCCCATGCCTTTCACAAAGCTTCCTTGTGGCCATGACAGGACCTATTCCCATGGTATTCGGATGAACCCCGCAAACCCCAACACCTGTTACTTTTGCAAGTGGATTCAACTGGTGCTTTTTTAAAAAAGATTCCGAGACAATTACAAGTGCGGCTGCACCATCATTAAGTGATGATGAATTTCCCGCCGTGACAGTTCCATCTTTTCTAAAAACAGCTTTAAGTGCGGCCAGTTTCTCTAGAGACGTTTCCTTTCTAGGACTTTCGTCTTTCGAAAAAGTGTATCCCGGTTTTTTCTTTTGCCCAGGAATATCAATTGGTAAAATCTCACTATCAAAACGACCATTTTCCTGTGCACTCACGGCCTTTTGATGGGATTCAAAGGCAAAGAGATCTTGCTCTTCTCTACTGAGGCCGTATTTAGAAACTAACTCTTCAGCAGTTTCTCCCATATTAAATAGAGGAAACATCTTCTCCATAGCAGGGTTTGGAAATCTCCATCCAAGAGTGGTGTCATAAATCTTTTGAGTTCCCGAATAATTTGATTCAGCTTTTGACATCACAAGAGGTGCCCTTGTCATGCTCTCCGCTCCACCTACAACAAAACAATCTCCCATGCCTGCAGCAATTTTAGATACAGCGTAAATGGCTGCATCCATGGAGGAGCCACAGAGTCGATTAAGGGTAGTGCCGGGAACACTCATGGGAAACTGGGCCAGTAGAGAAGACATTCGCGCCAGATTTCGGTTATCTTCTCCGGCCTGGTTAGCACAGCCAACAATTACATCATCAATAAAATCGGGATTGATGCCAGAGTGATTTTTTACATCCACAAACAGCTTTGCCAGAAGGTCATCGACCCTGACAGAGCTAAGCGCCCCTTTAAATCTCCCAATGGGAGATCTCTTGGCATAAATAATATAAGCAGGTTCACCTTTCATAGACTAATTTTTCTCTCAGGCATAAGTTTCTCTTTGACGATTAAAAGGCCTATTAGGTCAAAATACTATGAGCTAGCTCAAGTCATCTTGAAAAAACTAGCAATCGTGTTCTGGCAGGCAAAAGCCTTTCCTAACCCAGTAGCTATAAACATCAGCATTGTTGTAGGTGGTAAAGATTTTGTTATACCACATACGGGGCTTAGTTTTTGAATGATATTCTAGATCAAAAGCACCACATCGATGGGCGACTTCATGAATCATGATGGCACTTTGATATTTCTGTGTGTAAGTGTAGTACACATCACAAAGTTTAATTTTTCCAAAAATCCAACTCACCCATGCTGAGGCCTTGCCGTCTTTGCAAAGCTTTCCTTTATTCTCACAATTAAATTTTACTTTAGGGAGAAGCCTATCAATACACTGAGCTCTTTCAAGGATTTGCCAAAGATGAAGATCATAGCCACTTGGTTTTTTTGGGTCACTCATTCTTTGCTTGATTTGATTAATTAAATTTTTAATATCTGTGAAGGCAAGCTTTCTAATTGTCTCCACTCCCCTTTCTTCACAGCTAGGTCTCATGGCCCCACTGTCAAACTCTATAATTTGTCCTGAATAGTTAGGCGTGGTTGCAAAAACTGTACTCGATAGTAGTGAGATAAAAATCCATTTCATCATAACTCCCCCAAATTTAAATTTTTAATGTATCAAGTCTAATGAAAAAAATAGCTGGGGACAAGTTAAGTGGATGTTTCACAGGCACTCAAAAATGGATCACCACTTTTGAAAAAGTGCAGAGCAACGACAAACTTTTCTCATAAACTTTAAACCAACTATGGTGCAGCACCATTAGGCTTCGCCAATAAAAATGTAATTAGTGAGTCATTCACATACTACCACTACCTTGCGGCAGCATGGGAAGCTTTACCTATAAAACTTGCTGTGATAAAAATGGCGCATGAAAACTCTTCTTATATTGGCACTCTTTTGTATTATTCCTACTGCTACTTTTGCTGGACCGGCTCATTTGGCCGATTTCCTAAAGAAGTATCCTAAATGGAAAAAAGCAAAAGTCTTAAAGAACTTAAAATCCTGCTTTATTTGCCATATTCCTAAGCAAGACGAGCACAACCCCTACGGCCAAGCTTATTTTAATACTGGTTGGAGAGACGGTGAGTACTCTTTTGAAGACATTGAAGACCTAGACTCTGATAAAGATGGATACACTAACATCCAGGAGCTCAAGGCCTTAACTCTACCAGGAGACGCTAAGAGTCACCCGGTGGAAAAAAAATTCGTCTACTAAATCTAAAGCTCTAAATCATTTTTTAATTATTTGGCCTACTTCCACGGCTACGCGTCTTCATTAAGATGCGTCAAACATCACCTTGCAGCAACAAAAACTTACTTACTTTAGCCGCGCTCCCTGTTGCCAACCCATGAATTTTGTCTGAAACTTATACGACAGATTAGCTCTACTAATGGATGGGACGTTTTGAAGAAACTCTTTATATCATTTGCCTTGTTGATATCCACACTTGCTGGCGCAAAAGAACCTTTAATCTTCGCTAGCTACAATATCCGAAATTTTGATTACGACATGAGGGAAGACATCCCCACTAATAAAAGTGAGCTGGCAAAAATTATCAAAGGCATAAATGCCGATTTGATCGCCGTTCAAGAAATCGTTCAAGGTGATATATTTGAAGCGTTTGTTAAAAAAAGACTTCCTAACTTTAGTGTCAGCCTTTCTACCTGTGGTGGAGCTGGTCGCCAGAAACTGGGTTTTGTATACAGAACCAGCAAATTAGAACTCTTAAAATTCATTGAAGACAATAGCGTTTCTGGTGGTGGTAAGTGCGGAAGAGGACTTAGACCAGCAGCTATTGGAAAATTTAAAATAAAAAGTGACAGTACTGAATTCACGGCCTTTTCTCTCCACCTTAAGGCCGGTGGCAGACCACAAAATGCCGATGTCAGATTCAAGCAGTATGGCTTCATTACACAAATTGTTGAATCCCTTAAAAGAGACGGCCAAAAAAATATCGTCATGATGGGAGACTTAAACACTACTCACTACTTATTAAAAGATAAGTATTACGCCCGGTTTGTGGATTTTGTTTCTGACAATGGCCTAGTTGATATGGCCTCTCAAATAAAATGCTCGTCCTACTGGTGGGGTGGAAGAAATGATGGCAAGGAATACAAATCCCTACTCGATCACGTCATGATCAGCCAGGAATTCTACAATAGTTTCAAGTCTCACTCCATTAGCGTAAAGTCTCACTGTGAGAAGTCTGCATGTAAGACCTCACGAGCTGATGAGCTAGGCATCTCTTATCAAGAGGTAAGTGACCACTGCCCAGTCGTTGCCACACTTAAATAACACTAACTACTGTCTTTCTCGTTGACTACACGAGGTACAAATTTTATTGTGCCTCAAAAAAACGGAGAAAATGCCCATGAAATTTCTTGTGATGATAATCTCACTTCTATCTACTACTTCTTCTTTTGGACAAGCAAAAGTCCAGCTCGAATCAATCATCACGGCTGAAAATAACTGGAGTCAAATAAGTACTAAAATACAAGATCTTCATTCAGTCCAAGTTAGACCCATAAAAAAAGATCTTCACTGTGTAGAAAAAAGACTAGTGGATTCACAGCTAATTGTAGGAAGTTGTATTATCAAAGTCCTAAGTACCAACTCAATTATGATCTACAATGTGAATTTAAGTTGGAATGTTAACTACCAAAATCGTACAGAGCCATACTACAAAGTTGTCGCTGTAAACTTCTTGGGGTTTCATACAAATAGATGGTAAATCTCTATTCCTCGAAAACCCAACTATCGTTATCAGTTGTTAGGTGGCCATTTTGATTTACACCATAAGGGCGTTTTGAAACTCCCATGCCTCCCCCCCAATCATGAATAATATCTATGCTTGTTACATGACTGCTAAATTCCTCAACGCAGCTCAAATACTTAGTATAAACACCTTCACTTCCACAAAACTCATCATATTCATCATCATCAAGCTTAAGTACACTGCTCGCAACACTGTCACAGTCTGAGAAATCGATATCTATTTTCTTTAAAAGATAGGCCATTGACTCCGCTTCAAATCCAACCCCCCCAAAATCTTGAAACATGGCCAGACTCTCTGGGCTCCAGCCCAAGGAAGGTGCACCACCAATTTTATTAATAACTTGTCCACTTCGATGGGGTGATGTCACAAGCGCAGCATTTTCTCTCGCTTTGTCACAGGTGGGCTGCAGTCCTTTTTCAATCTCTTTTTTTAATTTTGAATAATTGATTTGGGGTTTTGCTTCTTCATCCCCGCTTATAATTAATGAAATGGCCCAGGACCCTATAATGGTTGCCATTACTACTAATGCATAAATAGCGAGAGGAATTGCGGCAATTGCTTGACTCATAAAAAGATCATCAAACATACCCACCTTTTTGGAAAAGTTTGCTTCCAAAAAGTTATGAAGCCTTGTTAAATCAAATTTTATATTCTTTGCTGTCGAAAATCTAAAAGATTTGCCGTTAATAAAGATTTGTTTTTTTTCAACTAAGCTATGTTCAATTTTAAAATTCTTAAACCTAGAAACAATGCGCCCTTTTTCAAAACTCAATTTAGGCAATCGTTTTACTCGCGATACCATACTTTTAATAGAACTCAGTGTTTTCTCATCAACTCCATGACCTTTGTAATAATTGTAAATATCTTGGGTATAGGCATTGGGGTTGTCTCTTTTCTTATTATAGTCTTCCAATACCAATTTGATTTTTTGACCAATTTGTTTGGCAACTAGCTGACTGACACTTTCAGTGTAATTGATATTGGACTCACCTATGGGAATTTTTGCCTGAGCACTTACCATAGTGAAAATCAGAACGTAACACAAAATTGCCTTGAACATATTTTCTCTCGCTTCTTAGGGACTAAATCTAGCATCAGTGACATCTATTTTATTTAAACCTTTGTAAATCTCATCATTCCATTCATCTATATGCACTAAGGCCTGGTCAAGGATGGTCAGCATTTGCTCTGCCGTAAAACCGATGTCTCTTTTCCCCCCAGAGCCTGGGCAGTTATAGCTAATATCTTCATCAATTCCATCATTACTGACACTATTTCCTGAAGACATAATATTGGTGGAGCTTGTTGTTGAGGATTTGGCAGCAGCAGTACACAAATGACCTAGACCAAAGGCATGGCCCAGTTCATGCACTTCCGCGGCTTGGTTACTTCCACCTCCGGCCCCACTCTCCACACGTTTGTAATCGAGTAGTATATAACCGCGATATTCATTACCGCTATTTCTGGTTCCTCTACCTGTTGTGGCCGAGTCCCCGCTGGAGTCATCCCAGGCATCATAGATGTAAACATTAATTGCATCTGGGTCATTGTAGTTATCATTCTCACAATCAGCGATTATGTCGGCCCAGTCAGAGGTGCTGAGGTACTCATCTTTATCACCTTGTTGTACCAAGGCCTTACAGTCTGACCCCATTCTCCTGAGACTCCTAGGTGAAGGACGACTTTGATAATTTTTTAGATTAAAATGAAAGATCTTCTGGCCATCAACTCCTCTAAAGTCGTCGGTGAATTTGTCTACAACGTCTTTGTAAATCTCCACAGAAGAATCATCAGTTCCTGCATTTCTAGTGAGAACAACTATATTGATGTCGTATTTAAGACATACATCTCCACACCCGTTTACAAGAAACTCATCTAAAAAGGTTTGATTAGTTCTTGAATATTTTTGATCGTCAGTGGGAGTCACTGTTACGTAAGGGGCAATTGATAGAGCAAAACTTGAACTAGGTCCTGCCATAAAAACCAGTGTAAATAAAAATAGATTGGCCATTTTCATAGTGCTCTCTCTTTATAATATGGATTGTTCAACTAGGTATTCGACAAAAATGCACAAGATATTTAGCTAAAACATCTGTGCTGGTTAGATAAAAAATAAAAATTGTTTGTATATTGGAAGAATTGCCTCAGGGTGCGTTAGGTGATGCACTTCAAACTCCCCTCCTTAACCTTTGCCGCAATGCTTTTTGGTACCGTTTCTCTGACACTGAGGTTATATTTCTTCCTCATAAAAGTTTATCAAGGAGCCTTAGATGCCTGAAGCGGACCACACTCAAAAAGAGAAGCAATTCTACACTGATATACAACCCAAAAATGAGGGATTTTTCCTTAAAGGATCCAACTCTTATGACTGGGGAATGAAAAATCGTCTCTCCAATATATTCGATCCCAAGTCTGGAAAAACTGTCATGCTTGCCTTTGATCATGGATATTTTCAAGGTCCCACTACAGGTCTTGAAAGAATTGATGTCACCATTCTTCCACTGATTGAATATGCTGACACACTAATGCTAACGAGGGGAATTCTTAGAACGACTATTCCTGCAACTTACAATAAAGGGATTGTCCTTAGAGCAAGTGGCGGGCCTAGTATTTTAAAAGAATTATCCAATGAGCAGCTTGCCATTGATATTGATGAGGCCATCAGGCTCAACGCTTCTGCCATGGCCGTTCAGGTTTTTGTTGGCGGTGAGTTTGAAAGTAAATCCATCCACAACATGACTAGATTAATTGATATGGGCAACAAGGCCAGTATCCCCACTCTAGGGGTCACGGCAGTTGGAAAAGAGCTTGTTAGAGATGCCAAGTATATGAGACTCGCTACAAGAATGCTTGCTGAGCTTGGATGTACCTATGTAAAAACCTACTTTGTGGAAAAAGATTTTGATACTGTTGTTGCCGCTTGTCCTGTACCTATTGTTATTGCTGGTGGAAAAAAACTGCCTGAGCTCGATGCACTTGATATGGCCTATCGGGCGATTCAAGCGGGGGCCCTTGGCGTTGATATGGGAAGAAATATCTTTCAATCAGAAGACCCAGTAGCAATGATTCAAGCAGTGAGAAAAGTGGTTCATGAAAATGAAAATCCTAGGGCCGCCCATGATTACTACCTGACACTAAAAAATGAAAACAACCGCTAGTATAGGAAAAAACATGAGCGCAAATTTTCAGCTTTTACATATCGGAATCAGTGTAAGCGATCTAGAAAGATCGCTTGACTGGTATCAAAAATACCTTGGGCTCGAAGTCGTCAAAAAATTTGAAAAAAAAGAATTAGAAATTACTGGTGCCCTACTCAGTAATGGTAATTTTTCACTGGAAGTTCTTAGGCCCGACTCTCTAGAAAGTGGCCACGGCAAAAAAAATGGCCAACTAGTTGAGGCCCTTCGAGGCAGTGGAAGTAATCATTTTGCTGTAGAAGTTGAAGACCTCAAAAGCTTTTATCAATGCCTTTTAAATGACCGACAGAAGCTTGTTTCAGAGATTATTGGGGACAAGATGTTCTTCGTTAAAGACCCCGATGGCAGCCTCATTGAAGTCAAAGGCCAGTAAAACCATAAAAAAAGAATATTTGTGAGCTGCAATGTGATTTAGCTCACGGATAGGATGTAAAAATTTTAGTATATATAACAAATATAATGCAAGGAATTATTTCTCTCTAAAGGTGCTAGCATGAGGTTTTTGATCACTCTCATTTTCCTATCTTTGTTATATTCATGTGGCCCCAGTGGACATATGAAAGTTGAAGCTCTCACCGGTGAAAATTTCTCCAGCTCTCCTGGTCTCAGTCCATTTTCCATTGCCGATTTTGATAATACTATATTTCCTATATTTAAAGAAAAGTGTAGTCAGTGCCACACAGGTGCCGGGCTTCCCAATTGGCTTGACTATGACACTGTCATAACTTCACTAAAAAAAATTGAAGACAGACTTTTTGTAAAACAAGATATGCCAATGATTGGGAAGTTAAGCGAAAAGGAAAAGTCCACAATTAAAGATTGGATTGCAGCAGGTGCACCTAAAGACGCAAGCGGAGAAGCCAAAAAGCCTGAACTAAAAATTCCTAAAAAAGTCTATAAGTCACACGGTGAAAAACTGGCCGTGACAAATTGTTTTAATTGCCATGGAAAAGCGGGTCTTGATGCCTTCTATCCCCTGCTAAACGGACAAACCAGTGACTATCTAAAACTTCAACTGCAAGCCTTTAAAGATGGCGTGCGAGTCGACAATTTAGCGGGCCTTATGAATGGAGTGGCAAAGGCCCTTACAGATAAAGAGATCGACCAAGTTGTGAGCTATCTCACAAGTGCTGATCCCTGTCAGTGGGGAAAAGCAACGGACCCCATCAAGGGCGACATCGCCAGTGGAAAGGCCAAAAGCTCAATGTGTATGGGTTGCCACTCAGATGGCAATGGAATGGGAGCACCAAAAATAGAAGGCCAAAAGGCCCTATATATTTTTGAAAGCTTAAGCAATTTTAAAAGTGGCAAAAGAGATAGTGCCTTCATGAAAGGCGTCGCAGGCCCTCTTACAGATGCAGAAATAAAAAACCTGGCCAGCTACTTTTCTAGTCAAAGCAAGTGCAAATAAAGCTATGAGGATATTAAGGTGAAGTTACTATTTTTCATAGCATTACTAATGCCCACTATCGCCCATGCCAGACCTGAGTACGCCGTTCGTGAAAAACTGACTTGCATTAATTGTCATGTAAACCCCATGGGCGGAGGACACCGCAAGATATTTGGGAAGGTATTTGGTTCAAGGGGAAAGGGCCTTGCTCTTAGCACTTCAAGTGATCTCTACTATGGTGACATGAGATCAATATTTGTCAGACGTGAGGGAGATAATAGCGAGGGCGTAAATGGTCTATCTATTATGACTGCAGCTGGCTCACTCAATATTCCAGTCATTGAAGCGGGAGAGCACAATAAACTTAATACTAATGTGGTTGTCTCTCACGATTTTGGAAAACTCTCATCAGGTACAAAAAATACCTATCTCCTTTTTTCAGATCCAGAGCTTGAAGGGTTTTTCACCACGGCCATGTTTGGAAAATTCCCACCGCCCTTTGGTCTTTTCACTGATGAGCACCGGACCTATACAAAACTTCAAACCATGACTACTTGGAACAGAGATTTTTCCATGGGTGGAGTGATCTCAGGTGATCCCTTTGAAGTAACCCATTACGACTTGGCCGTTACAAATGGATTTAGAAATACCACCTTCAACACCGATGATGAAACCTACGCCGTAATTGGAAACCTTAGGTGGAACCCAAACTCTCTTCCTTTTTTACTGGGGGCCAGCTGGATTTCTGAATACACCAGAATGAAATCACAGGGAAGATCCCCCTATGGGTGGAGTCTCTATAGTGCCATTGATCTCCACTCCATCACAGATAAAGTGGTGCCACTTTCTATTTTAGGCGAAATCGTTGACGCCAGATTTTATAATACTGATCGAAATTCTAATATCTCCGCCAAGTTTATCGATGTCACTGCTAACCAAGCTTATCGTGATGCCGTCAACAATCAATTTTCAAGGGGGTATTACCTTCAGCTAAAATACGAAATCCTTCCTACTTTGCAATTAAATTATAAGTACGATTTACTGCTACTGAGCAGAAGCTATAAAGATGATGGCTACTTTAGACACGGCATCGGGGCCAGGTATCAATTTGGATCAAACCTCTCACTGACTGCTAGAGTTGAAAGGGCCCGCGCCAAAAGACCTGGACTTAATCAAACGGGAACTCTTTGGGCCGATACTGACGGATTTTTTGCCTTTCTTAGGTTCTGGCTCTAGCTCACTTCTAGGACTTAAACTGTGCCACTTCAATCCAGTTGCCATCAAAGTCTTTGATCACTTGATAACGATGAACAGGAGTCTCATTAATATCACCGTACATTTCTACATTTTTTGCAGTAAGCTCAGCTTTTGATTTTTCAATATCATCTACTTTTAAAATGATCGCCGTCTTACACTGTTCAAAGGCAACAACAGCTGGCTTGTATCCTTGATGGATAGTGAAGAAACAGCCCTCATTTTCCATAATTAACATGCCAAGCTCACTTGAGAGATCTGCCTTAACCTTTAGGCCTAAGGTATCGATGTAAAATGCCCTGGCCTTATCTAGGGTTGTTACATGAATCATTACTTGGCCGATTGTCATTTACGTTTCCTTTGTATTATTTATTTGAGAATTTGATAGCATTTTAGTTACTGAATATGTCTAAACTTGAAAAAATAACATTATTTTCACAACCCAATAATTTCGAACAGCGAAAAAAAAGTGACACGACAAAACTCAAGTAGTTGGAGGAAAAACCCGTTTCAAGCGCTGCGCGTCAATAGCATTAATGGCCCGAGCAATGACTCCAAATAGAAAAATATATTTTTATTACAACCAATAATTTATGATGCCACATACTTTCTACACAATTATTAATGGCATACTTAGAATCAAATTGGACTTAGAAAATGGATTTATTCAAGCTTACAAGACCTTCCTCCAAAAAAGTGCCCATTCTAATTTCGGCGCCACACTCTGGAGTGGATTTCCCTGATGAAGTTAAAGACAAATTTCAAGATAAATTCACCAAACATCCTGAAGATACTGATTGGTATATTCATCAACTCTACGATTTTGCAGCTGAGCTTGGGATAACTTTGATCAAAGCAAATTATAGTCGCTATGTTATTGATTTAAACAGACAAGTCGATTCAAGTTCACTTTACTCTGATGGAAGAAAAGAAACGACTCTACTTCCCGCCGTGACATTTGCAGGAGAGGCCATTTATAAAAATGAAAAACCAGATCAATCAGAAGTAAAAAGAAGGCTTGAGAAATATTACCATCCTTACTATCAAAAGATTGAAACTGAGCTAGCTTCCCTTGTAGATGAATTTGGAAGTGCTCTTTTTTTCGATGCCCATTCCATAAAGCGCATGGTGAAGTCCATTCAAGACAAGCCATTTCCTGATTTAATTCTTGGTAATCTTGACGGAGTAACTGCAAATCCAAATTTAATTTCCACTGCACTCGAGGCCTTGAAAAATAGTGAATATGAAGTTTCTCACAATCACCCTTTTAAAGGGGGGATGCTTACAAGGTATTTTGGCAACCCTCAAAACGGTGTACATGCTCTACAGCTAGAGATGGTTCAAGAGATCTATATGGACGAAGATAGTTGTGAGTACTCACTAGAAAAAGCAAGTTGTGTTCGCAAGACGTTAAGGGCAATGTTTAAGAAATTAATTTTAGAGCTTGAAAAATAAATGAGGAAAAGTATGAAAGTTTGGAAAGTTGATCATTTACTTTTAAACAAAGAGTGGCTATCCCCTGCATATATTGAGGTAGACGATGAAGGCATAGTCCAAAAATTGTCATCAACCCCAATTCCAGAAGCTGTGGATCTAGAAGGTTATCTGATCCCAGGATTCCAAAACTCACACTCTCATGCTTTTCAATACGCCTTTGCAGGCCTGACCGAAAACCTTAGAGACCATTCAAAAGATAATTTCTGGAGTTGGCGAGAAGAGATGTACAAATTGGCCCTTTCCATGAGTCCTGACAAAATGAAGGAGGTGGCCACAAAGCTTTACAAAGAATGTACTCGAGTGGGTTACACTTCAATTGCTGAGTTTCACTATCTCCATCACGATACCAATGGAAAACCATACAATGACCCAGCTCTTATGAGTTTATGCTTAATGGAAGCCGCGAAAGAGGCCAATATCGAATTAACTCTCATTCCCATCTTCTATCAAAAAGGTGGTTTTGGAAAAGACCCTCTAGAAAATCAAAGACGATTTATTTCAAAAACTATTGACGACTATTTCCGCTTGGTTGAACAGGTTGAAAAACATGCCAAAAATTACGAAAATGTTAATCACGGTATAGGGATTCATTCATTAAGAGCTGTATCCGGTGAAGATATTATAGCTACATTTAAACAAGCTCCTAGCGAGCTTCCAAAGCATATCCATATTGCCGAGCAAGTCGGTGAAGTTGAGGACTGCAAAGACTTCTATGGAAAACGTCCCGTGCAATGGTTATTTGAAAATAACGAAGTTGATTCCACTTTGCATCTTGTTCATGCAACTCATGTCAATGAAGCAGAGTGCAATTCAATTGTGGAATCTTGTGCAAATGTGGTCCTCTGCCCTTCAACTGAGGCCAATTTAGGTGATGGCATATTTCCCCTTACTGACTACACTAAAATTCGTGGTGAGTGGTCCATAGGAACTGATAGCCATATAGGCTTAACTCCGATGGAAGAATTGCGCTGGCTTGAATATACTCAGCGCCTGCAGTCTCGCAGCCGTAACCCCTTATGTGAAAATTCGGGTGATGACAGTGGATCAATCTTATTTCATCAATCCATAAAAGCTGGCCTTAAAGCAATGGGTAAGAAAGATGGGGATTACTTTGAAATCGGGAAACCATTTAATGGAGTTCTTATAGATAAAAACTCTGCCGTCATTTCGGGTAAACCTCTTAACAAAATATTGAGCACATTAGTTTTTGCTGGAGACCGTTCAGTACTTAAAGCCACCTTTTGCCGAGGCCTATTGAATGAGGATAAAAGGTGAATAATTTTTTGCTTCTGATCTTGATCGTTTCTGGATCATATTGGTTTTTTCGTGAGGACTCCTTAAAGGTAAAAGGAGTTGAGGGCGAAAGTGAGTTTTCTTATATCCTTCATGTCACTCAGGGAGATAAAAAAAAGAGCAAACTCGCTATGATTGTGGCCCTTCACGGTAATGGTGATACACCAAGTGCATTTTACGATACATTTATGAAAGGTTTTCCCAGGCCTGCACGCATAATCCTCATTAAAGGACCCATAAAATACAATGGTGGTCGAATCGGTGGAAGTGCTTGGCCCATAAGAAAATCCAGTGAGACAAAGAAAACGGGAGAAGAAATACATCAAATCATTGAAACATTGAGGTATAGGTATCCAACAATTTCTGATCCTATAGTATTAGGTTTTTCTGGAGGAGCGGTAATGAGCTATTACTTAGCGGCCAATTATCCCAGCTCATATTCGTATATTTCCCCCCTATCTGGATTATTAGACTTAAATCTTTTTTCTAACGAAGAACTTGAACCGGATACCTCCACCAAAGTGATCGCCTTTCATGGAAAGTCCGATAGCGTATTACATTTTCAAAATGCAAAACAGACGGCAGATAAGTTAGGTGAATTAGGCCTATACGTGGAATTTAATGATTTTGAGGGTGGTCATACTGGTGCTTTTACAGTGGCCAAGGAAGAGATTTTCCAAAAGTTGGAAGAGGCGGTGGATGATCTTGTTTCCAGGTAAATCGTATTCATTATTTTTTTCCAAATCAAGAATATATTATATGTCAAAAAAATAGACACCTCCAAATATTTAATTTTCCAAGGCATTATGAAAACTCGCAATGCTTTCCAACATTTCTCCATTTTTTAAAATCACAAACATCTTACAATAAATAAAAACTCTATGGTGCTCACAATTTATCGTAATGAGAATTCATAGAAAACAACTTAAACAAGGAAACTATTATGAAATTTTTAACTTTTGCGATCCTTTTAGGATTATCAACAAGTGCATTTGCAATCGAAAAAAGTGGTGTTTGCACTGTTCATATGGCAGATGAAGGCATCGTTTTGGCCTCTAAAACTGCTGAACAATACGAAGTAACAGAAGAGAGGACTTTAATGAGCCTATTAAATGAATATTGTCTCGACGAAAAAGGCAAGCTAGAGCCGGTTCTATATCATTATACAGGTACCGATTATTATTTTATGGACACTCAGAGATAGGCAACTAACTCATATTTTTTATGTGAAAAGAAACGGTGAGAAAAAAGATGAAGAATTTTCTAATATTTCTATTTTTTCTCACCAACTCATTTAGCGTACTAGCCATTCGAAATGGAGTAGTTGTCTCAGGTCATTCATTTCCTACAGTTGGTTACTTAGTTCTTTCTTCGGGAGGATCTTGTTCAGCGACTCTAATTGCACCAAATTTGATTATAACTGCTGATCACTGTACTGATCACCTGGTGGGAAATAAACAATCTACAGAAATGAAATTTCTTCTGCCCTCAAGTCGCGAAATTTTTCAAATCATTTTAACTTACAAATACCCTAGTCCCACTATGTTTAATGACGTTGCACTAATGATTTTAGACCACGATAGCATGGTAAGACCGTCTCCATTAAATACGCAGAGACACCCTACAGATTCTTATAAGAATCCTCCTAGGCTGAAAATATTAGGGTATGGGATGACGGGCAATGAGCAAATGGGCCTAGATGACCTTTTAGCTAGTAGGAATAGAAGGATAAAGAACGTCATTGAAAATGGAAATTGGGAAGAGATGATCCCCTTAAAATTAGGAGAGGTCCAATTCCAAAAATACAATAAAGTTTTTGATATGAACCAGCTAGATGATATTGAACTTCTCATGTATGTCAGTCCTGTTAACGATAGTATATTTTGTTATGGAGACAGTGGAGGACCTGTTTTTATTGAAAAAGAAGGCCGTCTGATGTTGGATGGAGTTATTTCCCAAATTGTCCAAAATGATCTTTCAAGATCCTCATTGAGCAGTGCCTGCAATGTCGCTCACCTGGGAGTGGTTTCACCGATAATCAAGCACCGGGATTGGGTGAGTTTCACTTTTTCTCGTTTTCTCGTACGCGGGGATTAGGTATTTGTATTATGGACTGTAACGACCTAATCTATGTTCTGAAGAAACTTAAATAAAGGGAGTAACAAATGGCCAAGGGGCAAGATAAGGGCGGCAAGGATAAGGCTAAAAATAAGGATAAGAAAAAGATTGGTATTAAAGAAAAGAAAAAAATAAAAGCAGAAAAGAAAAAAGCTAAAAAATAGTATAGGCTGGCACTGCGTCGCTTTTTCGATCAAATGTATAAAAATTCATGCTTTAATTCGTTCTGTATTATTCAGTAAACTTGTTGCAATTCGTTTTTTTATGGATAGCTGTCTTATAGAGTAAGGTGGTTTGAGCTTTGCGTAGATGGTTGCTGAAGCTGGCTCACTTTTTTCACTTTTACCGTATTCTGTGCGGCTAGCTAGGCTCGTGTGTGTCCTTCTAGCCGAGTTGGGTAACGGCCACGACCTCGGTTCTATAAGATGTAGTGTCTTAGTGCTTGACTTCAAATTGAAACATGCCACCGGCATGTTTCATCGAGGCTGCAGTGGCACCAAATAAAAAAGCCAGACCGTAGGTCTGGCTTTTTTTATTTGGTGCCCAGAACTGGACTTGAACCAGCACGGATCGCTCCACACGCCCCTCAAGCGTGCGTGTCTACCAATTCCACCACCTGGGCATTGATAAAAATAATTACAAAGATCAAAATACTATCCAAACTGGGTTGAGGGTGCCAGCTTGGGCATTCAATAATTTGAGACGAAATAGTGCCTGATCATGATTTGATTGGCCAGAAAAAATACATTAAATGCTCGCTGTGATTAATCTATTGCTAGATAGTTTTCGATATCATTTTGATAGTAATTAAGCCGTGAAACAGCTTCATTTAGAAGTGATAGCTTATCTTTGAGAGATGACTTTAAACCGGCCAAATCTTTTGTCTCTGTAGAGCTACAATTGATTTCATCAATTTTTGACACCAAGTCATCGCTCATCTTGCTTTTGTTAGTTGAAACTTGGGAACCGTCAATGTCGTATTCAGATAAGAGCTCAGATAGAGGGTCATCACTAAAGGATAATCCCTTGTCTATAAGGTCTCTATAGTCTTTCACATCTGTTTCAAAAAGTCCTTCAACACCTTCAACTAAGGTACCGTTATCAACGATTTGAAACCTTGCTCTCGACTTATCTGTCGTCGTATTATCCAAAAAACACGCTCCTTATGCACTTTCTAACAACGTCTAGTTTTAACTCTATCAAAGAGCAATAGAGCTTGTAATAAAAATTACTCGCCCCACAACTAGAATTGGTGCACATCCATATTTAACCACTCTGCGGAGTTAAATGAAATAAAAGTGTAAGTTTTGATAAAAATTACAAATAGTGCCTGCTGCCTTTGCGTATAATAATTTTACTAGCACCTAACATACTGTAATTACATGCCGGAAATTATGGATTATCTTCAAATATGTTCAAATTTTATGCATAATAAGGTGTACCCAAGGAGGAGCTAATGGAAAAGAAGAGAGTCAACTGCCTGAAATGTAAGCACTACTATGTCACTTACGAAAATGCCTTCCCCCGTGGATGTAAGCAATATGGAATTAAAACCTCACAAATGCCATCGGTGGTTGTTCAAACTACTACGCCACAAGGGTGTATCGCATTCGAAGAGAAAGCTTCAAAAGATAAGGGACTAGACTTGAATCGGGACGATCTTTGGTAGGGAGCTCCTCCCCGATTGATAAAAATTCTCACCGGGAGAATCTATAATAGCTCCTCCCAAACATTCGTTATCCTTATAAAAAACAACACTTTGCCTTGAAACGATCGCCCTAACAGGTGCTTCAAAATTAACCTCAATTTTGCTATCATTTAAAGGCTTGACTACACAGGGGATATCACTCCCCCTATATCTCACCTTCGCCATGCACCTCAAGGGAAGCTCAGGTGCAGGCCCTACCCAACTAACATCCATTCCGGTTAAGGACTGAGAAAATAAGGCTGGATGGTCCCCTCCTCTTTCAACATAGACAGTATTAGTGTCCACATCCTTGCCCACCACAAACCAAGGTAGTCCAGGCCCTCCAAGACCAAGCCCCTTTCTTTGTCCAATGGTATAGAAGCTCGCCCCAGAGTGCTCTCCCACAGAAGTTTCATCCAGCGTTTTAAAAGGGCCACGCTTAAAGCTTATGTACTGTGAGAGAAAGTTTTTAAAATTCCTCTCACCGATAAAGCATATTCCTGTGCTGTCTTTTTTCTTTGAAGTGGAAAGGCCTAATTCGAGGGCAATCTTTCTAACTTCAGGTTTTTCGAGATCACCTATGGGAAAAACTACTTTTTCTAAAACCTGCTGTTTCATAGTGTAGAGAAAGTAACTTTGATCTTTATTAGCGTCCAGACCCTTTGCAAGAGTCGATCTGCCATTTATTTTTAAATGTTGGCAATAGTGACCTGTGGCCAAGTAATCTGCCCCTAGATCCATGGCCATCTTAAAAAATACATTAAATTTAATTTCACGATTACAAAGAACATCTGGGTTAGGGGTGTGGCCAAGTTTAAACTCCTCCACAAATGAATCAAAAACATTCTCTTTATACTCTTTAACAAAGTCGACACTGTAATAGGGCACATCTAACTTTTCACAGACGCTCACTACATCACGGTAGTCTGCTTCAGAAGTACAGACCCCATCCTCACCAATTTCTTCCCAATTTCTCATAAAAAGGCCGATCACCTTGTGACCTCTTTGTTTCAGTAGTGCCAGCGCTACCGAGGAGTCCACTCCTCCGCTCATTCCGACGACTATTGTTGATGGTTTTTTAGGTGAAAAATTCATGACACCTTTTACCCTGCAATGTATTAATTGTAAAATGATCGTAGTGCTTTAGAGGTCGTTTAAAATCCCAGCGACAGCACCGGTAATATAGACAAATGATTCCCTAAGGGTCCTGAAGTTAAGGGTTTCTGCAAAATCATTGGAGGTGTGATGACGCTTAGTATTAGGGTCGTCCGCCCAGTTTTGTGTAAAAACAACCGAAGGCAAATGCTCTTCCCAAAAAGCTACTGAGTCTGTAATCCCAAAACCAGATTTCTTGTAGCTAAAGTCTATGGATCGTCCCATTTTTTTCCCGTAATCCTGCAATTTAATAGCTAGCTTGTTTTCTGCCTCAAAAGATTTTGCACTTGGCCTTTGACCATGAAGTTCCATGTTGAGAAGCTTTTTTTTCTGATCCCTCATTTTTGAGTCATAACCGAGCATAATAAGATGAATACTTCCCAAGAATTTTTTGCCTTTTCCTGCTTTCAATTCTTTTGAAAGATTAGAGACAAAGTGGCGAGATCCGAGAAATCCCAATTCTTGAAAATCAAAGAAGACCACTTTCAAAGTTTTCTTGGGTCTATTTTTTGAGAAAAACTCTATCATTTTTAAAGCAAGACTTACTCCTGAGCCATTATCATCTGCTCCCTGACCTTTTTCATTTAAAAGAGGGACCCTCAGGTTTTTATCCACAACTATATTATCGAAATTTGTTCCAATCACAAAAATTTCCTCAGGGGTTTCGCTTCCTTTAATTTCCCAAATCAGATTGTGGGCCTTAAACTTTTTGTACCTATCTAAAAATTTGACCATATTAAAACTAAAACTCTTCCACCTTTCATATTCCACTGTTCCGGCCATTTTTTGATTGGACTTTTTATAAGCCGCCCAATCACTGCGATACATCTTCTTTGCTAAACTAATCTGTGGCACAAATTCTTGCACACTTAATACACCTTCATTTTCAGGGTCAAATGAACTAATTTTTTCCTTAAGGTAATCAATGGCCATTTTGTGACCCTTAGTTCCAACAGTTCTATTGGGAGAACAGCAATTCACGAACTCCCTCAAAGTTGATTCAATTTTTTTTGAGCTAGAACGCCTTATCATGCTCTTTAACTGACTTATTGATTTAATGGGTTTTGACTGTAAAGTCCACGGCAAACAAATGGTGATAATTGAAACAACAAGGTATTTAAAATTTAAACTCTTTGGGGGGTGTTCTAACAACTTTTCCTTCAGTATCATACTCAGGCTCATCATATTTCTCGACTCTATTGATGGGGGAAAAATCCCCATTATCATACACAACCCCACTTCCAATTAAGTGTGAGGCGCCTCCACTCTTATTGTAAAAAACAATCACTTTTCCGATAGTAATAGAATAAATAGGCTTTTTAAATACAAGATAGGCACAGTTGTTATTCTTAAAATAAAGCGTGCACATTTCTCTTTCTTCTTGATCGGCCATGTGATGGATAAATACTTCAATAGGCTTTGTTTTATCAATCTCTTTGACAAAGAAAACATTTACAATTGAACAACAATCAAAGAAAAACTCGTCAGGTGGCCCAATTACAATTTTTCGGTCCATGGAATTTATTTCAACTACAACATTTTCTTTATCAACCATTCCAAAAAAGTTTTCAGTGGAAAGATTCTCTTGACCGATTTCGTACTCAATGACTCCCTGGTGATCACCAATAACTGCTCCGCCACCCTCTGTATGAATAGTTCCCGACTCTCTAAGATCTGGTGGACTTTGAGATTTAAAGAATTCTAATTCCTTACCTTCCAAAAAAATACTCTCTGTCTCTCCAGAATAAATTTCAATTTTTTGTCCAAAACTTTTGAGAAGTTTTTCTACCTCTGTTTTTCTTAAATCCCCTAGAGGGAATAGCAGCTTTTTGAAAAGGCTTGCATCTGTTTGGCATAGAAAATAGGACTGGTCACTCTTAATATCATTGGCAGTTAAAAGGGCAAATTCATTTTTCACTAAATTTCGATGGATCTTCGCGTAGTGGCCAGTGGCAATCAGATCTGTTTCCAATTTTTCAGATTTTTCGGCCAATATTTTCATAATGAGCTTATTTTCAGCGTACCTAAGTGGATAGCTCTCACCCGCCAGCCTAGCTGCCACCATTGGCTCAATAATACAGTCAAAATACTCACGGCTTGCCTGTATTCCGTAAAAAGGAATCCCTATTTTTTGACAAAATGTTTGCAGGTTTTCAAGGTTTTGATAGCTTCTGGGTTTAAAAAATGATGGAGTAAAAAAACTCTCAAACTTATCATCTAAAAAAACGATGGAAACACCTATGCACTTATAGCCTTGCTTGTTGAGTAAGTAGGCCACAACAGTAGAGTCCATCCCCCCAGTCAAAGACAAGAGAACCTTTGTCTCATTAGGCTGTTTTCCAGTCACACTTGGTTTCTGACTTTTTTTGTTGGTTTTATTTTTTGGTTCACTACCCATCATAGTATTATAGTTGAGGCAGCTACTTCTGGGGTAGCACAAATTAACAAACGAAATATTTACCTGTATGAAGGTTTTCGCAGAATAACTTTATCCAATTTATTTTGAGATCGATAAGATAACTATGTTGAAAAGTACCCTATCACCAGACCAAAAGGTTACCTATTTTTTTGATAAGAAAAAATGGGCGTGGAATAACCAAGTGAATGGTCTCAAATTATTTTTGAATTTTCTGAGGTATCTAGGCACCCCTAAGCCCATTAGTTTTTCCTATATCTCTCCAAAAAATGATCTTATTAGAGATATCACTATCAAAGAAAATATACTCTTAGAGTCCATTGAAGCGGATTTTATGAGCACAAAAGAAAATCGCTTTGACCAACTTATAGCTGAGTCAAATAATATATACCTAGAGCAAATATTGGCCAAAATTCCTGCCCTTGATAGCCTGCCTCAAGCACTCGACCAAAAAGCTCAACATATGGTCTCACTAATCAAGGGTTTGCTTAAGCCATCTGAGTTCATCTTTTATGAGGAACCTTCGTGGGAATTATCACCTGAAGAGGAAGTTCTTATCAAAAAAATCTTTCAATTTGAAAATAGAAGCCTACTTGTGGCCAGTAGTAATGAGGTTTTATGGAAAAAATCTCTAGATAAATCAGTCATAAAATCGAGACAAAATGGCTATTCTCTCATTGAAAATGAACTCGATAGAGCAGGTGATGAGAGCGTTTTAAACTTTCACTACTTCGGTGCGAAGAAAGCAGCCTAAATCCTCAAATCATATTTCTTCACAAGCCTATATATTTCCGATATTCTTGATAAAATTACTTTTGCTAACCCTTAGAGATAACAACAATGAAGTTTAACTTTATCGATCTATTTGCAGGCGCCGGAGGTCTTTCCTGCGGTATGGAACTAGCTGGACACAAATGCCTTTTAGGCGTTGATGTAGATAAGCATGCCATGAAGACCTTTGAACAAAATCATAAATACTCTAAAGCCTACTGCGGCGATATAAAAAAATTAAAGGGAAAGACCCTTAAAGAATACCTGGGAAATAAAACTGTCCATGTAGTCGTTGGTGGGCCTCCTTGTCAGGGATTTTCTACAGTAGGAGTGGGAAACCCAAAAGATTTGAGAAATTCACTTTTCTTAGAATATTGTAGAATCGTCAAAGAGACCAAGCCATACTTTATTATCATGGAAAACGTTACAGGCCTTCTTGCTAAAAAAAATGAAACCACCCTTAACAATATTTTTAAAAAATTCGAATCCATGGGCTATCACATGGATGTTAAAGTAATGGCCTCTCAAAACTACGGAGTTCCTGAAAAAAGAAGAAGAACAATCATTATTGGAAGTCGGTTGTCTTCAAAAATCAAATTTCCAGTTGAGACCCACGACACCTATAAAAATAATGAATATATACCCCCGGCCTTGGTTGGAGAGGTGTTAGAAGACCTAGAGTGCTCAAGTGGGGACATCTACAATCACGATCTGAGTGCAGCTGGTGTCAGATCAAAACTTGATCTAAAGAGAATCAAAAGAATTCCTGAAGGCCAAGGAATTCGTTATCAAAAAGATGAAAAATCATTTCTCCCCCCCTCTCTAAGATTGGATGTGGTTTGGGAAGAGCTTCCAGAGAAAAGATTTAGACAAACCAAATACTGCAGGCTTGATCGATTTAAGCCCTCTCCTACTATATTAACAAGCCGCTACACTTATTATCATCCTACTGAGCATAGATATCTCACACAAAGGGAAGCTGCTAAACTTCAAAGCTTTCCCAATGATTTTGTTTTTCATGGCCCAGTTGCCGCTCAGTGGAAACAAATTGGTAATGCGGTCCCTCCTATCATGGCAAAGGCCCTGGGTAAGGCACTGATCAGCATGTATAAAAGTGCCAAAAGCTCTAAAAACTCAAATGTAAAAATCACTAAGAGTGCCAAGAGCAAAATCAGCCAGGTAAGGTCTAAAGCATTTGTCTACAGAGGCAAAGAGGCCCAGTAAGAAATATACTGATCCCAGTTTGAATTTCAAGTGGCGTATACCTATCCCATTTTAAAATCTGACAGAGCAATTTACCTTCATCGCCATTTGGGTGAATTTATTCATAGGCTTGACCCTGATTTGCAGCCGCATCTCACCCAAGAGGATCTCAAAAGAGGAAAGTTTGGGTTTTAAGGGCGCCAGGGATACAGATGCAAGAGCATTTTGAAAATCCAAATAATTCATATTCTTAATAGAGCTCAGAAGGTACCTTCCACTTTTGTCTTCACTGTGAAAGAGACAAACTTGTTCAACATTTTCTAAACTAAAGCCACACAGTGGGCCTAGGGCCTTCTTAAAACAGACAGGGTCATTTTGGTATATGGCCAAAAAAGCATTGTAAACCTCTTTGATAACTCGGTGATAATGCTCTTTAATTAATTTTTTTAACGGCGCCGGTAAATTGCCCGGCAATGTAGGAAGTGACAGCTCGTCCCACGCAGAATCGAATTCACCATTCCAGCCCTCGAGGCCGTAGTACTGGTAGAACTCAGCACCCAATTGAAAAAAGGAGCTTGAAAGTGTGTCAGCAATTTGTGCCTGAAGCTTTAAGGCCAACTCAGTGGCGAAGTAATTTTCAATAAAGCTCTTTATGCCACCACTTTTAGTGTTCACGAAGGAATTTTTCTTACAAAGCTTAATGCTTAAAAGTCGCTCCCCACTTTCACCGCAACCAATCCTTATATCACCTTCACCAAAAGAGCTGTGGCCTTTGCCACCTGCAACCTTTCCAATTAGATGGATGCTTTTAACAACACTACGATCATGAGAACAAATTCGGCTTGTTACTTCACGCGCCAAAAGTGGGATCCGCTTCAATAGCTCTGGATCCTTTGAGCGAAGTAAGCGCTCATAGGCCTTCAACTGCTTTCTGAATTCAGGACCAAGCTCTTCTAGATACTGACTTTCAAGGCCATAGTGCCTGGCCAAATAAGAGCCCACAGAAAACTCAAAAAGATTTCCTTTAAACTCGTTTAAGTAAGCCTGTTTTACGGCACTATTTTGCTGCTCCATAGGCCTAGACTATAATGGGATTTCTCCATTTGCAATTGAGCTGCCCTGGGTACATTCCCCAACCTGCGTACGGTGCGTCCACATGTGGAAAAGAGCTTTTTTCCTTGTAAAAATTGCTGATAAAAGCTATATCTATAAAAACGCAGCTTGGAGAATTTCTCCATTTTGATAAGGACGCTTAATAAGTGTACCCAACAGTCCTAGAAAATATTCAGGACTTAGGAATGGGCCAAATCCAGCAGCTCCTAAGTC
Source organism: Bacteriovoracaceae bacterium (assembly GCA_018649885.1). GTDB lineage: Bacteria > Bdellovibrionota > Bacteriovoracia > Bacteriovoracales > Bacteriovoracaceae > JABIHA01. Next base: position 62,175 of record JABIHA010000087.1, read on the forward strand.
TCTCTAAAAAACTCAAAACTAGCGAAACACAGCCCCCTTCTTTTTCCCCAAACCCTTTTACTGCCGCTTTAATTTTTAATGAGAACTCTACTAGAACCAAATACTCTTTTGCCAAATCAATTATAAATCTAGATTACCGCTATGTGGATATCAACCCAGAGTCATCGAGCATGAAAAAAGGTGAAGATCTGGAAGAGACACTTTTGACCTTGAAGGCCCAAGGCTATGGCCTTTTAATCATGAGAACTCCCAATAGTGGAGAATTTTCAAAGTTTAAAAAGCACTCCCCTCTCCCTATCATTAATGCAGGAGATGGATCTAATCAGCACCCAACACAAGCCTTGCTGGATCTTTTTACCATGATAGAGCTAGGTGAGGATCCAAAAGGTAAGACAGTCACTTTTATAGGTGACTGTGCCCACTCTAGAGTGGTCAATTCCCTGGCGCCACTTCTCATCAGCTGGGGAGCAAAAGTCAATTTTTGTGGACCAGATGAATTTATGCCAGACAGTAGTAAGCACAGTGAAGTCAAAAGATTAGGCCAGCTAGAATCTGCTGTGGACGGGTCAGATATTTTATATTTACTCAGAATCCAAAGTGAAAGACATCAAAGTAGAAGCTCAGATTCATTTATCACTGACTACGCTACAAATTTTCAAGTGAACCAAGTAAGTTTAAAGGGCAAGCGAATACCCATCTATCACCCAGGTCCGGCAAATATTGGAGTGGAAATAGATCACCAAACCCTAAAAGGAGAGCTCTATAGAGGCTACCACCAAGTGGAAAATTCTATTTTTATGAGAATGGCCCTAGTCAAATCCTATTTCGAACTAGGAAGAGGGCAATAAAGCGATGAAAACAAAAATCAGAAAATATTTAAAAAGGCCTGTCACTCAGGCCTTTTTTTTAAGAGGTAAAACAATATGGAAATTAGAAAACGAAGAGCAAAAGATTGCTTTATCCACTTTAAAAGTGGAGCTATGTTTAAGGCATCTGCATTAACACATAGTAAAATTGAAGATCCCATAGGTAGTATCCTTTGGGGGGAGTCGGCCTTCACCACATCTATGTCGGGATACCAAGAAACCCTTACCGATCCATCTTACCTTGGACAACATATTATTTTTGCCTACCCTCACATTGGAAACTACGCCCCCTGTGATCAAGCAATGCAAGCAAGTAGAAGTTTTGCTACCTGTGCAGTGGCCAGAAATTTTTCTCCCAATGATTTTCTAGATTCTCTTGATATCCCTCTGATAACAGACCTTGATACCAGATCGTTAATTAAATATTTAACTCATGAAAAAAAAGGGGTGCTCAGTGCAATCAGCTATGACTCCAAGACCCCTAGTGCTGCCCAGTTTGATACAGCAACACTGAGGTGCAATGGTCTCTTAGAAGTCTCTATTGATAAACCTATTGTCCACAAAAAAGGAGCAAACCCCATTGTGGTCATGGACTACGGGATAAAAAAATCAATTCTTTTTGAACTGCTGGGGCTAGGCATTCCTCTAGTCCAACTTCCCTATAATGCCAGCTATGAAGATATTATGAGCTTTGATCCGAGGATGGTATTTCTATCCAATGGTCCAGGGGATCCTGCACATTACCAAGATCAAGTTGCCGTTGTCTCTCAGGTTCTTAAAACAAAAATACCAATTAGAGCGATTTGTCTTGGACACCAGCTAACAGGCTTGGCCCTTGGGGCCACAAGCTACCAATTGCCTTTTGGACACAGGGGAACCAACCATCCAGTTAAGAATCACACCTCTGGCGAAATACTCATTACTAGTCAAAACCACGGGCACGCACTTGACCCTGAAAGCTTAAAAAATGCCCTCAAGAAAAATGCTACAGGTGAAGAATTTATCCTTTCTCACTCATCTCTTTTCGACAGCTCAGTTGAGGGAATTTGTTCTGCAAATGGAATGATTAAAACAGTTCAGTTCCACCCTGAGGCCAATCCGGGACCAAGGGACGCTCATGTATTCTTTGAAGAAATTGATAGCTACCTTAAGGCCTCTGCTCCCATTGAAACAATCACTGTCAAAAAACCTGAAAAAGAAATGGGAAAATCAAAAACGATCCCCTATCAAAAAGTTCTACTCATTGGATCAGGCCCCATTAAAATTGGACAAGCTTCAGAGTTTGATTACTCTGGCACCCAGGCATTAAAGTCATTACAAGAAATCGGTGTAAAGGTTGTACTTATTAATTCAAATCCTGCCACCATCATGACAGACAAGTCTCTGGCCCATAAAACTTATATAGAGCCCATTACTATCCCTACGATAAAATCAATTATTGAAAAAGAAAATGTTGATGCCATCATTTCTACAATGGGCGGGCAAACAGCTCTAAACACATGCGTGGAATTAGAAGATACTGGTTATCTAAAAGAAAAAGGAGTCGTTCTTTTAGGCTCTAACTCAAATACAATTGAAATTACTGAAGACCGAGAAAAGTTCACAGAAGTTTTAAATGAGCTTGGCTACAAAACGGGAACAAGAGTTAAGGCCTACGACAAAGAAGAGGCCATAAAAATATGTGAAAATGAACTTAGCTATCCTTGCATTATAAGAAGAGATTTTGCCCTGGGTGGCCACGGCTCGGCCATTATTAGAAATGTAGCAGAGCTATGTGAGATTTTTACCACAGACTTAAAATTTCCCATCACACTGGAAAAATCCCTTATTGGTTATAAAGAAGTAGAACTTGAAGTGATGGTGGATTACAAGAAAAATGGGGTGATCATTTGCTCCATCGAAAATATTGATCCCTGCGGTGTTCACACAGGAGACTCCATTACTGTGGCCCCCGTCCAAACAATTAGTGATCACTGCTATCAACAGCTTAGAACAATTTCGCTCACTATAGCTAAAAGAGTGGGTGTCAAAGCTGGTGGGGCTAACGTTCAATTTGCCATCAATCCTCTAGATGAAGACGATATCATTGTTATTGAAATGAACCCAAGAGTATCCAGATCATCTGCCCTGGCCTCAAAGGCCACCGGCTATCCAATTGCCAAGATCTCAGCACTTCTCGCTGTAGGATACACTCTTCCTGAAATATTAAATGATATAACTAAGGCCTCACCCGTATGTTTTGAGCCCACCCTCGACTATGTGGCCGTAAAAATTCCTATTTTCCCTTTTTCAAAATTTCCGCAAACAGATCAATTCCTAGGTCCACAAATGAGATCTGTTGGCGAAGTACTGGGTATAGGCTCAAATTTTAATGAGGCATTTTTAAAGGCGCTGAGATCTCTTGAAATGGACTTAGATGTTCCCGAGCTTTCAAGGATAAAATACTTACCATCCGAGTTTACCAAAGAAAGCACCATGGCCAGACTGGGAAAAAGTTGTGAGCTTTCACTACTCACTGTTTTGGAATCGTTGAGACAAGGAGGCCAAAAAGCTGAAATTTTTAAGGCCTGTCAAATAACTCCTTGGTTTATTGACCAAATGGAAATCATCAAAGAGTTGGAAGACAAAATCAAAAACTGCAAAGCTTCAATCCTGAGTGACTCAGACCTTGTTTACAGAGCAAAACAATTGGGCTTTTCAGATAAATACTTAGCTCGAATCTCACAGCATTCAGAGCGTGAAGTTTTTGAATTTCGCCAAAAACAAGGTATTCATCCTGTCTACAAGGCAGTAGATACTTGTTCAGCAGAGTTTATTGCCAAAACGCCTTACTACTATAGTACATATCAAAGTGAAAATGAAGCAGTCCCATTTAACCAGTTGGGTAAAAGAAGTGTTGCCATCTTGGGCTCAGGTCCCAATAGAATCGGGCAGGGTATTGAATTTGACTACAGCTGTGTCAAGGCCTCCCTCACTTGTCAGGAGATGGATTATAGGTCGATACTGATTAACTCAAACCCAGAAACAGTATCAACTGACTACGACTCATCTGACAGACTCTACCTCTCCCCTATTCATAGAGAAGATGTTGAAGAAATTTTAAGGCATGAAAACCCAGAGGGCATCATCACTTGTTTCTCAGGACAAAGTGGAATTACCATACGCTCTAACCTGGAGCACGATCAATATACAAGTAAATACCAATTTTTAGGAGTTCCCAAGGAAATTCTAGATCTCACAGAGGACAGAGAACAATTTGATCTTGTCCTTGATGAATTTGATATATCAAAAACAAAAACACTCTCCATCAAAGGCCCTGAAAAGTTGAAAGCGGCCATGAAAGAAATTGGTCTACCAGTCATGGTCAGACCAAGTTTTGTGATTGGTGGTGAATCTATGTTTATTTTTCATCACTACGAAGAAGTTGATGATATGAATCCACTAGTGCGAGATTCACTGGAAAAAGAAAATGCCACTCTAATGGTGGAAAATTACCTTGAAGGTGCTACTGAGTACGATGTAGACCTTGTCAGAGATAAGTTTGGTAACACCCAGTTTACAATTTGTGAGCATATTGAATATGCAGGGGTACACTCTGGAGACTCCGGAATGGTTACTCCTCCAATTTTGCTGACCGAAAGACTTCTAGGAAAAGTAAAAAAACTCTCTGTGGCCATTGCTGAAAAGCTTGGTGTTGTAGGACCTCTCAATATACAGTTTGCCATTATGGACCAAAAGATATTTTGTATTGAGGCCAATCCCAGGGGCTCAAGAACTCTTCCTTTCCTCAGTAAGGCCTTTGATATCGACTTACCTCGCATGGCCACAAAAGCATTACTTGGTGAAACCATCAATCCAAAAGTAATTGATCACAACGGCTATTTTTGTGTCAAACAAAGTACTTTCCCATTTGATCGCTTCCCTCAAGATGATATTATTTTGGGCCCTAAAATGAGGTCTACTGGTGAAACAATGGGTATTGATTATGATAAGGATACGGCCATCTTAAAATCTTACCTTGGCAATTACCCTAACTTAGTAAAAAAGAAAAAAATCTTGATGAGTTTAAATGATGCCAACAAGCCAATTGTTCTACCTTATTTAAAAGGGCTTATTAAAGCTGACTATGAGCTCTACGCAACCTATGCCACTGAGAAATTCATAAGCAGGCTTGGCATCCCTTGCACTAGAGTGGCAAAAGTAACAGAAAAAACGGGGTTAAACTTACTGGATCTTATTAAAGATCCCGAGCTGTGTATGGTTTTTAATACACCCTATAATAAAGGAAGGGTAAAGTCAGACGGAGAAAAAATCCGAAATGCTTCAATCCAATATGCAGTTCCATGTTTCACTCGCGCCGAAAATATAAAATCAGTAATGGAGGCACTTCTGCTTTCAGGTAATACACACCCAGAACCAGTAAGTTTACAGGAGTTAACCAATTGAAAAAGGTTTTTGTTGCCCTAGATGGAATGACAGCAGAGGAAGTAAAAGTTTTTCTTACCAGGTACAGTGATGATATTTTCTGCATCAAAATAGGCCTAGAGCTTTATTTAAAAGAAGGAAGACCTTTTATCAAAGAGATTAAAGATTCATTTGGAAAAGATATTTTTCTCGATCTCAAACTTCACGACATCCCAGTAACAGTTGCCAAATCAATTGCCTCCCTATCAGGACTCGATCTGAAATTTTTAACTATTCACCTCTCTGGTGGAGTGCAAATGCTAGAAGCTGCTGCAGTAGCTGCCAAAGAACACCTCCCAGGCTGTACCCTACTAGGAGTTAGCTACTTAACCTCCCTAGGAAAAAATGAGCTCCATGACATCTATAATATTGATATAGACCAAATGAAAACCCCCATGACTAAAATGGCCTTGATGGCAAAGCAAAGTGGAATTGGCGGAATGGTTTTATCAGCGAAAGAGCTTAACCACATCAGTGATATAAAATTAGTCAAAGTCTGCCCTGGAATTAGACTCAGCTCAGAAATTGAAAAGGGTCAGTGCCAGGACCAAAAAAGAGTGGTTGATCCTAACACGGCCTTTAAAGATGGGGCTGACTTTCTTGTCATGGGAAGATCCATAACCCAGTCAAAAAATCCCGAAGCTGTTTTTAAAGAGTTAGACCTCTAATTATTCTACCTGACAACATCTCTAGCTCTTCAGCGCTAATAACTCTTGCGTCATCCCCTTTGAATCCACCCCGACTATTTGATGGAGCTGATGGGCCACAATCTCCAGCACTGCCAGGAGTTCCGCCTTCTCCCCTTGAGATATTAATATAAACCCCTGAAAACAAAGTTTTGGCACTCCTTTTTATTTCCATGACTCCACCTTTTCCAGGAACTCCCCCATGACCACCTTGGCCTCTCAAAACCTTTCCCGCCCTGGAGCTAATATATGACGAACTCTTTACAGCACTCTTCGAGGATTCTGTACATTTAGTCTCCCATTCTCCAATCACTTTAACGCTACGACAATTTTTTACTTTGCCACGCACACGGTGGTCTCGTCCCTCTCTTAGCTTAGGGTCACTAAAGACACCGCCAGCGCAATAGGGTGAATCAAAGCCTTTTGCACCACGACCTCCACTTCCACCTTGTAAATTAAATAAAGAATTTCCAATAAGTGAATTGACTCCGACTAAAGTAATATGCCCTGAGGCCACCCCCGAGGCACCACTTGATTGTCTTCTCGCAGGAGAGCCTACTTTAATTAAATACTCCGTACCGCTGCTTGTGCAGAAATTCATTCCCGCAAAGTTGGGATGAAAACCACTTAACTTCCTTGTATGTTGAACAGATTTCTCCCACATCGGATCAACAAAGGGAGTTCCAGGTGTTGTTGCCCCTCCAGACACATCAATCCAAGGGTTAATCATTTGCCCAACTTTTAAGCTTATATTTTGCCCATGAGCTACTATCATGGAAAAAGGGTGAAAGCTCATAGTCTCTGCGACAATCAATTTCGAGTTTTGAAGCTTTAAGATTCCCGGAGTCATAGTAATATTTTCACCTTCTAAAATCCCTGGATCATGGTAATAAGATGTTTTGGTCTTCCCCTCATAGTAAGTATGCTCAGAATATAAACTAAGAATCTTTTGTAGAATTTTAACTGATTCACTATAACAGTAACTCTTGTTCTCAGTGCTATCCACAGACAAAAGACTTCTGTAAATCTGATACCGGAGAGAAAGGGCCCTAAAATTTTCTAATGCTCCTGCATCTCCTTCATCATTTAACTCAATTGCCTCACAATTTCTTGGAGTATTTTCTATGTGTTGATATTTTAATCTTTGATAAAATGAAAATAGATCTTCACTGTCTGGATTGTATGAAAATTGCTCCACAGCGTTTTTATCTCTCAACCAATTCCAATAAATACTCATTTTATTTGCTGTAAATTGAAAATACTCCTCAAATAAAGTCTCCGGGTCTAAAAATGAAAGCTCAGCACTAAGCTCTTCGATCAATTCTATAATTCTTTGATTCCCAGAGTGAAGAGAATTCGACTCAAGAATATTTCCAAGCCAAAAGTTTTGAAGCTTAAGAGCACCACCATCAATGGTTCCACTTGTTCTTGTTCTAAGAAAAAATACCTTGAGTGAGTCAGGTGAATCACGATGAATAGATTTAATTTGTCTCATGTATTTTACAAAAGATTCTGGAAGTTTTGTCTCTAATATTCCATCTTGTGCAAGCGGGGAAATCGCCCAAATGGAATTGATATTGACATCCATTTTTTCTAGGCGCTTAAGATACCTCTCACCTTGTGCTTCGTTCATTCTATTTTTCAAATAAAATGAGGTGGCCAACCACAAATTTGAAGGAGAGCTTCCAGAAAATGCCCCCTCGAATTCTAAGGCCAAGTCTAAATCAATTTGGTCATCAACACTTTCAAGAAGATTAAATAATCTCTCCAGTCGATTTGAACGCAAATGGTATTCACTCAAATCTTCTCTCATTAAAATAGATTCAACATTTTCAATTAAGAGTTGTTTGAAAATGGCCGTCGAAATTGTTTGGTTTTTGTAGTCCACGAGTAATTGAGAAATATTTTGTATTTCAACAATTTCCGCGTTCGCTTGTTTTTTCTGTGGCACTCGAAAGCTCTCTGCGCCTCTATTTTTGTCTTCTCTTCCACATCCAGTGAACACAATGGATAGTGATAAAACTAAAGCTGTTGCAAATTTCATAGATTCTCCTTGTTAGTGGAGGGAGTTTGGTCAATAATTCACTTTTCTTGTACATAAGAACAAAAATGATCTGATTTATTTCAATAATGAAAAGGAATATTCTACATATACTGGTTAGGATTTCATTAGAGTCTAACTAATTCTGAGCTCTTTCAACTCTTTGTGACTGGTAATACGGTAAATTGTTTTATTATCTTTGTGAAGTTCAAGTCTTTTCAAAATCATAGGCAACGTCTTCTTTTGATAAATAAATGCGACTCTAATTGCTTTAAAAACTCCAATATACTCGGGGCAATTAGCAGGTAATGACTCTCTTGTTCCAACTCCATTTTGTAAAAATCGAAATATTATATTCAAGATACATTGATAAAGAGGGAGATCTAAAAAAACAACGGTGTCAGCTGAATCGATGGCCTCAAGTGATACTCCATCAATAATCCAACTTGCCTTGTTCAGTATTTCTCTTATTTTTTTCTTTTTCTCTACTAAAGGTGTTTTTTTCCATCCTGACTGCCAAACGACTTGTCTAATCCAAATTTATCTATCCTCAAATTCTGGCTTAACTCTTCTGCTAAGGTCATTTTGCCACTCCCTGCATTCCCTGTAATTAATATCTTGGCACTGCTCACTGGCTATCTTTCCCAGTAACCGCTCTCAAGACTCTCTTCATGCTCAGGAAGCCCTCTAGATAATCTGGGACTATTTTGAATTAAAACTTCGTAGCTAACCCTGTTGCAGTACTTACTGATTTGAGCAAGCGAGGAATAGGTCAAGTGCTTGTCTCCATGCTTAGGAGAATTGGGTACACGGGAGCGATGATGTGCATTGGAGGCCATATCGTGAAGCAAAGCTGAAAGGGCCGCGTCCCCTGCACCATTGGTATTCGTGATATTTCCAGGCCCCCCCATATATGGGTTAATATGGCTAAAAATAGTGACAGGATCATCACATTCTTCAAAGCGCATGGGCCTAGAGTATTCATATCTATTATATTCAGGAATAGATTTGCTGTGAATTTGCTGATCAGTCTCTCTAGCATTTCTTGAGTCTACGTAGCCACAGAGATAGAGGCCTCTAGGACCATCAGTGATAAGATTAAGGTCACTTAACCCCAAGGCGACTTGACCAGCGAGAAGTGGATCACTCTGGCCAGTAAGAGCTGTTGCTTCTTGTAGATTCATGGCAAGGACAGTTACATGGTTTTTAATAAACTCTGTTAAAAAGTCTTTTTTCTCTTTTACTAGTGAGCTTGTTCCAAGGCTTAGTACAATAGGGACATCATATTTCTTTGCCGTATGAATTGTCTTCATTACCGATTGAAATAGTGGCGCTGATTCATCTCTAAGCAAAAAAGCTGAGACTAGTACAGCAGAAGATTCTCTGATAACTGATTCTGGGATAAACTCAGCATTGAGTTCATTCATATTTCCCTTGGAGATTCCAAATGTTCTCTCTCCGTCTGGGGTAATGAAACAAAATGCACGACCTATAGGGCCATCAACAGGCTGAAGAAAAGAAAAATCAACTTGTGAACAAGTATTGCATATATAGTTATAGGCATAGTCACCTACTTCAATTTGTTTTGAGATAACTCCCAAGGCCACTGATCTATCATCTGAGAGTACCGAGTAATTGTGTAGAGTGTTTCCAATGGCACCGCCGGCGAATTCACCAACCACATAACCTTTCTCTTTTGATTCCCTGTAAATTTTCTCTGCAACATCGTCGTAGATTAGTTGGCTTTGCCCTTTTTCAAGTCCATACTTTTCTAAGAATGCCTCGTCAGCATTAATTTCAATATCAATTAAAAGTTGGTCTACGCCCAAAATGTAGACTTGTTCTTTGAGTGAAATACCAATGTCAAAAGAAGGTCTATTTTTCTGTTCAACAGGAAAATAATGAGTGCGCTTACGCCTACCGGGAAATCTCATTTAATGGCCTTTTTTTAGTTTAAGGATACATACCAATTCAGATTGGTAGACACAAGTTCCCTATTTCTAAGGGGCCAATTTTACACATTTTGGCTGACGATGAACCAAAGTATGGGTAATCTATTGATGAAGATGAAAATACGACTCATGAAATTAATAAAATCACTAGGTTTACTCTTCGCGTTAACCATGGTTTTGTGTCATGCTCCTATGGCATTTGCCGTAAAAGTGGCCATTGTCAGAAGCTATGATGCCATCATTTACGCTGACCAAGACCAGATTACTCCTATAGGAACTGTCTCCTATGGAAAAAGAATAAATGTTTCAGAGAAGGTGAAAGGCCGGGGCACAGTCTTTCCTCTGCTAGTTTCGGGCAAAATTGCATATATTAGGGCCTCAGATATCTATGTATTTGGAGATAAAGTTCCGGAAAGCAATAAGCGTTATTACGACAATCAACTTTTGCACCAATATGTTGAAGAAGAAAGACGAACGCGTTCTTACCATCTAGGTTTTACTTATGAGAAATACTATAAGGGCAAAGGCTGGGATGATTTAGTGCTAGCAGAAAATGAACTCCCGGGCTCCAGCATGGGAGACGCCCTTAATATTTATATTCAACATCTCCTTTATTATTGGGTTGGGGCCAAGGCCAGCTGGTCTTTTCTCAGCACCAAAGACGGAAAAATTAGCTTTCTCGAAACCGGACCAGAGCTAGGATTTTATCTCACTTACCCACTTGCGATCAACCACCATATAAGTGCAGATTTTACTGGCAGCTTCCATCCTTTCAGTTCTATTAAACTTACCGAATCGCGCTATAGTGGTCGCTCTTATGGACTTAGCTTCGATGCTAACTACTCATTTGAGTTTGCTACAAGTTGGTTTTTTACAACGGCCCTCGGCTATCGAATAAAAAAATACTCTTCTGTTATTCCAAGTTATCACAAATCTTATGAATCACTTCGTCACTGGCAAAAAGGTGTTTTTTACAACGCTGGATTAAAATTTAGGTATTAATTATGATTATAGAAAGTCTTATTAAAAACAAATCTCCTCTTTTCGATTGCTTTACTCCCAAGTCAGAAATTAAAGGTATATTATCAATTCCTCACTCAGGAGAAGAAATTCCAGAAGAATTCAAAGAGTTCTTATCCGGTGATACGACTGCTTATGCCAAAGATGTTGATTACAAAGTAGATGCGCTTGTAGACATTGAGGCCCTTAGGGAAAATGGTATTATCGTCATAGTTTCTCATATCCATCGAATTACTGTGGACTTAAATAGAGCTCGAGATATAGCCCTTTTTTCATGGGAAAATAATAGCTTTGGAGAATGCCTTGTTAAACAAAGGCCTTCAGAACAAAGAAGTGAAGAGTTACTTTTAAAATACTATGACCCCTACTTTGAACTTTTGGGCTCCCTTCTTAAATCTATGGCCTCTGAGAAAAAGACACCTTTTTCATTTATTGATCTTCACAGTATGCCTAGCAAGGCCACTAACTATCACCTTTCAAAAAATCCCAATCAAAAAATCGAAAGACCTGACTTTTGTATTTCCAATAGATCAGGAGATTCTAGTACAAGTGAATTCATAGATCTTCCAGTTGGTCTTCTTAAAGCTGAAGGCCATGAACCTGCTATTAATGATCCCTACTTTGGAGGTCACATTACCGTTTTTGCCAATGAGATAGAAAATGTAAATAACATTCAAATCGAAATAAATAGAGATCTCTATATGGATGAAGTGGCAAGAAAGCTAATTTCTGAAAAGTCAGACAAGCTCAAAGCTCATCTGACACAGGCACTTATTTCAACATTTAATAAATTCTCTTAGACCTAAAATCCGTAGATAGTATCGAGGGCAGAAATATCGCCGTCACTTAGCTCTTTTCTGTTAACAGTATATGTAGAGTCATCACTTCGTTTTGTTATAGTAGGTTTTGTATCATCTTTAGCAAAGGAAAAGCTGCCATAGAGCATGATTGAATCCCAATCAAAGCTCCCATAATCCTTACCGAAGCAGTTCTTAACAAAGTTCCCAATTTGATCTAATTGAATTCGTTTCCAGTGGATGTCCACATAATCACTTCGATCTTTTCTAGTCTGTTCATGCCTAAGTCCATAAGCGTGCCCTAGTTCGTGGATCAGGCTTCCAGACTTACACCAGTCGGGAACATTAATAACTTGTTTCCCACCCTTTCTACCAATATAACTATTGCAACCCCCTTCTGCTCCATTATCTTTGAAGTAGACGTAATCCTTTTGGCCTGATCTAGGAAGTATTTTAAATTTTGTGTTGGCATGGTAGTGATCTATCGCCCCTTGAATTCTCTCAGGCTCACCAAGGGATGGATCAACTTCATAGTAAATGATCCCTTTATTCCAAGTTTTCTTATTCAGTACTTTTCGACCAGTACCAAGGAGCTGATGTTTTAAGTTGATAGTGGTATCAACAATGATATCCCCTTCAGCGATGGCCAATCCATCAATATCTTTCACATGAACAAACCCACGCTCTCCATCAGCTATAACTGGAATTTTAATAAATTCTCCAAATGCAGAACAACTGAGCACCATCAACCCTACAACTAATAAACTTAACTTCATCTCTTCTCCCTAATCAAAAGTCATTACACCATCAGTAGTACCTTTAATATCTACTCCTGATCGCCTCTTTTTTCGTTTTATTTCTTTGGCCTGTTCCAAGTAGTAATCCATTCTTTCTTGTTCATTTTTAAAGTCACCAACTTCTAAGCGGAGCTTTTCACCTTCTCTGATTTCGGCTTCAAGCTCCTCTTCCATTTTTCTCCTAAGCTCCATTTCTTTTTTCTCTTTTCTCTCTTCTTCGAGTGTAGAAAAATTGCTTCCATACTTAGAGAACGCAAAATCATATAGCGGTAAGAGTTGTGGTGGTCTACTCTCCCCATTGGCCCTTTCAAGGTAACGTACAGTTTCCTTCAGGAAGGCTATGCTGTGTGGGTCATGAGACCAAGCTGAATAGAGAAAGAGAAATCCCTTTTCAGAAATTTGCTCACGGTATTTTAGTCTCTTAAACTCTTTGTACAATAGATGAGAAAATCTTGTGCTAGAGCTAGTAAACTTAATTGCTTTTAAAAATTTATCTCTATATCTTTCAGCTAATTTATGATCGAGTCGACTCCAAATAGAAAAATTGTAGACAACACCATTTCGAAGAATAGATACATGCTCTTTTTTTAAATCCTTATCTTTCGATGGTCTTCTCGTAATTCCATATTTTTTTTCAGGGTAATAGTAGAAAGACGTTGTATCTTTATGAAAATAAATAGATCTCAAATAAAAGATATGTAGGTTATGCAGCAGCTCTTCATAGGGTATCTTCCACTTTTTTATATCTTTTGAGTAAATTTCTTCCCACCTAACAGATGTAGAAGGTTTACTTAAGATTTCACGACAAATAGGAACCCTAAATATTCTCTGATCTTCTAAGTGATAAGTGAAAAATGTATTTTTTGAAGGCTCGAAGGAGAATAAAACCTTTCCATTAGTATCGAGTAGTGTGAAACCTAATTCCAAGTGGCCCATTGTATGACTGGTTATTCGAGGCATGACTGTAAAAAGAGGATGAAAAATGGGAAGCGGAAATGTCCAATTACCTACGTGAAAGGTTTTCCATTTTCTGCCATCATCACTGAGCTCGCTTTGATCGAAGCTTATTTTATCCGCAATGTAGATATTCTTTCCATGATCAACAGAATGGTACCAAGATGAAAAATGAGAGCTTGCGAGTGTCTGAACGTAGGCATAGTAAGGGTAAAAATAAGCCCCAACCCCAATAGCACCTACTAAAAGGCATACAAGTACAGTCAACAATATTAATTTCTTCACTATGTCATATATTTTAACATAAATTTAAGGGACTAGAAGTAGGGCACGTGAGGAAAACCAAAAGAAGCCTACGAAATAAGCAGTGGACATAGACAGTTTTAAGAAACTTTCTCTATAGGCTGGCTGCATCCTATCTTTGAATAGCTTCATGGCCAGTATCGTGGCCGCTACAATCATAAGTTGTCCCAATTCAACCCCGATATTGAATAGAAATACATTCGTAAGGGCACTGGCGCCACCCACATTCTGAAAGTAGCCTTGAAAACCAAAGCCATGGACAACACCGACCAATGTAGTGATAACTCCTGAGTAAAATAGATTTTTTACTCCCTTTTTCACGTAGGCAAGGTGAAAACAAACAAAACCGGCCAGGGCCAAGATTTCAAAAGATGAAAAAGTCTTTGATCCAAAAAGAAGAATCATGACAATCCCAGCGGGAACTAGAAAGGCCCAAATTTTTTCAAATGAGCGAAGCTGGTGGCGTGTTAGAAGATACTCAATACAAACAATGGAAATACTAAAACCAATTAGACTCTCAATTGAGGCCCCACTCACAGGAAAAATAACCTGGGTACTTAGCACAAGAGAGATAAAGTGACCGATTGTAAAACCTGATACCAATAAAGTTATCTCTTTTAGAGATGAAAATGAAATTATTAAAACAATTAAAAATAAGATGTGATCAATTCCAAAGGAGACGTGTTTAATACCTTTTACAAGCATTTCCAGAGCTCTTGCAGGCTTTACTGTTGCAGAATCACTTTTAGCTCCAAAGATCTTGTGTGAATTATTGTCTTCACTAAAGAAGTAATCTTCACCACCTACCTTTGCAAAATGTAGGTGCCTTGGAATAAGAGAAAAAATAGACTCTATTTGAAGTTGGATATTTTTTGAATCCTGACATTTAAAGCTTCCCACAAATGCAATATAATCAATACTGGATCTAATTTTTTGAAATCTACTTGTTGCAAGACATTCTTGGTTAGAGCTAGTGACAATGAAAATTTTTCTAAGGAATTCTGAAAAATTAATTGAACTGTAGTTTTTATGAAAATATAACTTAGAAATTCTCTCTATTTCGGTTTTTCTAAAAGAAATCGTTCCCAAAAGAGAGCTTTCTTTAATTTTCCATGTGGAATAGGAATCACTTTTAGTATGCCCAAAGCAAAGAGAGCAAAATATTAAACTAAATAGTACTGTGAGTTTAAAATACATATTTTTGGATGTCGCCTTGGCCCTTTAGTTTTTTAAGGTACCTATTTAAGGTTCTATCTTTTTTATTCTTACGATAGGCAAACTCGACAAGAGACTTAACCTCATTAAATGGCCTTAAGCTAGCTTCAACCTTATCAATTAAGTTAATAACATAGTGAGACGATCCCACTTGTAGAGTTTGAGATATTGATCCATTTTCCATAGAACTCAGCTTTAATACTAACTTCTCTCCAAGATAACTACCCAGCCGACTCTTTGGCAGAAGGCCCAATGGAACTGATAATTTTTCGACATTTGAAACCATCTTCATTGCTTTTTTTTCACCATGGTTTTTCAAAAGTGTTGAAAAGGATTTTCCATTTGCAGAAACTTTATAGGCCAGTAACTTATAATGATCTTGAGTTAAAAATCTAGAGCGGTGCTCTTGGTAAAATTCTTTGAGTTTTTTGTCACTAACCTCTTCACTTTCTCCTTGCGAGGTTATACTTTCAATTACAGATAAAATTATCTTATTTCTTATTGCAGGGTCTCGTTTATAAATCTCAGTTTTTAATCCTTGTTGCAATAGAAGTTCCTCTTCAATCATTCTATCGAGGACATGTTCCCGATCTACTTTAGTAAGTTGATTTTTTTTATCGTACTCTAATGCTGAGAGGTATTGCTGGAAAGTATCTTCAGAGATTAACTCCCCATTCACTTTTGAGACAATTCCCTGAGATAACATCATTTTTTGATTTTCACTATTTCTCCAAAACAAAGATAGGAATAAAAGGATTAGGCAAAACACAGCAGAAAGTGGCAGAAAATAGCGATTAGTAATTTTTAATATTTTAGGCATGGTATTAGTACCCCACATAGATCGGAGATGACCAGGCACGCTCCCCTATTTCCTCTCTACAATTATCAGCGAAAGCAACTCCATTACTTTCGCGACAGGCATTAGTCGAAATACACCGTCCCTTAACATCTCTTTTACACCTTAAGTTGCCCGCATTTATCGCTGGTGTTTTTTCCTGAATGGCCTTGACGTAGTAGAGGCTATCTCTTGAGTAGTTTTTATCATCAAAAGTAAATTCACAGGTTTCACTACCACATTTTTTCACAAAGAATTTATTGTTAATTAGTTCAATTATCGGCTCACCTTTGTATTTTTGAGGTGTTATTTTGACAACTTCGACTCTATCAATTTTATGCCTTTCAGTACTTGGCCTGTAACACTCTCCCTTACAGAGATTTCGAATACGAGTGATATCACTACCAGAAAGGTTTAGAAATCCATCCTTATCACATCCATCTATCTGTTTAAATGAGCCTTGTGCTTTGACTTTAAATTTCGGAACACCTATGAAGTTTTTAAGTGAACTCCCCATTGGTTTAACTTTCTTTCCTCCTATAAAATCAAACCAAAGTAATATTCTAGGGCCAGAAGTTGCATAAACTTCTCTGCTTTGAAGTGCATCCCATATATCATCTCTACTTCTACCTTTTGAATGGATGGCGACGACACCTCCCGTATAGAAAAATGAAGACATTCGCTCAAGCTCCATCAACCTAAAACTTTGTATCACCTTGCCAGGCCTTAATTTTTTGGCCTTTGCTTTTTTACTAATTTTATTATAGCCGGGAAGAAGTTTCTTTGCTTTTTTGGCCAATACCCAATTAGACTCTGTGAATTTAAATCTATTAACTTCTTTGTAACCTGCTCCAGGTTTGGCCGTGTGATTATCACTTGAGCCTATGAAACCAAACTTAAATCTCCGGTCAACACCAGCTTTGTCAAAGTTGGTAATGGCCATCATGTACTGGGTTGAATTTCCTGGACGATGATTAAATGCTGGCAAGAAACAATCCGTGCACTGATTAGACTCAAGCCACTGATCTGCTGGAGCTCCTGGAACAACAAAACGCCCTCTTTTGGGGCCGGCATCAACATATAATTTTATCGCCTCTTTCTCTCTTTTTTTACAATCTTTTTCGTCGAATTTTAAATTACCCAATTTAGTGGTTTTGGCCATACATCTTTTGTAAATAATCCGACCCGCCATCCTACAACTAGGGATAAATGTAGGCGTTTCTTTTGGGCACGATCTCTCCCCTGTCTCATAATCAACATTCATGGCCCGCCAATCACGATACTCCTCAGCACTTCCATGACCTGAGTAAATTTCTGTGATTCTTTGATATTTCTTTCTATGCATCCTTCCTTTAAGTTGCTTATCAAAGCGAATCCCAGCGGGAGTATAGTTCCCCCAAGTAGTGCCGTGTGGGATTGCAAGAACAGGTTGACCTATTAAATCTAGCTTATTGAATAGGTCTTCAGGAGTAGCGGCTTCCTCTAAACAGTTATCGCCCCACTTCTCCCAGGGCTGACTCTCATCGCAATAGACCGATCTCATTCTGGCCTGGTGATAACTCATAAAACCTTTATAATCCTTACTTTTAGCATTTGGTGAAACTAACTTTACGCCCAATCGCTCCCAGTAGCCGGCCCCATTTTTTCCATCAGTCGTGGCACCCTTTATTCCTTTCGCTCCAATTGGTCTATCCGGAGTTTCACCATCAAGATAATTTTTTAAAACGATATTTCGATGTCCATAGTGATTGCCCACATAGCTTCCAGATTGTGACCATTCCCAACCAAGAAATGAAACCATATCAGGATTTTTCTCATCTCCAGACATCTTGTTACACTGAATAATTGCTTGCTTTGTTTTCTTCCATTGATAAGGAGTAAGTCCTTCAGCGTGGTCATTGATGGACCAAAAATCGAGCTTTGAGCAGTATCTTGCAAAGTCACATGCATCTGATGGTGGATGAGTTCCATCTCCATTCATAAGAGGAAGACTTCCCATATAGGCATCTAGAGAGTAAGTGGTGTGTACGTGTAAATCACCAAATAGAATTTGCTTTTCTTTTTTAGTTTTGTCTTTAACCTTTGCCACTACTCTTTCATTTGATTTAACTGCCACTTTGGACATGGCCTTTTCTTTTTTAGAACAACTTGAAATAAAAATAGAAACCTGGACCAATAGAAAAAATAGGAAAAAGCTTTTTATCATCACCATATTTCTGACTTTTTTAAACGGTTAATTTCAGAGCAAACGTAAAGCACTATATAACAATATTTTGACTAGGGATTTTCTGCAAGATGGGGAAAAACAGTATGGTGGCAACTCTTCCTATAATCAATTACTTAAAACTGGATGGCATTGGTTTTATTTAAAAAGGCAGGTTTTATTTAGTCTTTAAAGTTATGGAGCTTAAAAACCGAAAGTTATGATGAGTTGTAAACAATAAATAGTGAGCGAGAGACATGAAATTATTTTTCGAGTTAAAGACAACAAAGATTCTTACCCTATTTCTGATTCTTTTTACAGTCAGCTCCTGTCTAGATACATCTTCTAGACGAAAAGGAATTATTGTTAATGATGACGATGATGATAGTGATGCTCTTTTAGAATCGCCTACAACCCCTATCGAGAGTTTATTAGATGATGATAGCTTTGAAAGTGATGGAGAAGGTGCTCCAGAATCAGATAGTGGATATGAGTCTTGCAACTTCAACGATTATTCATACTATGATTCGGCCATAGGTAGCGTCATTGCATGTCAAAACTCGAGTGATAAAACCAAAGTCAAAATTAAAGTTAGCAAAACTGATTGGTCTGAAATGACCTGTTTCATACCAACTTATAGAGATGGTACTGGATCTTCATTTTACATTGGACCGGCCCAATGTCTGTTTCATGATAAAGATGAAGTTTATGAGGGAACCTTTCTCATTGATAGATACGGCTATACCAGCTCTAGTTTTAATGGTCTTATGATCATGAAATACTCAAAAACAACAGACTACTTCAATTGTATGCTTGGATATACGAATTGTGACGAATTTAAGGCGCAAGGACAGTATATTGATTACGAGCTTTAATTTTTAAGAGTTCCTGTTAGCTGCTCTCCCCTTTTATAGAGTTTATAAATTTCTCCATCTATACTGGGAAAAGTCAATATGGGAATTAGTAAGTCCTCACCATCTTCAGTCTTTAAACTGGCCTTTGTGCAAATAACGAAATAAAAAAAGCTCGTTTCATTTTTTTCAAAAGCCTTTATATATGTAAAGATCTCATCACCACTGTCTTTGTAAAAAAAGATTTCATCGGGAAAATCAATAGTCTCATTTATACATTCATCATAGAGTTGGAACTTTTCATATGAAATATCTGCATCAGATCTTTTTTCAAGAAGCACGGCCAAAAATTCTGATTTTTTTTGCTCTAAATTGGCCATTTCATTTGAATCAAGATCAATTTTCACTACATCGTCACTAAAACTCTCTTCTTCAATCTCTTCAACTTCCTGATCATCACTCATTGTAAAGGTAAGGACCTTCTCTCCTTCTCTGAAGAAATTGAGAATTTCTGTATTTTGAGTCAAAGTTTGATGAAGAATGAAGCTAGGTTTCCCTCTGTATACCAGACAGTTTACCACTAAAAAATGATCTTCTTCTTCAATCCTCAGTCTCGAAATTGAAGTGAAAATAGTTTCAGTTAGCTCATTTGTATTGCGCCAAATTTCATCAGGTTTTTCAAAAACCTCAGTGGTGAACTGAGCAGAGGCAAAAACTTTAATCGAAGACTCATCGTTTGCTTCATGTGTTAAACGAAGCTCTTTTTCCCTATCTTCAAAAATTTTTATTATTGGTTGGTAGAACTCTACAATACAATCTTCTGAGCAAAAAAGATTTGAAACCTTTTCTTCTACCAAAAACATATCTTCAAGTACCGGGACGCTAGATCTACAATTTGTACAAAAATAAGGTAATGGCTTCAACTGGTACCTGTCTTTTTATAATGAAAAACTTAAGCCACCATATACAGAATTACCATAGGCACCTGAGATATTGTGAAGCTTAGCTTTTATTAGGTTTTGTTCAGTACTTGGCTCTTTTGTTCTCAAGTGTGCACCCAACTCTAACTCCATAAAGGGGGTTAAACCTAAGAAAATCTTTGGACTAACAACTGAAAAACTCAAATCATCAGCTAGAGGATTTTGATCATCATTTCCACTGTCCTCACTAGCACTCCTAATTTTATAGGCTGCCCCTTCCACTGCTAAACGGATATCTGACGAGACCACCCAGCCCAAAGCAGCTGAGAGTCTAGTAATATTTCCAATTTCAAGTTCCTGAGTGTCTTTTGGTCTTCCTACTAAAATAAGTGAGGCCCCAATAGCTCCAATAAAATTTTCGAATCTCTTTGATGTATTCGCCCCTACTTCTTTATCAGTTCGAGATGCACCAAATTCTGACTTATCGACCCCAATACTAAGGGCCCCAAAAAAATCAACTCTAGCAGCGTATGAAGAAGGACCCATATTTAACCAATTAAAACCGACTTTTAAGTTGGGATTACCTTTTTGATAGTCACTATCCTCTACCAGAGCTTCATCTGAAGAAGATGCCTGCCAATAGGAAATATCTCCATATATATGGAAAGGAGTTTCTACGTGGCCTGCTACACCAATTGTATCAACTCTACCCTCTGCTTCTGAAACTGAAACATTTGTAGTGCCATAATAGCTTGATAACACAAGCATCTTAGGCCCAAGCCTATCAACAGACCTTGAGCTACTAGGCCTTGACTGCGCCCCAGAAGAGCTTTGAATAGAAGGCCTGGCAGAAGGAGCAGCGAATTTAGCCGACCTTTTTGATGAGGAATTAGACACGCTATTTTTGGAATAATCCACAAGCGCCATGGCCTTCGAAGCGAACACGATCGTAATCAGTAGAGCGCAGAAAATGTAATAATTAAGGTAAGTTGCATTCTTTAAGATTTTCATTCCTTGAACATCCTTTGTACTTGGGCAAGATTAGTTACTCTAAATAAATTGTATTACCGAGTACTCCTGTGCTCATTATGCCATCTTTTTAGAAGAAAGGTTTCACAAGGAAAATTTTTTATCGCAGAGTGATTAAATACGTGAAATTATTTTAGTTGGAAAATCATACCCTCTTCGGTCAGGTTCGCTTATAGACTAGGATCATATAAGTAGCCCCAATATGGGCCATTCAACGTAATTTTCGAGGAAATGATGGAAGAAAAGCTAAAATCAATTAACGAAGGTAATGAGTCCCGATTCTTTCATTCTAAGGATATCAAAGGTCTACTTGAGATGGGAAAAGCAGGTTATTTCCCACTATTTTATCCAAAATGGCTTGAGAAAATGAATGATGTAAAGCCTGCGAAGAAAAAGACTTCTAAAAAAGACAATAGAAAGATCAATGAAATCATTAGAAAACTTTCCAAATATGATAGCTTAGATAAAAAAAGAACAGTACTTATGTCTCTACCCGATGTTGAAAGAAATCTTTTTGTATCTGCATTTTTAGTTATGGTTGAAGGAAAAATACTCGATAGCAAGCCATCTTTGCAGTAGCTTAAGGAGCCGAATTGAAGTGTTCACTATTCGTCACACTCATTATTCTAGGTTTATGGATTGCCCCTGCTCAGGCAGAATATAGAGTCTATCAATATTATATAAAGGCCAAATTTCCAGTTGTCCAAGATAGTGGTGCCTATCTAGTTACAAGCTCCCTAGACCCGGGGAGCTACATCGCCTACCACGGCGGTTCGGAAAATATTACAATAGATTTACTAAGGACTTGGATGTGTCCAGGTCACACAGGAAATATGAGACAATACTGTAAAAGTCCCTACGATAAAGTTAGCGAAATGGAGAAACTGACAAAAAAATAAGTAGTCATTATGGCAAACGATTTTAAAATTCAAGAAAACAAACAACATCTAAGGGATCTTTCTAGGGCCCAGCAAAATACTATTGCCGCAAAAGAAAAGCAACTCCAACAACTCAATAAATCTTATAAAGAATCTGAAAAAGAAATGGCCTTAAGCAACTCTCTTAGAATTGACGATAAAAGACGGCAAAATCATGTTCAGCTGATGCAAGAAAATGAAAGGACGGCAGAAAAGCTAGAAGATCTTGGCGTAAAATATCAAAAAACTGTTGACCGACTTGATAATGAACTCAAATTTGCAAAACAGATTCAACAACAACAAATTACAGAAAGAGAGGGTGATTTCACAAGTAAGTATGCACATAGAGCTTATGAGCATGCAAACTTACTAGATAAACAACAGTCCAACGCTTCAGAGTCAATGCAATACCTTCACGAGCAAACCAAAACGGAAACTGATAAACTCAGGCTCGAAAGTAACCAAACAGTCGGAAGACAGCAACTTGATAATGAAACAAGAGTTCATGAAGATGCTCTTAAATTCAAAACAGCAAAGGATTTCTCCCTAAGAAAGCACAATAAAGATATGACCAATCTTCAAAGGCAACAACTTCAGGACATCCACTCTGAGCAGATCTTGCATAATAGAAAATTTGCAAAAATCCAAGATGAACATATTTCAGCACTAAGCGATGAAAATGCAAAGTTCGATGGAGTTCTCTACACAACAAAGAATGATTTTGAAAGAAAATATGCTGATTTACTCGCCCAACAAAAAACTGATCTTCTGAATATGGATAATTATTTCCAACAAGAACTTCAAAAAGTTCAAGCCGGATTTAATTCCCAAAAAACTTTCTACTCCAAAAGAGCTGAAGACCCGTTTTATAGAACAGTGACCATGAAAAGCCAAGTGATAGACCACCCAAAAAAATATGAAGTGAAAATTCCCATACCTGAACATGAAAAAAATAATGTTCAAGTTTCTGCAAATAAAAGAGATATTAAACTTACCGTCAATAGAAGGTATGAAGGCGAGCTCGAAAATGCTCAGGAGCAAACCCTAAGCTCTGCCCAAAAATACGAAGTCATAACAAAGAATTTTCCGGTCGCTGAAATCGTTGACCCCAACGGAGTCGAAAAATCCTACAAAGATGGCGCCGTCCACTTCTTTCTAAAAAAAGCTTAACCCACTCTCCTGCCTTTATATTTTGTGGAAATCGACTGCATGGAACCCCAGTCAATTCAATTTTCGAATTTAAAATTCAATGATCAATTGCAAACTCATCCTGAAGACAACTCTCATCAATCACAGCATCCTCAATAATCTGCACATCACTCACCCTTGAAAACTCAGGCCCTTTTGGCAAAAAAGTAAGCAGTGTATCTACATCCTCAATTTCCCCGCAGGCCAATACTTCAACTCGCCCATCAGCTAAATTTCTCACAAGGCCTCGCAAATTGGGAATATTGAGATGAACATAACTAAGCACCGATCTTCTGTAGCCAACACCTTGCACCCTACCTGAAATAAAAACCTGAATTTTTCTCATATTGCCCTTTATTACCTACTCAGAATCCCCCCAAAGCTATATTATTACCCCAAGGAGCAATTTTGAAAAGACCACACTTAGTACATTTTATTTCACTTGCATCTCAAACAAGTATAAATATTCGTGCCAGTTTAACTCTTGCAGAAAAATCGAAACTATCTATTTTTGATAGCGCTGTGGCCCCTAATTCCCTGACTACTCCCCGTCAAAGTCTGGGCCTATTATCAAGACAGCACTTTAGGATGAAAATCGTTGGGTTAAATGTTTACGGCGATCAAATATTTTCAAAAGTATTTAACTCGGATTCTTTTGGCAATTTTACTTTTAAGATCCCTCAAGGTGAACAAAATGGCAAAATCGCCCACCTATTAGCATTTGAAACAAGCTTCTACTCGGGCCTAGAAATCCACTTAGGCGCCTTTATTCCCATAAAAGTTGAACGACCCTTAAAATTGGTCATATCTGACTTTGACAAAACACTTGTTGATACAAGATATTCTTCTGCAAAAGACCTCTACCGATCTCTTAACAGACCTTTGTCCTACTTCCCTAGGGTGGATGCAAGTATTGATCTTATCAGAGGTTATATAAACTCTGGTCACCAACCATTTATCTTGACTGCTTCTCCCCACTTTTATGAAAATGCGTTACGAGATTGGCTCTATAAAAATGAAATTTTCACTGCCGGTATATTTTTAAAAGATTACCGCCATGTTTTTTCATTTGATGACGGCCTTCTCACTACTAAAGATATTAAAAACCAAGGATTTTATAAGCTAAACCACCTTGTTAATATTTTACTTCTCACTGGAATTCCTGAAGAGCTAGTATTAATGGGCGATGGCTTTGAGTCAGATATGCTTATTTACAAGTCCCTTGCACTTTTATTAAAAGATGAAGTTGAACCATGGACGCTTTGGAATAAATTACGAGGCCTTGGTCCCTTCCAACTAACCACCAAACAAAACTCCCGGTTTTTGAACAAAATTTATCAACTAGACTCCCTGCTGAAATCTTCAGGATCGCCTGATCCACTAATAACTATTCATATTCGTTGTAAAAAAGAGATGGAGCTTCCTAAAATGCCACTTGAGATTTTTAATAGAGCAAAAGTTGATGTGCGCAGGTATCAAGCCTAACGTTACTATTACCCAAGCAAAAGAGATGGGGAAAATAACACAATGACTCCTACTGCCATGATCAAACCAAAACGATGAACTTTTTCACCATTTGAACCCATTTTTGCGGTGAGGGGCAAACTATTGAAGTTAAAGTTAATCACCTCTAAATAGACTCTAATAAGGGCTATTATCACAAGAATAACCTCTGCCCAATTGCTGTTAGAACTTCCTTGATTTATGATAAGGTCCATAGTCAAAATTCCCTAAAAAGGATGTGGTATGAGTACCAACACCTGTGGCATTGGCCACATAGACCTTATCGGAGATGCAGAGGACAACTTTTATAATATGGGGGTAAGGGATAAAAATTCCTACCGCAAGACCATGGAACACTTGCAACTCATCACTCAAAGCAGCTCCAAGGCGGCCAATAAAATTGTAAATTCAGGGCTTTCAGTTATTGCCCTCAGAGTAATCAATAAAAATCCCGAGTATTCTCGTTGGTTAGAGGCCTACTCAGACGGCCTTGGAATTTCACTTGAAGATATGGCCGGGGTTTATCTTTTACCAGAAATTATGAGCTCCATTGAAAAATGGATACCAGGCCTAAACCTCCCGATATTTGGATGCTCTAGCTTATTTGGTCTCGATTCAAATTCTAATCCCATTCACGGCAGAATTTTTGACTACGCTTTGGTTGGTACCTACGATCAGTTTGAAAGAACGGTCCACTACAAACTAAAAGGAGGGCCCTCTATTTGGTCCGCAAGCTCTTCTGGAATTTTCCTACCATCTCTAACTTGCATGAATGAGCACGGCATAACTCTGGCCGTTCATCAAAAGGCCAATCGTTTCTTTGACTGGAACGGCTCTCCCCTATTTAAAATTGTTTATAACTTAATGAGAAGCTGTGAAAATAAGGCCGACGTCATAAAGTATTTGAAAAAAGTGCACTCAATGACTTCATGGTGTCTAAACTTAAGTTTTGCAGACTCAAATGATATTATGTCAGTAGATATAACTGGAAAGAAAATAGCCAAAATAGAAACTGAACTAGTGCCAGGAAAATTTAGCTACTTTAATAATGCTCCCATAGAAAACTCCAAACACCACACAAGCTGTCAGCCATTTACCCATCATGAATATTGTCAAATGCGAGCAGCTTCAATGAACGAAAAGAGTGCCCCCTACCAAGGCCTGCCTGTAAGTGCAGAAGATGTACTAAAAATGCTGGCACTCCCAAAAGCGATTAAAGCTGAAAGTGCAAAAGAGTGGAACTTAGATACAGTGACCGCCTCAAGTGTTCAAATTGCGACTATGAATGCAGCTGATGGACATGCTCTGTTAGTCCCCGGGAGTGCACCAAAATACTTAAAAGGTGAGGCCGTCTCACAAAATGGAATTTGGTCTAAGATGTCATGTGAAACTATCAACATTCCAGTTGATAAAGTAGATGAGAATTATATGCTCGGCATGTCTGAATATTCAAAAGCAATGGCCTTTAATGACAAAAAAAATAAACGCTTTAGCTACCACCATATTCAAATGGCCGAAGAGTACCTTCATCACTATCCTGAAAAATGGGTAGCACAATTTTTCTTCCACGTTTTTCAATATATTGATACTAAAGATAGAAGAGATTACGAGATTCTTCTCAACAAGTTTAATACTGTCTCAAAAAATCTTCCCCCTGGGCTTGATGAGCAGGCCAAACTCTTTATTTTTCGTATTGAAACAATTCTTCACGGCAAAAGTAAGATGTCAGCATCTGAGTTCAAAATCCCTGCATTAAAGGGCCTATATGAGTTTGAAAAAATGCTTAAACCCTTTATGCTTAAATTACTCAAGAAGATGATTAACCCTCGACTCGACGCACTGGATGTCCTCTACACCTACTACAAAGGTGATTTTAAATAGACAAAAAATAGGCAGAAGGCTAATGTTCACGCCATGGGACTACTCTACACAATGCCTATTTCTAAGGAAGAAACAGACTTTGTCACCATAGGTGATAAAGGCCTTGATATCACCGTCAAAAGCTATGGACTACCCGCTATATTTTGGGCCTATAAGCTAGGTATTGTGGGTGTGATGATGATGCTATTTCTCGCCATCAAAAGTCCACTAGAAACGCTTTTCAGTAACGGCGAGATCATCGACATTATTTTAGTCGTTTCGGTTTATGCTGTTTTTATCGTATGCTTTCTCACTCTCTTTTCTATGTTTTTTTATTACAAAAAAATTCATAGAAAAAACCAAATGCTAACAGTTTCACATCACTTATTCGGAATCAAAATAAAACAAAATAGCTTCCAGCTGAACTCCGAGAATCCATTTAGTGTTGATCACTATTTAACAAGCCCAAATATGGCCCGCATTGGTAAAAATCATCAAATGTCTGGCTTTGAAAATAAAGGGTATTTTGAACTATTTGCATACGACCAGTCAGGAACAACGCTAGTCATCGATAGGAGTAACAGAAAAAGCGATCTCCATTCGCTTTGTCAGCTTCTTAGTGGCCTACTCAGTGATGCTTGATCCAGAGTTTACCATTCGATAAATCATGTACTGAACTTTTGATTTAATCCAAATTTTGGCCATAAGAACCATGAATCTTTTGCTGTTTAGATTTGCTGGATTAATAGGCATAATAAAACTCCCTTATAAGTCATTTTCGAGACGCCCCCAATAAGTGGTACTTCTTAAGGATTCGTCATTAGAGAATGTATACAACACATTGCATCCTAAATCTGCCGACTATGACTATACTCTGAAAAAATACCATCCCATAGATTTCAAGCACTTAGAAGTTAAGATTTAATGAATGTTTCATGTCAGTTGAAATAATGAGGAGTTAGGGCCGTGAGTTTATTCTTCGTCTTCAGAGGAATATTTGAATTGAACAGGCCTTTTATTGCCACCCTTTTTAGACTTTGGATCCAGTGGATTTTTTTCTTTTTCCCAAGGCTTTTTCCATTCCTCTGCCTCCTCTTTGCGCTTTTGTTCGCGCTCAGATTGCTCAGCCTGGACAATGTCTTTTTTCTTGAGTTTTACAGCGCTTGGCTTAAACTTGGCACTCTTTTTTTGAGTGTGGCTTTCATCTCTTTTTTGGTTGTGAGCTGAGACATCAACTGTCACATCTCCATGCACTTTTAGCTGACAAGATAATCTCTCTTTAGTGATGTGGTAGACGTTTCCTAAAAGTTTTAATTCATCAAACTCGGCAGGTGAAATACTTTCTCCGCCTGAGCAAATTTTGACAATACAATCACTGCAACTGGCAACTCCACCACAGTTAGACTTAATGTAAACACCCGCCTCTTTCAAGACGTCAAGAAGTGGTTGTCCCTCGCTGACATAAACAGTCTGCTGAGAAGGTAAAAGAGTTACTTTGTACTTATCCATATACACTACCAAATTATTAAACGAGCTTACCCAGCTCGCTTTTTAAAACATCTACAATTTTTTGCTTAAAAGCATTAAGGAAAAAACCCACACTTAAATCAATTCCTAGTGAATCATCCTGGAAATCAATTTTTAAATTAAATCCCTTCCCTGTGGCAAAAATCCCATGATAAGTATCATCGTAAGTCACATGAGCATTCACTTTAAATCTTTTTAAAGTTTCATCCGTGATGCTTTGACTTACTAAGCGGTAAGCATCTTCTTTGGTTTCAACTGTTTTATAGTAAACACGATTACTCACTAGTATTCCCCCAATTAATTTTCGCCTGTTGAGCCAAAACCACCAGCACCTCTTTCAGTATCACTCAAAGAAGCAACGCTCCTAAAGCGGGCCTGTGTGACCGGGGCCAACACTAGCTGGGCCACTCTGTCACCGTGGGAGATAAGCTCGTCCACTGCACCAAAGTTTCCCAAAATAACCTTAAGCTCACCCCTGTAATCAGAATCGATTGTTCCGGGTGAGTTAACCACTAATAAATTTGTCTTGAGTGACAGGCCCGATCTCGGTCTTACTTGAATTTCAAAGCCCACAGGAATTTCCATTGTAAGTCCCGTGGGAATCAAAACTCTTTTTCCAGGAGGAATCACAAGAGATTCTCCTGGTCCTAGACAGGCCCTGATGTCAGCTCCCGCCGCTCCTGCAGTTTGGTAAAACGGCAATTCAAGCGATGGATCAAAGTGATCACAGG
Organism: Bacteriovoracaceae bacterium; assembly: GCA_018649885.1. Taxonomy (GTDB): domain Bacteria; phylum Bdellovibrionota; class Bacteriovoracia; order Bacteriovoracales; family Bacteriovoracaceae; genus JABIHA01. Next base: position 90,834 of record JABIHA010000087.1, read on the forward strand.
GAGCTATTTTTACATCTATCAAGTTCTCAGTCATGGCTACTTTTTAGGCTCCAATCCTTTGATAGCTTTAGCAGAAAGTTTTACTTTTCCAAATCTATCAACATCAAGAATTCTAACTTTTACAGTGTCACCTTCTGATACATACTCGTTAACATCTTTAACACGTTCGTCACAAAATTCTGAAACGTGTAGAAGTCCAGAAATACCAGATCCAATCTCAACAAATGCGCCGTATTCTTTAACTGTTACGACTTTACCATCATAATCAGTTCCAATTTTTGGACCATTTAATACAAGATCAATCTCTTCTAAACATTCTTTCATTCTCTGAATATTTGTACCAATACATAGAACCTTGGCATCATCATCAACTTCAATGCTGACATCAAATTCTTCTTGAAGTCTTCTAATAACCTTTCCACCAGGACCGATAAGGCCACCGATTTGATCTTGTTTAATTTGGATAGTTTCAATTTGTGGAACACCATCTTTCATTTCAGCTCTATGAGAAGATACAGTTTTGGCCATCTCTTCTAGAATATGCAATTTGCCTGTTTTGGCCTTAGCAAGTGCTTCTTTCAAAATAGCTTCAGAAATACCATCTATTTTAATATCCATTTGAATTGCAGAAATACCGTCTTTTGTACCTGCAACTTTAAAGTCCATATCTCCTAGGTGATCTTCGTCCCCTAAGATATCTGTTAGGATAGCGTAATCATCGCCGTCTTTAATAAGACCCATGGCCACACCAGCAACTGGTGCTGTGAGAGGAACACCTGCATCCATCAAGGCCATTGAACCAGAACATACTGATCCCATTGAACTTGAACCATTACTTTCTAAGACTTCGCAGTTAACTCTAAGTGTGTATGGAAAATCAGCAACATCAGGAAGAACCTTTTTAATTGCTCTTTCAGCAAGGTTTCCGTGTCCAACTTCTCTTCTTCCTACGCCTCTATAACCACGAGCTTCGCCCACACAAAAAGGAGCAAAAGTGTAATGAAGGTAAAACTTAGTAGTATCAAGGCCGTGAAGCCTATCTCTCATTTGTGTCCCTTCTTTTCCACCCATTGTTACTGCTGCGAGAACTTGAGTCTCGCCTCTAGTAAACAGTGAAGAGCCGTGAACTTTATCAAGAACAGAGTTTTCAGTTTCAATTTCTCTTACAACATCAAGACCTCTGCCTCCAATTCTTTTTCCTTCCTTTAAAATATCATTTCTCATCATATTATATAAAAGTACATCGAGAGCAAAATGGGCCTCTTTACCAGCACTCGCACCCTCTTCAAGGCCAAAAGCTGCTAAGTCTTCTTTAATTACACCGCTTATTTTCTTTTCAAGATTGTAAATTGCATCTTGTCTTTCCATTTTCGGCGTAAAGTTGAGGCATTCTCTAGCTTCACCTGAGTAGTCACTAGTAACCTTTTCCATTAATTTTTTATGGGGCTCAACAACTGTAAAATCCCTCTTTGTTCTACCTACTTCACTGACCATAGTGTCTACAAGAGCACAAAAATCTTTGATATTTTTTTGAGCAAACATAATAGCTTCAAGCATTTCGTCTTCACTAATGAGGTTAGCTTCACCTTCGACCATTAAGATGGCCTCTTTTGAAGCAGAAACAACAAGCTCAAGAGATGAGCTTTCGAGTTCTTCATTGGAAGGATTCAAAGTTAGAGCGCCATCAATCTTGCCTACTTTACAAAAGCCAACAGGTCCTTTGAAAGGAATATCTGAAATGGCGAGTGCTGCTGCAGCTCCAAGTCCAGCAAGGACTTGAGGGTCTGAGCTTTTATCAAAAGACACAACTTGCGCCATGATAATGGTTTCGCACATATATCCATCAGGGAAGAGTGGTCTAAAGGGTCTGTCGACCATTCTCATTAAAAGGATTTCATGATCCCCTGGTCTTCCTTCTCTTTTCATATACCCACCAAGGAATTTCCCGGCTGAGTAAAATTTCTCTTTGTAATCAACTAATAGTGGAAAGAAATCTTGGCCTTGTGGTGCTTCTTTAGCAGAGCAAACAGTCACAAGAACTTGTGTTCCTCCAGATGAGACAAGAACGGCACCGTCTGCTTGTTTGGCCATTCTTCCAGTTTCTAGTGTGAGATCTTTTCCACCGTAGTTAAGGTGATACTCACGCTTTCCTTCATTCATACATTCTCCGTTTTTGAATATTCCTCAATCTCGAATTGGGATATTCAATAAGTTTTTAAAATTAAATTTTGAGTGAGGTTCTGCTTTTGGAATTTTCAGCAGTAGTTAAGGATATAAGTCAAAATAGTCAGGGGACTCATTTCACCTATATCTTTAACGTCAAGAAAGCCCAAAGCTCCACTCACCCGCACATTATATCATCAATAGTTATGGGGGACCATTGCTAGCCCCCCTCACCATTTTATTATTATTTTCTAAGCCCTAGCTCTTTAATAATGGCCTGATAACGCGAAACGTCTTTTTTGGTCAAATATTGTAAAAGAGATTTTCTTCTACCAATTAGCTTTAAAAGACCAAGTTTTGAATGATGGTCGTGCTTATTGGCACTAAAGTGAGGCATTAAGTTGTTAATTCTTTTAGTCATAATCGCAATTTGAACTTCTGGAGATCCAGAGTCATTTTCGCTACGTCCAAATTTTTTAACGATTTCTTTTGTTTCTTCTGTGGTGATCATTTTCTTTCTCCGTTTCCCAAGTCTTTCAGAACAAAAACCTAGAAGAGGAATAGATCCATGGTTAAGACGGATCAGGGGTTATAGTTTAGCCATATCTATCTAATAAAATCAGACATGTAAACCTTTAATTTTTTAAGGAGTCTCTCCTCAATCTGCCGAATTCTCTCTCTGCTGACCCCGTATTCATTGGCGATAGACTGGAGTGATGGCGGAACCTCGGTAAGTAGTCGTTTTTTAAAAATTTCTTTGTCTCTTTCTTTAAGTGAAGACACAAAGCCTTGGAGGTTTGATTGAAGAATTTCAAGTCCCTGCTCATCTGCAAGCTTTTCGTCAAAGGGTGTTTCACTCGATGCCAAAAGATCCTCAAACCTAGCAGAATCTCCATCCTTACTAATGGGCCTTGACAACGAAACTTCCCCGCCATGGGGCCCGAGTCTCTCCTCCATGATATTCACAGCTTTTTCGGAAACACCTAAATTCTCAGAAAGAGTTTTGGTATCAGACGGCAAGTCCAGCTGCTTGAGCCGGTTTTTTTCTTTCATCAAATTATAAAATAGCTTTTTTTGATCGGCAGTAGTTCCAATTTTTACCAAATGAAAGTTGTCGATGATAAATTTTAGGATGTAGGACTTAATCCACCAACTAGCATAATAGCTGAGCTTGGCCCCTTTTTCTGGATCATACTTAGAGACGGCCTTCATTAGACCAATATTTCCCTCTTGGATCAAATCTAAGACATTTTTGTAGGCATGGCGATACTCCATGGCAATTTTCACTACAAGTCGCAAATTGGCCTTAACAAGCTTTTTCGCAACATCGATATTGCCAGTCTCCACCAACTCTTTTGTTAAGCTCTGCTCTTCTTCTATAGAGAGAAGCCCATATGTACCAACCTCTTTGAGATAAATGGCCAGAGGATCTTGAAGGGATGGACCGGAAATATCTAAATCTTTGTCGAGTGAGACGGCCGGGGTAAAGTCTTCCCTCACTGTCAAAGTTGTATCGAAATCAGCTATCTCCTCTTCTACCAGGATCGCTTCATCATTTTCATTTTCATTTTCATTTTCATTTTCATTTTCATGCTCAGTGCAAGGCCTTGCAGGATCTTGTTCAGCGGGCAATACTTCTACCTCACAGACCTTAGTCTTTAAGGGCTTTTCTTTTTTAGTATCTGTCTTTTTTTTGCTCATATCTTAACCTAATTTTCTACGGGTTTATACATGAAACAATGGGCGTTGTCTGCTAGCAAACAAGCGAGACGTGGTGCACTAGATTTCAATTTCTGGAAAGCCCCTCTCAGACTTAAAGCGGTAATTTATATACTTTAGGGCGAATACCCCATAGCGGAAAATCACAGGAATCTTTAGGCTAGAGTTGTCCACTGTGAAGAAATAGTCCCCAGAGTAAGCCGACATTTGTGACACCAAGTCATTGGCTATCAGCTGGGCCAAATCTCCCTGCCAGGGAGGCACAATGAATTTTGATTTATTTTTTTCCAGTTGAGGAGCGATATGCGCCCTTAAGGCCTTGGTAATATTTTTTCTTTTTCTCTTGTCTCTAGGATCAGATTTATTCCATTCGGAAATAACCCAATTCACAAAATTCTTACGAAGCATGATGTCCATCGATAATTTAATTTTCCCAGTGCCATCAACTGACTTATCCCACTCTCCTAAATTAACATCATACTCAACAGCGAAGAGCTCGCTGATGGTAATTGTTGATAAGAATTCACGTTTCTTTTTAATTTTATCTAATGTAATTGATTCTTCAAAATTTACTTCCGTTGAAAAATTTTTTATCCCTTTAAAGGCCCAACGATTAAAAGACTCATCAAAAGAAGAAGTGAAATATTTCAAAGACTTTTGGTAATTACCTGAACGGATGAAAAAATCGGGAAATCCAGTTAATAAACTAACAAATTGTGAACTCATAATAATCTCATAATCTACTGTTCTGTTGTCGATCCACTCACCTATGGTAGGCTCTACAATGTCGCGTGGATAAGTGACATCTCTAAAGCGTTTACAATACAATCTATCGAGTTCTGTTTTCAGATCAATAAACCCCATGGACTTAGGAAAATCATCAATGAATTGATTAGGAGTAGTCTTTCGACACAGAAATCCGATACAACTAACTTTAGTTGTGTCAATATCGGCCTTTGTTAAAATTCTACCTGTTTGATCGTCGATAAAAATTTTGGCACCCTCTAAATTTCTATTCACAAAGGCCATGATTTGCGGATTTCTTAATAACGGAGGAAGTACTCTAAAATCTTTTACATCCCCACCCCATGAACAAAATGCCTTAAAAAGATCAACTGTTACATAGAGCTCTCTTTCAATAGATTTGGTATCTTCAGAAAATTTTGAAAGTAAAATAGGAAAGTACTTATTGCCTGCATAAGTAGGAAGTGGAAACTCCACCTTTGAGTCATATTTTTCTAAAAAATACTTCTTCAAATGCTGTTTACTAATAACACTTAAATTTTTAGAGCAATAATTTACTAAGTTATGTGACAAAATATCGACTTTTTTTCTACTAAGGTTCATTCTCTTGGTGTATTCAACAATCGCCCTTGTAGTAACATCAAGACCTATATATTGAAGAGTCGCACCAACTGATCTCAAGGCATTTTGCTCTGAGCTTATTGTCGGATATTCAATTTCATCATACTTAGAGCATCGATTTTTTAAGTTTTCACCTTCCCAATAAAACCCTACGTATTTCCTCAAGTGCAACATCTGGGAATCGAGTTTCTGGACTTTTCTTGTTTTACTGTCAGGTCTAAAAACATACGCTAGCGGATCATGGGTTTTGGTTTCTTCAAACTCTCCAAAGATAAGACTATCAAGCGGTTGAAGACCCCACAAAGGGCCTGCGAAAAGCAGTGGATAGACTAGAAGAATTCTTCTAAGATGTTTCTCTGAAAAGAATTTCACCCTCGCTCCTTAATGATAAAATCTTTTAAATTCTATCGGCAAATCTACCGATTATATTTACATGAAAATCTTTACTTACCATATCTTGACTATAGTGATCAGTTACCTCTTTACTGCTTCGGTAATCGCAAAGTCTCACTATCAAAATTTTCGCTGGGATAATCTTAGCAAGCTCGATATACAAGAAAAGCAACAAGGCATTGAAATTGATCAAAAAGTTAAAAATCTAAAATTTCTTAAAGAGGCAAAATATTTTTTGATATCTGGCAATATTAACAAGGCAGAAAATCGACTAGTAAGAGTTTCTAATATTGGATCAAGTTGGAAAATCCGAGATCGCTATCTGGCGATTGTTTATTACCTGAAAGGAGAATTTCAAAAAAGCCTTAATCTATTAAGCGGTGATGACAAGAGAACATCAAGCTACTTAAACCAAACTTGCCTACTCAAGGCACTTAACGCTATTGCCCTTAGAGACAAAAAGGATATGAGAATTGATTTTAGTCTGTGTAAAATCTACTTGGAAAAACACAGCCAGACAGAAGTTTTTTGGCCTGACTATATTATGCAGATATATTTTCAAGACAACTACTACCTCGATGGAGAACCCATCCGGAAAGTCACTAAATTCATGCACACAAATGAGCTACTTAAAATTTGGCTAAAGTTAGCGCTCTTGTTTAAAAAAGAAGGTCTTGTAAAAAAAGAGCTCCCATTCATCCCTGCCGAAGCATATGAGCAAGACAAGGTCAGAGAGCTAATGGCACTGGTATTTTATCGCCTCGGAAAAATCAAAGAGGCATTAAAATACATTGAAGATATAAGTACTCCCAATGCTGAAAACCTAAAAGGCACATTCTATTTAAAAAAGAAACAGTACGAACTTGCTTATGGACACTTTCAATTGGCCTTGAAACAAAAGAGAAACTCCTCAATCGCAATTGAAAGGTCTCTACCGTTAAGTTGGATACTAAAAGAATACGAAAATGGTCACACCCTTTCCCAGCAAATTAAGCCAAAGAGTGGTGAAAATTACCTTGAGAAGATGGCACTGACTTCAGCATTTTTAGTAAAGCTAAACCTTCATAAAGATGCCAAAAAATCACTACTACAACTAAATGGCCATTATAATCAAAATATTCCGGTAGAAGTCTCTCAGCTCAATTACGTCAATGCCATAATGCTCAAAGACAGAAATAGAGCGGCCAGATATACCAGAAAGGCGTGTGAGAAGTATGACGCCGTTGCATGCCAAACACAATTATTCTTAGCGCTTTGGCCAGACTTTACCAAGGCAATTCACCTTGATGAAGATATTATTAGTGAAGATAAGAAAGTTAGTTGGGATAAGTTAATTGGCCAGAAACAAACTTTTAGTTTACAAGAAAGTGTCTATATCGATCAGGAAAATATAGAAGAAATGGATGAAGCACTAATAAAAATTCGTCCTGACCAAAGTGACTTTGATGTCAAAGAAGAACTCTAAAATCTGCCAACTTTATTTTAATTTTATTAGAATTGAAAACCAGTTACATTTATATTTGGAAAATGGCGAAATCCCCACGACAAAGAACCAACTAGGTGGCGATTTGACCAAACTCAGAGATCCACTCGTTCCAGAAAATTTTGAAATTTTTCTTTCAAATACTGCAAGTTTAAATGAGCAGAACTATGTTAGCATCGCCTGCTTGCCCGAGTTTTCAAAAGAGCAAAATAGATGCCTGCTAATCGCTATTAGCGAAATCAGTCCACTTGGAATTGCACACAATACCCAGTATCAAAAACTCATTATCTATGGCGGAAGTTTTAATCCACTGCATGTTGGCCATATTGAATGTATCAGGCAAGGTCTCAAAATTGGCAATGTGGTTGTAGTTCCAGACCATAATCCTCAAAAAGAGTTAGAAAAGATTGATCTATATAGCGTTGTGAAAAAAATAGCAGAGAAACTGCCACATAAAAATCTTCATTTTTATCTCAAATTTGCACTTTGTGCTGTACCAAACCCAACGGTCAACTGGCTTCCACAAATCAATTGTGAGCAAAAATACCTATTGATTGGAGACGATTCGTTTTACAATATCCACTCTTGGGTTGATTTCGCTAATTTAATTACTTCACTTAAGGGAATCTATATAGTGCCTCGTATTTGTAACGAAGTGGCCTTTGGAAAAACAAGAGAGCTTCTCTTAGAGATAAAACCTGACCTTGAAATAGTAGCACTCGAAACTCATAAGCACCAAAGCACTAGCTCCACAAAACTTAGGGACGACCCCCAATAAAATCAATCTTCTAATTCTTTCAAAAGAAGGTTTTCTAAATTTTTTACAAATTGAGGTAATAACTCTCGGTCCTCAATATGTTGAAATGAAATATCTGAAAAGGGTATGAATATATGATATTCCCTAAATGATGAAAATCGATCAACCGATTTATTTTCAAATCTTTTAGCAATTTGATTTACGTTAATAGAAGCTGTTGCTTGTTCACTGTCAAATGAAAAGAGATTACTATCAAGACGACCAAAATGATTTTGAATCACTTCCACGTTGGGGACTAAACACCCTTTAAAATGTTCAAGGTTTAAAGATAGTTCAATTTTTTCATCTAAAATAATTCTGTCAAAACTTTTTTTATCTCTAATTTCAATAACAAAACCGTTCTCAGACATTTGTTTTATCCAAAGAAGATCTTGGTGCCAATTTCCATCACTCCCCCTTGAGGCAAGAGCGGAGTTAAACCTTACTCTGAACTCTCTCATGGGTAGCCCTTTTTGGAAGATTTTCCAAAAAATAAACTGATGATAGATTTTATGGTCAAACCACCTCATAGTATCAAGGCCGAAAAATGGTCCCGACTTATTAACTAATGAAACTTGTAAGTCCGACTCTTCATCACTATCAAACCAAGTAAGTCTCATTCGTGGATCAAGGTAGCTATAGTAAAGATCGTAGTAACTGACCTCCAGTACTTCCCCTTTTCTTGTAACCCAGGCCTTCAAACCTTTTAATTCTTCTAGTGCTCTATCTAATTCTTCTTTGGCCTCAGCACACTCTTTGGAATTAATGGCGAGGGCCTTCTTAAATATACAAGTCTTTCTCCAGTCGGCCCAATGAAAAGATAGGTTGCCTGTTGGAGACAGATCAAGTTTTTGTTCTAAATCGTTGAGAAAAAGATAGTCTTTGATTCCAAAAATGAATTCTTCTGAAGAATCCTCTTCAAATTTCCTAGCTGCGGAGCTTTTCATATTTTCTCCAAATAAGTATCCATTAGCCACATTCTAGCTTAAAAATGCATAGCAGGTATCAATAATTAACACAAATTGATAAATAAGCCCTTTTTAAGTAAGTTGTAAGCGCTTTAGAAAATAAAAATTATTGAGGATGGTACTTTCAAACACACTTTGTCCCTAAATCAATAAGGTTGAAGTTGATGAATCTGGAATGTGGTCCTAGTACTCCCTCCACTAAAATTTTAAAGATTTAAAACAAAGTTATTAGCTTAATGGGTTCATTTTGAGATTTTTTAGTGCCGTTTTGATATTAAATCAAGGTAAGTTTCATTTTTTATTCTTTTATAGGAGCATATTACATCGGGGTTATAAATTATTTAGACTATGGTCACAAAGCTATGCTAATTCTTTTCTTACAAATTGTTTGTCAGGTGAGTCTTATTTCAGCGAGTATCTTAATAAAAATGAATTTCAACTAATGATAGACTCAAAAATCGGTAAGTTTGCCTCAGATTCTAAAAAAAGCTTTATTTTGAGCATCTATTATATCTCTAAAATTTTCATTGTTAGTAATATGGCTGGTTTGTTTCTAGTAAAATGACCGCACTCCAATCTTCTGTAAATTTCTATCTTGATATGTCCAAAACCACCACGATTATAAGAGAAACGAATCCCACTTTCAAGTTAACTCCATCCTAGTTATTGAGGTATTGTGTTCAAAATGTGGTCAGCCGCTTCTTTTGTTGCAGCAACAAAATCTAATTTCCCTCCAGCTTCTTTTCTCGCTCGGTCAAATTCTTGAGTTCTGGTTTCATTCCACTCAGAGGCTGCTTGATAAACTTCAATTCCTAACTCACCACCCATTGTGCTTGTTAAACAACTGAAGCTAGCTTCTCTTAATGCATGATCTGCGTATTTGAAAGCTATGTTATTTTTAAAGGCTTGAAATCTATGTGAGATTGATTTGATATTCTGATATTGGATTTTTGGATTTATGGTTAATAGTGAATCAAACTTTATGCCTTCTAGTTTGGAATAATATCCTTCTGAACTACTTACAAAATATACTAGAGGGCAGCCTCCAATATTTTGATTTAATACCCAAAGATCATAGGGTTCACCATCAAAAGTAGTTGACCCAATTAGCTCAAATTCAAATCCATTTACTATACGTCTCGCTTTTTCACCATTTTTCTCTTGGCAATCATTCGATAATTCATCAAGCTCTTTATATTCATTTGTTTGAACACTATCAAGAAGTAGGTCAGAAGTACTAAATACCCCACACTGCTGAGACCCCTCTGATGCATTTGCATTAATCGAAAGCATTGCTACTAAAAGACTTATTGATAAATAGTATTTCATTTCTCTCTCCTCTATATTAATGATTCAAATAGATGCAAATTATTTGCCAGTACTAGTTATGCAATTTCAGTAAATTAGGGTTTTCTTCAGACAGAGAACTGTGCGTTTTCTTAAATATAGTTGTATTATTATACAGCTTTTATGTAACTACTCAATAAAAAGAGGCTAGATTTCTAACTAAGCAATTTCAATCAGGTTTTGTAGAGCTGGGATTTTGAATTTTTTATTTAATCTGTCTTGCAGGTAATCCCAAAATTCAATGTTTAACTTTCGGCAGGTATGGA
>JABIHA010000122.1 GCA_018649885.1 Bacteriovoracaceae bacterium
AGCGTCTTGAGCAAGCTCTTGGCACTTATTTTTAAGTTTGCCCTTATTCCAGTCTTTTATCCAACCAGCTGCAATGTTTTTTAGATCATCAAATGACATATTAAAATATTGGCAGAAAAGTTACGCTTGGCCAAATAATATAAATGACATAGAGCCGCACCGGCGAAAAAGCCTGGTGGGTTCAACAATTTATTGGGCAGTTACGATTTTCTATTGCTCCGGGACCACTCGATCTCGTTATATCGACTATTTGTGTTTTATCACTTCAGATACGAGTACAAACAACTTCGTAACCATTAACTCACGACTTTTTTCAGAATTGAATACGTTGTCAGTTGTAAAAAAGAGAAATATTCAAGAGATTGAAGAAAACTAAAAAGAACAAAAGCAGTGCTGCTTCTTCTTCAGCTCGTCTAATAATTCAAAGATAAGAAGAGCATTTGAGCACAGTAAGGTAAGACTATACAAGCGCCAGTGACATGTTAGAGAATTTCCATTGTTCCACCAGTGATTCCCGCGCCTCCTTCGTAACCTATACCTGGGAGAATACAAGAATGGGAATTATCATGGTTTGTAACCACTGCCCCACTAACTCCAAGAAAAAATCCCATCTGGGCATTTCCCCCTGAGTAAGTTCCATGAACATTCTTTTCCTTTACAAAAGGACAGTATAAAACTGATACCCTAAAAATGCTTAACCTGAAGGTCGGGCCGAAACTGAGAAATCTCACTTTTTTCTTTGCTTTTGAATTTTTCCCAATACAAGTCATTTCGACAATATCAACAACACCTAAGCCTGCATTAATGTCCTGACTAGTTAAAAAAGAAGATCCACAAAAAAATACCGCTGCCGAACTTAAATTTGCAGATATTAATAGCATCATTACAAGTGTGAATTTCATAAAAGTCCCCAATTGCTGAAAACATAACAATAGCTAAGTTAAGGAATTTTTCATTAAAAATGTAAAATTTGATGCTCATATTAATGAAATACTAATGTAAAATGCCACCTCACCTTTTAAGACTGGGTCCCCCTGACTGGGTCCATCTATCTATAATTCAGGGGCGTTTGTGAACGCTTCTTATGACTATGTAAAAGTCCCAAAAAAAAACTAAACGTTTTTAAACAATTTATTGTCCTAAATTGTTCAAAAAAATCATAAAATAAATTTATTTATCATTAAATGAAATTTGTGGACTACCACTTTCACCACTGTAAAATCAAATGACAGTCCACAATTGAGCTGACAGTGCATCCCGCTACTACTCAACCATTTTCACATATTTAAAGGCCACTAAATTGGCCCAGGTCTTGCTTTATAACAAGTGAAAGGTCTTGGAGACCAAAGTTAATTTATTTATCAGGGAAGATAAAAATGAAAAACTGCAATGTATTGCTCCTCTTATTAATTTCAATGACATTTTTTGCATGTAACTCAGAAAAAGGCGGTGGTAGTACAACTAGCACTACAACAGTTGTTAAAGAAGTTCCAGTTGAATCCACTCCCAAACCTATTGAGCCTGAAACTGTGGAAATGGTTTCCAATTTAAATATGTCTATGGCACCTATTGTAGAGAGTTACCATCGCCTTGAATTTGTTGAAGGATTTACCTTTTCGGCCATAGGCGATAGTTACGCCAATGGATCTTGGTATCATGAAGAGAATGAAGTCATTGGGACAAAGCATCTCTCAGATTTCAAACAAGGGCAGATACTTTATTTTGTAGAACAAAGTGTAGAGGGAGAAAAAGTTTCAGAGAATTATTTTATTTTCCCAGGTCTTTCAGATTTAACAGTAGAAAGTGTTCGCGTTGAGGAAGATGATATTGTCGTTGTTGTGAAAAATATAGGGGGTTCAGAATTTAATTATGATTCATTAATTGATACTTTCAAAGTGAAAACATTTGTAGATTTTTCTAAGAGACAATCTTATAGGAACGTGGATTATTCACCAGAAGAATATTTTTCTGAAACCTCAAATATCGCTATCCCAAAAGTTGGAGAGAGCGTAGAGGTGCGAATTTCAAAAATGCCATATATAGCCTTTATGAATTATTTTGGAACTTCAGATAGTGAATTTTTCGAAATCCCACTTTATATTAATATAGATCCAGAAGGGGTCATTCGTGAATACAATCGATTTAATAATAAAAATATTTTCCCACTTCGATTTTTTAATGGCCAGGAAAGAGCAGATGTGGCCATTGAGTCAGTTGAGCTGATGGGAAGTGAAATAAAACTGAAAATGAAAAATGATGGGTTTCGTTCAGTTTCAATAGAAAAAATGATTGTCTATCCAAAGTACAATAGAGATCTAAATATTGAGTTGAAAAGCTATCCCTATATTCAAATGAATCAATTCTCAGAACTCATTTTTCGTGCCGATTTATTTCCTCTAAGTGAAGGAGAGGATCAGAGCTGGGTTTTTGAAGCTATTATTAGTGGTGATGAGGATCTTGATTTATCTAATAATTCAATGGAGCTCAATTTTAATGCAAATCAAGTTGAGGCCTTTGAAGATGATGTATCAGTTTCTAACTTTCACTACGATTCATCTTCAAGTGAGCTAAAGTTTACACTCGAAAATAAGGGAGTGAATGATTTAGACCGTGTTCGTTTTGATATTGCTGATGAAGAGCCTGAATTGGATAGAGATAGATTCTATGAGCAAACAAACTTAGTTGCAGGAGAGCAAAGAGAAGTGAGTATCTCTTTTGATGAGATATTTTTTTCAGGCACAATTGGTGAGAAAGTATACAGTGTTGTATTGGATAAGAATGATTCTCTATGGGAAAGTAACGAAGTTAATAATGTTGCGACCACCACTTTTACTTTAGATCCCTTTGACGTTGAAGTCGTAAGTTCTCTAGAGGAAGAGGGATTTTTTAATATTGCTTATAAGTTGGGAGGATCTTTCAAATATTCACAAGTTGACTATACAACTTTTAGAATCCTGTCACGGGTTCAAGGAAATGGCTCATTTAGAAATCAAATAGACTTAACCCCTGATTCGTGGGAATTAGGGGTTGAATATACATCTTCTGTTTCAATATCAGAAATCATGGAAAAAGTCATGGACTACTATGATGGCCAAACGGTAGATGTCTTTGCCGAGTTTATTACCAACCTTAATGAAGTTAACACCGAAAATAATAAGGTTAAATTAATTGATACAATTGTAGTTCCAAGAAAGCTTCCCAATTTGACAATTTCAGAAATCAATACCTCTACTGAGGGCCTATCTTGGAAGGTTGTCAATATTGGGGATAAAGATTTTTATGAATACAGAAACTACTTAAGAATCAAGATTACTATTAATGGAGTTACGAAAACGGAGAGATTTTCCTACTATCTTGACGTGGGAGAAGACGAAGCTGAGGTGGGTTACTTTGATTTTAATCAGTTTGGGTTAGAGCTTGGACAAAGATATGATATTGTTGCTGAACTGGTACTCGATAGTCCTATTGAAGAAAAATCTCTTGATGATAACCGCCTTGAAACTTTTGTTCAAATGCCTGAGCCACCAAAACCCAACTTTGCCGTTGAGTCCATAATAAGAAATGAAACTCGGATAATTGTTTACATTGAAAATACTGAAACCACAATTTGCCCTGGGTGTACAGAATACCCTGTGAAGATATTAAATGAAGCGGGCGATCTTGTTGCAGAAAAAACAATTGATTTATCAATGCAAAATAAGAATATGACGAGAAAAAGCGTCACTTTTAACTACGCTGATATCGATTTGGCAATTAAAACACCAAGCACTCTGACAGCAGTTTTGAATTCTGGGAATATCATTTCAGAGGTAAGCTATGATGACAATAGTGGAGAATTTCCATTCACCAAATTGGGGTATTATGACCTTAAAGTTGAAAGTATTTCAAAAACACTAAATGGCTATAATGTATTGATAAAAAATATTGGGATCAGTACAACAAGCAACTATGATGTTGTACTGGAATACAATGGAGAGACGATTAGACCCGACTTTTCTCCTTCAAATAAAACTGTTTATACTGGTAGCATGAAAACATTTTCTTTTAGCTCTGTTGATATTAGGGAGTCGTGGATTCCTATTTTAGGAGAAAAGATTTCTGCTATTGTTAACTTCATAAGCGATGATGACAATAGTGATAATAAACTTGTTTCTGAATTTGAAATACCTTACTTTGACCTTGAGGTCACAGAAATAAACTCCATTGAAGGAGGGATATCAGTTTCTGTAAAAAACCATGGGCCTACCCTTTCTAGTTACCACAGTGGTAAATTAAAGGTTCAATTTAATGATAATGAAGATTTTGACACAGGTGTCAGACAAAGTAGAGAGATTAATGTAGGTGATATTGCACAAGGAGAAACAAAACAATATCAAATTACAGGTTATCAATATAATTCTCTGATGGGTAATGCCCTCCAAACTTGGGATGCCTCAGGTCACCTTCATGCCAAAGTTGATTTTGAAAACGATTTAAATGAAGTGAACGAAAATAACAACTATCTTCATACAAACTATAGTTTACCAAGTCCCAAAATTGATATTGAGGTTACACGGATGTACTGGCTTAGTTCATCTCAGCTGACAGTTGTTGGAAAAAACAATGGAGACGCCTGTACAATAAATTGTCCTAAAGTGAAAGGCAAATTCTATGCCGTTGACGAGGATGGAAACGCAAATAATCCCGTTGAAGTTGAGTTTGCAATACCCAGCTCAACTGATAAGTCCATGGTCTCATTGGGGGCAAGTCAGCTCGGTCTTGAAATGAGAAAAGAGTATCAAATATTTTTTGAAGCAGACCATAATGAGATTTTCCCAGAAGAAAATGAAGAAGATAATATTGGCTCAGTCACTTATACTCACCGCTGGGTTTATGATCTTGAAGTAACTGATTTTTCTTATGATAGTGAAACAAAGAGATGGACAGTCAATGTTCTCAACCAAGGAAAAGATAGTGTTAAGTTTAGAAATGTTACTGTACGAGGAGCAGGGATTGGATCAAATGATATCTTTTTTAAAGATTTAAATTATACAAATTCAATTTATTCTGGTCAAAAGAGCTCCTTTACTATTGATAACAGGGATCTTAAATTTCATCCTGGTGAAGCACCAAACGAGATTTCAGTTGTCGTAAGAGCGGATTATGATAACGATTTAGTTAATAATACGCTGGTAAAAACAATTGATGCTCCCTTTATCGATTTTGAGTTGGGGGAAGTGACAATTGATTCAGTAAATCAGAAAATTGATATCCAGTATTTTTCAAAGGGAGCAGGTCTTGCAAATGCGGCTACTGCTACTGGCAAAGTCTTTTTTCTTGAAAGTAATCCAATAGTAGTGAATTTAGATTTAGAAGAAGGGGAGCATCACCTTATCCTAGAAGATTACAGTTGGATTAGATTGACTCCTTTTTTAACTGATAATGCAAATCAGTCCACGGCAACCTTAACAGTACTACTCGATGATCGTGACTATAATTTTGAATCAAATGAAGAAAACAATTCAATAGAAAAATCACATCTTTTTTCAGCTGCAAAGGCTGATCTCACTATTTCAAGTTTTTCTCTTGATTATGATCGGATAGTAATTAATGTGAAAAATGATGGACCAGCAAGAGTTGCACATGGATCAAATTTCACAATTAATTTACGTGCAGGAGAGATTGAGAAAAATCTCCTAGAGTGGACAACATTTTATAGAAATGAAGAAAAGGAATACATCATCCCACTTTCAGAGTTTCCTCTACAAGATGGAGCTGAATATACAATAACGGTAACAGTAGATCATTCTCAAGTTGTTGATGAAAGAAACGAAGATAATAATGCCTACTCCACAACACTTGTGATGTCAGATTTGCCAGAATCTGACCTTTCTATTAAATCTGTCGCTGTAAATGATTTTTACCTTGATATTGAAGTTCAAAACCTAGGGGAAAAAACAAATAGAGATTTGAATGATTTTAATATTTCAGTGCAAAGTGGAGATGACTTTTCTAAGATATTTAGATTGGTGAAAGTACCTGCTGCTTTGGGGACTGAGCTCATCTCTATTCCTTTGTCTGAGCTAGAACCACTAAGGGGGCAGATGGCCAGCTTTAATGTGGCCCTTGATATTGAAAATACAATTGTCGAGGTAGATGAAGAAAATAACTCTGGAAATTTTGATATATTCATTCCCGAGCGTGGGTCCCCTGATTTTAGAGTAGTTGATATTTATAAAACACATAGTAATATAGATGGTCATCGAAGTGGCGAGATGTTTGTAGTTTTAATTGAAAATATGGGTACAGAATATGCAAGTCCTTCATCAGTATCAAATCTATCAATTGGTGAACTTACTCTTTCAAGAAATACTAATTCTTGGCAGGAAATTAAAAGAGGAAGAAGATATATATCAAGAATTCCTTTAGAAACTATGGGTGTTTATGATGCGCTTAGTGTGCAGTTTCCAAATGAAGAAAACCCCAACCTCATTGTAAGTTTTGACTTTGATGTTGAACAAAACATAACAGAGTTCGACGAGGAAAATAACTCATTTGAAATAGAGCTACCCTTTTATCAAGATAGCGTGGAAATTAATTTCATAGACGATAGTGCCAATTTTGAAATGGTCTCAATTGTTCAACATGAAGATTTGGAAACCTATAAATTTTCTTTTAAATATACTGGAGATTTGCCAAGTCGCGCACTCTCTCCTCAACTTTATATTAAAGTGTTCTTTACTATGCCTTCAGGGGAAGTAATATCAGGTAGCTATAATTTCTTTCCCTCTCTGACTTTTCATCCTGGAGTTACTTACGATTCCTTTCTTCGCTTTGATCATGTGAACCACGAAATTCCAGAAGGTTTTCAAAGTTTTAAAGTGGTTATTGATCATGATGGACTGATTGATGAGACAAATGAAATTGATAATGAAATGAACTACACAGTAGAATAAAAATTGAGAGGATAAGCGGACCTATGTTCGCATCCTGCTCTTCCTTCCCTCCGCCATCCAGGCTCCGGGGCTTCTCGAACTCGCTCTATCGAAATCTTGTGTCTTAGTTGCCAGCTTCAAAGTAAAAATGTGCCAGTGCTTAGTACGAAGTCACAACTTCGGACTCTACCGCATCCTGCTCAAATGTCTCCCTACGCCATCCTGGCTCCGGGACCAATTGAACTCGCTTAATCGACTGTTTGTGTTTTAGATCTTTGGTTACGAAATAAAAAATGTACCTGTGCACAGCTCTTTGGTCACAGCTTCGAACTTCACCGCATCCTGCTCTTCCAGTCCCTCCGCCATCCAGTCCCTCCGCCATCCAGGCTCCGGGGCTTCTCGAACTCGCTTTATCAAAATTTAGTGTTTTAATTGCCAGCTTCGGAATAAAAATGTGCCAGTGCTTAATTCTAAGTCACAGCTTTGGACTCTACCGCATCCTGCTCTCGTGCACGCCCTACGCCATCCAGGCTCCGGGACCACTCGAACTCGCTATATCGACTTTTTGTGTTTTAGATCTTTGGTTACGAAGTAAAAATGTGCCTTTGGGCACATTTTTTCGAGTGGTAGGGCTATGCAGATTCGAACTGCAGACCTCTACCATGTCAAGGTAGCGCTCTAACCAACTGAGCTATAGCCCTATAATCTCAGAATTGTATGGGCCACTTTATACCTTAGAATTGGAAGAAATTGCAAGAATCAAAAATATTGCAACGCAAATTAGAAACGACCACCAAGGCCTAAGAGTGCTGAAACTTTAGTAGTAGTAGTTACTGTTTGGGATTCACTTGTGGATGTAACACCTATGGACTCAAAGCCCATGGCCATATAAAGCGCTTTAGAAAACAGATACTGAAACTCATAACCAAGTCCCATTTTAGTAAAGCCTCCAAAACCACCATAGAGGGCCAAGCGGTGAGCAGAGTGCTGCGTGGAGGCATACCTCATATTGATCTGTCCAATGCCGCCAGTAAATTTCTCGTCAGTAATGACCGGGCCAATAAGACTTTTCGACAAAATGGTCGTACTGACAATCCCTATGCCCAGGCCAAAGTCTAAAAGAACCCCTCCGCCAAGATAAAAACCAGTACCAAAAAGTGCAGTCATATCACTATATTTAAAATCTACAACTCCAAAAAGTGAGCCAGATGCCATTTCATAACCAAGTTGTCCGAACCAAAGTGAATCGGATTGATACTTTCCTTCAACTCCAGCCCCTGTAAGAGATTGAATACTTGAAAATCCTTCAACTCCCTCAGACAGTTCCAGAGAGTAACTAATAAAGCTTGGCTCTGCAGTTAAAATAACATGCCCATCTTTGACCTCATCAATAGTTGCCTGGTACTCACCTGGCTTCCCTGTCGACTTGAGCTGATCTCTAAGATTTTTTTTCTTTTCATCATCCCTTGTGACTTTAAACCGCACACCTTTTGAATTTTTCTTGGCGCCATCTTGATTAGCAGCAACTCTCCAGTAATAATTTCCACTAATTCCGAGTCCAAATAAATTTACACTGTGCTCATTATCTTTAACTTTTTTAGAGTAAATAGTTCCGCCAAATCCCGGATCGGAAGATATCTCGATTGTATAACTTTTTGCCCAATCTAAACTCTCCCACTCGAAATCGACCTTATCACCTTTTTCAGCTTCAACTTCATCTCCTGGATCTGGTTCATAGAGCTCTGGTGCCCTGAGAAGTCCCACATCATAAGTAAGAATCATCCTCGATGTATTGCTAAACTCACTTTCTTGGTCCCACATATCTACAACTTTATAACGAAGATAATAGGTTCCAGGCTCCGGATCTTCCCAATAAAAATTTCTATTTTCAAGTCGATCACTTTTCACTGAGTCATCAAGATCTCTGTCTTTGTATATTTCTATAATATATTCTTTTACATATTTAATTTCAGGAAATTTCATTGAGATGTAAGTATCTTCTCCGTCAATGCTGCTAATTTCTCGACCGTTATTTCTATCTCCATCACCTTTTTTCTTTTTAATTTCCATTCTTATAACAGGAGGAATGGGAGGAGAATGTGGGGCCATAGGTCTTTTAATCATAAGTTTGGCCCGCTCACTGTATGCGCTCTCTCCAAAGTCGTAAAAGGATTTTATCCTCCAATAATACTCACCTAGCTCAGGTGCCTTCCATTCAAAATTAGGCTTTTCAAGTTCTAACTCTTCAATAACATCTGAGAAACTACTATCCCTTGCAATTTCTAATTGAAATTTCTGCTTTCCAGTATTTTTCTTTTGTCCAAGTGGGTCTTGCCACTCAAGAATTAATGATTCGTCTGGATCCATTAGGGTGTATTCAGTTCCATGGCTTGGAAAAATAATTGTAGGCCGATCAAGGAGAATATCAAGACGAAGGGTTTTTGAACTGGGAACATTGCCTTCATATTGAGGAGCATAGGGTTTTAGTTTCCAGTAGAATTTTCCAAATTTAGGAGTTACCCATGAATAATGAAGGCCTTTCACGACTTCTTTTTTTACAAGTTTTTTAAAATCAGGGTCTCGACCAACATAGAGAACATATTTGGCAGAACTTCGACCTTTCCATGAAAATTTTATACCACCAAGTAAATCATTTTGCGCTAATTGTGACATATCCTCTGGTTTTAAGTTTCTTGGTGCAGGGGGAAGAGAGCTATCAGAAAAATAAAAAATATTCTCCTCACTCCAAGGGGAGTTCTTATTATCCCTTGTTGCCATTTTGACTCTCCAGCCATACTCACCTGTTTTAAGAGAGCCGACTACATATTTATGAGTGCTAACTTTTTTAGACACCACTGTTTTTCTCTTCTTATCTCCAATACTTGTTATTTCAATTTGATAAGTATCTACTTCCAGGTTTTCCCATTCAAAAACCAGTACTTTTTTCTCACCGTTACTTTGTTTGAGACCTAGAATTTCGGCGTCTTTTGAGGGGAAGAATAATTTTGGTGCTCGATCAACCTTAAGAGTGAAAAGACTAGAAGGAGATACGATCATTTCTTTTTTTACTAAATCCGTTCCTAGGACTTTCCAATAATAAGGTCCTTCTGGGAGATTCATCATATAGGCATTTGTCTTTGATACATCCTTAGTCTGTAAGATTTCTTTAAATTTGGAGTCCTTTGCAACAAAGAGCTTGAAAGAATTTGATTTTCTCTTGGTTTTCCACTCAAAGAATATACTGGAGCTCTCTTTAAAAAAAACTTTGCCTTGATTTTTTGGAGATATTAAAAGAATGTCATAGTTTTTTACCCTGCCCTCAAGAAGATTTAAATATTGATTTTTGTTAACAACAATTTGTTTCCCATCAATATTTAAGGCGAGCTGCCCTTTAGTAACCGTCACATTTCCGTCAGATATCTGAAACTCTGCATTACTTGAAGTGGCACTAATGGTTTTATCACCACTTTTAATATTTAGCCCCTTGGCACCTTTGCCCAGTTTCGCGAACATAAAACCATCCATCAAATCAACTTTCATCCCCGATGAGTCTTTCTCTAGTTTTAATAGCGAGTTTGGAGCAACTTTAATTAAAGTTTGATCATTAAGCCTTATATCAGTTGTAGACTTACTATGAGTGAAAACTTGATCATTTAAATATACTTCTTCTTTATTACCCACGTCATCCCATGATAATCCCCCATCATGCTTTCTTTTGACCAAATTATTCTTGTTTTGAATATAACCAATGATTTCTCGGTCAATATCGTCACCAACATCAAAGGCCCTGATGTCGAAAAGCAGTGTGGCCCCACTGACCGCAAAGAATGTGAAGGCAATAGATAGAATTATTTTATCTTGGTATTTTTTCATCAAAATCCATATTCAGAATCTATATATAAAACTTATTTTACAACGTATTTTATTGTGAGAAGCCAGGGCAAATTTTTACCTTGAAACAATAACTTAGGATGTCAAAACTAATTTAGGTTACAATGGTAAAAAAGGATTTACGGGCGCTATACTTGAGTTTCAAGAGAGGTTATCTTGCTTAGAAAGATCAAAGTTTCCATCAATACCAAGCTACTTACACTCGTTACGAGTTTTGTTTTGGGATCGCTATCTGCTTATCTTTATTTTGCGCTGGACCTCTTTCAAAAAGATAAAACTGCTTACATTTTTGATTCTACTCTTTCAACAACTTCAGCTCTATCAAAACAAATCACTGAGTCAATTAGTAATATCATCAATAGTTCACAACTTATTGGTGGCATTTATCAAACAGAAGACTTAGGAAAAGATCTTTATGAAGGAGTTTTTCAATCTAATAAATCTATCTTTGAATTCTTAGTATTTCGAGAGGACGAAGGTCAGTTTAAAGAACACCTTAATTTAAAAAAAGCAGATATTCTAAAACAGTACCGTCTTAAAGATGATTATTTCAAACAGATTATTGATAAAAACCCTGTCAATTTTTCAGAGATAAAAGCAAGGAAATACCTCCTAAAAAACACTTCTAGCATTGGTGGAGTTCCACATTTAACTCTTGGTGTATATAACCAAAAGGCCAATGAAATTTATGTCACCAGAATTATCCTTGATTCGTTCATTAAGACCTTTAATGAGAATAAGGTTTACAATAATTACCTTCTCAACGACAAAGGCCAAACATACGTCCACAGAGACTCAAAAAAGGTGATGGCCCATGAAAATATGTCTACAGAAAATTATATTCAAGATGTCCTTTCTGCTGAAGTCTCAAATGGAGTTAGAGAGGTAACCAATAGTAAAGGCGAAGTTGTTTTACTAGCTTTTACAAAGCTCAAACATCTTGGCCTGGTAGTTCTTTCTGAAATTTCAAAAGACAAGGCCTTTGCATCTATTAAAGAACTTATTTTCAAGTCAGTTGTACTGGCGGTATTTTTGATGTCGACTGCATTTATTGTGGGATTTTTCATGTCTAGATCTTTCACAAGGCCAATTACAATGCTTGTTGAAGGGACCCAAAAAATTGCACAAGGAAACTTTGACACTGTTGTCTCGGTCAATGCAAGTGACGAAATAGGGGTTCTTTCTGACTCTTTCAACTTTATGGCAAAAGAAATTTTAAGATATATGGATGAAGTAAAGGAAAAGGCGAGAATGGAAAATGAACTCGCTGTTGCCCAACTCGTGCAAGGCTCATTTTTTCCTGACAGTGATATCAAATTACCAAACTTAGATATTTCCGGTTACTATACCCCTGCTTCAGAATGTGGTGGTGACTGGTACGGATATCTTACAATTGGAGATAAAACACTCGTATTTATCGGAGATGCCACAGGCCATGGTGTGCCAGCTGCACTGATTACAGCAACAGCAAACGCGGCCATCACCCTGATTGAAGAAATGGTCAAAGTAGATCCTTTACTTGCCACTTCTCCTGCCAGAATTCTAACTCTTCTTAACAAAGCAGTTTACGCAGTTGGTGGAAAAATTTTGATGACCTTTTTTGTGGCAGTAATTGACAACAACACAAGAGAACTTGTTTATAGTAATGCTTCTCACAACCCTCCCTATGTTTACAGAAAAGCTGATCACGAACCCACAAAAAATGATGTGGAAGTCCTACTTGAAAAACCGGGCCCAAGACTTGGTCACAAGGAAAATCCTGAATATATAGAAGGAAAAGTCCCCTTATATCAAGGAGATGTCCTGATCATGGCCACTGATGGCATCCTTGAAGGTGAGAATCCTGAAGGAAAACAGTGGGGTGAAAGGCGTTTTATTAAGTCATTTTTGACTGCTGTCACTCAATCTTCTAGCGATATTGTCGAAACGCTACTAAAGGATGGCCGTGAATTTTTCCAAGGGGTTGAAGTCGATGATGACGTTACCCTGGTTATTACTAAATTAACTTAGGCCATAACTTAAGATATTGAAGAATTTAAAGTGTAAGGTCATACATTCTGATAGTGAATTCACAGAATCACTAGAAAAGAAAATCCAGGAAAATTCACTGCCTGTAGAAATCATTGGTCAAAATGAGACTGATGAAAATTACCTCATTTTAGATTTCAAAAAAAATCCAACGGACGAAATAAAGGCCCTGTTATCAAAAAAAGATAAGGAAACAATTCTTTTTATCAGTGAGGATAAAGATAGTGAGTTGTCAGAGTTACTAAAAAAATATCCTGTACAACATGTACTAAGGGATGAAGATGATAATAAGCTCAATCTTATTACAGATATATTAAATACAAATATTAATAATGAGTACTGGAGCCTTCAAAAGATATTGGGTCAAAGTACTCAGATACAAGAAACCCTGTTTAAAAAATCTTCTGATGTTAATCCACTCATAGAAAAGTTTGTAGAGTCGGTTGATCTTTCAAATGCTTTTAAAGAAATTCCAACCTATCTTACACAGACTGTTAATGAGCTTGTTACAAATGCTATGTTTAATGCACCTGTAGATGGTGATGGAAAAGCAAAGTATCGCTCAATGGATAAAAGAAAAAACCTAGACCTACTGCCTTGTGAATACGTCACACTAAAATATGGTGCGAGTGATTCGGTTTTAGCTTTTTCTGTCCGTGACCAATTTGGAAGTTTAAATAAAGAAACCATATATCAGTATCTTTCCCGGGGACTCCAAGAAATTATTAGACACGAAGATAAAGATGGAGGAGCAGGTCTAGGTCTTGCTCTCATTAGACAATTTTGCCATCGGCTAATTTTTAATATCTCACCAGGAAATTTCACTGAAGTCATTTGTTATATAGATAAAATGAAAAGATTTAAATTACACCAAACACATGTAAAAAGTATTCATGTCTTTTTTCAAAAGGGATAAATTATGTCGGAAGTAGTGTACGAAAACGAAAAGCTAAAAGTCTACATGGCCTCAGAAGGAGCTGCTATAAAGTTTTCTTTTGAGGGATGTATTGATGAGGATTTTCACTGTGAAAATCTCGTAGGCAAAAATCCAGCAGAACTTCACATTGATTTTAAAGATGTTAAAGTCATAAATTCATGTGGAATAAGAGAATGGGTCAATTTTATTGAAAAGCTAGGCTCAGCGGTTCCAATAAAATATAATAATTGTCCGCAAATTATCGTTCAACAAATAAATATGGTTGATGGTTTTTTATCTGCGAACGCTAACGTTGAAACATTTTTTGCACCTTACTTCTGTGAAGAATGCGATTCGGAGCATGTCATCTTACTTAAAGGAAGTGATGTTGCCACTGGAGTAGCACCAACTCAAAAATGTCCTGACTGTAATGCAAGTGAAGATATGGAGTTTGATGCAATCGAAAAGCAATACTTTCATTTTCTTGAAATTAAAAAATCAGCATAATATATTCTTGACATAAATAGACATAAAAAAGGCTTCCTAGTTAGGAAGCCTTTTTTATGTCTATTTATATATATTTTTTAATGTCAACCAATTCCAGGTAAGAGCTGAAAGAAGAAAGCCGCAACGAGTGTGGGTATTAGAGCTGATATTAACAATCCTAACGGTGAAATCCCATCCTCTCCAAAAGCGGACTTCAAGATTCCAAAGCCTGCAGGGTTGGGAGCGTTTGCGATCACAGTCAAGCCACCACCCGTGACAGCACCTGCCACAAGGTTATATTTAGCCGCATCCGAAAGACCCTCCACAAGAGTTCCTAGATACGTCAAAGCTGCATTATCTGTAAGAGCTGTTAAACCAGTTGCTCCAACAAAGAGTGCAAAATCGCCTAGTTTTGATATAAGAGGTTGCAGCCACCAAGCTTGTAGGGAGCCAAGAGTAACAAGACCACCCAGGAAAAATCCAACAAGTAGAGATTCTGTCACCTTTAATTTATCTTGATATTCTTGAGTAACAACAGCAAAGCCTAGGAAGAATAAGAAAATCCCCATAAAGACGGCCATATGATGTGAGTAGAAAACTACCAAGCCTAAAAAACCTAGATGAAATGCTGTTACCCAAAGTGGGGCCTTCATCTCCGCCCCCCCTTCCTGAGGAGCATCAATTTTTCCCTGTAGTTCACCTTTAAATCTCATGGTAATTATAGCGGTTGAAACAATACATGCGAAGATGGCCTTATAACCAAAATTTAAAAACATATAACTCATTGTATAGCCCCACTTACTGGCCACCATTAACACTGGAGGAGCAGCAAAATGAGTAAGGGTCCCACCGATTGAAACATTGACAAATAAAAGGCCGATGGTGGCGTATTTAAATTTATCTGACATTTCTTTCTTATAAAATGTCTCGAGTAAAATAAGTGCGGTTACAGTCATTGAAGCTGGCTCTGTTATAAAAGATCCAAGTAGCGGCCCCATTACCATGGTGGTGGCATAGAATGACATTTTTTCGTTAAATGGCAAAAGTTTAGCAAAAAATACAATAATATTTTCAGCCAACTTTATGACTGGCCTGGTACCTGCCATACACATAATAACAAAAACAAAGGCAGGCTCAGTATAGTTTACGACT
The DNA here is from genome assembly GCA_018649885.1 of Bacteriovoracaceae bacterium. GTDB lineage: Bacteria > Bdellovibrionota > Bacteriovoracia > Bacteriovoracales > Bacteriovoracaceae > JABIHA01. The sequence goes on from JABIHA010000122.1 coordinate 15,388, forward strand.
CCCAAACTACTGTGACCTTCAAGATAGGCTACGGCATCATGGTTACCTTTAATCGCTATGAACGCCACAAAAAGGAAGAGGGCCCAAAGACCAAAAACGGCCTCAACTTCTCCCAGAAAGTGAAAAAAGTTTTCACCCACTGACCCTTCTGGGTATTTATGAGCAATATGCTCGAATTTTTTCACCATGAAAGTGTGTATTACCGCGATAGCGAACAGTACCGTCGCAATAATTTCAATTGTGCTTGGATTCATTTAATCTTCCTTGATCAAGTTTTAATTTACCATTTTTTAATAGTTTACCATTAAATACTGCCTGCTTGGGCGATACCGGGCAGTTTTTTTACGACACATCGCTCCAGTAAACCCAACAAAGATCAATGTAACAATTAACAATAGTCCATTGCTCTTTGTTGCTTGGGGAACTAAAATTGTGGCCCTACTTATTGAAAGGGGGCCTCACGTGGCAACAGATACAATGGAGCTTGCAAAGCTTTGGGCAAAAAACACCTACTTTGATAGTGCCGACCGAGCCGAAATACAAAAGCTAATAGATGACAATGATACTAAAGAAATAGAAGAGAGATTCTACAAAGATCTTGAATTTGGAACTGGAGGCATGAGAGCAATTTTGGGTATGGGATCAAACCGCATCCACAAATATGCTGTCAGAAAGGCCACCCAGGCCATGTGTGATGTAGTTGCAGAGTCCTACCCGGGTCAAAATAATAGCTTTGCCATTTGCTATGACTCTCGGACTTTTTCCTTTGAGTTTGCTAAAGAGGTCGCAAGCGTTGTTGCTGGAAATGGAATGACAGCATATATTTATGATCGACTTAATCCGGTAGCTCTACTTTCATGGTCCATTCGTCACCACAAGTGCAAGGCTGGAGTTATGATTACAGCGAGCCATAACCCAACTGACTACAATGGATTCAAGGCCTATTGGGATGACGGTGCACAATTGACTCCTCCCTATGATAAAAAAGTCATTGAAGCCTACAATGGTATTAAAGATTTTAATGTCATAAAAACAGCAAATTTTGACTCTGAAGAAAGTGCGGGAAAAATTGTATGGGTGGGCAAAGATGTAGAAGACACTTATTACTCCATGCTCAAAAAATATGTTATCAATCCTGAGCTTTGCGCTGAAAAGGGAGGAGATGTTAAACTCGTCTACACTCCTATTCACGGTACTGGCCTTCACGCTGCCCAGAGAGTTTTTGAAGAAATGGGTCTAAAGAACAACTATATTGTTGAAGAACAGGCCCAGCCCGATTCAAAGTTTCCCACTGTTGATTCACCAAATCCTGAAAACCCAGAGGCCCTTGCCATGGCCGTTGAGCTTATGAAAAAAGTTGGCGCAGATGTGGCAATGGGAACCGATCCCGATACAGATCGCCTTGGAGTGGCCTTTTTGGAAAAGGGAGAAGTTAGATATCTCAATGGCAATCAGCTAGCAGTACTCATGTTAAATTATGTTCTCACAGGTTATTCTGAGCAAGGCCGACTCCCCAGTAACCCTTATGTCATTAAAACGATTGTCACAAGCGAGCTTCAAACAGCAATTTGTAAAAACTTTAATGTAGAGATTTTAAATACACTCACAGGATTCAAATGGATTTGTGGAAAAATAAAAGAACTTGAAAAGTCTAATCCTGAAAAAAACTATGTCTTTTCAAGTGAAGAGTCTTTTGGCTACCTTCCCCATAAAGAAGTTAGAGATAAAGACGGCGTGGCCTCACTTGCCCTTTTTTCTGAAATGATGCTTTGGTATAAAAACCAAGATATGAACCTAGTTCAGGCCCTCGATAAAATTTATGACCAGTATGGATTTTTCCATGAAGAATTACTTTGCATGAATTATTACGGAAAAGAAGGTGGCGAGAAAATCCAAAGAATCATGGATAACTTTAGGGCCACTAGCGACGGTGAGATTCTCGGCGAAAAGATTGCCTCACTGACAGATGTTCAAACTGGCAAATTGCAAAATTTCGAGACAAATGAAAGCACCCAACTTGATCTCCCAACTAGTAATGTCTTAGGCTTCAGCTTTAAATCAGGTAATAAATTATGGATTAGACCCTCGGGAACTGAGCCCAAAGTAAAATTTTACATTATGCTCAAAGAAAGCCAGGGAACTCTTGCCGAGAAGAAAGCAAGGGCGTATAAGAAGGCCTGCGAAGTTATAGAGTATCTAAAAAAAGAGTCCAACAGGGCTTAAGTACTTATAATTACAGCTTAAAAGTTGGAGTTGGCCCTTGCCTGAAACAAAATGTCCTTCAAGTATTATACTCGTTAGCGGGGGGATGGATTCTCTTGTGTGTGCAGCGATTGCTGCCAAATCTGATCCCAATATGGCCTTTTTGCACCTTAATTATGGCCAAAAAACCGAAAAGAAAGAAAGAGCAGCATTTCATGCCATTGCCGACTTCTATAAAGTTCCCGAGGCACTTAGAAAAGAAATTGACATAAGCTTTCTCTCCCAAATTGGTGGATCGTCTTTAACTGATAGTAAAATTTCAGTAAAAAAGTACAAGGGTGAAACTGGAGAAATACCAGACTCGTATGTCCCCTTTAGAAATACACACATCATCTCAATCGCTGTTAGCTGGGCGGAAATACTTGGGGCCAGAGAAATTTATATCGGAGCCGTTTATGAAGATTCTTCTGGCTATCCTGATTGTAGACCTGAATATTATGATGCCATCAATAACCTTATTAGAGTGGGAACAAAAAAGGGAAATATTTCTGTTACGACTCCAGTAATCACGATGTCAAAAGATCAAATCGTTAAAAAGGCCATTGAGCTTTTTGCACCACTAGAACTTACTTGGTCTTGTTACGCCAGGGAAGACCAGGCCTGCGGTGTTTGTGATTCATGTGCCCTGAGGTTAAAGGCCTTCCAAACTGCTGGAATAGATGATCCTCTCGACTATAAAGTAAGACCTCGCTACCAATGAAAATTGTCCCTATTGAAGATCAGTACATCGAAAGGTGCCTAGAGATCTACTCTCCCTATATTTCAAATAGTCATATTAGCTTTGAAAATAAGGTCCCCTCTCTCAGTGAATACCGCATGCGAGTAAAAAAATACTCAGCACAATATCCTTGGATTGTGGCCATAGAAAGTGGACAGGTTTTGGGATTTGCCTATGGGGCTGAATTCAAACAAAGACAGGCTTACCAGTGGTCAGTGGAGACCTCTATTTATTTAAGCGAAAATGCTAAGGGTAGAGGCGTGGCAGGAAAACTCTATGATTCACTTTTTGATTACTTAGATAAGGCGGGCTATTACAATGCTTTTGCAGGCATTGCTCTGCCGGGTGATATCTCAGTGGCCTTTCATGAAAAATTTGGATTTAACAAAGTAGCACACTTTAAAAATGTTGGTTATAAAAATGAAAAATGGGTAGATGTTGGTCTTTGGCAGAAAGAAATTAAAAAGATCAGTGATCAGTCATCACCTTTAGCGCCATATTCTTTTTCTGATTTATTGCCTTGAAAATCAAAGTAGTCCCATACTCCTATCCTTTCATCATTTTTAAATTTTCCGCGAAATAAAATATTTCCATTTGTAAAATTAAAGACCCAAGCTCCTGACTTGAAACCTTTGGCATACTCACCCTCAGCAAGCAGTGCTCCACACTCGTAGTAAAACTTCCACTCTCCTTGCCTCATACCAGATTTTATAGGGCCTCTAGCGCAAACTCTTCCGCTTTCTAAAAATAGTTCATATGGATCTATATCACCTGGGGGGTCTTTTCTGAGTATGACCTCTTGAGCTGGCAATCTCCATGGATTTTCTCTCACCGCATCTTCATCTTGAAGTTTTCTAAACTCTGTAAAAAGACAATATTGGGCCCCAATTTTTTCTTGAGGAGGAACTTCTCCCATATATTCAAACTCTTCTTTAACAAGTCTTGAAATATTTTTCCCAAGGCATGTTTCCATCATTACCTTTTCATATTTTGTATCTCTAATGGCGCGAGCAATTACATTTGGAAAGTTTTCTCTTTTTTTGCACATCATGCGATAAAAATCTTCACCTACTTGAAGGAATTTTTCCATATTGAGTAAATTGACGGTTACCCAGTGTACATAGACCGGATCTTCTAGCATTGCTAAAATCATTATTTCTTTTCTACGAAAAGGAGAAGTCGTTTCAAGAGATCTTACAAACTCTTTAAACCCATCATATTCATTTCTTTTTAAACGATCTAAAATTCCCATAAAAGCCTATTTCCTATACCCCTATTTCGAAAGAAAGTGGACAAAACTAAAATCTAAACTACTCAAGTATTCAATAATTTTCCTGTACTTACTCCCCCAATAACTCCTATTAAACCAAGTACTGGGGAGCCCAAAAAATAAAGGCAAAACAAAAGGTGCTCACCTTTTATCCACAATTGATAGGATTCAAAGGAGAAGGAAGAAAATGTAGTTAAGCCTCCTAAAAAACCAATGGCGATGGCCTTATGAAGGTCTGTGGGTGTATCGCAGGTGGAAAACAAAATTCCCATCAAAAATGCTCCAATGATATTCACTGCCAATGTGCTAAATGGAAAAAAGGAATACTTGGAAAGGACAATGCCAAAAAAATATCTAGATAAAATTCCTAAGGCACCAAAACCTGCAAGTTGTAGATAAAACATGTTTAAATGATACTGGAAAGTTTATTAACGTCCTAATAAATCATCAATTTCTTTAATTTTTATATCAAAAACATGCTCTTTTTCATAAAGATCATCACCGAGCTGCTCCAGCTGTTCAAACAAACCACCAATTTCGATTTGAATCCTACCAATTTTCTGAGATAGCTCACTAATTTTAGCTCCATCGCTCTCAGTCGAGGCCACTTCTAATTTTTGATTAAACTGCTCCATCTCTTCTTCTAAATTACATATTTTATCTTCAATTTTTCCAATTTTTTGTTTCAATTCTTTGCAACTGAGGTTTTTTTCTTTTACAGCGTCAGCCCGACTCTTTTTTAGCTCTTTAGAGTTAACTGTAGGTTTTGGAATATCTTTTACATCAAGGTGTAGATCTTCTTCCTCTTCCCAACCCCATTTACTCAAAAACTCTTGATAAGTTCCTTCAAAAAGTTCAGCTCGTCCGCGGTGAAAAACAATTAAGCTACTGCAAAGTGTACTCAGCATCTTTTCATTGTGAGTAACAATGATAGCGCTTCCTTCAAATTTTTTTATCCCACCCGTAAGCGCCTCAACTGATTCTTGATCCAAGTGATTTGATGGCTCATCTAAAAGGAGTAGGTTTGTAGAGCTCACAAGGATCTTCCCTAAGAGCACTCTTGCTCTTTCTCCTCCCGATAAAACCTCAATCTTTTTTGCAGCATCATCACCCGAGAACATCATGGTTCCACATATATCCCTAACTGCTTTAGGGCCCATTGCTGGTCCCCCTGCTGTAGAAATTTCTTCAGTTACAGTATGCGGTCCAAATAAACGGTCAATATTGGTCTGTCCAAAATAGCCAATTTTTGTAGAGGGGTGATACCACATTTCCCCACTTTGAGCTTTCAACTCACCTGCGATTACTTTTAAAAGAGTTGATTTCCCTTTTCCATTCTTACCTATGATTCCAATTTTCTCACCTCGTTTAAGTGAGAATTTTAAATCCTTAAATAGGGGTTGGTTTTCATCATAGCCAAAACGAAGCTCGCTTGCTTTGCAAATCACTTTTCCTGGACAATCTCTATAGGAAAATGAAAAGTTGAGAACCTTTTCATTTTCGAGGCCATCCATCACTTCCATTTTTGCCAGCATTTTTTTTCTTGAATCGGCAAGAGAAGCCTGTCTGGCCTTGGCCCTAAACTTATCAATAAATTTTTGGGTTTCTTTTATTTTCTTTTCTTGGTTGAGTCTTGTTTTTTCATAAATTTCGTCTTCTTCAAGCAAATTATTGTAATAGTTTTCAGTATTACCTTTGTATACTCTCAGCTTTCTCCTACAAATCCCCATAACAGAGTCGCAAACATCGTCCATAAAAAAGCGATCATGCGTGACCAGCATAACCTCCCCTTTAAAATCCTTGAGAAATCTTTTAAGCCACCTCATAGAAATAATATCTAGATAGTTTGTAGGTTCATCGAGAAGCAAAAGATCTGGGTTTTGGGCCAAAACCTTACAAAGGTTTATCCGTATTTGATAACCTCCAGAAAAATCTTCTGGTGCTCTACTAAAGTCTTCTTTAGTAAAACCTAATCCCATTAATATTTTTTCAACTTTATAGTGATCGTATTTTTGATCCTCAGGAAGTGCTTGTACACACTCTTCTAAAACTGTGGGTTTGGTCATGTGGATATGCTGAGTAAGATGGCCCAGGCGATATCCTTTTGGAGTTGTCATTTTTCCGCCGTCAGAGCGCTCAATCCCTTTAAGAATCTTAAAAAGGGTTGATTTCCCAGATCCATTTCTCCCCACCAGACCAATTTTCTGTCCAGCAGACAAAGCAAAAGTCACATCATCAAAAATGACCCTATCACCATAACTTTTTCTCAAATCAAAAACACTTAGCATCATAGTAGAGTATATAATATGCTTTTGCGTGTCAAAGTCGCTTTTATGCGTCATGAAAGTCACAATTTTGTGAACCACCTTTTTAGTAAACTGCACAAAAAACGTTCCATTCATTTGAAGCATCACATTTTTGTGATTAGACTACCGCCAATTAAATATTCATTAACCACAATGGAGTCTCGCATGAAATTTGCTGTTCTGTTTCTTGGCCTTCTTTCTACTCATTTATTTGCCGGTAAAATTCATCAAATTGAGCTTGCTGCTAGCAAGTCTTGTGTTTTAGTCGAGGACTCAGGAGTAAAAACCTTAGAGTGTGTGGGAAAAAAAATAGCCCTTCCAAGTGGCTTTGAGCCAAACCTTTTCTCAGTCGGAAAAGATCACGTTTGTATGGCCGATAGTAAAAAAATAAAGTGTGTGGGAAATATTGCCATAGAAAAAGATATTGCTGGAATAAAAATACTTAAATCAGGTAGAGACACTGTTTGTTATTCATCTGGAGCTGGACTCGTTTGCCAAGGGGTAGGAGTCGCCACTTTACTGACCCCTCCGGCCACGAAAAATCCACAAGATGTCATCGTAGGTAAATCACACGCCTGTGTTGTTGATGAAGTAGCCCCTTCGAGAAATGAACTGCTTTGCTGGGGATCAAATAAGTTTGGAAAAACGGATGTCCCCAATACTTTGATTAATCCATTACACGTCTCTGTTGGTGACGAGTTTACTTGTGTGCTAGACAAGGTCTCAAAAAATCAGAACAAGGTCATCTGCTTCGGGAAAAGTAGAGGAAATAGAACTAATGTCCCGGCGTTAGTCCATCCCCAAACGATCCTCAGTGGAAAAGGCTTTAGCTGCTCCATTGATCTCTTAAATTATTGGGGTGAAACGGAGCTTAAGTGCTGGGGACAGCTAGGTGATCTCGACGGTAATATCCTTATTACCAATCCACTACTTGCAAGATCCAGCTTCTTTCATCTATGCGCCTACTCTAAAGTAGATGGGCTTATGTGCTTTGGTACAAACATCAGTGGGGAAACCAATTTAAGCTATGAAATGCAAACAGCAGAAATTGCAAAAAGTTTGTTAGTCGTCAGTAATGAGCTAAAAGTTCCCTCAAGTGACGCCCTTGCAACCGGCTACTCACATGCATGTGCCATTACCTTCGATAAAAAAATTACCTGCTGGGGTAAAGACTACTCTAGTCAAACAGTAGTCCCTAAAGGAATTGTAGATCCTGTGCAAGTGGTGGCCGGAGCCGAGCACACATGTGCACTCCATCAAAACAAAGTGACCTGCTGGGGAGATAATTACTTCGGTCAAAGAAGTGTTCCCGCGCTCGCAAACCCTGTGAAGCTTTCATCTACATACGACTCACATACTTGCGCCATACTAAAAGACGGTAGTGTTAAGTGTTGGGGAAAAGACGGTGATGGACAAGTAAGTAAAATTCCCGCACTAAAGCTTCCCGTCAAAGAAGTTACTGCAGGAGTAAACTACACTTGTGCTCTCGACCAAGAGGGCGTTAAGTGCTGGGGTGGCAGTGGAATGGCAAAAACAAAAGTTCCACCAATGGATAAAGTCATAAAAATCAAGGCTGGCTGGTCACACACATGTGCCCTTCACAGAAAAGGCATCACCTGCTGGGGTGACAATTACTACGGACAAAGTACTGTCCCACCACTTACAAACCCCATTTCACTGGGCGTTGGTGGCACCTATAACTGTGCCCAAACAAAGACTGAAACAAAGTGTTGGGGCCATAAAGGATACAACACATTAAGCACTCCCAAATTTAGTGATCTAAAATATTTCTCACTTGGTGGAAATTTTGCCTGCGCTCAAGATGGCATCAAAGTTAAATGCTGGGGAAGAAATGAATTCAAACAATCGGAAGTACCAGTAGGTCTTAAGCTATAATTTTATTTTAGCTCCACCACTTCGATCGCTGTAAAAGGATTGGTCTGTCTGTGGTGGAGTATCCATTTTTCGCTTAAGCATGAATGGCCTCCAACTCCCCAACCTTCTCCCCAACTATTGGCGACAATAAAACAAAGCTTTCCCTCTTTTTGGTGAAGCTCTGGTGGCAGAGTCATATAACCTACAAAGAGATAAGAGTGCCCCCCGGAGTGGGAATTTAGTTTGATATCTCCTTGATCTTTTTCACTTAGTAAAACGAGGCCTTCATTTCTATAAAACCTTTTAGAAAGTCTGGATCCTGCAATCACTGGCCTATTTTGATCTAGACTCTTTATAACTTCATCAAGTGTTTTTAAGTAGTGAAACTTTTTTGCACGTGCCAATCCATTGGAACAATTTGACTTCAAAGGAATTTGAGTCTCATTACCAGAAACCTTACTTTTCACATAGGGACACTGGGACTCTGTGGGAATCCACTTTGAACTATTGTCTCTTGTATACTCTAATCCGTACCCCACCCATGAACCAGATGTGGTACACTTTGAATCCCGACAATCAGGCTTACTCGCCCAATAAAAATATTGCTCCGACAAATCAAGACTTCTACCATAAGAGTGAAGCAAAATTTCCATCGCCCTAACTCCAGCAAAAGAGCTACAAGTTGCCCGCTGAGCTTGGTCTCTTATGGGAACACTCATGGCAGAGGGAATCAGGTGATATTGTTTTTTTATGGGAGTTTCGACTACCTTGGTAATATATCTAGGGGCAACGGCCAGCTCACTTGGTACTTCTACTCGTTCAAGTGTTTCACTATAACCAGATGCTCTTTTGTTAAATTCCTCGCTTTCTTTTTTCCACTTCTCAATGGTTGAAAAGTACTCTTTTTTAACTTCTGTGATCCACTTTTGTTTTAGCTGGTAGGTTTCTTCCCATCCCCTATCCGCCTCTTCTTTCATTTCGGCCATGGCGCTCTCATAGGGATTTAGACCATCCATCTTCTTTTGTTTCGCTCTTAATTTTTTTAATTTTGCTCTATTTTGCGCCAGCTGCAATTGTACCTTCTCAGCACCACTTAGTTTTTCTTTGGAGCCGTATTTTTTTGCAATTTGGGCCCGCACTTTTTCCTTTTGGGCCTCTACAATCTTCTCGCCCCGCGATTTCCCACCAACTCTTTGGGTGGTGGAAACTCTCATCGTTTTACTGTCAACACGCGATAGAATCTGTTCCCAAATCATATTCACTACTAGCTGGGATTTTGCAGATGTTTCAGAACTTCCGGCCATCTGTGGCTTAACAACTTGGCCTGAATGCAAAGTTAAAGGGAGAAGTAAAAATAAAATAGTTTTCATGTATCTCATAAGTCCACTTATCATACATGAGCTCCTTCGCAATCTACAACTAACCGACTCCACAACTCGGGTACTCTCCATTTTTAAGATAAATCGTAAATAACCGAATATTTCTTGCGGTAAATAAAGAGAGAGATATATTGAAATTGCTTATTATATTCACGATTCTCTATTCGCTTCAGCTAGAGGCTTCGGATCCTTACGATCAAACTCTTGGAGTATACGACAATTGCTCGCAGGCATTTGGCTACGCTGGTCTTTTTGCCAAACCTCCATATGGTAAGAGCCCAGAAAAGGCCATTGTTGAATATAACGATCCTCCTATAAAAGAAAAAACTGTTTTTGATCTCCCAAATGGAAATAACCTATATTTGGCCAGCTTCCTTGATGCAGATCTCAGTGGTCATGGGGACGCGAAAAAACTTATCTATTATGCGGACTTACAAGGTAGAAGAGCAGTAAAAAAAGGTGCATCAGCAATTTTTTTATTAAACTCATCAGGAAAGGTTATTGAGACAATTGGAGAACTTTCTGAATCTCAAATAAAGACAACAACTTCTCCAAGAACTAATGAATTATTCGATGCTATCAAAAGAACTCACTCAAAATTTAATTTTGATGAAAATGGAATATGCAGTGTTCAAAGCGTAACTCATCACCGAGTGACTGGCCCATTTGCCACTAACACACCAAACCTGGCTTATAGTCCCAAATTCTGTAGTGATCTAAAGGTGAAGCTTCTAGATCTCCTAGCAGGAATCCCTCAAAAATGGGAGAGCTGTAAAAAACTATTTGAAACTGATATTTCTAAAAAAATAAAAGAATTTTCACAAGCCTATCCTAATACAGATATCGCCAGAGTCTATGCTCCAATGGAAAAAATTAAAAAGTTTTCTGATCTTTACAATGATATCATTTTTGAAAGAGAAGAAGGAGTTACAACATCTAGCACTACTGGAAGAGACACCACTCCAAGGTCTCCAGTTTCATACCATCAAAATTTTTGTCAACATTTCTCACCTGGGACTCTTCATTTACCAAAAGTTACTCCTTTATCAGATATTCAAGGACCAGTAGTAGAAGAATAGGGAAGAGGTTTCCCCCTTCCCCAGTCAAAAGATTACTTCATTTCAGGTGAGTCAAAGTATGGCCAAAGAAGTGTTTGAGACTTCTGAGGGAGGGCCATTACGTCGGGGATCGCATATGTGTCCTTGCACTCATCAATGAGAATTAGCCCATTGTCGTTATATGAAGATGGATAGTCTTCAATGCCTGTAACAAATCGTCTTTTTCCAACTTGAGTTTCAACATTGTAAACTCGAAGTTCAAAACTTTCTTCAATTGAATAAACCTCTTTCACCTCAAAGACGAAGTCGTAAATAGAAAGCCCTGCAAGTAATGCTTTCGCCGATGCAGGATCAAGGTCAGCAAGTTTTTCAACTAGATGAATTTCTTTTCCTTCTTCATCTCTAAGAGAGATAAAACTCTGAGTACTTAAGTGAGGAAATAGCCTCATTGGTCTCACTCGTTTTTTCACATTAGTTTTGTAAAAGAAGAGATCACCATTTATGTCCCAAAGAATTTTCACACTCTTTAAAAGAGGATCTTTTTCTACAAGTCTTAACTTTTCCATTAATTCCTCCTTTCCTATTGGATAATGGTTTCACTTACCCTGTGAGATTGCATCTCGATAAGTTTTGTGTAAAGGCCCTTCTTGTTCTCAAGAAGCTCCAAGTGGGTGCCATTTTCAACTAGCTTGCCATCGTCCATCACAAGAATTCGGTCAGCATTTTTTAGCGTTGAAAGTCTGTGAGCAATGGCAAAAACAGTTCGTCCTCTGCTCAATCGATCCAAGGCTTCCTGGATCTTTTTTTCAGTCTTGGTATCAACACTACTTGTCGCCTCATCTAGGATCAAAACTTTAGGGTCCATTAAAACTGCTCTTGCAATAGAAACCCTCTGTCTCTCTCCACCAGAAAGCGTTTGTCCACGCTCACCGATCATTGTCTCGTAACCCTGCGGGAGCTTACTGATAAATTCATGACAGTTAGCTGCTTTAGAAGCGGCCACAATTTCTTCAAAAGTGGCACCTTCTTTACCGTAACTGATATTGCTCATCATAGTGCCGTGAAAAAGGTAAGGGTCTTGCAAAACCATTCCCACTTGTCTTCTGTATGATTTAATATCAAGCTCTTTCAAAGGGTAACCATCAATTAAGATCTCACCACTAGTAACTTCCCAAAACCGGCAAAGAAGCTGCATCAAAGTTGATTTACCTGCACCAGAGTAACCTACAATTCCAATCATCTCTCCAGGTCTGACGCTAAAAGAGATATTTTTTAGAACCTGGCTAACACCATTGTAGCTAAACCCCACATCTTCAAAGTCGACTCTCCCTACTAGAGGGTTAAGAGCGACGCCACCTTTTTGTTCTTTTAACTTAGCTGTAGCATCTAAAACTTCAAAAATTCTGTGGGCCGAGCTAGTAGCACGGTTGACCATTCTGGCTATTTGCCCAATAACTTCAATTGGTGCTTGAAACATTGTCATATACAAAACAAAGCTTACAAAAACACCTGCAGTAAGAGCTGCGTCTCCACTACTTAATAGTCTTGGCATGGCAAAGGCCCACACTAAAAAGACTAGGAAGTGAAATGAGAACATTAAAAGTGGCCAAAACTTAGTCCAAGTTTCGTGAACCTGGTTGAAGTACGTCGCCATATTCTCATTTATTTTTAAAAACCGCTCTTTTTCTTCATCTTCTTTAGAGAAGGCCTTTACTACTCTAATTCCAGGAATGGTGTCGGACAAAACAGCTGTCATGCTAGACCACTTCCTAAAACATTTTGTAAAAATCACCTTCAACTTTTCCCCGTGCGAATAAATCGCATAGAGAAATAGTGGTACTGGCAGTGATATGAGTAGTCCCAGTTTAAAATCCAAATGAATCAAAACTGCAGATATCCCCAATAGCTGAATTAGTGAAACACCAACTTCAACAACACCAAATGCCACGAAGTCCCAAAGACGGTCACTATCACTACTGACCCTACTTATCAGACTTCCTGTTGGGTTACTGCCAAAGTAATCTAGATCCATTTCTTGCAGATGATCATAGGTCTGAGTACGCAAATCTCTTGCAACCCATTCACCTATGATTGACATAAATCTAAGTCTCATCCATACAAAAAATTCTCGAATGGCAAATGTCAAAATAAGCCCTACCAAAAGTATCACTCCTAGAGAGCGAGCTTTTTCAAATGTAAGCACTCCACCTTGAAAAGGTTTAATGACATCATCGATCAAATACCCAGTTAAATAGGGCGGCACCAGTTGAAAGACAGTCATAAAGACTGCTCCTACAGCACCCCAGGCCATCTCTTTTTTATAGGGTTTTAAATAACCTAAAAGCCTAAACACAACTGATGACTGAGTATCTGTCTTGGATCCATATTGCTCGTATAATTTTTCGCAAAGTGAGTCAGCGTAAACTGAATCAGCGTCCTTGGCCCAACTAAGGCCTTCAATATTTGGTCTTTCAGCAAGACTCTTTAAGTTAGAAAACCCTTCTCTTTGCCTATTTGAAAAATAAGCATTGAAAACAACGTCTCCTAGCTCATCTCTAACGCTAAATCTCCCAAGAGATCTGCCGTTATCTAGAACTATCTTAAACTTGGGATCGACTTTTACACTTTGTACAAGGCGAGCTCTGCCTGTGAAATCCACTTCCACATTAAAAAGCTCTCCCTCTCCAAGTACAACCCAACTTAAACCGCTAGTGGGACCATCTGGACTCCACTTCAAGTCACTGTAGGCATAAGCCAAAACCTTTGAGACACCGTGCTCTCTAAAAAGAAAGCTTGCCACCTCAGCGCCAAGCTTTCCTTCTTGACCAAAATATTTTTTAATAAATGCACTTTGCGTATTCATAATCTACTCCTTTAATTAATATGTGGTTTGTTTTAGCAAACTGGAGTAGAGAACTTGTCTTTGCTCATACTCTCGCTCGCTCCAATAATCTTTTTCTAAACTTCCGCCATACTCGATTTTTAATCTCATAATTTTGGCGGCGTACTTTTTAAGCCTTTTGAAAAATTTCATTTCACTCTCCTTCTTGTTCTGTGTTCTAAACTGCGTCACTGTTCTTACTGCTTGGTTGTACATATGCTCTCCTATGGTTAATTTGGGTAAAGGAATCTCCCTGTACCCAGATGTACATTTTCAAAAATCATTTCAATGTGTTTTACTTTTCTAAGTCAAAATCTGAGAACTAAGCTCATCTCTATCCCCTATATCTTTTGATTTCTTTTTCAAAATCTGTAAATTTGTAAAGTTCTGGGCGCTAGTAAGCTTTCAAAAACGTGACTAATTAAAAACTTAGTACTTGTTTGCCAAAACAACGCACGAGTGCACCTTTTGGCGGTTTGGATTAGTAATGGTAACGATTGATTTGCTAGTTAATAGCAGGTTCTTGGATCAAAGGCCGCTAGAACACCAATCATGCCATCTACTTTTCTATTTAGATTATGAATGTCCAACGCAACCTCCTAGTTTGAGGAATATTAAATTCTCATATAGTCGAATTTATCTCATTTTTAAATATTGTCAACCCTAAGGGCAAAAAAAACTTATTAAAAAAATATATTCTCTTTAATTAGTGTGACTGATGAAGTCTTTCGGTAAGAGACTTTAAATCTTGAACGCCTTGTTGTTCCATTTCATCATCTATTTGATTTTTAATTTCTTGAAGTAAATTTGGGCCTTTGTAGATGAAAGAAGTGTAGATTTGCATAACCTTTCCTCCCAACTTCCAAAACTCTCTTAGGTCTTCATAAGAGTCAACTCCTCCAACTCCAATGACCTCAAAGTCGCTAAGACCCTTTGTTTCTTTAAGAACCCAGCTTCGAACTTCTCTTGAACGCTGCCTTAGTAGCTGTCCAGAAACTCCACCATCGCCTAAGCTTTCAATTTTAGTGGTATTTGTAGCAACGATTCCGCTAAGCTGATTATCCACACAAACTTTTACGATTGAAGCAATGTCAGAGCTGGCAAGATCGGGGGCGATTTTTAAAAATAGTGGTTTCGGGCACTTCGCTCTTTCTTCTCCCACGGCCTGAAGAATTTCACTGAGCATCTCTTCATTTTGAAGATCTCGAAGGCCCGGTGTATTTGGTGAAGAAACATTAATCACCAAATAATCAACAACAGGAGCTAAGTCCTTGTAAAGCATTTGATAATCACTTGGAGCATCAGCCGCTGCGGTAATTTTATTTTTGCCAAGGTTGGCGCCCAATATTTTTGATATGGGGTGAGCTATAATATTTTTTTTGAGAAATTCACTACCATGATTGTTGAAGCCCATGCGATTTCTTAGACTTGACTCTTCGGGGTAGCGAAAAAGTCTGGGTTTATCATTTCCTGGCTGGGCCTTAGGAGTCACCGTTCCTACTTCAATTGCTCCAAAACCAAGGCCTTCGAAAAATCGCAGCCCCACAGCATCTTTATCAAGGCCTGCTGCAAGCCCGATTGGAAAGCTCCACTTAAGTCCCGCCACATCTAGCTCATAGGTTTTTTGATCCCAGTTTTCTTGTCCAAATATCTTTGATGTAAAAGGAAGCATCTTTGCTAAACGCAGGGTATTTTCATGGGCCTTTTCAGGGTCTTGCTTAAAGGCCATGGATCTAAATAAAGGGTACAAATCCATGACCTGACTATAGAAGATTCTTTAAGTTTTGGCCAAAATAACCTGGCCCAATTGATATAAAGACGCAGATCAGCTATTCACAAAACTATCAAACTCATCAAGTGAAGTGAAATGCTTGCCAGAGAAATTAACATGACTTAATTTTCTGTCTTCAATTGTAAAGCCTGAAAATGAACAGTGATTAAAATTACAGTTGGAAAATTTGGTATCAGTAATTTTCATTTCACTTAAACAAGCCTCTTTTAGTGTGCCTGCCATAAACTCACAATCACTTAATTTGCTATTTCTAATATGGGAGTTTACAAATGAAAATCCATTGAAGGTGCAGTCACTTATAAGAGAATTCTCTTCAATATCAACATGCTTGATAGACACGCCGTTAAAATGACAATCACTTAGCTGAGCT
This sequence comes from Bacteriovoracaceae bacterium, assembly GCA_018649885.1. GTDB lineage: Bacteria > Bdellovibrionota > Bacteriovoracia > Bacteriovoracales > Bacteriovoracaceae > JABIHA01. The sequence goes on from JABIHA010000122.1 coordinate 31,299, forward strand.
TTACTGAGAAGCTTGAGCTTGCTTACTTTGGAGCCATTGAACTCAGTATCAACAATTTTGGCGTGATCTAATTTTAAACTATCAATGGTGCTTCCATTAATTTGTGTATCACAAATTTTTGATTCAAATAAACTCACATTAACCATATTGGATGCCTGAATGGAATTATCACTAAATGTACTGCCATTTAAATTTAACTCCGATACGTGAGAAACCTGGATGCTATTGTCACAAAATTTATAATTCTCTCCAACTGGGTTACTAAATTTACTCATATTAATTGAGTTATCAAACTCATCGCTGCCACCAATATGAAGGGAGCGTGTAATACCTGAAGCCAGCTCTGCTAATTTGCCAAGCTTTGAGATTTTTTCATACTTTGAACTCTCCTCACTTTCACCATGCTCTTTGTGATCGCTTTCATTCTCACAGGCCTTCTTTGATTCTTCTTTTGATTCATTGATGGCCTCAATCAGTTCAACCATTTGTTCATCAGAAATGGTTCCCGCTCTATTCATTTCTACAATTTTCATTATTTCTTCTTTCATTTCCTACACCTTGTTTTTTATGAGTTCTACCGCCTTCTCAACGCTCATCTCTCCGGATTCAATGGCCTTAAGAATATCTTTGGTATCGTTGGTTTTTTTCTGAGAACTTTCACTGACACTTTGAAGCTTTGATTTCAACTTCTTGAGTTTTGATTTAACCGTTGGGTAGCTCACTCCCAGGGCGCGCTCCATATCTCCAATCTTCCCTTCGCAAAACACAAATACTCGCAAAAAGTGGACTTCATCTTGACCCAGAGAGGCGAATTCATTTTCAATGAAATTGCCCTCCATGGTTAAATCACAATCATGGCAGTGAAGAGATTTAACAGATAGTGAGTTTTGACACTCTGGGCATTGGAAATTATGTCTTTCGATTTCTTTCATGAGGGGAATGTAGATTGAAATTTTTAATAAATCAAGTTCGGAAAATTAAAATTTTTAATAAAGCATGACAAAGTCGCCTTCACTCACCGTCCCGCCTGAATGGACCACCGCGGTAGCCCCATCTGGGCCAAAGTAATCAATAACCTCAAGGGTTCCTTTGACTTCACCCTTGGAAAGGCCAATGAGAGCGCCGGTTTCTGGATCGTAAATCTCTTCACCTTCGGTTAGGACCTTTAGAATGTCGCCAACATGTATGCCTGAGGCCCTGCCAGCGTTGATATAGATTTTAGTCCCAATAATTTTAGCAACTCTTCCCATCCAATCCATTTTTGTGGCCAAGGCCAAAATTGGTGGAAGAATTCTTCTTGTTGCCACCTTTACAGCATATCGAAGCATCTCTTGACGATACTCCATCTGAGATTCAGAGTCGGACTTGAAGAAGCGGAATGTTTTGTCATTGGCGTAACCTAGAAACGTTCTGCTAAAAACTTCTTTTTGATTTTGGATGTCATATATTTTTAGCTCAACTTTGGCCTCAGCATAGGCCCTCGTTTCACGAATAAGGCCGATATCGTCTGTCTTTTCCCTTACTCTTGCATCAACAATGCGACCATAGAGAACAAAGTTTATGCCAGTAAGTTTAGCTCTTCTCGCCATTTGAGTGAGCTTAGCACCCCCTCCAGCATAGATCTCTTTACTAGAGCCAAAAATTCTTTGCCCTTCTGAATCAATAATAAACTCACCAGTTCTTCCGATTTCAACTCTCAACTCTTCAGTAACGTTGACACCTAAATCTGGTCCACCATAGGGGCTTTCATTGAATACCCGTAAAAGTGCTACCTTCTTTTTGATGAGAGCAAACTTGTCATTAGCTCTGCCACCTTTATAGCCTGAGCCAACTCCTGAGCCTCTTTGAACTGGCTCACTGCCACATCCAAAAACAAAAGTAGTTATAGTGAAAAAAATGAGAAGCTTCGCAAGTCTTGGCACCCAAACTCCCAAAAATAATAGTTTACTGCTCTGTTGTTTCTTCAGAGCGTGTTGCTATTATTTTATAGGGTTCTGACTCATTTGGAACAAAGTAGCTAAATTTGCCCTTATAAGTCTTACCTTTTAGCCTACTTAGCAGAGACTTGAGATTAGAATCATCGCCTATAAAGTTGACTTCAATGATCACCTTATCAACGGCGATTGATTTAACAGATGTTTTTAATCGGTATCTACCACCCATATTACTTAGCAAATTCATCAGCCCATAGGCCTCGGCCATGCTTTTATATTCATAAAGAGACAGTCTTCTTTTTTTCATGCCCGATGGAATGGCCATAAGAGATTTCTTTATTCGCTTTAGTGGAGCTAGAGGCATTCTATAAACAAAGCTTGCAATTTGAGAGCTCAAGTCACTTCTTTCAAAGAACTTGTAGGTAATGACTCTTGGAGGGATCATAGTGGACAAGACAACCTCTGAAGTGGCAACGTCCAGTACAATCACTGATCCTGAAAATTCAAATGTCTTAGATTTTAAAACAATATTTTCTTCAATTTTTTTAATATCAAGGGCGAACTTTAACCAAAGCCCATTTGTGACGGACATTTCAGCCAGCATTTCTCCTGAAGCAGAAGGTAGTATTTGTCCCGATCTCAAATCATGTTGCAGGCTCTTTATTATCTCAGTATCTGCTTTTACAACTTGGTCCACTACTCCAGTTAGTTTTGTAATGAGCCAATTATTCCAAGAATCTTCAAGTGTGGATATAAAATCACCTTGATTTTTGACACCTAGATCATTCCACCCATCAACTCCCACATTAAAGTGAGTTGAAAAATAAATATTAGAATATTTACCTCCATGCTCTCCTCCCACATACTTAAAATAAATGCGGTTCAAGGCCTTTCTACTAACTTTGCCATTGAGTTTAATATAGCGAGTATTGGGGTATTCAGAAGACCTAGATATCTTAACGACTGAATAGCTTGTAATCACCTTTGAGAGATTTCCGAACTTCTTAGACATCAGAATTCTCTTTTGTCTCATTTTGTTATTAAAGCTAAGTTTTTGCTTGGTTGTTTGTTTTGGGTCATCCACATGGTATTTTTCTTCCAGTCTTTCTTTTACTAAATTAAATGACTCTTCAAATTTTTCATTAAATTTATTCCAAAATAATTCTGAATCCATACCCGCTAAAGTTAATTTTTTGGTAATAATATCTTTAAAAGCATTGTTAATAAGTCCCGATTTGATAAAACTAAGGGAATCATCACTTTGTGCATAAAACTTTCCCTCACCTAAAATAAAGTCCCCTCTCTTCTTTTGAGCTTTTTGGGCCCAAACAGACGTGCAAAGACAAACTAAAATCAAATATTTTAAAGAAATTTTCATTGTGTTACACCTGCCATATCTTCAATTCTTCCATCGATTACAAATTTTACACTATTATCTTGCAATAATTCATTAATTTTTGCGGCCATTTGTGGTGTGGGATTTACTAAAAATTCTTCACCAAGTGGGAGTCTCGCCCTGGCATCACAATTTTCCAATATAATATGAGCGGGAACACTCCCTCTATAACTAAGTAGAAGTTGTTTCAGCTTGGGTAGTGAGTATTCATGGAGCCTTTCAACATCTAATTGAATTCTTACCGCACTGACTCTTTCTTCGGCCTCATCCTTAAGAAATTGAATCTTATTTGGAAAAAATTTCTTAGGATCCTCAGCGAGATTAACATTGCCGGAAATAATCACAGGTTCATCAGTCTCAAGCATGGCCTCAAATTCTAAGAAAGTCCTAGGGAAGATAATACATTCAATTTTACTCTCAAGATCCTCTAACATTGCAAAGGCCATCTTATCGCCTTTTTTAGTCAGAATTTTTTTAACTTCAGTGATTAGGCCCGTCAGTACCAGATCCCTCTTGTCGTGACCGTCAAGTTGGTGGACACCTGTGATTGGCATTGAAGACATTTGCTTCATTATATCGCCATACTTATTGAGAGGATGACCTGAAACATAAATACCCATTAATTGTTTTTCATGGGTAAGCATCTCTTTTTCATCGAAATCAGCTGACTCAATGATATTAAGATCATCAGCTGCACTAGAAGACTGCACGCCAACAGACGCAAAGAGATTAAATTGTCCTAAGGCTTTCTCTTCTTGTCTTTTGGCAGCATAGGCAATAATTAGCTCTAAGTGTTCTAGAAGTGTCCTTCTATTGAGTTTTTCGCAACTATCAAATACCCCAACCTTAATTAACGATTCCAAAACTCTTTTATTAACCATTTTTAAATTAATTCTCTCGCAAAGATCAATGAGTCCCTTGTATGGGCCATGTTCGGCGCGATTGTTAATAATTTCTTGAACCGCTGCTTCCCCAACATTTTTAACGGCCCCCATTCCAAAACGGATATTGATTTTTTCAATAACATTAAATAACCAAAGGGATTCATTTATATCGGGAGGTAAAATCAAAAGACCATTGTCTTTGGCATCGTTTATGTAGATGGTCACTTTATCAGTATTGGACATCTCTGTGGAAAGAAGGGACGCAAAAAATGGACCTGGGTAATATCTTTTCAAAAAAGCTGTTTGATAGGCAATATAGGCATAGGCAACAGCGTGCGATTTATTAAACCCATACTCAGCAAATTTGGCCATGAGATCAAATAGGTCACGGGCCTTATCTACATCAAATCCTCTTTCAAGGGCACCATTTGAGAAAATCTCACGGTGCTCATCCATTACATCTTTTTTCTTCTTCCCCATCGCTCTTCTGAGAATATCAGCTTGTCCAAGCGAGTACCCTCCAACAATTCTTGCGATGTTCATCACTTGCTCTTGGTATACAACAATCCCGTAAGTATCTTTAAGGACAGGTTCTAAGTCGGGAAATGGAAAGGCCATTTTTTTCCGACCGTGCTTAATCTCAATAAAATCATCCACCATTCCTGAACCAAGGGGACCTGGACGATATAAGGCGTTGATAGCAGTTATGTCTTCTATATTATCAGGGCCGATTCTCTTACAAAGATCTTTCATCCCAGAAGATTCCAGTTGAAATACACCTGTGGTATTTCCATCTGTAATCATGTCGTAAACATTTCGATCTTCCAAGTCGATGGCCTCTATATCAAAATCAGGGACCTCATCTCTTCGAATAAATTTCGCAGCATTATCTACAACTGTCAGTGTTTTTAGTCCGAGAAAATCAAACTTAACAAGCCCAATTTCTTCAGAGAAATCTTTATCAAATTGAACAACTTGCTCGCCCTCTCTACCTTTAAACAGAGGACAATAATTAACCAGTGGCTCATCTGTAATAATAACACCAGCAGCATGAATAGAGGCGTGCCTTAAAAGTCCCTCAAGGCGAAGTGAAATTTTTAAAATCTGTCTTATCTTAGGATCTTTCTCTTCTAACTCTCTAAGCTTTGGTTCTTTTTCAATGGCCTCGCCTAGAGAGATTCCAAGTTCATCAGGAACAAGTTTTGCCAGCATATCTGCTTCACTATAAGGGAGTGAATAGACCCTACTAACATCTCTTAAAACTGCTTTAGCTTGCAGTTTTCCAAAAGTAATAATTTGGGCGACCTTATCCTCACCATATTTCTCGATTACATATTGAATAACTTCAGGTCTTCGGTCCTGACAAAAGTCCACATCAAAATCCGGCATTGAAATACGCTCAGGATTTATAAATCTCTCAAATAGAAGGTTATAGGGGATGGGATTAATATTTGTAATATTTAGTGAATAGGCAACAAGAGAGCCTGCTCCCGAGCCTCGACCAGGACCAACTGGGATCTTATTTTCCATTGCCCACTTTATAAAATCCGATACGATTAAAAAGTAACCTTCAAAGCCCATTTTAACGATCATATCAACTTCAAGTTTCAAACGATCAAAATATACAGGTTTCAGCTCACTTTCCCAATTTTCGCTAGCAACAAGCTTTGTAAAATGTGGTCCTTTAAATCTTTCTAGCAAGCCTTCACTAGATTGGCGCTCAAAGAACTGAGCAGTTGTTTCTCCTGTATCTATTTTAAAATCGGGCAATAAGTAATTCATATTACCAGCGTCATCAGTCCACTTAAACTCAACATCGCACTTATCTGCAATTCTAAGCGTATTATCACAGGCTTCAGGTACATGTTTAAAAGACTCTCTCATCTCCTCAGGAGTTTTGTAATAAAACTCACTGGTAGATAATTTCATTCTATTTTCATCTGAAAGAGTTTTTCCTGTTTGAATGCACAGGAGTACCTCTTGGGCAGCAGCGTCTTCCTTAGTTAAGTAGTGGCAGTCATTTGTGGCAACAAGATTGAGTGAATTTTCTTTTGCAAAACTAATCACTTTTTTATTAACAATGGCCTGCTCAGGAATTCCATTTTCTTGAATTTCTAAATAAAAATCATCACCGTAAATATCGCTAAGTTTTTTAATTGCTGATACAGCGCGATCATCTTGATCGTTAAAGAAATTATATCCCACCTCGCCTTTCAAACAGGCAGTAGTACAAATTATTCCCTCTGAGTACTCTTTTAACAATTCAACATCTGCTCGGGGCTTATAATAAAATCCTTCAAGGTAGGCCTTTGAGATCAACTTACATAGATTTTGATAACCAGTTATATTTTTACAAAGCAAAATAAGGTGGTGAATCTGATGCCTACTTTCTTGTTCATCTTGGCCTGAGATTACCTTTCTTTTATTGGGGGCAATGCGATCAAATCTTGAGCCCGGTGTAAAATAAATTTCCGAGCCAAGGATTGGTTTGATTCCATTTTTTTTGCAATTTTTGTAAAAATCGATGGCACCAAACATATTTCCATGATCAGTTTGAGCAATTGCTGGAACTCCCAACTCTTTAGCTCTTTCCATCAAATCTTTTATACGAATCGCTCCATCAAGGAGTGAATACTGAGTATGTAAATGTAGGTGAACAAAAGAATCCTTGTGGGTATCTAATAGTGTTGTGTCTGTCATTTTCTGGTCCTCGCGATCCGCCATTCTAACCTAATCGCTTTCCCAAGTTAAGGCTAAGTGCTCACAACTTATGCCTTTAGCCGTAATTAAGTAGCTAGCTCATGCCGCATCACCTCTTCGCAAATCTCAATATATTGAAACAAATTGCGAGCACTTGAAGAGCGCTCAGAAGTAAAAATTACAATATGCAAAAAAAATATTTCATGAATTGCATTTTGCTGATGTAGGTCAAACTTTTTTGCAGCTTGATGCATTACAATATCGCACATATGAAAGATGAATACGGCCCATGCAGTGAGAAAAAATTTAAGTTAGATCGCAGGAAATTTGTTCAACTTTCGGCCCTTGGCACGGGGTCCCTATTTTTTAACTCAAATGCTGATGGACTTGAATCAGCATTTCAAACTCTCCCCTCAGATACGGAAACGATCTCAACTTGCAATCAATGCTATTTGGGTTGTGGAATTATCGCCACTTTAAGAGCAGGAAAAGTTGTTCAGCTCAGAGGGAATCCTAGCTCGCCGACTAATCGTGGAAAAATTTGTCCCAAGGCGCACGCAGGAGTTTTCAAACTTTATCATCCCGAGAGAGTCCTTACTCCCATGAAAAGAGTTGGAAAAAGGGGTGAAGGAAAGTTTGTCGCCGTTAGCTGGGAGCACGCGCTAGATTTGATCTCAACTAATTTGAAAAAAAGTATTGAAGCCTATGGTGGAAAAAGTTTGGCCCTCATGCACAACATAGATAATGCCAGGCCTGATATATACAAAAGGTTTCTCTACTCCCTGGGCTCTCCTAATTTTTTTGATCACCCGGGATCTGCCGGATTCCATATCGGTGGAGGAATTGCTGCCGGAAAAATAACTTTTACACCTCACTATCAAAAAGCTGAAAATATTCTAATTGTTGGGGCCAACCCACTCGCCTGTAAAGAATTGTGCTGGTCGGCCAGGGAACTGATGAAGGCAAAGCATAGAGGGGCGACCATTATTACCGTTGATCCAAGAATGACGGAAACGGCAATGCACTCGAGCAGGGGAATGTGGGTTCCCATAAAACCGGGTACTGATGGAATATTTCTAGCGGGACTTTGTAGACACCTTATTGAAACAAATAAGTACGATCATAAATTTGTTGAGCTTCATACTTTTGGTTTTAAAAAATTTAGAGAGCATGTCGCTATTTATACGCTGGACCAAGTTTGCCAAAAAACGGATATACCCAAAGAGCAATTTTTGAGTGTGGCAAAGGCGATAGCAAAGGGAAAAACGGCCATTGATGGTTTTTCCGGAATTTCTTTTCAAGCAGATGCAAGCTACACCGGACATATGAAAACGGCCCTTTCAGCACTACTTGGATGTATTGATAGTGAAGGAGGAGTTCTCCCACTTCCTATTCCAAGAATTGAATTTAAAGATGTGGCGCCTAGTGTTTCTATGCCAATGACTGAGAGAATTGATCGTGGAAATTTTGGAAAATTACCACTTCCATTTTTACCACCAGAGAAAAATTTGAGCTTTATTGGAATTGGCCAAAACCTTCCAAAGCATATTTTAAGTGAAAAACCTTACCCCCTAAAATCGCTTATCATTAGTTATACAAATCCCGTTTATTCATACCCCGATACCGTTGGTTTTAAAAAGGCCTTAGAAAAATTGGACCTAGTGGTTACAATTGATGCCTTTGTTTCAGATACAAGTATGTACGCTGATATTATTCTTCCAGGGGCCACCTATCTTGAAGAATATGATTTCAATGACCATTTTCCGCCTTTTCGTGGTGTTGTCATGAGAAAGCCAGTTGTAAGGCCAAGAGGTCAATCACTTGGAGGCCAAGATATTATAATTAAGCTGGCAAAAAAAATGGGACTTGGAAAACAATTCCCGTTTAAAGATTATCGCGATTTCTTAGAAAAACAGACCAAAGATTCACCCATTGATTTTAAAAAATTAGAGAAATTTGGCTTTGTGGATACCCAGTACCGTGTAGGCGAGACACTGGAAAAGGGATTTACAACACCCTCTGGAAGAATTGAGCTCTATAGTAGTGTTTTAGCTTTTTCAAAAACACCACCACTAAAAGTTTTTGATGCATGGGAAGAGACAAAAGATCCAGCTTATCCATTTTATCTAATATCCTATCGCTTGCCCTATCACGCCAATAATAAGACTGCTAGTAATGCTTATCTTGATGCAATTAGTGGTGAAAATCAATTATGGATCAATACCCAAACAGCTAAGAAAATGAATTTACAAACAGGTATGATAGTCAAAATCACCTCAGAAACGGGATCCCTAGAAGTCCCCATTTTTGTAACACAAGGAATTCACCCTCAGACCATGGCCTTAAGTCATCATTTTGGTCACAAGGCCTATTCAAAAATTTGCAGAGGAAAAGGAGCCAGGTTTAATGATGTGGGCTCAGATAAATTCGACCCCATTGGTTTCGGAATGAGTTTTAACACCCGAATCAAAGTGGAAAAAATATGACCTCTCAGCTCTCTTTTTACAAGCATGATCAGATCAGCTTCTTCAAGTGCTCGCTTATTTGTATTGCCTTAGAGTTGGCAGCACAATACCTCAGACTTCCAATATACCCAGGTTGGGTCCCCCTCATTTTTTGGGCAAAAGGAAAAATTGAATTTAAGAGTTTTGAGTCATCAATACTTATTTATACTTTTGGGGTAGCAGCACTTACATTTTACTTTCAGGGAATAAATTCATTAGACTACACGCTTAGTTTTACCAGTTTTTCATTAATTTTATTTTTCTCCAAAATTAGAAGACTCGGAACAGTATATTCTCTTTTAATACTGACTACCATTTGGTGTTTATTCTCAATTCTTCTTTCTAGTTTCCCTACCGGCTCCATCGGTCTTGAAGTCTTTTTCACTGCCGTTTTCACTAGGGTTTTAAAAAGTGAATATATAGGTGCAGTGCTATCGAGACTCTTTTTGATAGCATTAACTTACGCACTAATAAAAATAGCCAGCGTGATAAAGAGAAAGCTAAGTGGTGGCAAGAAAACGCAGGCCCTTGTACTGGGAGCCGTATTATTAATGTGTAGCTGCCAAAAACAATCAAGCTCCATTGTAAATAGATTTTCGCCAGCTAGGGACACCAATTCGGAGCAAGTCATTTCTTTTTTTAATGATGAACAAGAAGAAAAAGAAGAACATATCGTTATTGATGAAGATATTAGAAATAGAGAAACTTGTGTGGGATGCCACGCTGAAAAAGTCAAAAAATCTAAACTACCTAAGAATAAGAAAAACTTTCATGAAATACACTTTGCCTATGAAAAGATCGATAAAGATTGCACCTTTTGCCATGAAAGTGCAGGTCTTATTGGATTTCCTGCTCTTCTAGGAAAAGGGGATAGGCGTACTCAGTACAATCAAAAGTGTATTAGTTGTCATAGTAAAAAAATTAGTGGTGGTAAAAAAAGACTTAGCTGGCAAAAGAGGTATTGGTGAAAGAGCAAGTTGGCTTTCTTATTGATGTAAATAAATGTGTGGGATGCCATTCGTGTCGTGTGGCCTGTCAATTTTATAATGACACTGGGCCTGCGGTAAATTTCAGACAAGTGACAACCCACCAAAAGGGCCAATTTCCAGACGTAATCCAACATACATTATCGCTTGCCTGCAATCACTGCCATGAACCAGCTTGCATTAAGGTATGTCCCGTAGAGGCCATTACCAAAAGAAAAAAAGATGGCATTGTTTTTATCGATCCAAAATCTTGTATTGGATGCTTTAGATGTGTTCCCGCTTGTCCATTTGGCGCCCCAAGAAAAGACTTAGAAAAAAAGATAGCGACAAAGTGTCATTTTTGTATGGACCGACAAGATAGAGGTCTTGAACCGGCCTGTGTTTCAACTTGCTTGGGAGGGGCCCTCCAGTTCGGTACTTATAAAGAAAGAAAGAATATGGCAGCCGGTAGAGAGCTTGTTCGCCAAATTGAGGGCTTTTCTGATCCCCAGCTAACGAACCCTTCTACACGCTTTATCAAACCTTCAAACTAAAGCTCAAGCTTCGGAACCGAGAGAACTCCAGAACGAGAACTTCCCCAACACTTGATACTCTTGCCATCAATACCGCAGGCAAAGTAGCCACCAAGTGAGAATCCTCTAAAATCGGTAAATGCAGGAAAGCTGTGAGTTTTATACCCAGTGTAGCCCCAGCATTTAAACTTCTTACCATCCTGAGCACAACTATAAATGCTTCCTGTCCCTATATTGACAGGATTAGATAAGCTTGGAGGTGTGGTCTTTTTGTAAGAAGTGTCTCCCCAACAAGTAACTCCCGCTGAATGAAGTGCACAGGCATGAGAGTAGCCTGCCTGGATTTTTTTCACTCCTTTCATAATGGGAACATTGAGCTGCTTGTAATAGTTATTTCCCCAACACTTCACATTCTCCTGGTCAAGAGCACAAGTAAAATTTCCGCCAGCAGTAACTTCTTTCACGGGAAGTTTTAGTTTGGGCTGAGAGCTTACTTGTTTATTGTAGTCGTAGCCCCAACATTTTAATTGTCCATTTTTTTGAATGGCACATGTGTGATAGGAATTAGAAGTTCCAAGCTTAATTGGCTCGACTAGAGTTGGAACATTGAGCTGCCTATAAGAATTATTTCCCCAGCACTTGACACCTTTTTTATCAAGAGCACATGTATGAGATTGCCCTGCTGCAAGTTGAACGGGGGCCTCTAGCACGGGCATCGAGCTTTGCATTGCCCGTCCCCAACACTTCACGCCTTTTTTTGTAATGGCACAAGCGTGCTCTATTCCAGTGGCAAGAATATTTTCAGGCGGAACCTTGATCCTGTCGACTTTGACTTTCATAGAAGGAGATATAGTGGCAAATCTAATTTGTGAGCTCAAATCGAGTTCTTTATGAGCATTTAACCCATGGCAATTGAGACCATCCGAGTCTGAGAAAGCACACATGTGAAAATCAGAGGCCCTAAGCATTGTTGGATCTTTGTAGTCAAACAGACCAGGCAAAACCTTTGTCTCTCCCCAACACTTCATACTGGTCTCTCCCCAAAATGAGAGCAGATCAATAGCACAAGTAAAATCCTTTCCACTTTGGATAGTTAGAGGATGTTTGAGCACGGGAGCAATAGTTCTACTCCCGGCCCTTGTTCCAAAGCAAAAGGCGACTCTTTCATCTTTTGCGGTCTCATCGATTACACAAGTAAAATCCTTTCCCGTTGAAACCATCACTGGATTAATAAGGGATTTTGGCACATCACTCTTGTCGTAAGTATTATCACCCCAGCATTTCAGCTGTCTTTTGCCAGCACTTACTTGATCAATGACACAAGCGTGATTTTGACCAATATCAATTTGTATAGGCTTAATAGTTCCCGGAGGAGTTAAAAGTGATAGTGGGCCTTTGCCTTTACAAAAAAGGTCTGGTCCTTCACTCCAACAAACCACATCTCTTCCAGACTTAAGAACACCTAGACGGTAAATACTCTTGTTCAAATTGACAGAGCCCATACATTGAAGCTTTCTGGAATTAGCAGCGCATAGATGCTTTCTTCCCAGAGATAACTTTGTTGGATTAGAGATGCTAGGAATCGAAATTGCCCTTCCCATACAAGATATTTTATTTGTTCCTGAGACCTCTACAATGGCGCAGGTTCTGTTAACCGCCAGCTCCATTTGCATCAGAGTTTCTGAAAAAAGTTGAGTAGAAAATAATAGGGACAACAAAGCAAAAACTTGCACGAGATTCCTCCAATCCATAAGGAAATATTTGATTTCAGAAAATTGTAATTCAAAAATAGGCTGCACTCAAATGACATCCTATGACATCTTGGCTGCGAAGTGGCATTGCCATTGCAATAGTAATCTAGAAGTTGAGGACTCCTCATCTGTACTAGGGGCCAACCGGAAGGAATTCTGTCATGGCCAAACAATTTTTATGGATTTTCCCAGTGTCACTTTTACTCCTATGTGCCTCATGTGGTGGCGATAGTGATAAAAATGAATATGAGGAATCGGGTCAATACTCCCAAGGAAGTGCAACCTTAAGCACTTTATTTGATGTTGCTGGAGCTCGCGCCGTCTTAAGTGTGGGAGGCAGCAGTGCTGGCAGCGACGATATAATAAAAATCTATTCAAGCGGAGGCCACCGCTCAATTTTTCGAAATATTCATCATAGATGGGACCTGCGAATTGCTGCCCTTGAGGTTGGTCCCGACGGCTCTCTATATATAGGACTCAATTGGGGCGTTTGGATTGTCGATGATTTATCGCCCAACCGTTCAGGAGAAATTCCTGACTTTTCCGCTTCGCCTGCAGGTCAAAGCGTTGCCCTTTTTAGAATAAGGCCAAATGGGCAAACGGAAGTAGTTGACCCTGACATTTCTGGTATTCGAAAAGACAATGGCAGCGAGATGACAAATTATTCACCCATCCAGTTTGATCGGCTAGGTAATGTTTATTATCTTGGACAGTCTGGCGGAACAAATGTTCTAAAAATGAAAACTCCATCAGGAGGAATTCAGCAAATCGGCAATGCCAGAATGAATATTCGAGATTACCGCGTTTCAAAAGAAGGTAGAGTTGTCTTCCATGGCAATAATGAAGATGATTGGAATTCTGAATGGCTCAGGATTTATAACCCGGACTCAAGTGTAACAAATGTATATTATAGAAATGGTTCTGGATGGTTAAGATCCTATTACATAGATCACAGTGGCAATATCATCTTAGTAGGAGAAGCTCTCACTATGGGAAGTGAGCTCACTGGAGCTAGAAAGTACAACGGTATAATAAAGGCCAGTGTTGATGGAGTAGGAAAAGTTTATGCAATAGATGTGCTCTATAGTGATTACTCCGCAAATATTAATCCAGATAATTTAATTGAAAATTTGCTGTGGGGTTTTTGGAATAATAACCATCAACTCAATTTTTTCAAAAAAAATACTTATGGAGGTATTTTAGATCCTCTTCAGCTTGATGATGACATGACAAATCGTGGCATCTCAGAATTTATTAAATCAATTTACTATAATAGTGACTCCCTACTTCCTGGATTAGATGAAGTTGATTTCTCGCTCCTAGCATCAAGTCGTTTGCCTAGGGCCATAAAAAAAGAATGGTTTAGTGAACTACTAAATTCACTTGATGATAAATCTGACATACATTTTCTTCTGGAGAACTACTCGCTTGAGCTAGACTACTATAGGTATTCCCACGATTACGGGTCGAGTACTGATATTGGGCGTAGGGTAGCATCAATTTTTAGAAAGCTTGAATTCCTTGGTTTGATTTCACTTGATCCTGATAGTCCTAGTGAGGATATCCACAATATTGAAACAATAAGTTCTATTAGTGAAGTACTCAGAGAGTTGGTATTTTCATTGGTACCTGAAGATGCTGTTTCGCTCTATGAATGGAGAAAAGACAATGGCCTGAACGGAGTCCGTTTTTCATGGGCCAAACAATTAATCTCATCAGAGAATGGATCAATGTATGCAGTGATGGGTATGGACCAGTGGGGCGCTGGAGAAGGACAAGGCGATCGACTATATCAAATTCTTGGTGCTAGTGGTGTACTTGAACTTAAGGCCTTTACCAGTGGGCCTGATTATTCCACTATAAAAGCAGCTAAGTTTGCAGATAAAAGGATGATTTATATTTCCACAATCTTGGGAACCAGTAAAATTCTTTCACAAGACTTAGATGATCACGAAAGCCTACCTTTAAACTTAACAAATGGAAGAGGTGATATTGAAATTTTTGATTTTGCCTTTAGAAAAGATCAGGTTTCTCAAAAATTGATCTATGATGTATATGATTTAAGTAATAACACCTCTTACTTTGTAGAACAAAACTATGTCACTCGTGAAATTTACCAGCAAAATGCATTACAAAATATTAGCGTGTCAGGAGTATTAAGCTTTGAAGCAAATTAGGCTGGAATTCTATTTATAACTTCGCGTGCTCAGTTTTACGAAATTAAATTGAAGCTCTTCAATATGTCTTAAAGGCAGTCCATTTTTGACATATTCCCAGGCAGCAACATGACAAAAAGAGTCGTCATCTCTTAGAGCCTCACCTTCATCGTCAACAAAATCTTGGCGGTAGTGGGCTCCGCATGATTCTTTTCTTTCTAGAGCATCGCGGGCCATTAAAAGCCCAAGCTCAATTGTATCTTCAACTCTTAAGGCCTTTTCAAGCTCAGAGTTCATGGTATTTTCACTGCCTACTAGTAGAAGGTCAAGGTAGAATTCTTTTTTAATCTTTTCAATTTTAGAAACTGCCAAAACAAGGGACTCTTCACTTCTTTCAATCCCCACATCTTGAAACATGATTTTACCGAGTTCCCGGTGGAATTGATCAGCAGTCTTATTGCCTTTAATCCCCTTTAGTTTTGATATTCTCTCTTTAATAGAATTCAAACTGCACTCAAACTCAGGGTGGGTTCCATCAACTTTTTCAAGCTTGGTAGAAACCTCTCCCAGGTAGGCACTTACAGTTGTTGGTAGTACAAAAGTACCATCCGTCATGGCAGACATAAGCGAGTTAGCGCCCAATCTATTGGCCCCGTGATATTCGTAACTACACTCTCCTCCAGCAAATAACCCTTCAATACTTGTCATCAGATTATAATCGACCCACAACCCTCCCATAGTAAAATGAGCTGTAGGAAAAATTCTCATGGGTTCGACGTAGGGATTTTCATTGGTAATATGGTGATACATTTCAAAGAGGTTCCCATACTTACCTTCAATTACTTCTTTTCCATCTCTTTCAATGGCATCTTTAAAATCAAGATAAACGGCAACTTTTGTAGGTCCTACTCCGTGCCCACTATCCACGGCCTGCTTTATGGCCCTTGAGGTAATATCTCTGGGAGTCAAATTGCCAAAGGATGGATATCTCCTTTCAAGAAAATAGTCCCTTTCAGTTTCTGGGATATCACATGCCTTTCTTGTTTCATCTTTTTTAATGGGAACCCAGATCCTTCCGTCATTTCTTAAGGCCTCAGACATTAGCGTTTGTTTTGACATATGGTCTGAAGAAATGGGAAGTGCTGTGGGATGAATTTGGGTGAAACAGGGATTTGCCATATAGGCACCCTTTTTATAGCACTGAATTTGAGAAGCCCCATTTGAGGCCATAGCATTTGTAGATAAAAAATAGGTTTTACAAAATCCACCCGTGGCCAAGATGACAGCATCTGCGTGGTGAGTTTCTAATTCGCCAGTGACTAGGTTTCTTGTAACAATTCCGCGGGCCCTACCACCAATCACCACTAAATCGAGCATTTCTGATCTAGTGTGTAGGGTGACTTTCTTTGAATGGACCTCTTTTAATAGTGAGCCGTAAACTCCTAATAATAGTTGTTGTCCTGTTTGACCTCTAGAATAAAAAGTTCTGGAAACTTGCACTCCTCCAAAGGATCTATTGGCAAGTCCTCCACCATATTCTCTGGTGAAAGGCACACCACAAGCAACAGCATGATCAATGATTTTATTCGCACATTGTGAAAGTCTATATACACTGTATTCATTAGATCTAAAATCTCCGCCCTTTACTGTGTCATAGAATAGCCTCCACACACTATCCCCATCATTTGGATAATTCTTGGCACCATTGACACCTCCCTGAGCTGCAATGGAGTGAGATCTTCTTGGACTATCTAGTAGAGTAAAAGCATGGATATTAAAACCCATTTCCGCCAGTGCAGCTGAAGCTCCTCCGCCAGCAAGACCAGTCCCCACAACAATGATTTTAAATTTACTTCTATTTGCTGGGTTCACCAGCTTTAAGTTAAAGCAGTGCCTATCCCAAGCAGTTTTGATATCCCCAGTAGGGGCCTTTTTATCAAGTTTTTTAATCTCTATTCCCATTCAATTGTTCCAGGTGGCTTTGAAGTTATATCGTAAACAACTCTCGTGACACCCTTAACCTCATTGGTAATTCTTCTAGAAATTTTTGCAAGAAAATGAAATGGAAACTCAGTCCATTCTGCCGTCATGCCATCGGTGCTATTTACGGCCCTCAGACAAATAACCTCTTCAAAGGCCCTCGCGTCCCCTTTGACTCCAACAGTTTTAACAGGAAGAAGCACAGTGAACGCCTGCCAACAATGCTCGTACTGACCTTCACTTAGAAGCTCTTCGTAAAATATTTGATCGGACTCTTGAACTTTTCTTATGCTCTCAGCACTTAGTGCTCCCAGCACCCTTACTCCAATACCAGGTCCAGGAAATGGATGCCTATGAACCCATGAATGAGTTAAATTCATCGCCTCACCCAAAACTCGCACTTCGTCTTTAAATAAAAACCTTAGAGGTTCTAAAAGACTAAGGTGCATTCTATCGGGCAGCCCACCCACATTGTGATGGGATTTAATAGTAGCTGATTTTCCACCCTTGATATGTGGGCTTATGCTTTCAATCACATCTGGGTAGAGAGTTCCTTGCAATAGATGTTTGAACTTTATGCCGTGAGAGCTTTCAAATTCGTGAACCTTCTTTTCAAAGATATCGATGAAAGTTTTACCAATCATTTTTCTCTTTTTTTCTGGATCAGATATACCCAGAAGATTTCCTAGGAATTCTTCTTTTGCGTCGACAATTTCGATATTTAAAGTTGTCATTTTTTTAAGGAGCTTAATATGAGAGAGATCTTGAGGCCTTAAAAGACCATTATCAATAAAAAAGCAATACAACTTATCACCCAAAACTTTCTCGGCCAAAGTCGCTGCAACTAGTGAGTCAACTCCACCTGAAAAAGCACACAAGACATAGTCATCACTGACGGTCCTTACAACTTCGATCGCCTCATCTAACATATGAGAGGCATCCCAGTCGCTCTCTAGTTTGGCAATACGATTTAAAAAATAGCTTAAATACTCAGCACCTCTTTTGGTATGATTCACTTCAGGGTGAAACTGTAATCCTAAAATAGGCAAACTTTCATGTTGTATGCCCGCAATTAATTCTGAATCTGATTTTAGTATGGTTTTAAAACCATTTGGCACGGCACTTACATGATCAGAGTGGCTCATCCATGCTCTAGTTGTCTTTGGAAGGTAGTCAAATAACAGTGTATCAATACACCTCACATCTGAATGCCCGTACTCACCGACTTTTCCTTTTTCTACTTGGCCACCAAAGTGCTGGGCCATAAGTTGCATTCCATAGCAAAGACCAAGAACGGGAAGATTTTCGTATTGAAAAAGAAAGTTGTAATCATTTTGATCATCGAAAATTGACTCGGGCCCACCAGAAAGTATTAAAGCTTCAGGTCTTTTACCCTCATTTTTTAATTTCCTAGTTTCATCGAGGGTGAGAATATGTGCAGAATGGCCCAGCTCACGACATTTGCGTGTAATAAGTTGTGTATATTGAGAGCCAAAATCAACTATCCAGACTTGTACTTGCATATATCCTATAACCTTAGTGCACTTGGTAGTTTGGTGCTTCTTTTGTAATCATAATGTCATGAGGGTGCCCCTCTTTAAGTGAGGCAGCCGTAATTGTAATAAAATCTGCTTTTTGTTTGAGATCTTCTAAGTCACGGGCCCCAATATAACCCATTCCAGATCTGACTCCACCCACAAGTTGGAAGACATTACTTGAAAGAGATCCTCTATAAGGCACCTGACCTTCAATTCCTTCAGGTACAAGTTTTTTATTATCTTCAACGGAAGCCTGACCATATCTATCTTTGGATCCAAGACTCATGGCCCCAAGAGATCCCATTCCTCTATATACTTTATAAGATCTTCCTTGGTAGAGAACCATCTCACCCGGTGTTTCATCTGCACCAGCAAATAAAGAGCCTATCATCACAGACGAGGCACCTGCTGCTAAGGCCTTAACGACATCACCCGAAAATTTGATACCGCCATCAGCGATAAACGGAACATCTGCTTCTTTACAGGCACTATAACAATCGACAACTGCACTAAACTGAGGAACTCCAATGCCTGCAACAACTCTGGTGGTACAAATTGATCCAGGACCAATGCCTACCTTGATGGAGTCAACACCTGCTTCAATAAGACCAAGACACGCTGATCCAGTAGCAATATTACCCGCTACAATATCTATAGTGGGAAAATCTTTTTTTAGTGTTCTCACCATTTCAAATACACCACGAGAGTGGCCATGGGCCGTATCAACAACGAGTGCATCAACCTGAGCTGCCGCTAAAATTCTCGCTCTTTCATACTCTTTATCTCCCACTCCGATGGCAGCCGCGACTCTTAGTCTTCCGAGACTATCTTTATTAGAGTTTGGATAGGCAATTGCTTTATTAATATCTTTAATTGTAATCAGACCAATTAGATTATACTGGCCATCTACTACTGGAAGCTTTTCTACCTTATGTTTTTGCAGAATACTTTTTGCGGTTTCAAGTGTCGTTCCTTGAGGAGCCGTAATCAAGTTTTCCTTAGTCATTACATCGGCGACTTTTTGATTAAAATTAGTTTCAAACCGAAGGTCTCTATTGGTCAAAATTCCAATCAACTTTCTATTGTCATCAATTACTGGAAGGCCACCAATTTTATATCTTTTGGTCAGCTCAAGAACTCTTGTGAGCGGGTCGTCTGCCTTAATAGTGACAGGATCAACGATCATTCCCGATTCATATTTTTTGACCTTTTCCACTTCACCGGCCTGTTGATAGGCGGTCAAATTTTTGTGGATCACACCCAGCCCACCTTCTTGGGCCATAACGATGGCAGTTTTAGATTCTGTCACTGTGTCCATGGCCGCAGAGACAATCGGTATGCTCAAAGAGATATTTCTTGAAAATCTAGATGTTATTGAAACCTCGTGTGGCAACACTTCTGAGTAGCCAGGCTTTAAAAGAACATCGTCATATGTGAGATAAGGGGTGTGTAAGTCGCTCATAGAGGCATCTCCGGAATTTTTGCAGGATATTACACAATTATGAGGTGAATGAATAGTTTGGGCGCGAAAATAGCGCGACGCTTCAATTGGTTCGAGTAAAAATTATTCGATATCAGCTGGGACAGGCTCAAATAGGTTGAAAACCAGGGCCCTAGTCTTGCAACTTTTGTCTTTATCTCGCTGTGCAGTTAGAGCGCAAAGGCTTTTCAAGAACTCGCTACTTAGCTCTTTCGCCTTTTCATAGGTTTCTTCATCCAAATCGAGAGTCATCCAAAAGCGGTAGCTATCTTCCCAATTGCTTTCACAGTCCTGGGTAATGCGCTCAAGAGATCTCTCGCTCAGATATTTAAAGGTATTTTTAATTCCCTCAATGTCATCTTTTAAGTAAAGCTGTTCATCTATCAGCTCAAAGTGTGAGCCATTAAACTCTATTGTTCCTTTTTCCTCAAAGAGCTTTAATGACATATTCACTTCTTCAATAGGAATTCCCAAGTCGGCAGAAATCTTTTCATTTGAGTGGGGGCCACCATGTTTGTAACTTCCAAGCCCAAGGTAAGCAAAAATTAGTGAGCTCGCGGGAATCGCCTTCATAACAGATGAAGCAGCACTAAGTTTTAACAGCTCCTGTTCTATCAGAGGATCAGAGCCTCGTAAATTGAGGCCTTGCAAAAAATTCCACATTCTGCTGGGGTAATAAAGATTCATCATTAAAAAAATTTCTGAAAGTAAGACTTCTTCTCCATTTTTTCTCCTAATGATTTTAGTCCTGGAAAGTCCTGTCTCTCTGGCCAAAACCGAGGGAGATTTGCCTCCAGAAAAATGATTAAAAATATCAGCTGGTTTTTTTGAATCCGCGGAAAATTGAAAGCAGTACAAAAGAGTCCTGCCAAGCTCAATATTTAAAACCGTACAAAGTTCTACAAAATCTAGCCAATGAATTCGATTTTTTCCGGCTTCCCACTTGTGAACAATATTAAATTCTTTTCCAAGCTTCTCATTAATTTGTCCCTGAGAGAGATCCCCTCGCATAATTTTAATAAGCTTTCTTGAAAACTCTTTATAATCTATGGATATACTCATAAGTCTCCCTATTATTCACAATTAGTTGAGTCGGTCTGTTGCCCATATCTAATGCATAACTTGTTCCAAGTTTACCCCTAATTTCAGCCTGCTACTCAATTGTTTTGGCATTTTTTGAACAAACCTGCTCAAAGTAGGAGATAAAGTCGCAAACCGAGTGTCTAAACTTTTGACACTTTTTTATAAAATATTGGCGTTTTCCCACCTCTGAAACAGCTATTTTCTAAAATAATTTCAAATTTTCTCTTCGATTTTTTACAGATGATAATAAATATCTAATTTCAAGATCACTCAAACGACCTGCGGAGGTTCAAAATGAAGATTCATCATCTTTCTATGCTTTTATCAGTCATTTTTCTTATGGTTTCATGCGAAACTACAACACTTCTCCCTTGGGAAGAAACGATTGACACTCTTCCTGCAGATGAATGTCGAATCACCACAAGTGATTTGGGCTCATCTAATGAAGCCAGCCAAGCTGTCGAAGATATGATCTCTGGGATTACATCTGCTTACAGTGAGATGATTTACACAGTCACCAACTCAAATACATTCCAGTATAATAATGATTACAACCAATACGCCGATGATGATCGCTGGGGTGCCCATGTGGATTACGACTGTGATGGAGCTGAGATATTTGTCTACATTTCAAAGCCCTATCCCATTGCTCAGGCAACCCAAGCAGAGCAAGATGTCACAAATCAGTTAGAAGAAAGTGGCTACCAAGTGTTAGCACTTGATTCTGATCTTATAACCACATCAGAAGGTGATTACATGGTATTTTCTCTTTACTATACCTATTCAGGAACAGACTACGATGATGAGATTGCTTATATGACTGGAGCTGGAACAGGAACGAAATCAAAGCAAATGATTAGTAACCTACGTGCTATTCCAAGTGCTCTGGTACCTGCTGAATATACAAGGTTTGTAAAAGCTGCAAGTGGAATTCAATCATCAGTAAGATCAATTGTTGGTAAAAGTCTTCAATCAGTTGCAAAATAACTTCTTACAGGTGCCCTAGGTGGGCACCTGATTTTCTACTCAGGAACAGCTGGTAAGAATATTTCTAAATTTTCCATAGGTATTCTTTGGGCACTCTTATCTCCACTACCAAGGTCCCCTGGCTTAAACCAAGAGTCAGGACAGTCACGACAGCGAACAAATAAAAAGTTTCTTGCATGGCCCACTCGAGCTCTAGTACCTGCTGAGGTAAAATCTCTTCCAGCTTCTAAAAACTCATGTGTCATTATAGAGTCAATTTCTCCAGGGCCTAGGGCCCTAATTCTTCCTTCAGGTATTTGATCACCAATGTCTAGGTAGTACTTCTCAAGTGCAACTAGGTCGAATTCTCTATCGCTTGCTCCCTTTTGCAAATCTTTTAACCTAGTTCTTACTCTATCAAGAAAGGCTTTCTTTCGAACGGGATCTGAACCAAACATACTCGAGACTTGCTCCATAGAGTAAACATTTGCTCTCCCCACGGAAGTTGGCGGGCCTCCTGCTAATCCAGACCTCACCAAAACCTCAGCATCATCTCTCGTAAAATTGCCTTCCTTTCTGAGAATTCGAACCTTTTCTTTTATTTCGGCCTCAGTATATTCATAGACCCCTCTCTCTCCTTCACCAACTGCGTGAGCTCGAAGAAGGGCTTCACTTTGAACATCTGTCAGACTATCTTTTCCTAGGACACTCGCTGCTGTAGAGACACGTGCAGAGTCATCTAACTGTGAGTGAGTAAGAACAATTTCTGTTGAAAATTCACTGCGGGCTGCCGTACTTCCACTACCCCCACCCTCACTAAGGGCTCCCCTCGCACTTTGCCGAAGAGCTGAACTTTCTGCAGCGGCAAGTGCCTCTCCATCATCTGAAAGTAGACGAACTAGAGTTTCAAAACTTCCCATCATCTCTTTCATTTCAGCTGGTGATAGGCCTAGCTTTTCTGCCAATTTTGGAATCATATCACTTTTCACATGGGCCAATTTTTCGGGATCAATCATTTTCTTCAAAGCCTCGATGGCCTTGGGGCCAAAGATATTATCCTTAATAAACCTAGCTGCTGCGGCTTCACCATCGACTAACATTATTTTGTAGGCCTGCTTAACGACATCGTCACTAATCAAGCGACTGGCATAAGCACCGCCTCCAGCAAGAGCGACATTGAGAACAATTGATATGGCAGAGCCAAAGATCGCAGCTCCTTTTTCTACAACCATTTCATCACCTAATTTAGAAACATAGTCACTTCCTACAAGAAACTCCATATCCTTTGCTGTTTTAAATTGTTCATTCTTTTCAAAGTAGTGAGACCAGATAATAGCAAGGTCTGCACTGGCACCGGCTCCAGCACTGATGGCCCATCCTGAACCAAAAGATAGGGCAGCAAAGGAAACTGCAAGTCCAGAGACAACACTACCAAGAACTAGCTCTTTTCCTGTTTTTCCCATTTGATCAATGTTGTTCACCTTATCGAGGATAATGCACATCTTTGCCATTTCAGCGACACTACTAAGTCCAAGGGCATTCATATTTTCCATATGAGACTTGATAACTGGAGATGATAAGTAGGGCACAAAGGTCGAAAATTGAGAGGGATTCAAATCGCAAATTTCTTTAAAGTGACCAAGATAATTTTTCTCAGGATTTCTCTCACCTTCAAACTCTTCGTTTTTTTGGTAAATCAAGCGGTCAAAGAAACCAATGTCTCGACATGACATATTTTGGTCAAAAACAGTTTGCCTCTCATCAGGTGTTAAGTGGTACCACATCTGCCTTAAAAGACTTTTCTTGAGTGCTAAAAAAGTATCGCGCCTTTCTCTGGAGGCGAGACAATCTAGACTACCATCAACTTGAGGGGCCCTCTCTCCTAGCACTTTTCTCAGTGGCCAATTTACACTTTCCAGAACATTTGAGGCGACTGACCTAAGTAAGACTCCCCCCTTGGCCTGTCCTGAAAGAGTGCAACCTAGTTCAGAAATTTGAGAAGCAATGGTATCTTTTGCACAAATAGTTCTAAAATCAATCGCCGATTGAGTCGCCTCACGGGGAGGTAGTGTTTAAGATATCCCTGTTGAAAGTTGATCAACCTCTACTAAATCAACAATTGGATCAACACAAGGATCAACTGCAGGAGGTTCAACATCTGAATCAAAGCTCACAGTGGTTGTAGAAGGAAACAATAACTCAGTAGCATCATTTCGATAAACCCTCTCACCCTCTTCCATCAACTTTGAGAAAATACCGTGAATAATTCTGTCATTATTTCCAAGAGCGCAGTACTGGTTTCCACTATCACAAGGCGAGTATTCATAATAACTATGACCATTGTATTTTTTGGTTGAAAGGTTTGAAGATGTTCTATCTCGAAAGCCCCTTCCCTGCTCATCCACATACTTGGACTTTAATCTTGATGAAAGCTTTGTAATATCCACAAGTAATTTATAGGCATCATCGTGGACAGCTTTTAACCTAGAATCATCAGGCCCTAAAAATGCACACCTCGGAGAGCCAGACTCACACTTTTGTTGTTGGTCACGATAGTAGTCATCCATCTCTTTTCGCGCCATATGTGCAACAATGACTCGACAAGTTTCTGGGACAACGTGATAGATTGTTTTCTTTTTTACTAATTCATCCACATCACCTAAATTCCAACGCAGATTTCCTTTTGGATCGACTCCCATGAATGAACTTCGAAATTTTCCAGGGTTTTGACAAGGCTTCATCACTTCTTTTTCAGGCTCATCGAAGAGACCAAATAAACTAAAACAATGAGCGCTACTGCTCATTGTGCAAAATATATAAATAAGGACCTTAAGGTAAGCTCTCACCTTCGATTTATCGGGGGTTTAGCATATTGCAATTACAGGTATTATATTTGGAGAATATTTTTCCCAAAAAGATAGTAACACTTCTTACTCGGCCATTATGCCGGCCAAAAATGAGATTGAATTTTAACGACTTAGCTTTCTAAATTGCACAAGACAGAAGAGATATGTGAGACCTCGCTACTGGTAAAGTCCCCTAGAATAGAGCTCCCAGGCAGCAAATGGAAAGTTAATAGAGCTCTCGACTCTCTTATTACTCGAATCCTCATTTTTCGTCAGCCTGAATTTCTGTACTTTAAAAGTAAACTTCTCGCCTTCAGGACGAAGTACCATTAGATCCTCTCCTTCGAGATACCCAAAATGTCCATGGTATTGAGTGATCGCCCTTCCAGGGTAATCAGCCGGAAGAGAGAAAATATTAAAGCCAGGCATTGGAGTCTTGAGATCTTTCCCTAGAAAAGAAAGTAATGTTACTGGCAAATCTATTAAGCTAACGATCTTTTTCTCATCCGCTACAGGTACATCTGGGCCTAGCAAAAATCCAGGAATATGAAATTTATGAAGAGGGATAAATTGATCCCCATAAACTCTGGTATTATGGTCCGCAACTGCCAGAACATAAGAGTGGGAAAAGAAGTCTTTCTCTTCAAGCTCACCAAGGAAGTAACCAAGAGAGTAATCCGAATATTTCACAGCATTATGATGGCCTTCCTTAGGAAACTTTTTATTAAGTTCAAAATCACTATCAATAGGGTAATCAAATGGGCTGTGATTAGAAGATGTTAAAAATACTGCAAGATAAGGCCCTTTTACATCTTTAAGATGATCTAATCCAAATTTAAAAAGATCCTTATCATGCACTCCCCACGACCCTTCTTCATATTTTTTTCCAATTGTATGACTATCTAAGACTTCATCAAAACCATTACCCAGAAAAAAGGATTTCATTTCATCAAAGTTTGAATCCCCTCCACAAAAGAAAATACTTTTGTAGCCATGGGGAGCAAGTGCTTTGGCGATGGTAAAGAAGTTTTTACGTGCCTTTCCAAGTTTAACAACTGAACGTCCAGGAGTAGGTGGAAAACCAGCAACAACGGCCTCTATCCCTCTTACTGTCCTAGTTCCTGTTGCATATAATTTACTAAAGCTAAGTCCCTTTTTTGCATAATGATCAATATTGGGAGTTAAATCAGTACCTCCCAAATATCCTGTAAACTCAGCCCCTAAACTCTCTTCGAGAACAATTACAAAATTTGGCTTGGCTGAGCGTTCCTTTACCTTAAAGTTATGGCGAAAAGAATTTCCATCAATTGTTTTACCGTCGACTAGTGATAGATTTTTCATCTCAGACAGTGGATCACTTGAAGCAGTACCATTTCCATAGACCTTGTATGGATTTCCCTCATGTTTCATTCTATAGCCTGCATAGATTAGAGAGTATGTTGAGTTAAGAACAACTTCATTAATAATAGGATTGGTACTAAAAGAAACAGAACTGATATTAGCAGGCCGATGCCCCAAGCTTGACCTTCCTCCGAGAAAACAAGTCGCCAAAATAAGAGGAATCATCAATATTTTTAACCACCAAGTAGTTTTCTTCGATTCTCTAATTAAGTACACAAAACTATTTTTAAAAAGAATCGTCAGGATAGTTGAAGCTACAATGATGAAGATAAATTCAAATAGAAAACCTTTGACCATCATATTCCATACTTCTTTGGGGTACAATAAATATTCTAAGGCCTTTTGGTCAGGACGGTTTCCATACTCCCTCATAAAACCAAAAGTTAAAAGTTCTAGAAAGAAAATTAAAAAGGTTAATGGAAGGGCGGATAGACCTATTAATTTAGATCCAATTTTTTTCTTTAAGAAATGAGGGATAGCAAACAAAATGAGAGGCAGTGGAAGAACGAAATAAGACAGTGTCATAACGTCTAATCTAATGCCATTTGCAAACACAAGAAAAAAAGCTTTGGCCCCATCCAACTCACCAAACTGAACTAGTAAATGAAAGAATCTGAAAATCGCCCAAGTTAGTGCCAAAAATATTCCTGTAAAGGCAAGTGGAGCAAGCTCTTTCAAACACAGAAATTTGTTTAAATATTTTGGCCGGATGCTAAGAGCTCCAAGAGCATCCATAGAGGTTAAAAATTTTTCTTTATATTTCATCTTCTACCTAAAGATTATTTCAAATCCCTTAATTCTATTTATCTCGTGATATTTATTGCTCTTAATGTAAGAGGTGAAGCCTCTTAGTTGCGGCGAATGGTAGCAAATATACTAACCAAGGTGTGTGAGTCATGACAAATATCATTGATATGATACAGGGGTCTTTTGGAATAGTCTAAATATGTATTAAGGGGAATAAGGGTCATGCACACGGGTACAAAAAAGGGGTTTCATTACGAAACCCCTTATCTATTATCTGGCACGGGTGGAGAGATTCGAACTCCCGACCAATTGGTTCGAAGCCAACTACTCTATCCAGCTGAGCTACACCCGCATTTTCTAAGCTATCTTTTGTTTCATATTGCGCATCATTTGCCTGACCAATTGGCTCGAGGCCAACGACTCTATCCAGCTGAGCTAATTCTGCGCTATGGTGAAGCAAATATTAACAATTAACAAGGGATGTGGCCATGGCCAAAAATCTGACAAATGGAAATCCTTTCTCTAAAATAATGTTCTAAAAACAAATAACTGGAAAACAAATGAGCGATACTGCAATGAAGAATAATAGGCTAAAAGACTCCATCCTCGAAGGTCCTGGACCCTCCACCTCCAAAGAGGCCATCAACCTTTTCGCCAAAGGTGTGGCCATGGGAACTGCTGATATTATTCCAGGTGTTTCAGGTGGAACGATCGCTTTCATAACAGGCATTTATTCACAACTTTTAAACGCCATTAAAAGTGTTGGCGCGGAAAGCCTTAAATCGTTGTTCAAATTTCAAATTGCCGACGCATTAAAACCCATTCATTTTAGGTTTCTGATCCCGCTAGGGCTTGGCATTATGGTTGCGTTGCTCAGCACAGCAAGGCTTATGAGTTTTCTATTGAAAAATCATCCAGTCCCCACTTGGTCATTATTTTTTGGTCTAATACTGGCGTCGACTGTTGTGCTTGGAAAATCCATTGAAAATATTGCCTCTCTAAAAAATATAGTAATGATTATTCTGGGAGCGATTGCAGCATTTCTTATAGTAGGCCTAATCCCTGTCACAACTCCCACCAGCTGGTGGTTCATCCTCTTCTGCGGAATGATTGCTATAACGGCCATGATACTTCCTGGTATCAGTGGATCATTTATTTTACTGATTTTAGGAAAATATGAATTTATAACTGGTGCCTTAAAAAATCCCTTTAGTACTGAAAGTATCCAAACCATTATAGTGTTTGTCATAGGAGCCTCAATTGGAATCACTGGCTTTTCTAGAGTACTAAGCTACCTTTTGATGCGCTTTAGAACACAGACGCTTTGTATCCTAACTGGTTTAATGATTGGCTCACTTAGAAAAGTATGGCCTTGGAAGGAAGTTCTCTCTCAAAAGACCATCAGAGGAAAAATCCATATCCTGTCTGAAATGAATATACTTCCAGCTCAATTTGAAAAAGCTGAGGCCATGGCACTTCTCATGCTCGTGGTAGGAATTATTTTAGTATTTTTGTTAGAAAAAATGGCCGAAACAAAGTAAACATCTTTCAAAAGGATTGAATCTTTGTTTTAAAATGATTGAGGGCCATAGTTACGACTTGATCCATGTCGAGATAAACATAACCTCCAAGCCTTCCTCCAAAGATCACATTCTTCTCATTTTTTGAAGCCGCAAGATATTTTTGATAAGTGAGTTTGTCACTATCTGAGCCAATGGGATAATAGGGATCTTCACCCTTTTTAGCAAACTGAGAGAATTCTCTAAAAATTGTGGTCTTTGGATTGAACTCTCTTTCAGGATGATAGTGTTTAAATTCATGGATACGTGTAAAGGGAGTACTCTCATCAGCATAGTTCATCACTGTTGTTCCCTGAAAATCATCAATATCTAATGCTTCACTTTCAAAACGAAGTGTCCTCCACCCGAGCTGACCGTATTGATATTCAAAATATCTATCAATTGGCCCTGAATAAATGACCACACAATCTTTTGGAATTTTGTCTTTAATATCAAAGTAATCTACCCCTAGCTCAGTCTCTATATTCTTGTGGCCAAGAAGATTCTCAAATAGTGTTCCATACCCATCGATAGGAATTCCTTCATAGGGATCACTAAAATATCGATCATTATAGGAATATCTAACTGGAAGTCTGTTAATAATGCTCTCAGGTAGCTCAGTTAAATTTTTCTGCCATTGCTTAGTACTGTATCCCTTTATAAAAGCTTCATAGAGAGGCTTACCAATTAAAGAGATTCCTTTTTCCTCAAAATTTGCGGGGTGATCAATGTGAAACTTTTTAATTTCACTCTCTACAAACTCCTTGGCCTCGCCAGGAGTAAATCTTTTTTCATAAAATTTATTAATTGTCATAAGGTTCATAGGCATCGAGTAAACTTCATCTAAGTGCTTTGTCAGCACTCGATGTCTATAATTATTAAATTTGCAAAATAGATTTAAATATTCCCAGACCCTAACATCTTTGGAGTGAAATATATGACTTCCATAATTATGTACTTCAACACCAGTTCGCGAGTCTATTTCTGAATATGAGTTCCCGCCAATATGTTTTCTCTTATCAATGACTAAGACTCTTTTTCCTAGGACTTCCGCAATTCTTTCAGCAACGACTGCACCATAAAATCCTGCACCAACAACTAAGTATTTTAGTCCGTCTAATTCCAAAGGCCCATCCCCATAGTGATTATTTTAATATACTCACATTTTAATATAGGTTTAGTTTAAAAGACAGACTTCCTTGCATCTTGGGCAAGCTAGATGTGGGCCTAATTTTTTTGAGGTTTTTTTCCCCATAAGTGGAAATTTGCACTCCATACAGCACACGCTATGAGGGTATTCCCACATGGCAAAGTCACATTCTGGAAAGCGATTACAAGAATAGAATTGCTTTTTAAATCGAGAGGTTTTCTCAACTAATTCACCACTAGAGCATAGTGGGCAGTCGAGTTCAGTTGAGTACCCCTCAGTTGTATGACAGTGAGGATAATCAATGCAGGCAACATATCTTCCCTTCTGTCCGTGACGTACAAACATCTCACTTTCACAATTTGGGCAACTCTTATGATATAGCTCTTTTGGAATAATCTGATATTTACCATCAACATCTAGTTCAATATCTTCAGTATTATGACAGGCAGGAAATCGGTTGCAGGCATAAAAAGCTCCAAACTGCCCCCACTTCAAAACATATTCACCACTAGAGCATTTACTGCATTCAATTGATGTTTTCAAAAGACCTTGTTTAAATTTATCCAAATTACCTTGGGAGCGATCAATTACTCTTTCGAAAAAATCCCAAAAATCGTGGAATGCTTGGGTTGTAGTCATGTGTGAATCTAAAACCATATCAGCAAGCTCACTTACTCGAACTAGGAACCTCTTCTCAAATATTATAGGGAAATTCTGTATCAACTCTCCTCGAATTCGCTTTCCGCTATCTGATAATGAATAGACCTCCTCTTTTTCACTGAAGAGTCCCTCGTATACTCCTTTTTTAAGAAGAGTAGCAACGTCCATAAAAGAAAATTCACCGTAGCGTTTTTCAAGGGATTTCCCAGATGCCTTTCTCATTAATTGACAGACTAATACCCCTAACTCCCAGCTAAGGTGATATTTTTGATGAAGTTTCTCATAAAGATATTTTTTTACAAAATATCCAACTATCTGATCAATAACTAAAAAGACTTGATTCCTCTGGGCAATCAAGGAAGAATTTGAAATTTTTTTTAATTCACCATTTTGTAGAAAATGTATCTTTTGGTTTTCAAGTCCCAGTTCTGTTATGGTATCAAAGGCAGCTGCAATCGACTCTTGTTTACCATCTACAAGAAATACCAATTTTTCTGAATTCTTTATGTTCTCGGAATATCTTTTGAAGAACCTTTCGGCCTTAGTAGTCAAAACCCAATCTACCTCAAAACTATTTCTGACATCAATGCCCAAGCTGCCATCTGGGAGCATCTTAATTTTATCCGGTAATTGAATGCATTGAAGGTTTGCGGTAATAGCGGATTCAATGGAAGCCCGTTTCACCCCAGCTGAATAAAGTACCAAACTTATGGTCTCGCTATCTTGCATAGCATCTAATGGCTGAGTATTGTTTTCCATTGTAGGCTTATATCAAAGATAAAACGATAGGGAAAAGTCACTGAAAAGGCCTCGGGGAGAAGGCCCTAAATATCCTTTTTCTTTAGCTTTTTGATTTGCTCCCGCATTTTTTCATACTCATCTGGATCTAAATTTAGCAGCTCGTCAATTTCCTCAAGGTCATTTTCTGAGAGCCCATAGGGATTGTTGTGATCGCTTAGATCTTCATCAAGATATTTAGTACCAAGCTCGGCTTCGAGCTCATTAAGATCAGCAAATGAATCTGGGTGCTGCCTGTGAGCATTGGCCTCAAGGGAATTGAGGTCTTCTTGCTCAAGAAGTTTATCCTCATCAAGCTTTCCTTCATTGAGTTGGGCCTCAGCAGTCTCAAGCTCTTTTTCTAGTTTTTCGAGCTCATGGAGATCTTTTTCCTGCCCTTTAAGTATTGATCTCTCTCTTTCTTGTCTTTCAAGTTCGTCTAACTCATCTTCAGTCAGCTGAATTTTATCTGCTTTTTCTAATAGATCATCATTAATATCTTTTAAGGTTAGCTCAGTATCTAGCTCTTCAAGACCACGTTTTTCAATTTCATTGATACTTTTCTGAATAGATTTATTTTTGATTCTGCTCTCTCTTGCAGCGGCCTCAATAGTTTTAGAAAGCATAATAGTTCCATTTTCAAACTCGTTGGAACTTTGAGATACTAAAATTGTTGCAAAATTATCTGTTAAATTTATAACAGTCCCCTCTCCAACTTTATAAGATGGATCTGCTGTTATTTGCTTATCAGTCCCTCTATCCGTAAATAGATAGGCTTCAAATATATTACCTAGCTCAACCCCATCGGCCCTTCCTCTATCAATATAGACAACATCTCCAAAGCTAAAAAGGTTTTGACTACTTTCATGGCCAGCAATGACAGCGGCTTCAATATTTCGTGGATTAAAGGATTTGGTAATTTTATCAATTTGAGGTGTATAAACGGTTACTCTGTCTCCCCTATTAATATTCCCAGTTACATTAGAAACTTCACACTCCCACAAGTGTCCTTTTTTCTCAAAAACAGTAATTTGACCAACGATTGAATATTTATAACCACTACGATCTGAAATATCATGGCCAATTTCGCCGTGAGGGGCGTAAAGAGAAAACAAATCCCCAGGAACAATTCGAAGGCCTGGATCAAAATTAATATAAATCCTGTCATAATTGTGAAGATTGATACCTTCATTTTGAGCATGATCAACGTAGCCAAAATCTTGAACAATATTTGTAGTCACAAATGTATTAAGATAGAAGCCTTCTTTATAACCAAAGGACTCCCTAGCACTTTTATCAAAGCCAGTGTCTTCAAACTCTAATATCGGTTCATCAAGATTAATAATCTTTTTGGGTGGGCTATATCTTTCATACTCTCTATTGAGAAGTGGAGCACTAATTTTCTCAAGATCTTTATAGGTATATTCACTTGAAAATTGAACGTATACCCCTTGCTTAATAAGATCTTCTTTTTCCTTTATCCACTTAGGAATCGTATTATCCCCCCACTTACTTAAATCCATAGTCAGCTCAACATTTTCAGACCTGCCTTCGATATTTGAATAAGTTTTAGTTGTGCCTTTTTCAAAAGATCCAACAGTTACTTGAGGAGGATTAATTGAATCGCCTGTATCAAATATAAGAACCATTCCTGGCTCAATTTGGTGAGGGTTTGTAATATAACTATTGAGAGACCAAATTTTGGGATAGTAAAATCCAGATCCAAATAGTTTTTGAGCAATTTTCCAGAGATAGTCACCCTCTTCTACTGTATAATGGTCTTCTTTTGCATTTGCTGATAGCTCATTCCATTCTTTCTCAGGAATCTTTCTTTGAATAAATTTTGCTGTCTCAAGTAATGCTTCTTCTTCTTTTCCTACATCAAAGACATCAAATAAAGGTTTGTCTTTCATATATTTTTTATTATTAACAGTTGGGTCACCTGATTGATCGTCTTTCTCACCTGTAATTTCTTGATAAAGAGTTCCACGCTCTTTTAACTCTTTTACATCATCTGTGAGTTTTTTTCTTTTGAGTTTAAGTGCTTTTTTTCTACTTTCAGTTTTTCTGGCTTCTTCATCAAAATATAGTGGACCAATATCACCTTTAAGTGCTTCTAGGTCATCCATTTCTTCTAATTCAGAAATATCTAACTCAAGAAGTTTTTCATCGTGTACCCTATTTCTTTCCTCTGACTCAGCTTCTCTCAAAACTTTCATATCACTTTCTTCATCTAGTTCTAAATTGGGAAATTCATCGGTTTGAGAATAGGTATTCCCAGAAAATGAAAGAAGAAAAATAAGAAAACTTAAAAATTTAATCATCTACTAAAACTATCCCGCCTTAAAAACATCTTTTAATATGGATATATATTGCTCTTTTTTCTGTACCTGACCTAGTTTATCTGAGCACGCAGCTCCATACTCCAAAGCCTTTATAACAAGCCCTGAATATGCATGGCCTTGAATGATGGAATCAAAAACTTGTTGGGCCAAATCATATTCTTTTTGAGCAAATAAAAGCACACCTATTTGGAATTTGGCCCTCACTCTTACTTGCTTTGACCTAGAACTTTCGAGGGCCTGAAGGTATTTCATGGCCTCGTTGTATTGCTTCTTATCCATATGATCTAGTGCAGTTTCAAGATGCTTGATCTCTGCCCTAAGTACATCTTCATTGATTTGTGTTGCAGGCCCTACTTGAAATTGTGAGGGAGCTTGTTTTCTTCCGGTTGAAATTCCACTTTTTCCAAAGACATCAACAGTTTCTCCAAGTTGACCCCCTGTTGCAGCATTTGCTTCATTTAAATCTTGTAGAAGCTTCGGATCCACTGCTATAGGCCTTGCATTTTTAGCTGTGGGAGCCCCAGCACCTTGATATTGAAGAGCGCGATATTTTTTTAACAAATCATTATATTTGTCTCTTGAGACGGGACCCGTCTCTTTTGGTGGGGCACTTGCTGAAGGGGGGGGTTCTGCCTTATCAACTGATGATCTATCAGAGCTGATCCACGAACAGGAAGAAGTAAAAACCAATAATAAAATTAGAAATTGTGGACGAATGGGTCCAGAGCAAAAAAGATTCCTTCTTATCACAAGCCGTCCTCCTGACAGTTGCAGATCTTCGCCAAACTTTGACTTTCTCTATCTTTTATTTTAATTGATGAATAATCTGAGTCAACGATATAATTTCAAATACCTGGAGTTAGTACATTTGAGCACTAATCAATTAACCTATCATAATAATAAACTTCTCTATCAATTGGTGCTGAGAACTCCAAAATCTGATTCAACATTTTTATATTTCACCCTGGAAGCCAGTGAAGGTCTTTGTTTTTATTCAACTTTAGATTTTGAAGCAGGTAGTCAAACTCGGGATATAATAATCTCTACTCCCATTGAACATAAACAGACACTTACTAATTTCTTATCTCCTTTAAAAGATTCCCTGAGTATTCAACTCATAAAAGAACAGACAATTTTGGACCAATAGACAACAAGACCTACTCGTTACTAAAATAGAACAATTGCACCAACCTCTTTTTGGAGAATCTAAATGAAGTGGACACTTTTAGTTGGAATATTGCTACCAATGACGAGCTTTGCTCTATGCCCAGATCTTGCTGGATCTTATAGCTGTCTATCGAGACAGGGAAAACTGGGAGAGATTATTCAAAAAGAAAAGCGTGGAGTCACAACTTATCAAATAAAAATGAGTGACGGTCAAGACTTTGAGTATATTGCAGACGGCAATTTGAGAGATCTTCCCGATACTCCCGGCATGGTAGACAACACTCTAAAAGTTGATTGCTTTGAAAATAAGATCGAAGTAGAAACTAATTCTAATGCCGCAGATAAGAAAAAGGTAGTTGGACCTGTTAGCTATCAGCAAATCTTTGAAGCTCTTGATGATGGTCTTCTTATCAAAACATCTGGTAATTTTTTGGGAAGCGCAATTCCTGAAGAACAAGAAAAATGTATCAGATTATAAAGAAGGACAGTCTCTATCAGAAAAATCCATTGTGGTATCTAAGTTAGAAAAAGGTGCTCCGTTACCTGTCACTAAATTGTATAAAGATGTACATCTATAAAGAGAACACCCTAATTCATGGCTTTTTTTCTCAATGTCCTCAGCACTTGTAAACCAATGAGAAGCTAGGACATAACTTTCCCACTCCTGTTTTGCTGCCTTTTTTCTCTCTTTCATCGCATCTCTTACACGGCTTGAAGCTCTAATAAGTGGCTCGCCTTGGTAAAATACCTCTGCCAGTTTTCTATTGGTACTAGTTGCATTACAACTGGCCCTCTCGAACCTTTCGTCCAAATACCTATTCATATATTCAGCTTGCTTAATGGTCATCGAATAACTAGAGCTAGTTTTAAGTATCTTGTAATCTTCCATCAGACGACCTAACACAGGACTTGTCTGGTTTCTTATATGAAAGCCCAAAAGTTTTGTATCAAACTCTGCTTTAAGACATCTATCACTTGAAGTACCCTTTCTTAAAAGACGTGGCATATCAAGAACATAACTAGTTAAGGAAGTGAGCTGAAAGCTATCTGGCGGTTGATCAAGAAATTTTTCTGTGTATTTTGTAAATGCCCCAAGCTCTTCTTCACTTGGTCTTTGTCCATTTGCACATTTTAGAATAAAAGATGTTACCTCATCACGAGGAATCTTTTTCAAAAAATCATTGCAAACCGGTTTATAGCTCAAACGGTGTGACCAAGGATAAGTAATTCTAGCGTGCCCAATATCATATTCAAAATATTCTCTAAACTGCTTTTCAAAATTATCCAAAGTACAATTAGGAGCTGCAACCCCTAGACTTTGATCCCTTCCATGACGAGCTAAATTCAATTTATAATAGAGTCCCTGAAGATCGTCCTTATATTGCTCATAAATAGCAATTTTTCCTAGCGCCATACTCATGGCCTCACTAGTTAAATCAAGCGAATCATGTGTATAAGTAATATGACCACCTTTAGTCCGATCCAATCCAACATAATCGGGGGCCTCAAATTTCTGGAATGAATCACCAGAGTAAAGATAGAGTGGCCTTCCCATTCTTGTCGCTTCATCTAGTTTATCTTTAGAAACATAGTCATAACTGCGACTCTGACAACCAAATACTGCAGATTCAATACTGCCTTTCTTAAGATTGATAAATTCGCACTGCTCGTTAACCGAGAGATCAATTGCAGCGATAGACTGATCAGTGATTGGTGAATGCACCCTTGGAGGTGGATCGGCCCTTTCAGCAATATCCCCTAAATCTTCAACAAAAACATCAGTCTTCGAATCAATATATTGAGTTAAGTGATCCCAATTTTTACAACCATCTTTTACCGGTTTTATTTTTCTGTGAATCGAAGAAAAAGTGAGACCTGCTCCTCTTAAGTTACATTGATGAGTAAGACAATCATCAGCTCCCCAATTTTTAATATCACGACACTTGTCTTTATCTGGAAAGTCTCTACTGACAGCTTCCCACCAGCTCATAGAACTTGAAGAAAGTGTGGTCTCTTCACAACTTAACTGATTTATTCTTCCCGCATAATACTTAATCATCACTGCAACATAGAGCTCAGCGATTATTTCACTACACCGAGCTTCAAGGGGGTCATCTAAATTGATTCCCGATTTAAAGGATGTGTATTGAGCAAACTTTGGGCCTTGAGTTCCAGCATAGATTTCATCAATTTTATCTGCATTTCTTAGAAAGCTGGTCACTTTTTGTGGATACTGACCATAACATAGCTTTAGCTCATCCTTATCCGGAAGAGAAGCTCCAAAAAGCTCTGTGGTAATGGTAAAAAATGACAAAAATATAAATAGTATTCGCACAAGGATTCTATCGGTAAATTAGAGAAATTCTGAACAGAAGAAGAGTAAAAGACTCGGATAGCTTAAGCCTATTTCCCAAGCTCTTTTTTACGCCAAGAAAAATAGATATTATCAAAAATCAATCGATTGACCCCAATAAGAGCTAAAACCTTTGCATAGGCCCACTTAGGATTAAACTGACCAGTACATAAAAGCTTCATAGAAAAAAGATCGATAATAAGACCCTTGGGAAAAATCGCGAGAAGAGTCGCCCACTTGCTATCAAACAACCATCTTTTAAAGGTTTTATCAGTAAAACTAGAGTTGTCTTCAATATGCTCAGCAATTAGGTATTCAGCAATTTTCTCTCTTCCCTCTTCAGTTTGTGAAAACTCGCTGAGATCACCAAATTTAATCTCCATCTTGGTCATCTTCTCAAACATTTTATCTGTGGTGTAGAAACTCTTTATAAGTTCTTCTTCTTTATCTGGATTTTCTTCAAAGTATAATGCAATTGAATCTTGCAACATCTGGGCCTGTCTCAACATTTCAGGATCATCGTGAAATTCTTGTGCCTTTCTTTTGGCCTCTTCTTCAGAATACCCATAGAGATAGGTAAATACTGGTGCTTGAATGCCGTACCTTACAAGCTTAAGTCCTAAGAATTCAAAGTTTTTGCTAAAGGCAGAGTGTGAGCTTCCCACAATCTTTGAAAATGGTCCCTTAAAAATATAGTCCAAAATAATTGGAATCGCGAGTTCACTACCAAGCTTAATTCCAAATTCTTTATTTGCCCCAGCTATTTCAGTATTATTGGTAGCAAATGCATATGAAGTAGTGATAGCTCCCACTCCAAAATATAGTTTTCCTAAGGAAAAAGCCGCTCTTGTTTTGTGGGCATTTTTCCCTGCAACTTGACAAGCATTTACCACTGAGTTGTGGTGTCCTGCTCTTCTTCTGGCGGCCCTTTCGGCCTTCCTTAAAAGAGCTTCTGTCGCCCTTTTGGTTTTGCCTGCAAGAGTCAGTTTTTCAACTTCTTTTAAAAGGTACCTTCCTTCAAGTTGACTAAATTTTTTCTCCGATTTTGCAAATTTTGCGAGGTAGCTTGAATCAAACCTGGCTCCCGAGTCTGAAAGAGTTGCACTTTTTTCCATAAACTCATGTATGGCCATAGATCTTTGTGAACTCTGCTTATGTCTTGAAATATACTCCACAAAACGTGCGAGTTGTTCAAGTTCTTCTTCAGTGTTTAATTTTTCGTAATGCCTGGAAAGATCCGCTAATTCATCAACCGAAAGAGTATCTAAGAAGCGAATTTCGTCCCAATGTGAATTAGTTTTGATAAGTTCATGAATTGGTAGGCAAAGGCCTGAGGCCTCAAGATTTTGTGGTGTGAAAACAATGAATAAGATTGATAAAAATACAAGTCTCCACATAATTGGCCCTCATTGAATTGGCCCCACACCAATTCACTGGCCTATCTCCTTCTAAGTTTCTTTGAATTTGTAATAAGGCCCGATATTGTAGGCCTTTACAATTTCTCATACGTATTATTTAGTTTTAGTATCCACTACCAATATTATAAAGGTAAAGGTTTTCTCCCATTTCTGTATCTTTAGCTGTTCCAAAACGATCCCAACCTTGCTCATCAGCACCTAGGTGTGATCTTGAAAAAGTTGTCTCGTCGAACCATGTATTTAGTAAATCAAAACTTGAGCCTCCTCTCATATCAGAAGCCTTATACCAAGATTTAGTACTCACTTTTTGAATAAACATCCAGTGTCTGTGTCCATCACCTGCCATTCCCATAGCGTATCCAGGCTTAGTGAATGCATCTGACTTATTAATATAATATGATGATGCCACCCATGGTGAAAATGTTGGTTGATAAAAACCCAGTTTCAAATTGAGCATATCAATTTGATACCAATCAGTGTGACGATCTAAGACAGTAGCAATTCTATCCCAAGCGATTTCTCTTTCACTAAAAATCTTGTAAAATCCATTGTCCTGCTCTTCTTTCATAGTGGCATTCCAGCCATCCATAACATCAGTTACAAGAACAACACCTTTAAACTCGTCCGCGATAAGAATTTCAGTTAAAAGCTCTTTATCATCATTTACATTACCTATTTTTCTTTCAAGTTTTGAAATCTTTGTCTGAAGCTCCCAATCAGCGTTTTCAGGATCAACTTGCGCTTTTAATTTTTCAATTTGTTTCTCTGTAGCGACATTTGATCTCTCCCATTTTGTTAATTGATTGTAGAGCGGTTTTTCAGCTCTTTTCATTACTGCTTCAAGCTCTTCAGCATCTTCGCCAATCTCTTTTAATTGGGCAATTGAAGCCTTGAGTGTCACGTAGTGCATAATAGTACTGTATTGGTTTGAAATAGCGTACTGACCATTTTTTCTCATTGTTTGAACTTTATTTCTAAGCTTGGCCACTGTATCAGCGCCTTTGTCTTCGACTGTTTCACCTTCGCCTTGAAGTGATTTATCTAAAACAATCATATCAGCAATTCCATCTTTGTTAACATCATCAGTTACAAATACAAGTGATCTTTTATAATCTTTCATAAGGTCATTGTATTTTGATGGATAGAAAAAGAGTCTGTATAAACCGGCTTTAGCAAGATTGTATCTTGTCTTAAAAGGCATGGTGAAATAGCCTTCACAATCAGCATCAGTTAAAATACTTTTTGGCTTCGCTGTAGTAGGTGTACTGCAGTTTTTAGCATACACTCTTGTATTCCAGATAAAAGCGTTACTTTCTAATGACTGAGGCTTGTAGTTTCCGTCACCTCTAAATTCGTTATAATGATTCTTCTCATCATCAGAGCACTCTGTTCCAGCAAAAAATGCAGAAAGATTAGACTCATAAGTTGGTAGGTCTAGGTACTCATCTGTTGAAAGATAATTTTTTAACATAAATCTATATTCACAAGTTGTAACGGCCTTAACTGAGTCTTGCTCAAGTGTTAATGAGCTAGTTGTGTTTTCGGTTTGGCCTAGTCTTTCGCGATAAAGCTCTTCGCTAAACTCTACAAGTTCGTGGTAGCCTTCACCAGTCACTTGCTCCCAAACACCTTTAGCAGGATCGTAAGTTTGCTCCATATCTGGTACCACTGTGATTCTTTCTGCCCAACCAAGTTTTGATTTTAGCATTGCTAGATCATCTCTAAACTCAGCACATAAAATTGTAAGAAAATTATGGGCATCAACTGTTACAGCTTCAGGTTTTCCTTCAATCTGCTCTGGTTTACATTTACCTTTTTTCTTTTTCGATCCATAACAAAGTCCATAAACTTTTTGAATATCGCTATACATATAAAAGCTGTCAGGAACGATTTGACTTAGTTTTGCGGCTGCCGCTGCAATTTCCTCATTTTCATAATTTGGCTTGGGAATAACTGCTGAGTACCGCTCTATGGCCCCACCTCTTGAGCATAAGTCTTGCCACTGAGAGTTTAAGCTTTGATCTTCAGCAAACAAAGACATTGAAGCCGCTAAAAGAGCACTTGTCCCGGCCAATTTTAAAAAAAGGTGTCGTTTCATAATCTATTCTCCACAAGTAAAGTGTGTTTGAGCAAAGTTTTTTATATGGCGCACAATAGTATCTGTACAATGAGATTTCCAGCTTTTTACATCACCCTTGTATTATCTTCATGTTGAATTAACGCTCTTTAAAATAAGAATTTGCAAAGTAACTTTGGTAGTACTCAAAAAAAAGGCCAAAATTAATTTGGCCCTTTTATGTTGAAAAATATTGTGTAATTTTTATTTAATCATCATCACTAGCTGTTCCACATTCCATAAAAACTGGAACATGGTCACTAACAACTTCTTTAAAAACTTTAAAAATATCTTTTGTAGATTGAGATTCATAAACTCTCGCTTGAAACTCAGTTTGAATTTTTTTCATGTGAGCATCTTTGTCTAACTGAAAGATCATTTTCTTAACAGCTTTTCTAGTAACTTTATGACTGACGACTAACTTCATCTCAATGGCCATTTTTTTCAACTTAAGTTTCTTTTCAAGCTTGCTATTAGCATCAATAAGCGCCTTGTAAGCGTCAACCAGGGCAGTATAGGCTTCTTTTTTAGGCTTCTCATCTTTTACCCAAGTTACTGAGGCCACTGTTTCAACCCATTCACTGTGGTCATCTACTTTGGCCAATCTGCTTACCACTTCCTTTTCACCATAAATTTTCATATAGCTTTCAACTCTTGTCTTAATTTCATCAGCTGAAAGTCCTAGGTACTCTGTTAGACTATGTATGGGTGAGTTAACATCCATATAAGTAGCATCATCAACGAATGAATAAGGTTGGGCATTGACAGTATCAACACCATTTTCAGACTTCTTACATTCTTTAGTATTGGTCAGATCTAATAGATAGTGATCGTAAGAGTTAGCAAGTCCATCTGGTCTTTCATCAGATTCATCAAGTTTTAAACTTGTCTGCTTTGTAAGAAAGATATTTGATCCCGGCATTTTATCTAAAACAATTGGCCAAAAATCAACACCTTGGATTTCATCATCTTGTCTCAGTTGAGACTGGATTCTTGAGATAGTATCAGCAGACAGGTCATATTCTTTTTCTAGAGTTTGCCTTGAAGTTGAGGCAACAAACTTTTTAAATTTCTCAGGAAAAAGCGTTTTGTTATTATCTTGTAATGCTTTAATTACTTTAGGGTCAGCATATTCAGCTGCTGATAAAAAAGGTAATTTTTTAATGGTGTTAACGACTCTTTCAATTAGGAAAGGGGTCACATTGTAAGTCTTTGCACTTGCAACCCAATTCTTTTTGATAATAAACTCTTTATAGGTTTTATATTTCGTTACCTTGTCATTTTCTTCCATAATTTTAATGATCGTTGGGTCTTTTAATTCTACTGCCGTCAAAAATGGGATATCTAAGTTAAAGTCTCCAACTAATATAATATCCTTTTCTACTTGGGCTTCTTCTTCCGAAGCGATGGCAGCACCTGTAATAGGACAAATAGAATGCGGAGCCTCTCTCATTTTTTGCATTTGCTCAACATAGAAGCGAGTCTCATAGTAACGAGGAAGGTTAATAGTCCAATTAGCAACATAGTAACTTCTTCTTGCTTTAAGAAGTGGAAGAGAAAAAGTCAGTGCCTTTGTAATATCAGCCTCGCTAACTTCATATTTTGTCCCATTTATATCGGCAAGGGTTCTCTCTTTTTCACTGAAAGTAATCGTATCATCGGTTTTCTTTTTTATGATTTTATCTAGAAGATTGCTATTGAGTATTGGCATCCCCAGACCTTCTGGATGAAAGACTGTATCTAGCATTTTATGAATGGCAACTAAACCTGGAGTTCTAAATCTTAAGTGTGTTGCCAGTAGAGTAAAGTCAAAGTTTCCACTTTTAAAACTTGCTGCAAAAGGAATTCTGGCAGTAAGCTCTTCTTGATCTAACGGCAATGAAAGAATACAGCCAGCGTTCAGAGGAACACCTTCTTCGGCGGTAGGCAAAACAGGTTCTCTCGTTTTTTCTTCGCCGTTAAAATGCTTAATAATTCCTTTTCTAGTAATAAGGTTTGCAAGAGCAACTGACTCACAATACTTAGTGGATTCAAGCTGAACCTTGCTCGATCTATAATAAATTGAAGTTAACTCATTTCTTTTACTTTGTTGGTAAGGAGTCATGATCATTGACCAACTGGGGTCTAACTTTCTTAGCTCAACTAGAAACTTGAGATAAGCTGGCATTTTATAGAGCCTCTTGGCCAGTTCCATATTAAATTTGTAGCGCTCGCCCTTAGCAAGTAACTTGATCACTTTTTCGTTGTTAGTGGCATCATCGCCCACAACTCTTTTAATCTCTACGGCCCCAATGACGTCCCACTGGTTAACCATTTTTGCATTAACGGCGAAATCTTTATACCTTGATTCGCCACTGCCAATTTCATAGATATTGTAACCGGCGACCTTTACAGGAGTCAGATCTTCAAGATCTGTCTTCACACCACTTGGGTAGACGTGAAAGAGATCGTTACAAACGGTCTTAATTTCTGTGAATTTTTGATTATTTTGACATTCTTCTAAACCACTTTCATCAAAGTTCTTATAGGCCATTGCGCTCATAGAAAGCGTAAGTCCTAAGATCAGAAAGTGGAGATATACAATCTTACCTAATCTCATAGCGGTACCTTTATGATGGTACCTCTGTATTTGTGTGCTAGCGGTTTATACAACATAAACTCCGGCATTGATTATTATTAAGGCCATTTGTAACAATTATAAGAATTACAAAAATTAGCTGATAAAAATTAATTTATACCTGGAATTACATGTAAATTATACGTACTTTTAGTTACATTTTCTCTGTATTTACACCAACTAAGCGCTCATAGAGAGCAAAGTATAGACAAGCGCTAAATGGAACACCTAGCACTGATAAAAGAACAATATATGGAGCTGAAGTAATCATCCCAAACTCCATGAAGAAACTGGGAATGGTCCAAATTCCAGCGATCACATTAAAGCCCAATATTTTCATGAAAAATGGTCTCACCAAGTGAGCTGATCTCTCAAGGGATTCATAAACATCACACTGATAATCAAGGACCATAAAAAAGCATAGAGTGTAGAGATTAAAGATATAAATAAAAGGAATCACCAGTAAAATGAAAGCTATGAAAAACCTTACATTTAGAACAATTGTCAAAAAGATCACATCAAAGGCCCTTTTAATTCCACCAAAAAAGACAGAAAAAGAGTAACCCGTCTTTTCAACACGACTATGTTTTAAGGCAAAGAATAAGCCCGCAGACAATATGGGGGCCAAAATCAGTTGATAGGCCACATTTAGAGCAATATGAAGATTAGAAATCATCTCAAGCAAGGTCACAATCACCATGAAAGGCAGAAATTTCAAGATATGCCGCTGATAAAGGGCCCATGCATCTTTTATAAGAACTTTTAAATGAAGGGACTCAACTTCTGTTTCTATTTCCACATATTGATTATCGTGGAACAACCATCTTTATGACAATAGGAAAGTGATCAGAAAAACCAGCTTTTGCACTTACTGTCGCACGATGATCATAACGATTAGGTGCTCCGACAACCTCAGAGCCAAAAAGGTAATCTTTTGGCCTGTCATACTTGAAAGTCTTAGTGATAAAGGCGGGTGTATAGATTTCGTAGGAGCTTAAAATAATATCCACACCCTTTCCATTTACTAGATTTGGGCTGACAAAAAATCTATCAAGTAGGCTCCACGTCATTCCCGGAGGGTAAAAATAGCTTCCTGGAGGCAGTGCCTTTTTCATATCTCGTGAAATAAACTCTGAGTACATAAAATAGGAATGAATATCCGTAAGTCCATTAGCTTTGGTAACAAGGCCATCCCAAAACGGATGAGGTCGGTCTTCAGGGACTGTATTAAAATCCCCTAAAATTATAGCAAAATTCTTATCTGATTTGAGAAACCTCTCAACCTCTTCTTTAACTTGCAAGGCCACACCATGGCGAACTTTTCCCGGAGCTGCCTG
This sequence comes from Bacteriovoracaceae bacterium, assembly GCA_018649885.1. Taxonomy (GTDB): domain Bacteria; phylum Bdellovibrionota; class Bacteriovoracia; order Bacteriovoracales; family Bacteriovoracaceae; genus JABIHA01. Next base: position 75,662 of record JABIHA010000122.1, read on the forward strand.
AGATGGCCAATGGTTAACAAAAACACCGAGAGTTCTACCCTTTCCCAGATCAAAGTGAGCTTCCAAAATATTCCTTGTGGGTTTAACACCAAAGGTTGGTCCCTCCATCACATGCTCTGTCATTTTAATAAATTTGAGCCCTTCTTTTTCGTTGTACAAAACGGCTACATCTATTCCACGCTTGTCTGGACTGGTGGTAATGGCATAATCTTTGTATCCAAGCTCAGCTGCCAACATGGCCAAAACATTTTCATTTTCAATTTCACTGACACCTAAAACATCGGGCAGAGTTTTTCTCTCTTTTAGTATGACACTTTTAATTTGTGAGAGTTTCATTTTAAGTTTTTCTGCACTCCAGTCAGACTCAAGGCAGGACTTTTGGTATCGTTTGGGATTATTTTTTGTGCAAGCACTGTGTTTGCCAGCAGCTCCTTTCGGAAGATAGCCCCAATCATTTTTTCCAGAATCATGAACAGTATCAAAGAGATTTTCCAGGTTGTAACTCATTATTTCGAGGCTTAAAACCCCTGAGCTAGCACCCGCAAAACTGCAAACTGAAAAAGTAAGGGCCAATAAGGCCATCAAATATTGCTTTAAGTATTTCATTACGAGAACACCTCCGTACACGTATAAAACTTAGCCAAACTAATATTACTTATTAGACAAATTAATACAAGTCTTTAATAAAAGGTTAACTGACTCTCAACGAAACCATCATTTTCACTTTAATAGCGCTAAGCAAACATATTGATTTTATGAAAAAAATGCTGCAGTTTTACCAATTATTTCTGAGGCTACGAAGCGTTACAAAAAGCTCCTCATCACTTTCAAAAGGTGTGGTCCGTTTAGATATTTTTTGAACAGAAGTGCTTACGCTATCAAGATGAGTTCGAAAAAAAGTGTTCACCCCTCTTTCCTCACCAATGGTAGAGACTAGAAAACCTTTTTGCTCACCATCCCAGTCAACGCTTTCACATTTAGATAAAAGTTCACGGGCCTTGAGGTTTTCGCTCTCAATATGGAGCGTGAAATTCAAATTATTTTCAAAATATTCATGGCCTGGATAAATCAAAATGCCATCATCAAGAGTCTTGAATTTGTTAAAAATAGTCTGACACAAAACTCTCGGATCTCCGCCATTTCCACAGTTACCTACTCCAGCATTAAAGAGAGTATCTCCAGTGAATACAGCGCATGCTCTATTTTTAGTAGAGGCCAAGAGGCAGAGATGAGCAAAGGTGTGACCAGGGGTATCTAGTACCTCTAAATACTCCTCATCTCCCAGATCCAAACGGTCCCCAGCTTTTAAATATTGATCCACTGGAAATTTTCCTGCTGCATTTTCGTGGGCGTAAATAGATGCCCCTGTTTCCTTTTTTAGAGCTTCATTTCCTTGAATATGATCCCAATGCTCATGGGTATTCACTATTTTTTTGAGCACTAGCCCCAACTCACCCAACCTGGTGCAAACCATTTCACTACTAAAGGGATCGAGGCAGATTGCCTCTTTAGATGCTTCGCTCCAAATAATATAAGAGAAGTTTCTAAGGGAATTACCTACAAAAAGTTGCTCAATCTTCACAATGTTTTCCTTACTCATGATTCATGGTATTAATATTCTAATAGATCCTCTCATAAATTAGATACTACTAAAATGAGGAGATTTATTTAAAGAAAGGAAGAACTGTGGACCAGTATATTAGATATGCATTTTATACACTTTTGAGTTTTAAAACTCTGACGAGTTTCTATCTCAATTTCAGAAATACTCAATATGTTTTGAGGCACCGTGACCAGGTTCCCGAAAACTTTAAAGATATGATCACATTAGAAGAGCATCAAAAAGCAGCCGATTACACAATCGAAAAGGCGATCTGGGGTAGAGTTTGCTATCTTGTCGATTTAGTCTTGCTGCTCGCATGGATTGGTGGTGGTCTGAGCCTTTTAGACGAAACAGTCAGAGGCTTTGGGATTCAAAATGAAATTTTAGTGGGTCTTAGTTTCTTTGGCCTTCTCTCACTAATTTCCATGATCATCAATATGCCAATGTCTCTATATAGTACCTTTGTCATAGAAGAGAAATTTGGCTTTAATAAAATGACTATTAAAATGTATTTCATCGATTCTCTAAAACAAATGGCGCTAGGGCTGGTTTTAGGGGTTCCTCTACTTTGTTTGATTCTCTGGCTAATGCTAAAACTTGAATCAACCTGGTGGATTTGGGCCTTTGTCTCTATGACTTCTTTTCAAATAATTTTAATGTGGATTTACCCCACTTTGCTAGCACCTCTATTCAACAAATTTACCCCTCTTGAAGAAGGTGAGTTAAAAGGAAGAATTGAAGGGCTCCTTGAAAAAATCAACTTGAAGTTCAAAGGTATTTTGGTAATGGATGCCTCTAAAAGATCTGCCCATGGTAATGCTTACTTTACAGGTTTTGGGGCCAATAAAAGAATTGTCTTTTTTGATACTCTTTTGAATCAATTATCACCGAGTGAAGCAGAAGCAGTACTCGCTCATGAGTTGGGACACTTCAAACACAAGCATATCCTTAAATCTATAGTGATCTCAATTCTTGGAAGCCTTTTAGCCTTTTATATCCTAGGCCTTCTCTATCACTGGCAACCATTCTACCAAGGCCACGGTGTTAATCACATTTCGAGCTATATGGGCCTAGCCCTTTTTAGCATGGTTAGTGGAGTTTATACATTTTGGACAACTCCAATTTTTACATGGCTATCAAGAAAAAATGAGTTTGAAGCTGATCGCTTTGCTGCCAAGTATTCTTCTGCGGATCAACTGATCGGCTCTTTAATTAAACTCTATAAAGAAAATGCTTCTACACTCACACCTGATCCCGTATTTAGTGCCTACTATCATTCTCATCCTCCAGCTAGCATCAGAATTAAAACTCTAGAAAAATTAGGAGATACCTAATGCCTTGTTTTGACGAATTCTTAATCTCTATAAATGGAAAGGAGGCCACTACCGAGGGCCCCCATATTTCAGTTTTTGATAGAGGATTTCTATTTGGTGATTCTGTCTACGAAGTTGCTTGCTCTTATGACGGCGTCTATTTTACACTAACTGATCACATTGAAAGGCTTTGGAACTCTTGTCGTCTCCTCGGGATTCATCCAACTCAATCAACTGAAGAAATTATCCAGTGGTCAATTGATTTACTTAAGAAGACTAATAAGGAAAAAATCTATTTAAGAACTATACTAACCAGAGGACTCAGCCTACCCGATATAAAAGTTCCTGAGTCCTACACAACAAATGTCATTATGATGGCAAGACCCCTGAAAGATTATCCTGACTGGTGGCATAGTGATGGAATTAGCCTAGTGACCTCCACACTCCATAGAAACCCTAAATCATCAGTTGACCCCAATGCCAAGTCAGGTAATTACCTCAATAATATTCTAGCTGTAGAGCAGGCCCAAAAAGCAGGCGCAGTGGATAGTATTATGATGAACAAAGAAGGAAAGCTGACAGAGGGAACAACTTTTAATATTTGGTTTGTAAAAGATGGAAAGCTCCATACTCCCAAATCAAATGTGGGACTATTGACTGGGATTACCAGAAAAATTCTCTTAGAGCTTTGCAAGGAAAACACAATTGATTTGATCGAGGGTGAATTTATCCGCACTGATTTAGATGGTGTTGATGAAATGTTTATCACCAGTTCGACTAAAGAGATTGTGCCAGTTTCAAGTCTTGACGGTGTAAGTATCGGAGATGGAAAACCAGGGCCTGTGTATAAAAAAATGTTTCAATATTACATAGACCATGTCAAAGCTCAAATCCAAGGTGCTAAGTCCAAAGGACTTTTGTACACCTAAGTAAGAATAAAATAATCTAGTCTGACGTTAGCAATAGTGAATATGCTTGGGGAAATCTCCAAAGAGACCATGCCATATAATTTCTCTTTTAATGATTATATAACTATACTGATTCCAGTTTGGATTTCAAGTGAGTGGATAACGAAGAAGGCGTGTAGCACACTCCGATGAGGAATACGCCACTTGAAATCCAAACTGGGATCAGTATAAGTTAGAAAAAGTAAGACGATCCTCTATATACAGGCCATTTTTTTTTGTTGTAGCATGATGCACGCGCTACTTATCACGAAGGAATTTATGAAGCACATTTTTATTATGTTGTTTATTTGCCTATCATCTTCAGCATTTGCCCACCAAATAGAATGCAAGGGGCAACTATCATATAGATAGCTAACTCTAAAAAAATGAAAAATAGATATGAGGTCATTTTACATGCAAATAGCTATGAAGCTTTTTCAATTATTGGTGATCTCTCTTCGAAAACACATATTGAATTTAAGTCAAAAAATTATCGTTCCGGGTCAGCGATGGGATTGATCTGCAAGGACTCACTTTGAAACTTTGCCAACTAAATTCCTAGGCAAATATGTCTTCAGGCGAAAGAGATTTTACTAAGAAATCCATATAGGGTCTTTTATACTCTTTAACTTCGTTATGCAGCTCGTGGAAGGCTCCGTCTACTTCAAAAACTTGGGTGTTCTTTTCAAGATCTCTAAAGAATGTTTTTGTTGCACCTGCGCTACAAACTGGGTCGTTGCTTCCATAAGCACAAAATGAAGGGCACTTGATTCTCAAAGGTCTACTGAACACTCTCGCAGAACGACTAACAAGACCTAGAGCAAGCTTTGTATGCATACTTAAACAGTTAAGAGGATCCTTTTTGTAATCTTCTGCAACTCGAGGATCGTGTGATAGACCGGCCACATCTACTAATCCTTTGAGATCTAGAGAAAAAGGAACCCCTGCAAGTGCCTCGGTAATTTTCGGTGAAACATACTTCATCACCATGCCGCCTGGTCCGGGTAAGCCGATAGGAGGAGCACTTAGGAAAACCTTCTCTGGATAACATTCATCATCTGAAAAATTTTGAATAAAATCGGCGGTAACTAGGCCACCCATACTATGGCCAAAGAGCACATACTTCTCCATTTTATAATTCTTTTTAAGATGATAAATTATCTCGCCCAAGTCTTTGGCATAGTCTTCAAATTTTCCTACAAAGGCCCTTTTGCCCTCACTTTGACCATGGCCTCGGAGGTCATAAAACAAGATGTTGTAATTGCTTTTGAAAAGCTCTACTAAATACTTATGTCGACCCAGATGCTCCCCGACGCCATGGGTTGCAATGATCCACCTTGGTTTCCCATGCTCGATTATCTCCAGATGGAGGGACAGACCGTCGCGGATTTTTAGCTTCTCTGAATCTGTGTACATGGACTTTTCCTTAATTTTCGAGGTTTAGGCATTTGATCTCACAATAAAGTCATCGTATTATAACTTAACTAAGTTGTAATTATCTAAGGAAAAGGCTCCACATGCCAATGTATTGCCCAGTGTGTCTATCAGAGACTTTGAAGATTACGTCCTCAGGTGTCATTAATTTGGCCATCAATGGAAAACAGATGGACACGGGAAGGTATCTTTTCAGCATCCCAGAGCAAGTGAAGGGTGAGCTAAGGACAAATCTCAGAAAAAAAGTTGAAGAATTCTTTAGGTGGCTTGGAGGTTTCCAAAATAAAGCACCCATCACCGAATTCTTACTTTTTACCAGTAATGTTGCATGCACCAAGGGGTGTAAGGTTCCAATGGGTTCGAAATTCACTGTGGTAGGTATTATTTACACAGAAAAAGAGGTTGCAGAGCTAATAGAAGAGATGGGCAAAAAGCACAATATTCAAATCGATTTAGGTTGAGTATAACTCCTTCAAGAATTCTAAAAAGGAGTATATTTATGCGCTTATTAACAGCGATGATGGTTCTTGCACTAGCTGGATCAGTCCAAGCAAAATCACTTAAAAAAGCAAATTTCAATGACAATGTTCAAATCTCTGGAAAGACTTTGACTCTCAATGGCCTTGGTTTAAGGCTAGCTACTATTTTTGACATCAATGTTTATGTCGGCAGTCTCTACCTTGAGAAAAAAGAACAAGATGCCACTAAGATCCTCGATTCAAAAGGACCTAAGCTTATTGAGTTGGCATTTTTAAGAGGCGTTTCAGGCAAAAAACTTCAAGGCGCCTGGAGTGATTGTTTCGAAAACAATGCTGCAAACCCACAAACCTTTAAAGGACAACTTGCTCAGCTTAATAGCTCAATGAAAGAAGTTAAAAATGGTGACAGAGTAAGATTTGAATTCGTACCAGCGAATGTTACAGTTAAAATAAATGATATTGTTACTGGAACAGTGGAAAAGGGCGGAGCAGGTTTTCAAAAAGTTCTTCTCTCTTGTTGGATTGGCCCAAAGCCACCAAATAAGGAATTGAAGTCAGGGATGTTAGGACTTTAATAAAAAAGCATACCAGTTATAGATAATGGATTAGCTAATTGATTAATGGACTAATAAAACTATTTAATATTAAAGACGACGAGAATTTTTTCAAAAGAGTTCTCGTCATTTCTTTTTTCTTCCACTTACTTGCAAGTTATTTCTCAAAGGGATTCCATCACTTTGATGAACACTTCCAAATCCTTGAATTTATAAATTACAAAATGGGAGCTATCACCTCGGCTGATCTTCCATGGGAATTCCGCTACCAAATAAGAGACTGGATAGCCATATTCATGTTCTATCCATTTGCAAAGCTATTTGCCCTGACTGGGCTTGATGGTCCTTTTACCCAGGCCTTTATTTACCGCTTTCTATCTATGATACTAGCGTTTCTGGGAACAAATTATTTTATCCTCAAATCAAAAGTTTGGTTTAAGGACAATATCAATTGGAAATTCAGCGCCATTGCCATGAACCTGGCCTGGTTTGCCCCTTATATCCACGCCAGAACATCCTCAGAAAATCATTCTCTGGCCTTTATGCTGGCAGGGCTTGGAGTCTACCTGGCTCATAAAAATATTAAAGGACTCCTTCTTTCTGGCATCCTTATCGGCTTCTCTTTTTGGTTTCGCTACCAAATTGGCATGGGCATATTATTTTTTGTGTTATGGGTATTCATTATAGATAGACCAGGAATGAAAAATATCTTTGCCCTGGGGCTCGGTGGCCTCGCTGCTTTTGTTATAGGAGTTGGTATAGACTATTGGGGTTACGGCGAGCTTGTCTTCACATTTTACAAGTACTTTGTAGATGGTGTCATTAACGACAAGGCCTCCTATTTTGGAGTAACCCCGTACTGGGACTATTTAAGACTCCTATTTAATCGAGGAATACCTCCCCTAAGCCTGACACTGATGCTCACAACAATTTATTTCTGGTATAAAAATCCAAAACACATGCTGAGCTGGATACTACTTCCCTTTTTTATCCTTCATAGCATTGTTCCTCACAAAGAATTGCGTTTTCTATTTTTCCTGATTGCTCTGTCTCCAATGATGCTGGCCTTAGGCTTTGAGAGCATTCCAGGTGGGATTAGATCATTCTATCAGCGCTACCTTGCGAGCAAATGGATCAAAATTGCCACAAATATACTCGTTTTCATGAATATCGTGTTGCTTTTAGCGGTTTGCTTTCGGTCGGCCAATCGGGCCATGGGCTTCTATGAGTTTCTGTATTACCACGATGAAGTCCCTCAAAAAATTTATAGCCTAGGGGGAGACCCTCAAAAACTAGTCACGCTCTACCCAAAATTCTATTTAAAAAATATAAGAAATTTCACAGCTATTTCGGACACCACAGCAGTAACAGCTATTGAAGATCAAGAATTTTGGATTTTTACTAATCGTGGCCACCAGCTCAAAAGCTTAATCAAAGACCATCATTGTGAAATTAAATTTTCCAATTATCCACTTTTTCTCCTGGAATTTAATATTGGTGGCTGGATGAATCGCTCTCGGGTGTGGGCTTTATCAAAATGTAATAGCTCTATGGAATAAAACTTTTCACAGTCTCTATTGTCTCTTCTAATATTTTTTTATGCTCTTCACTTGCTGGAGTGTACTCTGATAAGTAGGACAGAACTTTTTGAGGTCGATAAATTAGTTGTCCGAGTCTAATTAAGTGGGTTCTTTGTCTCACAAGGGACTCAAACTTCAGCCCATCTAGAAGATATTGATGGTATATTTTCAAAAAATGGTTTTCAAATTCAACTAATCCCAGTGCATATTCTCTCACCATTTCGAGTCCAAATTGATCCTGAGGTATTTCATAATTCCACAATTTTCTTAAATCACGATGAAGGCCCTCAATAAAACTGCTCCATTCATCACCCACAAATTCGTTGTACATTTGTGGACATTCTTGTTTTGTAGGAACAATATTTTTAGAGCTGAGTGCCACAAGTGTACTGGCCATCCAACCACCAAGAACTACAATTTCTTTTGTACAAGGAGCAAGTACACCACCAGCAAACTTCATCTCCCTTTCATCAAATCCAAGGAGTGGCATCTTTGGATCAGGAGGGGAAATGGGAATTTGTAGAGTCTCCATCCCCTCTCGGTTTCTTCTACAAAGTTGGAAGCAGCCATGCAGAGAATTGTATATATAACCCTCGATATCTGGCTCTTCAATTTGCTCACTTAAGTCCTCCCCCCAAACATGAAGGAAATTTTCTTTAAATTTTACAATTCCTTTTTTCTTAACGTCTTTTATATCTCGGGGAATAAGATCAAGGGGAGGAAAAGACATTTCAAAAAGAGCATCGTCAATATCATCAAAGAGCTCTTCCTCTTTTTTGGTCATAGGTCTTTTGAGAAAAAGGTAAAGGTCCACATCACTTGAAGGCACTTCGTATGAAAGAGCATAGCTGCCAGAGACATAGGAGGATAGAAGGATATCTCCAAATACTGCTCTAAAGAGAATCAAACCACCTTTTATTGTACTATCAGCAGCTGAATTACCTGTGGAATTTAAAATCTCTACATTTTCCATAAAATAAAAAAAGGAGAAAGCACCGCTTTCTCCTATCCAATTTAATAAATATATTTAATCTTAATGACCAATTGAGCTTAACTGCTTATCTTTATTTTTATAGATAGGGTGTCTATCTTGTCTTGTCGCTCTACCTTGTAGAACTTCCCAGCCTGCTTTATAGGCCTTCACAATAGCAGGAATAGTGATGTAGTAAAACTGCTCGTAATTACCAGAACCATTTACATTTAATGCTGTTCCTGTAAAGTTACCAGCACCTTGAAAAAGCGACTTACCATCAGCAACGATAAATTTGTTGTGAAAAAGGTGAGTAGTGGTTTCTGCGTTAGTTTGCATAAAATAAATCTGAGCGTCTCTTCTCAAAGTTCTATATGCTAGAACATCATGACGGCCAACATCGTGAGCATGACCACCATTAACTTTACTTGATCTAAGGGTATCGTCATCAAAAATGATTTTAACATCCACTCCTCTGTAAGCCGCATCTCTAAAAAGTGTTCTGTAGATTTTCCCAGTAGTTAATCTGTGAATGGCCACAAGCACTTCTGAGTCAGCATTGTTAATCATATTTGTCATGGCAGTGTATGGCTTAGCAATTCTTGAGCTAGGGACTGCATAGAATTCAATGTCTTTTCTTTTGGGCGCTTTAATTTTCTTTATACATTCTCTATAAGCTTTTGCGAAAACTCTTCGATCATTTTTTTCCGTAAAAGCTCTGAATACACAAACATTTTGTTGTGCAATGCTAGCACTTGCATCTGAACCAAAAAATAACCAGTTTTCAAAGTGAAGAGTTGTTCCATATGAAGACATATTGGCAGATGAAGAAGTCCATCTAAGTTTTGTTCCTGAAATCTCTTTTAATTCAGCAGCATTCATTTCATGTAGAGGCTTTAAGTTTGCTACTTCTGAGGCCATAAAGATTTTAGAGTGCTGTAAGTGAGCTCCCGAAGATCCAAATGGACCCTTTCCTTTAGCTATAACTGTAGTATTTTTTGAACACTCATCTAATGCTCTAACATTTGCGTGATACTCATTACCTGAATCGATATAAACTGTTACTTTTAAATTTCTAGCCTCGTCTTTAGCAGCAGTACAAAGTGCTTTACGAACACCTTTATTAGAAAATGAAAAATATGAAAGATAGACGGATTTTACTTTTGGATCTTTAATCCAAGATTTTAGCTTTGCTTCAACTCCATTTTTCTTAGAAGCTCTATTGGCATCAGTCACCTCACACCATGCATCCTTAGCTTCGCCTTCATGATCACAATTAGGAAGGTTAAATCGAACTTCCCAATCTAGACCCTTAGAGTTTCCTGAAGCAAAAGGAGCAGAAAACTTAGGTGCCACTGCAACTGGCTTTTCTTCAGCATCTTGAGCTAAATCTGAATCTTCATTAGAATCTTCAATGGCCGCTGCTGGAGCTTCGATACCTTCTACGGCAGGAGCATCTTCAGCATCTGCTGTGGCATCAGCTTCAATTGAAGTAGCAGGCGCATCTTCAATGCTCGCCTCTTCGGCTTCGGCTTCGGCGGCATCAGCAGGTTCTTCAATCACTGTTGCAGGTGCCTCTTCAGCAACAACATCACCAGATGCTGGCTGCACCGTCTCATCTGCATAAATATTGGTGGTAATAATAGAAGCTGTAAGCAAAGTTAAAAGCATAAACTTAAAAGGGCTTTTCATGTGGTCTCCCGTCCAAATGATATGATAATCAATCATTAAAAATTCTTTATACAGCGATGTGTTATCAGATAAAGCCTTGTGTGTAATCAGGGCCTGTACATTTTTCAATTTCGCTATCCTGGCAACAACCCATCGCGTCAATTATTTTTTTCTATTAAGAATCAAAGAGTTGCTCCATCAAAACTGACTGGATTCGTTGACGCTCTGACTGCGTAAAAGTATTCTTAATGGACCAACTTCTCAAGGATTGAGTATGGCCATCACGGACCGGTGGATTTTTTTAGCACTTCTAGTATTGTCAGTTTCAGCAAGCGCCGGAAAGGTGCAGGGATTTCCCAAATCTCTCTATATAGATGCCTATTTTAATCATCAAGGTACAAATAGATATACTGAGCCTTACAGAAAAATAACCAGAAACGGTGATAATTTTGAAGAAATTATCGCTAGCAGAATTAATAAGGCCAAAAAGAAGGTTTGGCTCGCTGTTCAGGAGTTTCGTCTTCCCGGAATTGCAAACTCACTTATCGCTGCAAAAAGTAGAGGTGTTGAGATCAAGGTTGTTATTGAAAATAGCTACCATAATATCTTTAGTGACCTAACTGCAAGAGAAGTATCAAGCCTAAGTGTTTACCAACTACAAAGATATTTAGATTTTGTTAAAATTAGCGACATAAATTTAGATGGTGTCTCGACTCTTGCAGAGAAAAGAAAAAGTGATGCCATCTATATATTAGAAAATGCTGGCATTAAAATTATTGATGATACTTTTGATGGTTCAAAGGGCTCGGGTCTAATGCACCATAAATTTGTTGTCATTGATGATGATACAACTATCGTGACCTCAGCAAATTTTACCCAAAGTGATTTTTTTGGAGACTTCTCTCAAATTGTCAGTAGAGGAAACCCCAACTCTCTAGTAATTTTGAATTCTCCCGACATTAATCAATTTTTTAGTGGTGAATACCAAGTAATGTGGGGAAATGGTCGCATTGGTGGTTCAAAATTTGGTGTAGATAAACCACACCTCGGAATACCCACCTACTTTTTTCCTAGCGGAGAGAGTGTCACTATTTCATTTTCTCCTACCGGTAAAAAAATACCATACGAAAAATCAAGTAATGGCCTTATCAAGAGAACGCTCGAGAGGGCCCGTAAGTCCATTTTCTTTAATCTTTTCGTGTTTAGTGAGCAAGCTATTGCAAATAGCATGAAAGACAAATTTAGCCTCGGGGTTGATGTACAAGGTGTAATAGAGAAAAACTTTGCCTACAGAAGCTATAGCGAGCTACTAGATATGCTGGGTGTGAATATGCCTTCAGGAAGGTGTAAAGTAAGTAGGGACAACAATCCATGGAAGAGTACCGCCAAAAAAGTTGGGGCCAGTAATCTTCCTAGCGGTGATAGACTCCACCATAAGCTAGCGGTAGTTGATGAGAGGCTCATTATAGTGGGTTCACACAATTGGTCCACTTCTGCCAATCAAAACAATGATGAAACTCTTCTTGTTATAGAAAGCAAACTATTAGGACCAAGGTTTCAAAGTGAGGCCCTAAGCCATATTAATAGAGGCACATTAGGCCTTACTTCAACAATTTCTAAAAAGATAAGTGACCGAAAACAAAAATGTCGCGGGAAATTTTTATAGTCTTTTGGTTTTTTTTTCACTTTGCCATTGCCAATTGATTTCAATTTTGGAATTCTTCACCTCAGTTGGGAGACATTTATATGAAATTGATTATGGTATGGGCCTTGGCCTTAGGATATTGCTTTAATATTTCAGCAGAAGAAACTGTGGAAATTGAAATTAAAGAACAAGACGAATCTAAAATCGTTAAAGTTGTTGTTGAGAAAAAAGCTATTGAAATTGATATAGATATAGAAGCCGGAGCTGAAGCCGGAGCCGGTGTCCTTATAGAAACAGAAGAAGTTGTGGAAATAGAAGAAGTTGTGGAAACAGAAGAAGCTGTGGAAACAGAAGAAGCTGTGGAAACAGAAGAAGCTGTGGAAACAGAAGAAGTTGTGGAAACAGAAGAAGCTGTGGAAACAGAAGAAGTTGTGGAGACAGAAGAAATTGTGGAAATAGAACCACAAGCTGGTACTAAAAAATATGGGTACAAAGACCTTGTACTAAGACTTGGTGGTAAAATTCTTTCTGAAGATGATTATGAAAGAACAATTGAAGGGTTGCAAAACTATCTTGAAGATATGGGTGTAAAACATTTTGATGCTGAAGAAGTGGCCTTGCCAAAAAATGCGGCCAAAGCAAAAAAATGCGGTATCACTAATTTACTGCCGCCTAAAGGCCACTGGCTAAGAACTGCTGGTAACGCTCTTTTTGCAGATCTTATAAGAGATGAATTGGGAGAGGCCGTAACCATGGCCAACCACTATAGAAGCTCATGCTACAACTTAGCGGTTGGTGGTGTTAAAAACTCTGATCATACAAGATCACAGGCCATGGACCTACACTTCAAAAATAAACGCGCTAGAGAAAGGGCACAAAGCTTTTTATGCGAAGATTTCTGGATAGGCGATTATGTCTACTCCCCAGAGTACCAGTCTTCAAAGCTTGGCCTTGCTGTAGGGCTTGGAAATGCCATGATTCACGTAAGCCTCTTTTCCCCGCTTGGAGAAAGAAGATACTGGTTCTACGAGCAGTACAGCTACAGCGCAAATGCCGGTCGCTGCTGGAAGAACTAACAAATTGACCACTATAATTGCCAGTCACTATGAAGCCCAAGTGGGCTTAAACTGGCCAATAGCCCCAAATTACGAAGAATAACAAGTAATCCTAAAATTCTAAAGCATACTTTATCTAAGCACGATTTGTTTAAAATTTGTTGCATGGAGAATGCTCATGAAGAGGTTTACTAGGGAATCAAAAATACTCAGAAACCAAGCCGGATTTGGTTTAATCCAAGTCCTTATGGCAGCAGGCCTTTTGGGAATGATTGCCCTTGGTACCATGCAAATGACCAAAAATATGAGTCGCCAAGCCAGCACAAATCAAAGCTATATGGAAACACATCATGTCACCAATACAATGAGAAATTGGCTCGCTAAAGATGAGAAGTGCAAAGAGGCCTTTAAGCCCATTCTCTCAGGTGAATCAAATGAAATAACCTATCCTATAAGTTATCCATCACCCAGCATGAGTGTAAGTGCGCACCAACTTGGAAGTATCACCATTGGGGCCAATTCATATCACAGCGGTGAAAAGTATGGAAAACTCTTGGTAGAGGACTATGAATTAACGCTTACAAGAAATGGCACTGATGATTATGCTTCAGGAGTTTTAACTGTTGATTTTTCTTTTAAACCCGATGGCAAAACCAATGTTACAAAGAAAGTCACAATCGATAATATCTACTTCGCTCTACAAGACAACAAAATTACCACCTGCTCCGCTAGTGGTGATTCCGATGAGCACATCTGTGTAGATCTCTTAGGGGGAACTTTTACCGATGGAAGGTGCAAAGGAATATCGCTAGAAGGTACAACTACAAATAATAGTGTTGTTCAAGATGGTACTTTTAAAGTTCAGTCCCTTTATATTGAAGATGGTGGAAGCTATGGCAAGGTTACAGTGGCCTGCAAAGAAGTTTCTGTAAATTGCTCTCTTGAAAGAAAAATTAAAACTAAAGCTGCTAAAGTTGATATTGAAAATGAAAGTGATCAAGTTATAGAGAGCTCTGACCAAGATGGCAAATCTATCACAATTGATTGTAGCGACTTTGGAGATGGATATGTTTACATGTCGGGAGGGTGTTCGTGTTACGCGGCCAGTGGAACTGCTGGCTCGAAAGCTAAAAATCACATGTGCAGGATCACTCGAAATAATAAACACGACAGCAAAGAATCCCAATACTGCAAAGCCTACAATATGAACAACAATGTACTACGTACTGACAGTAAAGAAACAATGGTTTTAGAAGGCAAAGTCACTTGCATCAACGAAGAGGTTTGCGATAGCTCAGAAACCTTGTGCTTTTTAGTAAAATAGTCCATGTGCTTCACACTTACTGCAAGTCAACTCCCAGTTGAGAAACTCATCGGGATATTATTTTTTACATCCATCTTTTTTAAAATTTTTTGATAATCCGCACGCCAAATTGTTCATAGACCAATTTGGCTGAAAGATACTCTCAAAATGAACTCCCTTTTTTTCAACAACACAACCTCTATTGTAATCGTCATAGTTTACCCCAGTACACATTTGAGTCTTAAATAATTCTTCTAATGGACCATTCTAATTTGAAAACTGGTCTACTTGATTAGAGATATCTAGACCTAAAGAAGAAACGGTTTGCACTTTTAATATTGATTTTATCGACTTGTGTTAAGGCACTATGCCAAAACACCCTTATTATGCACCACAGCTATCGAAAATATCTCTAAAAAAATTGCTCTAAATCATCATATTCTTTTGTACAATAGCTGATACTCCAAGTGAAAAAGGGAAGTCATATGGAACTATCTTCAGTAGACGAGTGCGTAGAAAAATTGATTCAAAAAGTGGGGAAAACCCTGCTAGTGGGGACACCACTAGGGGCGGGAAAAGCAAACCACATGCTCAATGCCATTTACCACAAGGCCAAAAAAGACTCATCTATTAAGCTCACTATATACACAGCTTTAACACTTCAAAAACCTTCAGGTAGCTCAGACCTTGAAAAGAGGTTTTATGGGCCAATGGTCGAGCGAGTATTTGGTGACTACCCAGATCTTCAGTATGAAATTGACCGAGTCAAAGGAAAGCTTCCCTCAAATATCGATGTAATTGAGTTTTATTTTCCTCCGGGAAAATTTTTGGCCAATAAATATGCTCAACAAAACTATATTTCCAGTAACTACACCCATGCTGCAAGAGATTTAATTGATGCTGGTGTAAATGTACTAGTTCAACAAGTTTGTAAAAAAGAAGTAGACGGTAGAAATCTTTTTAGCCTGAGTTGTAATCCAGATATTACAATGGACATTGTGGCCGGCATGAAAAAAAGACAAGAGCAGGGTCACCCTATGGCCTTCATCGGTCAAGTTAATCAAAATCTTCCATTTATGTATGGTGATGCTATCGTCAAAGGAAATGAATTTGATTTTGTAGTTGATAACCCCGATCAGTACTACAAGGTATTTGGTCCTCCAAAACTTTCCATTAGTCACGCAGATTATATGATTGGTCTTTATGGATCGACACTGATTTGTGATGATGGTGAACTGCAAATTGGTATTGGCTCTCTTGGAGATAGCCTCGCCTACTGTCTCATAATGAGACATCTTAACAATCCTCTTTACAGAGAAATTTTAGATAAGCTTGATGTGGAGAGAAAATTTTCAGCTCCCATTAGAAATCTTGGCTCTCTCTATCCTTTCAAAAAAGGGCTCTTTGCTGCGACTGAAATGCTAATCGACGCTTTTATGGAGCTATATAAAAATGGTATTTTAAAGAAAAAAGTCTATGACCATGTAATGCTACAAAGACTGCTCAATAGTGAGAAAATTAGTGAGCACTTTGACAAAGATATCCTCCAAGTGCTTCACCGAAATAAAGTGATCCACCCACATCTGTGTCAGTCAGATATGGAATTTCTCAAAAAATTCGGTATCCTCAAAACCCAATGCGCCTTAATAGGTGACCAGATCGAGCTTCCAGGGGGAGAGCGAGTCAAAGCAGATCTCACCAATGAAGAGGCTTATCTTCAAATCATTGAATATGGTCTTGGTGATAAATTACAGGGAGGCGCCATCTCTCACGGTGGATTTTTTCTTGGGCCTCAAGCGTTTTACGATTTTTTAAGAGAGCTCCCTGAAGAGGAAATTAAATTATTCCTAATGAAACCAGTTAGTAAAATCAATCATCTCTATGGACATGAAGAAATTGATCGACTTCAAAGAAAAAATGCCAGGTTTGTTAATACTTGTTTGATGATGACCCTTGCAGGGTCTGCAGTTTCAGATGGGTTAGAAAATGGGAAAGTCATAAGTGGCGTTGGGGGACAGTACAATTTCGTTTCAATGGCACAAGAGCTTCCCGATGGAAGATCTATTATTCAACTAAGATCAACAAGGGCCGATAGTAAAGGTGAGCTGAAATCAAATATTGTTTGGAATTACGGTCATATCACAATTCCAAGGCACCTTAGAGATATTGTCATTACAGAGTATGGGATTGCCAATATCAGAGGAAAAACTGACAGTGAAATAATAAAAAGACTTCTCAATATTGCAGACTCAAGATTTCAAGAATCACTATTAAAACAGGCAAAAAAAGAAGGGAAAATTGAAGGAAACTATCAAATTCCTGAAAAATTTCGCTCAAACCTTCCTGTGGGTTACGTGGAAGTTTTAAATCACTATAAAAAATTAGACCACTTTAAAACCTTCCCCTTCGGAACAGATCTCACTGATTCAGAAATCAGAATTGGAAAGGCGCTGAAATACTTAAAGGCAATCTCTAAGAAAAAAAATGTACTCATTAGACATCTTTTTTCTGCTATAGGCTTAAAAAGCATTCCTGATAAGTACTCTCCATTAATGGAAAGAATGAGCTACCATAAAAAAGTAGGACTCAGGGCCAAACTTTATCGAAACCTGCTAGTGGTGGCCTTGATGAAAACAGAGTGATATTTTTTTTAATGCTCAATAAAAAAAATATATGGATTCCCCTACTTGCAACAGTAATGGTTTTTATAGGCACTAGCTGTTCACAAAGGCAAAGCAAGGCCACTCATCTCCATCAGAAATTATTGTCACAAATGCACAATCTAGAAGTACTCAATCTAGATTCAATTTCTCTTAGCTATCACTATTTTCTGGGCTTTGGAAAAAGACACAAGCAGCTTCAAAGTAAAAACCATACACTCACTCATTGGTTAGGCGGGAAAATTACAAGAGCAGACTTCGCCCAAACTCACCGAGGACAACTATCAAAGGCCATCGCCGTGGTGGGTGCCAGCCCCAATACTTTAATTACATTTAATGATGGTAAAAAAAATTGCAGTAAAAAATCTTATCAAAAAAGTTTTACTAGTTTCAGATACTGAAAAGATCTATCCCCTCAACCGAAGAGAAAAAAACTATGGAATTGAGTATGGATTTTCACTCTACTCTGCCTGCCACTACTATTCTCATATTGAACTTCCAGAGAAAGAGGCAATACTGGCAAAGATATCAAAAAAATTAATCAAAGCCCCGCTCAATACGTCTCTTGAAAATGGCATACATGAGTTAGAAGGCCTGAGCTATTGTTTGCAAAAAGGAATCATAAGCGGAAAACATTTTGTTGATTATCTAGTGAAATATACCAATATTTTTCTAAGTGACGCCGACTTAAGCGGGCAGCTTTTTCCAAAATCTATTTCAAGCTGGAACCGTTGCGAAGACCATGACCAAGTATGCAAGCTGGTTGTTAATGCGGGAAAACAGGCCCATATTATAGACCTGATTATGCACAGAGAGGACTTCCAAAAAATCTGTTTATAACCGCTACAACTATGTTGGAACAATGGGTCACTTGATTCGGACCCAAAGGACACTGTTAACCCATTAATAATGCCTCACGCTGCACAGCATATTCATTGACAGCATCGCCTGATATTTCTAATCTCCCCACTCAATCAAAGGGCGACCTTTTGGGAGGTAAATATGAAATTTTTCATCGCAATACTTAGCATCCTTTTAATTCAAAACTCAACTCTTGCACAAACAGATACTAGGTTGCCTGAGCTGCGAAAGTCTATGGACACATTTGCTGACAATATGCCAAATGAGATCAGACAATTTCATCCTTCAATCTCTCTAGGTTTTGAGCGAACTTCACCAGAGTTTAAAGATGATCAGTCTTACAAAGGTATGGGAAGCCCAAATCCACTTGGACTTAATATTGCTTTTAATGCTGAGTACATGATGCCCGGATCTTTTTTCTTAAAGGGTGGCCCAAATGCCTCATTTCTATTTGATGCTCTTAATGAAAAAGATGATGAATCAAATAGCATTACCTACCAGATCTACAAATTAAACCTATCTCTTGGACGGGCCTTTGATGTATCCAACCTCTTCTTACTTAAACCGCACATGGGTGTAGGAATTGGTATCGGAAGAGCTGAAACAGACTATGAAAAGAAAAATGAAGAAATTGAAAGTTCAAAAACTGCTCCAATGATGGAAGGATTTATAGCTGCTGATCTAGTTTTCGAAAAATACTTCCTTCTTACCCCAACTCTTGGTTACAGAAAATGGTCTATCGATAATTGGGGCCAAGATATTACAAAAAATGAAAATGAAACTCAGAAAAATATTAATTTGCCAGGTGACTTTGAGCTAGGCGGACCATTTTTCTCTGTAGCACTTGGATTTAGATTTTAAGAGAGACTTCTCATGATAGAAAATTTACCTGAACTCATTACACAATTTACAATTAAGTTAGTTAGCTTTTTAGTGGCCATTTCTGTCACATGGCTGGCTGGTGGTTTTTTTAGAAAACTATCTGTAACTACTATGAATCGAGCTAAACTTGATAAGTCTCTTGTGGGATTTATCTCCAAGCTTATTAGGTGGTTGATACTTTCTATTGGTGTAATCTCAAGTTTAGGTATTTTTGGCATCCAAACTGCTAGTTTTGCGGCCCTACTTGCTGGTGCAGGTATGGCCATAGGAATGGCGCTTCAAGGAACACTTGGAAATTTTGCAGCAGGTGTAATGCTCCTACTTTTTCGCCCATTTAAGCTGGAAGATGTTGTATCAGTTGGTGGACAAACTGGGGTAGTGAAAGAGATTGATGTTTTCAACACAGTTTTAGATACATTCGATAATAGAAGAATTATCATTCCTAACGGTCAAGTCTTTGGCAGTAAGATCGAAAATATTACTTTTCATCCAAATAGAAGAGTGAGCGTGGATGTTGGCTCTGGCTACAATTCGGATTTAGATACAACTAGAAAAATACTTAGGGACGCCGCCCTAAGAATTGAGGGCATCTTGAAAGATCCTGCTCCCGCTGTAGTACTACTTGAGCTGGGAGAATCCAGTATCAATTGGTCTGTCAGAGTTTGGGCCCCAAAAGAGATTTTTTGGGATGTTAAAGATTCACTAACAAGAGAGATTAAATACGCTCTCGATAAAGAGGGAATATCAATACCCTACCCACAAATGGATTTACACCTTCAGGACATGTCAGGCCAAAAACAATAATACAGAATTTGTTACATTGTTCTTTGGATAAGATGAAAACCAAATTGATCCCAATAGGGGCTACTCGCCCAAGAAAAAAATCGAAAAATTGTCGCCAAACAACTAAAGTATAAAACGAAGAGGTGGTCAGCAGTCCATCTCCTTGTCAAGTGACCACCATTGAAGTTTGACCTTTGTCTTCTATCGTAACGTCTCCAAATCGTTGTTTGCAGCCTTCAACATGGGTCTTCTGGCCTTCGTTTTAATCCCATGAGGTCGTTGTTATTGAGGTGAATCCATTCGCTCACAGTAAAGACTACCGGCTATCTGTAGCCAAAAAGTAAATATTTATCTTTCTGTAGCATCCAAAAAGAAAACCATCCTAATCTTGCCCAGCATGGAATGCCGAGCACTAGGCAGGGACTTAATAACTTTCAGATGGCGCTATGGTGATTGCCCTTAACTCAACCGACGTGGCGTTTCCGCTGGGCTTTTCTGACCTTCAAGTTCCCAGTGGCCGTTATAATTTTCGTAATCAGATGATCTTTGTCATCCTGGTCCCGGCGTCTGTCGCTCTCGCTACCAAGGTCGTAGCTGCTTTTGGTTGACGGCGCCCCACGCTGGGTCCACTGCCATAGTTTCATCAGTATTTTTGCATCCATTAAAGAGTTAATTCGTATTTCTCAGGTTTTGAGACCTTCGAAATAGTATTGCGAATTTTTTACAGATGGCCGGTAGTCTTTCTGCCCGTGAGATATATTGTGATGGCGTTTCTTGGAAGGGATGATGGAGTCGATACGATGAATGAGGTTAGTACGCTTTAAAAGGCCTGTGACAGACCTAGCTTGCAGTAATTAGATATTTTTAAAGGGCCTTTAGAGCTAAATAAAGAGGACCTTTTAAGGTCCAACGATAATTTAGGGGGCATTTGAGCTAGGAGAGTAGGGAAGTGGTAATGCTAATTTTGCTTTACCCTATTTCTGCTGATTTTTTTCTAAATGCCAATTATTACTTGCAAGGTTTCACAAGAATAATTAATCAATTATCTCTAAGCTCCTGTTTTAATTAAATATTAAGAATTCCTTTCTGTAAAATGCCCCCCTCATGTAACACTTGGGTATGAACTTATACAAGGGGTTAATATTTTGAAAATGTTAGTTTGTATTATATTTTCTTTAGTGGTCGTCGATCTAGCGCATTCTGGTGTCTTTAAAAATAGAGATAAAAGTAAAAGTAGGATTTTTAAAAGAAATACGGTCCATTCTCGACACATACTTTACATTTTATTCTCGATACATGGTTTACACTTTTTAAGGTACTGCAAACAAAGGGGGTTGCATGCCTTGGAAGGAATCTTCGGTTATGAATGAAAGAATGAAATTCGTTATGAGAGCA
>JABIHA010000079.1 GCA_018649885.1 Bacteriovoracaceae bacterium
ATATAGAATATAAATTCACATCGGGAGAAAGCCCCTTTAACTTCCGAGTAGTTAAGAAAAACACATAGTGTAAAGTATGTGTCGCTAATAAATAGTAAAGTATGTCTCGGAAAGTTCAGAATGGACCCCGGAAAGTTCAAAATTAACAAATTCCTGGCTGGCGAGGGCGACGGCGAGGTATAAGGGCAAGGTCAAAAGAAAAGAAACAAAATTATCTAAATCTCTTAGGAACTACAAAACCAAACCCAAAAAGAAGTAGCGCCATCAAAACAGTCGAAAACACCCCAAACTTCTCATAAACCGTTCTCTCATTTTGCGCTTTGAAAATAGTAAAATCGAGCACATCTTCAAGTCCGTACTCCAATCTTTTCGATTCACTTCCGTCTGGCCAAAAAATAGAAGTGATTCCAGTATTGGTTGAACGGATAACAGGCAGGTTAAACTCTACTGCTCTCCATTTGCTTAAAAATAGATGTTGATATGGTTCTGAGGTTTTACCGTACCAAGAATCATTGGTGACATTGATGATAAAGTCAGGTTTCTTTTCAGTATTTGAAAGATAATCTCTTAAAAAATCCGGAAAAAGAATTTCATAACAAATAAGTGTGACAAAAGAGAAGTCATTTTTGGTTTTAAAAAGAGTGTATTTGTCTCCTGCAGAAAAGTAAGAAATATTTCGAATAACTTTTGCCAGTATTTTTCTTATGATAAGAGGGAAGGGGAGAGTTTCTCCAAAGGGAATAAGCTTCCACTTGTTATAAGAATCAACAAACTTTTTATTTTGATCCAAAAGGATTGTACTATTATAGGTATTTTCAAAATACAACTCACTTCTGCTTGCCAGACTTCCTAAACCCAAAGGATTTACTTTTTGAGGCTGATCATAGCCCCCAAACAATATTTGAGCGCCAGTTTTATCAATGATATCCATAAAAATTCCAGGTACTAACTGATCATTTTCCTTCATATCCTTGGTGTCAATATCAACGGGGTATGCTGTCTCTGGCCAAATGATGAGATCAAGTTCTTTCTCACTGGGGACGGTAGAATATTTAAAGTAATTTCTAAGAACCATATTGATCGCTTTATAGTGACCTTTTTCTGACTGCAGTTTTACAATATTTCCAATATTGGCCTGAACGGCCCGTACATTGATTGGCTTTTTATTTTTATCAACCTGGTAAGTAAGAGGGGAGATGATATTGCCCCCTATAAATACTGCTGAAACAACTAGGGGGAAAACGACTGAGCTTCGATGCTTTAAATAGGAGATGGTGCTAAATACCAACCAAAAGGTGATAAAAGAAAATCCGGGCACACCAAAGATTTTTGTCAGTCCAATATAGGGAGCCGCAACTAACCAAGGGTGTCCTGCATGGGTGGGAAATTGTTGAGGCGTATAGACCTCAATCAAAGTATAAGATATCGACAGCAGTATTAACCTTGAATGTGTTCCTATTTTAAATTTTGGAAGTTTTGAGCTGGGGATATTGAGGGCGATCTTTTTAATGATAAAGTACATCCATATCTGTGGAAAAATGATCAGACTAAAAACTGCAGAAAGTGCATAGTTTAGCGGAAAAGGAATATCGCCAAAAACTTTGATTGTTTCAGCAATCCAGGCGTATCCAAAGAAGTTGGCACTCACAGAGAATGCCAAGAATAGTAGAATCTCTTGTTTGAGAGAAGGGGCACTTAGCTCCTTAAAATTAACGAAGAGACACAGAAGGCCCAAGTAAGTCCCAAGTGGAAATGAAAAGTCTGAAGAGTTAGGAAAGCCCAAGGCATAGAAACAACCACCGAGTGCGGCAAATATATATTTATAACGACTAGTAAAAGTGATAATTTGATTCAAAGTTAGCCTCTTAAAAGCTTATTGTACTTTTTGAGACTAGGTCCTTGAAGTAAAAAAAGAATGATTATGGATAAATTATTGATCGAAGCTTGAATAAGCTTCGATCACATCACCAGATATAATTTAAAATGTGATCTATTTTGCGTAAGCTTCCACAAACTTTACATCTGAGTCACTATTAGCAAGCTTTCTCTTAGACTTATTTCTGTTAGCAACTCTTCCAGCAAGCTTTAGAGCTCTTCCAGCATTTAGGTATCCTCCAGAAGAACATTTATCGATGAGTTTTGAGTTCTTTCCAGCTGATCTTATGATAATGGCCTTGATTTGCTTACTTGATAGTTTAGGGTGCTGAGACTTAATTAGTGCAGCGACACCAGTTGCAAAAGCTGTTGCTTGACTAGTACCTGTCATTCTCCCCGATCTTCCATGTGGAAGGGCCGAGGTAATTCTGAGTCCAGGAGCTGAAATATCAACAGTCTTTCTTCCCCAGTTTGATGTGCTTAGGATATTGAGATCCTGATCATGAGCAGTAACGGTAATGATATTTTTTAGACCGTAACTTGCTGGGTAATAGGCCTTATTTCTTTGGTCGATATTACTTTCTTCATTTCCAGCAGCTGCTATTACAAGTATTCCCTTTTGATTGGCCTTCTTAAGGATGCTCAACTCTTGTGCTGATGGCTCTGGACCTCCACCTGAATAGTTGATGATATCTACATTCATATCAACAGCGTATTTTAAGGCCTTGATTGAAGCCTTTAGATTGTCATTATTAGTGGCCTCTGGATTATAATATTTAAGGGCCAATATTTTAACTTCTGGAAAAACACTTTTGACAATGCCAGCCACATGGGTGCCATGCCCGTGTTTATCAAAAGGAGCAGGTTTGGCCTTCTTTCCAATTGAAAAATCCATACCATAATTTGCTGAGTTAACTTTCCCAGAAAGTGAGTGAATATTTTTCTTAAGAAAAGGGTGCTTATAATCAATACCTGTATCTACAACGGCTACAACGATATCTTTCTTCTTTTTAAATACCCTCCAGGCTTCACCTAGATGAATATTTGATTTTTTTACATTTGGATGAATTCCCCAGCTAGTATATTGAGAAGTTAACTTCTTCAGGGGGTAGAATGTGTTCTTTCTATTTATAATAGATTTTTTAGATTTACTAACAGGTTGGCTATTACCGTATAACTGATCGTGGGTAATAAGTTTTACCTTCTTTGGCTTTTTGGCCAAAGCGCTGACACCAGTAAAAATAAGACTAGTTACAACAGTGCTTCTTAGTAAATGTTTTGATAATTGCCCCAGTTCCATTCAATCCTCATTTTAGTTAAAAACCATCAGATTATAAATAATTTTTTTTGGGCCATGGTATTTATTAATCCATAACCCACGCTCCGTTAAAGAGCAAAGCAGGTGCCAAGATTTGGAACCAGATTCAGCTAACTTAGGGAGGATGGTGAAATAATCGACGTAGAGTTATTTCAGAATTGTTCAAAAAGTATACACTTTTTGGGGGAGGAATTCCTGCAATATTATATATTTAGTCAAATTTACACGAGCGTTTAATCACAGTAGTGGGGCCATTTGATCAGAATTTAATCACTACATGTGTAGAAATGAACTACCCGCCTGCCTAGGGCCAAGCACTATTTTATACCAGTGATAATCTGGGACCGATCCAAGCTACTTAAACTAAATAAATTTTAGTGGCACATACCTTGCACCTTAAGTCAGGAATTATGGAGTGCCCAGGAAGGCCTCCCAAGTGCGAGACATTTAAAATAGACCAAGGAGGGTTACCGTGAAAAAGTTATTAAACATCGAGATTATTTTTATTGTATCAATTGTATCTATTTCAGTTTTTGGGCTTGCTCTTATGAAGAGAGGACACCGAAACGGGCATACTTTTACCAAGGCCCATGGTGAGCACATCAGAATGATTCAAAAAATTGTCATAAAATCACTGAACACTCAAAAAGTATCCATGAGAAAAGTAGAGATTGAATTACCAAAAGTAGGAAGTGGGAGCTAGTGAATTAGCTCCCCGAGCTTAGTTTTTAGTAGCCGCCTATAAACCTACTTCTTTCTCTTTCTCTCTCTTCAGCATGAACAATGCAGAGGAAGGCCCAAGGCTGGTTCTTTAGCCTCTTTTCTCCAATAAACTCCCCACACTCTTCACAAGAACCATAGGAGCCATCTTCAACACGATAGAGAGCTTCTTCAATGGCCCTTAGCTTGTCCATCTCCCTCTTTCTCATGTTAAATGTAACCTGCTGATTGATCACGCTTGTGGCGAGGTCAGTTTCGTCTGCCAAATCTTCTGCCGAGATGTGCAAATCTTCCTTACTCGTTAAGATGCCGTGGTTTAAGATTTTATTCTTTGCATCGAGTAGGAGTTTTTTGTAACCAGAAATATTAACTTCACCCATATATCCCTCCTTGAATATACCCAACCCAACAAAGGATGGTTAGGTGGTATCACGCATAGAAGTAATTCTATACAAAGATCCAGGGCGACATCAAGTGAAATCTTACACTGACAGCTTTTTTAATGCCGATACCTTACTACTTCCCTCTGACATGGGCCTTTAACCTTATGGTTTTACCGAGTAACCAAGTGTCTCCCTCTAGCAATTTATTCCATTTCACCCCGTATAGTATGCGGTCAATATCTGCCTCTGCTG
Organism: Bacteriovoracaceae bacterium; assembly: GCA_018649885.1. GTDB lineage: Bacteria > Bdellovibrionota > Bacteriovoracia > Bacteriovoracales > Bacteriovoracaceae > JABIHA01. The sequence goes on from JABIHA010000079.1 coordinate 4,549, forward strand.
AAAAGTAGATACTCTCTTTTTTCCAGGATTTTTTTTCCGCTCCCAGGTAGGTTAGCTTAACCTTCTGTTCTCTTGATCTATTTCTAATAGTTAAAATTCCAAGAACATCAAACTGTTTTTTTCCTACGGGTGAAATTTTTGTGGATTTAAATGTAATCACGGGATATTTACTTACTTCAAAAAAATCTCTACTCCTAAGATGTTTGTCTCTTTTGGAATCATTTGTATAAATAGAGGGAGCACTTATTTCTAGAGAGATTGTGTTTAAAATGCCAGTTGAAACATCAAAGTCAAAATGGCCTCGAAATTTTTGAAACAGACCTTTGACTTCAGAAATTGTCATATAGGGGACAGTAAAACTTATCTCACTTTGATTTAGATTTATATGGTATTTCTTTCCAAAACAATTGGAAGTGATGAAAAGGCTTAGAAGGAAAAAGATTTTCATGAATTACTTCTTTCGTTTTCTGTGCTTCATGTCTAACTGACGCCAAGACTTACCTTTTCTGTGCCTTCGTTTTATTTGGTATTTATCAACTGCCTTGAGGTGTTCTTTATAAGTTTTAGAAAACTTGTGAGTGCCATCATTATAGCTGACAAAATAAAGAAAGTTGTGTTTTTCAGGCTTTAGTACTGCCTCAATGGCATCAATTCCAGGGTTAGCGATAGGCCCCTTCGGGAGTCCACTAATTTTATAAGTGTTATAGGGCGTTTTTTTGAGAAGATCTCTTTTTCGAAGATTTCCATCAAAGTTTTCATAAATCCCATAAATCGTTGTGGGATCACTTTGTAGCCTCATTCGTTTTTTTAGCCTGTTGTGAAAAACTCCAGCTATAATAGGTCTTTCAAATCCAGCTCCAGTTTCTTTTTCCACAATAGAGGCCAAGATTATGACTTGGTGGGGAGTGAGCTCTGAGTGTGCATAATCAAGCGCTGAGGTTTTCTTCCAGAACTCTTTGATCATCATGGTGAGAACTTCTTTGGCATCTAGATCTGGAGAAAACATATAAGTATTTGGATAGAGGTATCCCTCAACAATTTCCGCAGGTATTCCATGGTCATCGGTAAAGCTTTTATTCTTCATCAGCTTAATAAGACTTTTTTTATTAGAAACACCTTTACCCGCTAGGATCTCAGCAACTTCATAAATATTTTTTCCCTCTGGAATGGTGACTGAAATAATAATCCCCTTCCCATCCACAAACATCTGGGAAATTTCGATTAAGCTCATCCCTTTTTTTATTGGGTATGTACCAGATTTATAGGCGGTAAGACGATCATAGTATTTTGAGTAATAGTGGAAAACTCTGGAGCTTTTTATATATCCATTTTTATGAAGCCTATAGTTAATGCTAGAAAACCCTTCACCTTTTTTTATTTCAAATCTTTTCTCAACCCCAGCATAGGGTGAGTTTAAAATTGAATAAACTTTGAAGCCTACAGGGATAATTGATAGGAGCGGACCTAGAAGTGTAACGGCTAAAATAAGTTTCGTCTGATTTTTCATATTTCTTCTATTTTACATGAAATTGGTTTATTGCTGTTTAAAAAAGTGATCAATCTATTTATTTTTGAATAAATTCCTCAAGAATAATGGCTGCTGCAAGTGCGTCTATTTGATTGGGGTCCACTTTGAAGTTGTATCTGGCTCCAGATTTCATTCGTTCCTCAGCCTCATAGCTGGACAGTGATTCATCTTGGTCGTAAAGCTGAACGCCCTCAGGGAGTTTGGATTGGAGCTTTTTCTGGAATTTCTTCACTCTTTTGGTCATATCTGATTCCTTACCGTCGGTGTAGTAAGGAATTCCGAGAACCACCACTTCAAAGTATTCTCTTTTAATAATTTCTAGGAGCTGATCAATAAGTGTGTCGTCATTTTTATAAGCAAGTTTTCCCCACGGCATAGGAAATGGGGTATTACCTGGGCAAAAGCTTCCGAGGCCTACAATTTTCGTGCCGTAGTCGATAGCGAGTATCTCAAGGCCTTTGAATTTTACATAATTAGCGCTGTTTTTCATGATAACTATTGTGCTTTTAGTACGTTAGCGACCACTTTGCAAGAAATCAGGCCAAAATTATGTTGACATAAAATAGATAAAGAATAATATAGTCATGAATACGCTCTTCATAATGATAATCCCTGCATTGAATAATTTAAGATTGTTAATTGGGATTATTTAAAAGTTAGAGCTGGAGAATAATCAAATACCAAATTTTATCCCGCGAGAATTCCAGATAAAAAATCAGAAGGAGTAGTGCAAGTGCATCTCAACGACTTAAGACTCATGGACATTAAAGATTTAGCTCAAAAGGCAGAGGGCCTAAAAATTGAAAATGCCCAAAATCTAAAACGACACGAGTTAATTTTTTCAATCCTTACAAAACACGCCAAAGATTCAAAAGATATTTTTGGCGAGGGTGTATTAGAAACATTGCCAGATGGCTTTGGATTTTTAAGGTCCCCGCAATACAATTACCTACCCGGTGCCGATGATATTTACGTTAGCCCCAGCCAAATTAGACGATTTGGACTAAGAACAGGTGACACTGTCTCTGGCCAAATTAGACCGCCAAAAGACGGTGAAAGATATTTTGCTCTTTTAAAAGTTAATTTAATTAATTTTAGAGAACATGAGGCTCACAGAAGGGCCGTTCTTTTTGACAACTTAACACCCGTTTATCCTGATGGAAAAATGAATTTAGAGGGAAAGCCTACAGCTTATTCTACTCGAATTATCGATTTATTTGTGCCTCAGGGCTTTGGTCAAAGATGTCTTATTGTCGCCCCACCAAAAGCTGGTAAAACAGTCCTACTGCAAGATATAGCCAATGCTATTACGCAAAACCATCCTGAATCAAAATTAATTGTACTTCTGATCGATGAAAGACCTGAAGAAGTAACGGATATGAAAAGAAATGTGAACGCAGAAGTTGTTTCTTCAACTTTTGATGAGCCGGCTAATCGTCACGTGCAAGTTGCCGAGATGGTTATTGAAAAGGCAAAACGTTTGGTTGAAGCTCAACAAGATGTGGTCATTCTTCTCGATTCGATTACCAGACTTGCAAGGGCCTACAACACTGTTGTTCCGCCGTCTGGAAAAATCCTCTCTGGTGGTGTTGACTCAAATGCTCTCCACAAGCCAAAGAGATTCTTTGGTTCAGCCAGAAATATTGAACACGGTGGATCACTTACAATTATTGCTACTGCTCTAATTGATACTGGTTCAAGAATGGACGAAGTTATTTTTGAAGAATTTAAAGGAACAGGTAACTCTGAAATTCAATTAGATAGAAAACTTATGGAAAAAAGAATCTTTCCATGTCTTGATATTAATAAATCAAGTACTAGAAAAGAAGAACTTCTTATGGATAATCTCGCACTTCAAAGACTTTATTTACTAAGAAAAGTTCTTCATCCCATGAATACATTGGATGCCATGGAGTTTATCCTCAGTAGGGTTAACAAGACTAAGACAAACCACGAGTTCCTAGAGACAATGAATTCCTAATGATAAATATTGCACGTAATGTAAAACACAAGTTGATACTTCTGCTTAAACAGCAATACACCAGTATTGGGGGGCAAGCAGTTATTGAGGGTGTGATGATGAGATCACCCAATGCCTTTGTTGTGGCCGTGAGAAAAAATGACGGATCAATCAGACTCAGGCGTGATCAATGGTATGGTCTTTCAAAGAAATTCCCACTCATGAAAAAACCTCTACTAAGAGGAGTACTTATGTTAGTGGAGAGTATGGCCAACGGTCTTGTTAGCTTAAACTACTCTGCCGATGTCGTGATGCATGAAGAGCTCAAAGAAGAGGCCTTGAAAAAAGGGAAATCTCTTGAAGAGTTTGAAAAAGAGCAGGCTTCAAAACAAAAGATATCAATTGCCACATTTTTAACTATTGCCGCTTCCTTTGCATTTGGAATTGGCCTTTTTATTTTCCTTCCTCACTTTCTAGCAGCACTTGTGTCTAATTATTTTGAAAAAGGTTGGGATTTAGATAGTTTTGAGTTTCATGCAATTGATGGTCTCATAAAAGGAACTATCTTTTTGACCTATATTGGTGGAATTGGGCTGATTCCAGATATTAGAAGGGTATTTCAATATCACGGAGCTGAACATAAATCCATTTCAACATTTGAAGCTGAACAAGAACTGAAAGTTGAGAATGCTGAAAAATTCACAACTCTTCATCCAAGATGCGGAACATCTTTTTTGTTCTTCCTACTTTTCATTTCAATTGTTTTATTTTCTGGAGTATTTGCAGTAGTTCCTATTGGAAAAGGTCTGCCTCTAATTCCAAGACATATAGTCGCTGTTCTTTTTAAAATAGTATTGGTCTTTCCCATTGCAGGGATCTCTTATGAGTTGATAAAGCTTGCTGGGAAATATTCGTCAAACCCATTATCTAAATTGATTAGCCTCCCTGGGATGATGCTACAAAAGCTTACGACTCGTGAACCAGATAGGGAGCAGCTTGAAGTGGCTTTGGCCTCAATTAAAGCTGTTCTTCAGTTAGAAAAACAATATAATCTTGAGCAGGCAGACAAAAAAATCTTAACGCTTGAAGAAATTGATATAAAAGATTTAAGTGAAATTGCAGATACTAATGCTAACTTTAAAGAATTCTTAGAGTAAACTATGTTTAATAAATTAGAGGGAGCTGTTAGAAGGTTTGAAGTCTTAACTGAAAGGCTTGCAGATCCTACTCTTTACGACAGGCCCGCAGAATTCAAGAAAATCAATGAAGAAAGGTCTCATCTTGAGCCGATTGTTTTGGCTTTTCAAGAGTACCAAAAAACAAAAAATGACATTGATGAAGCAAAAGAGATTTTAAAAGAAGAATCTGACGCTGAACTGCGAGAGATGGCCAAAGCAGAGCTGAGAGATAAAGAAAAAGAAATCGATGGTATGGAAGACCACTTAAAACTTCTTCTTATCCCAAAAGATCCACTTGATGGAAAAGATGTAATCGTTGAAATTAGGGCCGGTGCAGGTGGAGACGAAGCCTCTATTTTTGTGGGTGATGTTAATAGAATGTACCAAAACTACTTCAAAACCTTGGGCTTTAGAACAGAATTAATTTCTATAAGTGAAGGTGATGAGGGGATCAAAGAGATTATTTATAGTGTCGCTGGTGAAAATGTATATTCCAAATTAAAGTTTGAGTCTGGGGTCCATAGAGTTCAAAGGGTTCCAAAAACAGAGTCACAGGGACGAGTGCATACATCTACCATTACTGTGGCCGTGTTAGCTGAACCCGATGAAGTTGAGTTTGAATTAGATATGAATGATGTGAGAATTGATGTTTATCGGGCCGGTGGTCACGGTGGTCAATCAGTTAACACAACTGACTCAGCTGTAAGGGTTACATATCTGCCAACGGGACAGCAAGTTGCTATTCAAGATGAAAAATCTCAAATTAAAAATAAGGCCAAGGCCTTGAAAATTTTAAGATCGAGAATTTATGACCGCCTTGTTGAAGAGGCCCATCAAGAAGAGGCAGCAGAGAGGAGATCTCAAGTAGGTAGGGGGGATCGTTCAGAGAGAATCCGTACTTATAATTTTCCTCAAGGAAGACTCACAGATCACAGAATAGGGCTTACTCTTTATAGCCTAGACAAAATTATTGAGGGAGATCTGCAACCAGTTGTTGATGCTCTGATTGCTCATAATCAAGCAGAGCTTCTCAAGGGCGAGCAAGATTAGATTAAAGTGAATTCAATCCAAAATCTATGTGATCAATTTTTTGAAAGACACAAAAGTTTTCTAGTAGAAAACTATCCTGGCATTCGAAAAGAAGTTTTAATCCGAGAACTCGAAGGCCTTTGTGATTTTCGTTATTCTCGGGAAGATTTTAAAAAAACTCCTGTATACTCAATACCTGAAAATCAAATGGATCAGTTTTTTTCTAAGTTACTTACTGGCATGCCACTGGAATATATTACTGGGTACTCTCATTTTTATGGTTTAGAGTTTGAAGTTAATGATCATGTTCTAATTCCTAGAAGTGAAACTGAATTTCTGGTAGAAAAGTCCCTCGAAATTTGTCATAAAATGAAAAAAGACCAGCTTGATATTTTTGAAGTTGGAACTGGTAGTGGTGCCATCGCCATTTCGTTAGCTGCAAATTTAAATGAAAAAAACTCCATCACTGCAGGTGATATCTCCACTGAAGCCTTGGGTGTGGCAAAGAGCAATTATTCAAAATTACTCTACCAAATTCCAGAGCATTCTCAGATCAAATTTATTGAAAGTGATAGGCTCACAAAGTTTGAAGGCCAGTGTGATTTTCTAGTTTCAAATCCTCCCTATATCAAAAGCTCACAAAGAAGTGGGGTTCACAAAGCAGTGGACTCTTATGAGCCGCACCTAGCTCTTTACTTAGATGATGAGCAGTATCGCCAGTGGTATATTCATTTTTTTGAGCAGATTTTCAAGGTGTTAAAGAGTACTGGACAATTTTTAATTGAAGGCCACGAAAATAATTTAGAACAGCTAGCAAATTGGTCAAAAGATGCTGGGCTAGGTAATATTAGTATTGAAAAAGATCTTTGTGGAAAAGATCGATTTTTAAAAGGATCACACCCCAATGGATAGACTGGTAATTAATGGCCCCGCGAAACTATCAGGTAGTGTTTGTGTTTCTCCTGCAAAAAATGCATGCCTTCCAATTATGACGGCCTGCCTTTTGAATCCCAATCCTATCACTTTAAAAGATATGCCTACTCTCAAAGATGTTGAAACACTACGCAACTTACTCGAGAGTTTAGGAGTCAAATCAGAGGTAGACCAAAAAGATATTCGCTTTGATGCTGGGACTATTGAATCAACTGATGCAGAGTACGAGCTAGTTAGAAAAATGAGGGCCTCAATTTTGGTATTAGGGCCACTGCTCGCCAGAGAAAGGTGCGCCAAGGTTTCCCTGCCCGGAGGTTGCGCTATCGGCACAAGACCAATCGATATACATCTTGAAGGTCTAAAGAAGATGGGTGCAGTTATTGACATTAATAGTGGGTATGTTTTTGCTAAGACAGGCACAGAAGGTCTTGTTGGTGCACAAATTGTTCTTCCCTTTCCCTCTGTTGGTGCCACTGAAAACCTTATGATGGCAGCGGTGCTAGCTAAAGGTGAGACCACTATTACCAATGCTGCTAGAGAACCCGAGATAGAAGACCTCGGTAATTTCTTAAATGCCATGGGCGCTATTGTCGAGGGGGCTGGCGAATCAATCATAAAGATACAAGGTGTCCACATTGATAAGCTTAAGTCTGTGTCCTATAGGGCCATAGGCGATAGAATTGAAGCGGCCACATATTTAATTGCTGGAATCATAACAAATTCAGAAATTGAAGTTAAAGGCTTTAGAACTAAAGATATAGCATCTGTCTGTGATGAACTGCAGTCAATGGGTGCAGTCTTTGAAGTGGCCGAGGATCAAATCGTTGTCAAAAAGCACGACGAAATAAAAGGCTGTAATGTTGATACAGCACCATTCCCAGGATTTCCCACTGATGTCCAGGCCCAGATGATGGTTCTTGCTACCAAAGCAATCACCTCCTCTGTCATACGAGAGAAAATTTTCGAAAATAGATTTATGCATGTGCCAGAATTAAAAAGAATGGGTGCCAATATTATTAAAAAGGGAAACCTTGCTATGATTGAAGGAAGTGCCTCTCTTTCAGCAGCACCTGTAATGTGCACCGACTTAAGGGCCAGTGCTGCACTTGTACTAGCTGCTCTTGCAGCAGAGGGTGAAACGGTAATAAGTAGAGTCTATCACTTGGACCGTGGCTACGAAAATCTTGCTGATAAATTAAGTGGTCTAGGTGTCGATATAAAAAGGATTTAGAGATGAGTATTTTTCAAAAAATTATTGATCGTGAAATTCCAGCTACAATTGTTTTTGAAAATGAAAATATTTTGGCCTTTGAGGACATCAATGCTCAAGCGGCCATTCACATTATTTTTATCCATAAAAAACAAACAAAAAATATAAATGAGCTCAGCTCTGAGCACCCCGAACAATTATCCCAGGTTTTTAGCGCCATAAGTGAATACACAAGAAGTGAAGGCCTTGAAAAAAAAGGATTTAGAGTTGTGACAAATCTCGGGGAAAATGCGGGACAAACAGTTTTTCACACTCATTTTCATCTTCTCTCAGGCGAGAGACTAGGCCGCTTTGGTTCTTAATACCAATTGGTATAAGAGTGCCAATAAAATAAGTCGTGCAAAATTCAATAAATTTCATTTCTCCAAATAGAGGAAACTTCTAAATACCTTAAATAAAAGAAGTTTTTCGCACTCAAAAAAGTACTCAATAAAACTGCTCAGGTATCCGAAACGAAGTAGTAAGATCTAAATAATATAGATCATTTATTGGTAGGTTTGAACGCAATGTTTGGAAATTTTTTAACAAAATTCTTAGCAGTGTTACTTTTGTTTCATGCAATTGATTCAAATGCTGGTAGTCGTATTGCCTCTGAGAGGTTGGTCAAGGAAATTGAGCTCTATCAAGCATTACAACAAAGTTTAGAGTCACCAAATGACTCTGAATATCAAAGTTTTAGAGACATACTCTCAGGTAGAAAGGCTTACAAGGCGCTTGAAAAAATGTCCGTGTGTACAACTGACATTTTTCAACTTGATCCTGCCATTGCTGCAACATCAGTATTTAGCTCGCTATATTGTGAAGAGCTGATAAAAGATGGAATCCAAAATGTAGATCCAGAAGTACTAGCAAGATCTCTGAGAGTTGATGATTTAGAAGCTCTTAATATAATGATTCATAGCCTCTGCCAAAATAAAAGTGAAGTTGATCCAGATCAATTTCGAGAAATGTTTGGAGAGGAAATCGATGGATACGACTGTGATAATTCTTACGAATTAGAGGAAAAAAGATACAAAGAAATTACAGAACATACTGATTATTTTTCGCAGGCAGATGCACTTATAAGTGGAAGAGATCTCAAAATGAGAAAGAGGAAGTATTGTGAGTGCGCCAATCGGAGTTCTGTTATTAGTTATAATTGGCCTCACCAGAAAGAAAAGGCTTCAAAGGAGTATGTAAAAAAGGCTCATCAGAGAATGGTTAGAGAGAAAACAAAAATTTGGAATAAGAAATTTGAAAAGATACAAGATGAAATACTGCAAGTAAAAGTACTTAAGGATTTATATCCAGACAGAAATTTTGATGAATTCAATTGTATAAAAGATCAAGCAGATATTTCAGCACATTTGAAAAACAATGGTGCCTGTGGGCAATATTTTGCGAGTCACAAGAAAGAATTGGGCTATAAAGATGTAGAAGCTTTACTAGATGATGGCATGAGAAGTTTTCTAGGACGTGGATCACGAGGAAAAGTGAATTTAGAAGATGCTATTGCTGAAAGAATAAAAAAGAGGTGGGAAAAATATTATCTCTATATGATAAATACTTCTGCTATCTTTGATTTGGATACATCCCACTTGAGTGATGAAGATGGTGGATTATGTATGAGCCCAAATGCTTATATGAGATCAAAGGTTAATGCTCCTTTTGCAGGTTTTTTGACCAATGAAGGTAAGTTGATGGAAGTGCTTCCAGGTTTGGTAAATGATTTTGACCAAATAAAGGCACTATCCGATAGTTTTGATCGAGCTGGTCACAAGACTCCTTTTCTTGAAGTGGCTAGGCTATTTTATGATGGTCAAGGGTCTGACCCCATATCCCAAATTGAATTTCTACTAAAAGATAGCCCGCGAATGGAGTTTATCTTAAATGATGCTGAAAGCTTTCATCGATACATTACTGCTCTTAGTCCTTTTATGGTTGATGAAATGCTCCATGGTCGTTCTCAGAAAAGAATAGGGGACACATATCAAAGTGCATCCCAAACTTCTCTTTCGGTGATTTTTGGAAATAATCCAGAAGGCTATAGAGACAATCCATACGAGGCCATTACTGATTATGCTGATATGGTGATGCCTGCTTATAGAGATTCAGTTTTTGGAGAAAGTGTTAACTCCAAATATATTAAGGATCTTGAAAGTCGCTGTGAAAGTTTATTTACTGAGCAGCTATCAGATGTCTTTTGCCCAAAAGACCTGGATCAGCCAAAAAGTGAATTAGAAGTTCAAAAAGCTATTTCAAGTGCATTATCACAAAGTAAGGATAACTTTGGTAGCGATGGAGAAAAGTCCTTTGATAACTTTAGAGAGCTTTCCAACTATTACTGCTATCCTGGAAATAATGGTCCATATAATATCGCTCTTCCATCATCTGAATATGACGAAAACGATGATCTTCTGAGTTACACAAACTCACAAGATCAACTGAGGGAAGATACTAAAAATATGGATGTTGAAGATACCGCACATTTGGTTGACGATTTTAATGCTTGCTCATTTTATAGAACTTCCGACGAGGGGCATGGTCCTGACGTAATGTTTCAGTCTCTTGAAGTTGACTCTGGCAGAGTCAATTGCTGCAGAAGAGATGTCACTTCAAGTGATGAGTTACACGATAGATGTAATACAAGAGACGAAGCTCTTGTTGCAAGAGCAGTATCGGAAAATAAGAAGTATAAAACTGAAGAATATCGTAAAAATGATATAGGGTACAAAGGTGGCCAAGATTATCCAAATTATTATCTTGATATGGAAGGTTTGTTTTGTGAGAGAATTATATTTTCGCCGTTTATGGGGATTAATGTATTCGAGCATGAAGTAAATGCTGGTGATGCTGAACAACTTTCTCGATCTCAAAGGGCATATAGGCTTATTGTTAATGCTGCTGCTCCCGCAGGTGAGCAAGTAGGAGATCTCGCAAAAGCAGTTGAGGCTCAGCATGAAGCTGAGAGCGGAGATGACTCCTGGTCATACAGTGACTTGCTTGAAGGTGATGAAGATTTAATGAATCAAATGAATGACTATGTGGTAGCGGCCTTAGAGGGCGGCGGTTCTGATTCTATTTGGGAATTTGGAGAAGAAGAAAGTGACGATATAGTTGCCGACAATATAAATGCTGATAGCCTGGATGATACATATATCCCACCAGCTGATGACTTAGTTTCAGATTATGTAAGTGACGATTCTGGAAGTTCAGGAAGTTCTGGAAGTGATTATCCTGGATCTCATGTGGCTCCAGCACCGGCTGCTGATATTGGTAGTTACGCTGACCCAGTATCTGGAATTGATTCTGGTTCAACAGGGTCTGGATCAGTACAGGAAGCTATAAGAGATGAAGGTGCTGCCGAGGCAATTGCGGCGCTAGAGCAAGAAGTTGCAGGTTTAAAGGATCAGCTAGAGAGTCAAGGTCAAGCTGTGAGCGCAGATGATAGAGATGGAGATGGAGATGTTGCTGAAGCCAGTGGTGAAGGTGACTCTGATGTTGATGCTGTTGCACCGGCTACAGAAATTGGTGACGTTGCAGTTGCTGATACGGGAAGTGGTGGCTCTACTGAACTGGGTGATGATGAAGGCGCTTTTGGAGCAGCTGATGCTTTTGGAGCTGCAGGCGTTTCTGATGCGGCAATAGCTCCAGCAAGTGCAAGAGATAATTATGTAGATGCTCCAGATTATGGTTTTGATAGTGGGGAAAGTGGTAGCTCTAATGGGCAACAAGGCTGGTATGTAGATCCAACTGAAGATGGACATTGGACTGAAAGTTATGTGCGACTTGGCGATGAAGTAAAAGTTGATGAGTTAAGCCACGAGATAACTTTTAGTGACGAAAGTTTAGAGATTATGCTGACTAATGGTAGTGAAGATCCTGATGCACTAATCGAGGTTGGAGAGGCCTTAAGAGAAAAAGGTGGGCTATCACCAGATACTTATTATTTTTCTAAAAATAATATCCGTTACAAACTTACAGTTTTGGCCGGTAGTGCTACAAAGCTTGAGATTGTTGGAGAAGCCGAGATGATTGCGTCTGGCAAAAAAGAAGAAAGTGTTAGGGCTCCAGCAAGTGTTCCAGCAGCTGAGGTGGATGTTGATGAAGAGGGAGCTAAGTGGGAAGAAGCTCTCAAAGAGCTAGAGACAGGTAGAGACTAGTTATTGCAGTCCCTGAAAAATTGCCCTTAGAAGTGAAAGTTGTAGTGGGCTCATTTCAAGCACATTTCCCATAATAAGAATTGGACTTTTTTCAATACAGCTTGCTAATACAATTTCGTATTTTTCTGGATGATATTCTAGGATTTCAATTGAGGCACCAAAAGAATTTTTATAATGCTCCATCAAAGTGGTTTCCGCTTCGCTGCAAGTTTTAATATCTGCACGTCTGCCATCTGTCGTTTCTTTAAGTAAAGCGAATACAAGTTTATCTTTTTGGCCTTCTTCTTCACTTCTTAATACGTCGTGAAAAATGATAGTGATATTTTTAAGTCCCATATTTGATTTCAAAAAGAACCACAGCTCTTCAAAAAAGCTGGTGCGATCTGATGACCAAAGTGTTTTTAGATGTTGTGTCAGAGTAAAAATCTGTTCAATGGAAATGAGATTATTTCTCATAGTCCACGAGTTTAGTGTGGAGTTAACTATGGATTCAAGCTCTTCAGGCATCATATTTTTAAGTGCGCTTGGATCAGCTGGTAGTTTGCTATCTACAATGGGGAACAAGTTGCGTGTGTCCTCCAGTTTTTGCACTGCTTCATTTCTGCAATCTTTTTCAATGTAGAGCACATCAAGACTCTGGTCTTCAAGATCCATTATATCGATAATCTTCTCACGTGGGCCCTGGTCTTCACCGCCAAGTAGGCTACAATTCCAAATGCTTACCCGGGAGTCTGATTTTAAATGACCTATTTGAATGTCCACCGTCTACTTCCTCTTGAAAAAAATCTATTTTTAAAAACTACATGTAGGGGACCTTCATAGTCAATAATTGAAGATGGAGCTTTGTGTTAACTAGGGTTGTCCCTTATAATTGAGAAGTGAATTATCTACTTACCATTTTCTTCTTTCTTATGTGCAGCTCAGCAAATGCGCAAGATGAGAGATATATAAAAAAACTGCTACTGGGAAAGCTGGGAGCAAAAAAAGGCAAAGCTCAGAGGCCTTCTCCCCCTAAGTGGGCAGCTTACTCATCTATCTATCGATTTGATCTCAATGGAGATGGACACAAAGAAATGTTTTTTCACTCCAAAAGTGATTCTGTGGATTACTTTCATTTCTATGACCATAATGAAAGGCCCCTTTTAAAAGTAAAGCTTGAACCCATGGGCGCCAAGTCAGCTCCTTATAAAATGAGAATTGTTGATCTAGATAAAACGAAAAGACTTTTTATGATTTATTTCTATGAAGGTTTTACAAAGTTTTATGGACTCGATGCTACCGTACGTCTTTACCTCGTGACCATGGACCATGCTGATTTAAACTCTCTAAGTGTTAAAAAAGGACCTGTGCTTTGGATGGAGCGTGAAAGACGTGGCAATCGTTATGTTAAAAGAGAAAATTTCACAGAGATCTTTGACTATAATAAAGATGGAATTAAGGACTTGAGAGTATTTCATGGTAAGCTCTCAAGAGTTTATTTTTATCAAGGGGCGGGTAAGTGGAGAGCTCTTGGAGACAAGATCTTTTAAGAAGCCTTTGAAATGCCACCACCGGTGGTATCATCATCTTTGTGATGGTCTTTTTTCTTCAATACGACTATATTTTCTTTGCTCCAGTCATCCCATTCAGAAAATTGATTTGCGACCCACTTGCTTTGAAAGTAGGTAGCGAGTCCGCTTGGGATGGAGACTAAAAGTAAAAGTGATAAAAGAAGTGTCATTGAAAATGTTTCGATACTTTTTTCTTGTGGAGCATCTACTGATGTAGGTTTTTCACCTCTATTTTGCATAGGGTTTTTAAAATTAAACTTCTTATGCATAGCTGGGTTTTTAACATCTTTTTGTAATGGTATTAATTCAACAAATGGCAGTACTGCAGGCTTCCTCCCAAAAGCGGGGAGTAAGGATGATAGAAATAAGAGTGTCAAAATAGTGGTTTTCATATGCCTTCCTTGTGCTTGCACTTTGCCTTCAACCTCTATTCGATATCAACGGGTTAAAAGCTTAGCTAAATACCTATTATTTGAGAAAAGGGGCAAAATGTACTTATGCCTAAACAGATTCAAGTTTTTTCTATCGTTGCCGAAGAATACTCGAGGACTTTGGTTTAGGAACCCTCAATGACTGGGTCAATAATTATGTTGAAACGATTATTACATTTAAGTTCGATTTTGGTACTAGCAGTTGCAACGACTAGTTGTGACCTACTTAGGCAAGTTGAAAACAAAGCAAGAACTGTCAATAACTATGAGAGAACGGCTTTGAATCTAGCGAAGGAAAATAGGCTTTTAAAAGTCAAAGTTTCAGAGCTTGAGTTTCGCCTAAAAGAAATAGAATCAAAGAGAAATTATTTAAAGCTGAAGCTTGAGCAAAAGAAAAATGTAAAGAGAACGCTTGCTAGTGTTTCCACTAGTCCTATTATTAATGTTAAGAATGATTTAGTTAGAGACCATATATACAAATGGAATCCAGCTCAAATGCTTGCCATATCAGAAACTGAGTTTTCAAAGAAAAATTTTGAAAAATCGGCTCAGTTCTACACCGCATTCTTAAAGAAATATCCCAAGTCAAAAGGGGTTAATGATCAGGTTCTACTTCAAGCCGGCATTGCCGCCTTTGAGTCAGGCAATCATTACGACTGGAGTATTTATCATCTATCGAAGCTTATTGGTAGCAATCCAACTTCTCCTTATTTTAGAGGAGCAAAACTGTACCGGGCACTAGCGCACCTTAAGTTGAATCACCGCGATGAGTTTTTTAAAACAGTAGAAGAGTTTAGATTAAAATATAGAAATACTCCAGAATGGAGAATCTTAAGTGGTCATTATGAGGAATTTGCTAAGCGCTATAAGAAATAGTGCTTTAATCATTTTATTACTACTCCCTACCACCCTAAGTGCAAAAGTAATTGGTGTTGTGGTTGCGATTAAGGGAAATGTATTTGCAATGGAATCGGGAAAAGCGATTCAATTGTCGCTTGGTGATGAGATCAAAGATTTCTATGATATTTTAACTGAAGACGGTTCCGAAATTACAATTCGAGACTACCACGACCATGAATTTCATATGACGGGTGGAGCACATATTAAGTGGCTTAATAAAATGATTGAGCTCAAAAGAGGTTACGTCTGGGTACAATCACTTAATAAAAGTGAGAAATACGTCGTTCAGACATCAAATAGTGAAAGTAGCTTTTACCATGGTGAATTCATTCTATCTTTTGACCATGTCAGTGGTAAATCTCAAATTTTGGGTCTTGGAGGTCAGATTACATTTAGTAACCTTCTAGAAAAGCATCTTCACTATAAACTTATTTCAGGACAATTTAGCTTTATAGATGATCATTACGAAGAAGGGATCCCACGGAAGCCTACTCAAGTCGGATTTTCATCATTTCAAAAAATAAGAGCTCTTTTTTCAGATGTTAAACCATTAACAAAATTAAATAAGAACACAATTGCAAGAAATGGACATGCTCTGCCTATGACTCCCCCTGTTGCCTCAAAAAAATCGCATGAGGCAAAGAGAATGCCTGCAAGTGTAGCTAGTGGTGGAGAAATCATCTTCGTAGAAAAAGAGCCACTTCCAGAGAAAAAGCCGGGTAACTTCAATTTGAATAAGTTTTACAAATCCAAATTGGTAGAAATTAGAAAGAAAAGATTGGCCAAGGATCCAAGGGAGTACAGAAAAAAGTCTGGTGTTCCTGTGAGAGTTTTCGGATCAGTTCCTTATGCCAAAAATATAGAGGATAAATATTCCAAAAAGACAGTTCGAAAATTTATTAGCCGTAGGCATAACAAGGCAAGATCACGTAGAGCTCCGGCAAGTGTGATGAAGAGCAGAGTTCAACCGCAGACATTTCAAAATGGGAATACATCAGACTTTGAGGCTTCATATCTAGATCACTATAAAAAGCAAATGAGACACTCTACAGACACCAATGGCTTGATCGACGAACTTCAAAATTTTAAAAACAACTATCAGAAATCTTGGTAATTAAAATCAAATTAAACTCACCATTTACGGTACTTGACTAATTAAGTTTAATTTTGTGGTTTCCCGATAATTTTAGGAGGAGTTGAGGTGGCCAAGATTATTTTGTCTTTATTATTTATAGTATCTGCTGCACATGGAAGGTTGTCTGTGCAGGGTAATAAAATCGAGTTCGAAAATACTGGTTATAGCGCTAGATTTTCAAATCCTTGGAAGCTAAGTAGGTCCAGAAGAATATTGCAAGGACTTGTAGAGATAAGAAATCCTGAAGAAAACTTCAGCATTTATCTCAATGAAAGTTTGAGAACTCACAAGGGGCTCTCTAAAATAAAAATTGGAAACTTTGTAAAAGACGAGTGCAACCAGATAGCAAAAAGGCTGAAATTACAAAAGAAAACAGTGAGGTTTAAGAGTTCAAAAAATACTTGCGAAATCAAATATAGTCTAGGCTCTACAAAGTATTATCAAAAGCTTTTTTACGTAAAGAAAACAAGAGGAAAGGTTCCCGATGGAGTGTTTATATATGCTCTCAGTAAAAACTATAAAATGAAAAGTGCAACTGAAGATAATAAGACCATGAGGCTAATTAAAGAAGTTTCAAAACGCTTAAGGGGTTTGAAATGAAATTGATAGCTTTATTTATTGTCATGATGGTCCCAGTTTATGGATATACTCAAATTGATGATTTTGGAGAGCCTCTTTTTGCTTTAGGTGAACCAATCGTAGATGCCACTTATAGACCAGATCGAGCCTGCCCTTTTAAGAGCCAGGGGTATTTATCTGAAAGAATTAAACAAGGGGTTGGCAACTTAGCACAAAATGTGGATTCAGTTCTAAAAGGGTGTGACCTAGAGGGTCTTGGAGAAGGGGGAGATGAGATATTATTTCAATATACAGAATATCTAACGGCCCTAGAAAGCGTTGTATTTGATCCTTTTGCTGAGGCGGGAGTATTAAGCGGTGATGAAGCAGTAGATGATTTTGAGCTTTCGGGAACACAGCAATACAATTGTCTGACCTATAAAGAGGAAATAAATAAGCAGTTTGAACTTGCCAGGGAATATTCCATTGAAAATGAAGATGGTATAAAATATACTATTTTTTCAAGTTGTATAGGAGTTAAGTCCTCCTTGGGAGCCTGTATTCTCGGTACCTATCAAGATTTGATGGCCGCCTCTGAAATTAAATGTTCTGCTGCTGCAGAAGCCTTAAAAACTTCAACAAACGAACGAATTCCTGTAGATATTGCTGTCAAGGCCCAAGAGCTTCTTGAGAGAGTGTCTCTTCAAGTGGAAACAGCGAGATCAAGTGAGTGTATAAACAATAGTGTTGCTCTTGATGTGACATCTAATTTACTTGATGTATCTTCATTTGTTGGCTCTGTATCTAGTGCATTTGCTAGTCCAGCAGGTTTACTTGTAGGAGCGGGAACATCTCTTATTTCTACTCTTGTAAATTTAATTGCAAAAATCCCAATTGAAAAAATAAAAGAACTTGGGACAAAACATGAGCAAACAAAAGAGTTTGTTAACTATGCATGCTTTTACAATGATCTTGAAAGTGAATATTTTAAGTGTCCTGAAAGGCTAAATTCTGAAAAACCAGTTCCAAAAAGTACTAAGCATATTTGTTTTGAACAATTTTATTACAATGCTGAAGAGGAAACCGGGTTTAAAGCGATTATAGATACCTTTGAAAATATTGATGAGTTTCAAGATAGAGAGTTTGCTAGGAAATTATCTATTCAAGAACATAAAAAGATACCAGTGCCCGTTTTTAATCCTGGGTCAAAAGAAATTATGCATACTAATATGAGCCCTGGTGAATTTATGAGTCATATGCAAAAAGAGATTCGCTCTCTTGAAGACAAAGACATAGAGGGTAGCGGACTGGCCCCATTTGATATTGCTTTAGCTGCGGGTGATCCTTCGGATGAAGACCAAAAGGCGTCCTTTTTAGGAGCGATGTCTTACGCTTATGAAAAATCAAGTGGAAGAAAATTGCCAGATGCTTTTATAGAGGGGATTAAACCAGGTCTTGAAAGTAGTAATTTTGATACCGCAATGAAGCTTTACTCTATTGCATTAGAAAAAAAGAGAGGTGAAAGCGATAAAAAATCAGTGGTAGAGATATTTGCAGAGGTCGAAGATAATTTTAAAGTTAACGACGACTTGATGAAAAAATACGATTTACTACAAAGTAAAAAAGGAGGTAGTTTAAACTCTATTGATAAAACGGCTTATACGTTTGTTAGATCACTTTTAAAAGGAAAGTATACATCTCAAATTGCAGATAGATTTGGTGATACTCAAAACTTTTTTGGAGAAACTGAGAATTTTAAAAAATTCGCGAAAGGCATAAGAGAGAAGAAACCTATTAGTAAAACTCTATATGATTCTGTGGGCGCTGCATTTGATCAAAGCTTTGGCGAGCTTTATCGAAATTGTCATCTCGGTTATTCAATGCTTAATAATATTGATTATATTGGTGATAACTCCATTAGCTCAAATGCTGATTACAATAAAAAATGCGGTCGCATTATTAACTGTTCACCCGCTACACATGCATCTCCTAAAGATAAGTCTGAAGACGAAATCATGCAGTTTCAGTGTCTCAGAAAACAAAACTTTGAAAAAGATTTAGCAAAGATTAAAGCTAGATTTTTAAAGAATCCTACTGCTCCAGTTTGCAAGGATAAAGAAGATCAGTCCTTTTCACGTAATCAGCTTGTCTACAGCGGAACTATAGCCGATTAATTTCTTTGGCACTCCCTAACAAGTGGCATCAAACTAGGATCAAATTCATCAATAAGTGGCCTTACTTGATTAACAATTGATTTCTTTCTTCTTAAAATATGAACAAGACGGCAAAGGTTATCAACTCCTGTACCTGTATTAACGATTGAAAAACCAGTGACATTATATTTAGTATCAAAAAATAGTGGGTATAGAAGCTCTTGATACTCTAGTCTTACAATTTGTCCGGAATATTTCTCAAGGCTGTCACCTAATTTTCCATCACGAATAGAAAATTGCCATGTCAGCAGATCCCCACTTCCTAAATCTAAGATTCCTTCATGAGTTTTAAGTATCATACCTTTCTTAGATAATTTAACTAACCGTCCCGTTCTAGAACCTTTAGAGTAGCTGTAATTAAGAAGTCCGTAGATTACCGCTGCTACGATCAAACCAATAATCAGTACTGCAAATACAATCTTTTTTTTCATAGTTTCACTTTTTCTTTTTACTTTGGTTTAGAAAATTATCAATTATCTCTGAGGCTTTTGCCACTGTTATGTGAAAATCATTGTAGACAACTTCTCTACTGGGAGAAATTATCACTGCCCATGGAGTTCCGCCACTTTTATAATCGTACATACTCATGGATTTCTTTGCCCCTTCAAGGGAGCCGTCGTCATGGGCCATGGGGATATTTAATTTAAATCTATTTTTGATGCTGAGGACCTTCTGCTTTGAATTAACTTGAAGCCCTTCAAACACAGTTTGTATGGCATAAAACTCAACTGACTTATTGTCTTTGTATTTCTCACTCAAGGCCTTGATGGTGGGAAGCCCATGAGACAAGCACCCTGGGCACCAGCTTTGGAAGAAGTGTAAGTAAATTATTTTTCCATCTTGATCACTTAATTTATATGGCACTGTGGGCTTCCCCACAGGACTATACCAGAGCATTTTTCTGAATTCAGGGGCCAGTTTACCTAGAATTCCAAGCTTTCTTTTAGCTGGTAGCGGTCCAGAATTCAAAATACTGATAAAAAAAACAAGCGTGTAAATAAATTTTATTGAAGACACATCTAGCTCACAAAATATTGAATTAAATTTCAATTAGTTAACATTATAACTGTCCTTATGCCAAAGGTCCTTAAAAGTTCACAACCTGAAAAATATTAAGGTGTTAGCATTGATAACCGATAGGAATAGTAGGATTTTAAATAGAAGGTTATGAAAAAATTTAAGATAATTTTATTTTTATTCAGCTTTGTTCTAAGCGCTTCCTCTTTTGCAAAAAAGAAAGGGGAAGTTTTCTATACAGTCGTTGAGGGTGATCAACTGGGAACTATTTTGTACTCACTTGGGTCTATTGGACTTTGGGGTCCGAAAGGAAGTGTCACCAAATTCGTAAATTCAGGCAAACCAGACGCCATGGTGCTTGAACCTGGAGATAAAGTATTCATAGAGGCCCAAATTATAAAATACGAATGCAATATTCAATTTATCGGAACAAGAGAATTCATAATTCTTAGAAAAATGAGAAAGACAAAACAAAAAGAGCACTATTTAAAAACCTCTCATGATAAATGCCTCGATTTTAGAATGATTTCTTCTATCTTTAAAGATGAAGATGAAGATGAAGATGAAGATAAAGATAAAATTGAAATTGAAGAAGAAAGCAAAGTTGAAGTTCAAAGAAAGGGAAGAAAATCGAGGATTACATTTGTTCCAAGAATTGGATATGGAAAAATTGATCTGGTTCAAAAAAATAATGGGGCAACGGGGCGGGCCATCTCAAAACTCAACACTGGCGGAAAGCTATCATGGGCCCAGCTTTGGAATGAAAGGCTTGAGACCTCTTTAATTTTCGATGTTGAGAAAAAACAATTTGAGAAGGTCAATAACAGAACAGTCACAGGTCTAGGCCACACGCTATATAACTTTGGAATTGGAGGAAAGTTAAATTTACTTCGCTGGCTTGCTCTCGAAAGTGAGATCACTTATGGTAATGACATCATCGCAAGAGTTCCAAGCACCACCTCTATGACCATAGACCGAGGAAGTAATTATAAATTTAAAGGTGGAACTGAGATTACATTCGCCGATTTAAACCCATTTAAAATAGGTATGAATGCAGGCGCTATTTTAAAAACAGGAGTAGACACTGGAACCTATAAGTCGGATCTAGGTTGGGGGGGGGACTCTTCTATCTTTATTGAGCAACAATTTTCTGATGGAGTTACTGGAAGAGGAGGGTTGGGTTACCTTTATGAAAAAAGAAACACAGACCTTGTAAGAGAAACCTTTACTGAAATGATATTCTTTTTTGGAGTTGGTGTTAACTTTGGAAGCGAAGATAAAAAATCCTCAAAAGAAGAAGGCCAGCACTAGGCTGACCCTTAATTATTAGTTTAACTTATTAAAGAAATTCACCTTCTATGATCTTGATTAAAACTCCAGTGGGCATCTCTCCCATGGTAGGCTGGATGAAATCAGGGATATCATCGAGACTTAGAGACTCATCTATCTCAACTTGGCACACTTCTTCCTCATCTATCTCGTCTAGTACACGAAAACCATACTTGGGCTTAACTTTATAAGAAACATTTGGATTAATGAGATCTGGATAATCGCCTTCAGGAATATTCACGATGTGGTCTTTTTCATAGTCGGGAAGGGCGCCGTCATTTTCTCTAATCATCTGGTAGTAATCTGGGAGTCCAATGATGTGGCCATCAAAACCAAAAAATCCGTGTTCAATCCCTTTAGCATCAACAACTTGATTAAAGTAAACTGGCTCATCTAAAATTTCATACTCACCCGTCGATACAGATCTTAAATAGTGGACATAAGTATGTGAGTCTTCATCTTGATCATAATTCCAGGAAAAATATCTATCAAGTTCCTCTGAATAGAGTTTATTTTTGTGTGTCTGGACAAGGACTTCTGTTTGGTCATCAATAATTTCAACAAGTGCTTGAAGTGTAAAATTAAAGCGGTAGGTTCCTAAAAGCTCACCACCATTTTCATTTCTTTGAAAAATAATACCATCTAAAAGAGGCTCGTCGAGAGGTGTGACAGCATACTCCATAATTCTTGTAACTTCAGTAATTTCATTTTGTGAAGCATCGCCGACAAAAACCTTGTATTCAAATTGACCTGCATAGAGGCTATATTCTTTATTACTCTTTGGAAAATTAAATGGGTGAGGATTTGTTAGTACTGGATCCCAGTCATTTTGATTTTCTGGATTAAAGTAGGAATCAAACTGTACCCAGTCGGTACCATCAAATTCCACAAAATAGGGCCTCCAGGTATAGATCTCTATTCTTGCGCCTGATTCAACAATAAGGGGAATCCTAGGGGACACACCATCAATTTCTTGGCCCAATAAATAAAATCCATCATTTGTGTCATTTACAAAAACCTGCCCGCCATTTGGTTGGTGAACAATAATCGCTGAGTGGTTTCTTTGTTCTTCATTGTTTTTATACTGGTACACATTGACGGCATCTGCTTCAAATTGATCACACACATTCCACTCATTGTAACCGGTGCAATTTCTAAAGCCCACTTCCGAGTCATAATAGTAAATGAAGTGCTCACTTATCCATGAGGTAACCATACCATTTTTTAATTCTTCGATATTAGCGCTTGCAGATGAACTTTTAGACAAGTAGCCTTTGTATTTTCCTGCATAGAAATACTCGCGAGTCACACCGTCATCACCACCATCGTGATGAGTTTCTTTAAATATAGTTCCAATCTCAATTTCTTCATCTTCATGGATTCCATAAATCCCATGTCTTCCCCTCCAGGCACCATACCAAAAATACCTATCATGGCCTTCTTCTGAAGGGAGAACTAGTGAGTATCCATATTTTTTCTCTTTTTCAATATTTGATCCATCACTTTTGTAAACATTGTAGTCAACATAGACATCAGTAAATGAATGTCTACTTTTGCACACAGGGACATCACCCGTTTTCATTTTTACGTGATTGGGGTTGTAAGCGTATGATGCATTGACGACTTCAAAAGTATCTTCAAAACCTGGGTTATGGATTCTTTTGGGATAGGTAATGACTCCTTTTCCAGAGCTATCTGTTAAAATGAGTTTACCAACTGTTTGATGCTCATGATTATCAAAACCTTCTTCTTTAACAATGATAACTGATTTTCCTTCTGCATTAAGAGACGCGCTTGCAGAAAACTGTCCATTTGTGCTTAGGTCAGTTCTATCAATAGCAGCATTTAGTGTCCAAATACCATAGCGATTGGTAGCAGTTGCTGGAGCATAAATATGAAATTGGGCCTTGACCACTTCCTCTTCATCGCTAATCCAAACATCCACAATATTCACATTTTGTCCGTCAATAAGCTCCATCTTTGAATCGACGATCCATTTTTCCATTTCGGTCTCATGCTTATCTTCCCATTTTATAAGAGCAGCATAGGGGCCACTATTTATATTTAAAGGATCTTCATATTTAGTTTGTTTAAGTGCCTTTAAAATATGGTCTACGATATCAAATTGTTCGATAGATTTTTCGCTGACTTTTATATAGAGCTTGTCCTTATCAAAGTCTGTTGGTAGCTCATCCAGTGCACTAAGTACAAATTGTCCAGACTCTAGAGCATCAGCACTACTTACACTGTAGCTATCAATATTACTTTCTGGAGGAATAACCTCAAGGCCATCTGGCAGTGAAAAACCAGAGACATCTGCCTGGACAGGAACTTGTACACCTCCACCGCCAGTTGCTGGGGGAGCAGCACTAACAGTAGTATCTGCAGAACTGGACGATTTCTTTGTGGCAGTGTCGAAACAGCCTTGATTTAAAATTAGTACTGGTAAAAAAAGAAGTGACCATGTTAGTTTTTCGAAATTCCATTTTCGACTCATCTTGCCCCCAAAAGGTATAAAGAAGATTTATTTAACTTCCGCGTCCATCATGGACATGGGTTTAAATAGTGCAGGCCATCTGCCAATTGGATACACCAGAAATTCAACGCCTAGGTACGGTGATTAATGATAAATATTTGGCCAGTGCTATTTTGGCCGTGTCTTTTAGTCAATTACCAATAACATTTATTTAGGTACTTAGAGCGAGTATCACAGGGCTTCGGCCATTTTTTCATTCTATTAAAAAACGCAGCAAAAAGTTAGAATACTTAAATGGATGAATCAATCGCGGACATGGATGGAATTGACATTGAACAACCCGAACAAAGTAGTGAGGGGGACAGTGCCGAGGAGTATAACGAAGAAGCAGCAGCTTTACTGCAACAAGAATTTGAGAACTTTGAGTTTATACTCGATGTTCCACTTCCGGTCAGGGCCGAGTTAGGACAGTGTGATCTCAACTTGCGCGAGCTGATGCAGGTAGGTCAGGGTACAGTTCTTGAGCTTAATAAGCTCGCTGGTGAGCCCATGGAAGTCTATGTAAACGATAGGCTTATTGCAAAGGGCGAAGTTTTAATGGTTGGTGAAAAGTTCGGTGTTAGGCTAACTGATATCAACAGTCCCCTAGAAAAAGAATAATACTAAACACAAATTTCTAATGATCTATTAGGCTTTCTTCTTGAAATCCCAATATCTTCTGCTGTTAGCGCATAGACTCTGTGATCATGCCACTTCCCTTCAAAGAAGACTGCCCATTTCTTTAAACCTTCATAGCGAAACCCTAAAGATTTAATCAGTTTGATAGAGGCCTTATTATGAGGTTGAATCTCAGCTTCTAGTCTATGTATTTTAAGAGACTTAATAGCAAATTCTGCAGATTTTTTTACTAGTTCTCTGCCAAACCCTTTTCTCCAGTAGTTGTTAATGACAACGTAGCTTAAGTAGGCCCGCTGGACGTTATACCTTTGTATTAAAGTGAACCCAACTCGGGCGATCATTTTCCCAGACTTTCTTTCAAAAGCACTCATAAAGTAGATTTGACCACGCTCTCTTAGAGTTTTTTCGTGTGCTAGAGTCCCTAGAAAAGTTTTGTAGTTGAGATCTTTTTTTGCCACTAAATCATCATCAAATTCATTTTGGGAGGGAAGTGCCTCTAAGTAGCATTGTTTCCAAGTGCGGTAATCACCTCGGTTTGATACCCTTATGTGTAATCGCCTAGTCTTGTACTCAAGTAAAATTGTTTTTTTATTGCTCATACTTTTTTGCCAAATGTCGAAGGGCTATATAGGAGTAGCTCATGAAACTAGTCATCTTGATGATGCCACTATTACTTATCTTTACCAGTTGTTCATCTTTTTTAGTGACGCGCGATGATACTGTACTTCCACCTGAAAGAAAAGTGGCTCGCAGAAAGGCCATGGCCCACTCCATGTATGTTCGCTCTGTTTACAAGGGAAGAGGAATAAGTGCTAATTCTCAAGATGAGTTATTTTTGAGATTAGACCAAAATTGCTCATATCTTTATGAGGGCAAACTTTTGAAGAGGACTATGAAAACCTTTAAGAAAAAAGGTGTGGCCCACGCAATTGGGGTTTGTATGTCGGATAAGATTGAAGACGAACCAACTGGGCAGCAAAAGAAAATCAATATTTACTCTAAATTTAGAATTACAACTGATGATGAGTTTGGGCCACTTTATGAGTCCAAGATGAAAGAGATTTTGAAGCGAAAATGCTCTATAAGATATAACGGTAGAATGAATAGGGCATCTTATATGATTAAACAGCATAGTAAGTACGAATTCTATCTATTAGGAAGTTGTCAGCTTCCAAGTCAAAGTCGCCAAGTATCTAGCTTTGATACCCCTTTTGCCGACCAACCTCTTTAAATAATCAAATAAACCATGTAGTATGAAAGCACTAAATTTGCTGAGGTTCTACAATGCCCTTTGTTATCATTCTTGCAGTTTATTCTGTGATAATGCAAATTACTGACACTAAGACTCCCGTTTTTCGGCTTTCAGTTCTTCTGATCGTTGGGGTGTATTGGTATTTTAAAGATAGAATCGATAATAGTCTGCTCAGTTATGTTAACTCCGAAAAAACTAAAAAAATATTAATGATCCTTGTGATACTTCTATCTGTTGCTCGAGTAGCTCAAACAATCTACCGAATTGGAAAACCTCGCGGCTTTATGGAAGATCAAGCCGCCCTTATGAAAAATTCCACAGAGGCCTTAGTGAAAAGAGGTGAAAATTTTTACACAGTCTACGTGGACCCATACGGGGTTACCATGAATGATGGCACTGAAAAAAGATTTGATGGCCATAAATATACACCCCTTCAAAATCTTATCTACGGCCCCTGGACTCTTTTATTTGATTTGAAGGGAATGTACGTAGGCAATATATTTTCTTACGTTGGAATTGCCACAACAATTTTTCTAATACTCAAATCCCTTTCATTGGTTCACGGACTTTTTGGGCTTTTAATTTTTCTCACAACAGACTTTGTCTATGTATTGGCATTTAATAACGGAACCACTGATTTTTACCCCACCCTATTTTCTCTCCTATCTCTTGCTAGCTTGCAGCGTGGAAAAGAAAATAGAGCGGGGATACTTCTGGGCCTCAGCATTGCATGCAAGCAAGTTCCTGGAGCTATTTTCGCTCTGTATGCATTGATTCAAAAAAAATATAGGGTCTTTTTATTGGCCTCAGCCGTATTTTGGGTAGTGTGCCTGCCCTTTGTCATTTGGGATCCCCAGTCATTTTTTAGACAAATTTTTGAATTTCCTATGGTCAGACCTCCAGGCCCTCTTGCAATGATGTATTATTTGCCCGAGTGGGGAAAATTGATCTTTAAAATTGTAGGCCCTTTAACAATTTCTTTAGCTTTTCTTAATAGAAAGGACAGTACCTGGTTACTCCAGAAAGGATGGGCCCTCGCTGCATGGGGAGTCTATATATTTATTCTCTTCATGAAAATGTCCCCAACCCATTACTTCGTATGGACTTGTCCTTTCATCATTTTATGGTTTCTTACTCCCAGGAAAAAAGCTGTTTGAAACTGTGCATTTCTCGTCATACAATCCTCTAGTTAATTTTTACAATTTTCTTACATGGAGGATGAAATTGAAAAAGTTCCTTTTCTTGGCGCTTGTACTGCAAAGTTTATCAGGCTTTGCACAGTTTAAAAGCGTTGATTATAACAACTATTCAGCAGCTCTAAAAGTTTGGTACGGAGTCGCTAGTCCCAACAAAGTGGGCACAGTTTACAAATCTAATATCCTCTCAAACTCTTTTGCAATTTACTTTGATGATTACTTTAAAAAACAAAGTAAGTGGGTTCTTGCAAAAAAGATTCTCTACAGTGGTAGCAATCCTAGCTTTAAACGGATAGAGAGAGTTCAAATGTCCCAAGCCCCTTATAACGATAAGGTGATTGGAACATATAACCACTTGTGGATATATCAAAAGGCAGACCCTGCTAAGAGGCTTCTTCTTATCCAAAGTGGGACTAGTCTAGGCGCCTACTATAATAGGTCTGATGGTAAGTCATTGAAAATGGCCAATACCTATCTAGAAGAAATAGAAAAAGACCTCCTTTCAACGACTCCCTATAGAGGAAGAGTTCTTGAGTTTGCAAAAAATAAAATTTCATTTTGGCAGGGAGTAGACTCACTCAATGTGGATTGGAATAAGTTTATTTTTAATAGTGATGAAAAAATCCAAATGCAGCAAACTATTGATGGTTTTTTAAATAACTATGGAAGCGCTGATTGGGAGAAATACAAACTTCCTAAAAATAGAGGTGTTCTTCTCTATGGGCCTCCCGGAACTGGAAAGAGTTTTGTGGCGAAAATTTTGGCCTCAAATGTTATGAAAAATCGCTATAAAAATAAAGTGACTTATATTCATGTACAGGCCAGACATTTGAGCTACTCTGTCTATGTTCGTCAGCTCTATGATGCCGCAAGAATACTATCACCCTCTGTTGTATTCATTGAAGACGTGGATTTGATAGCAGGAACTGATCGAACAGATCGGGCCGATGTTAAAAATGAGCTGATGCAACAACTTAGTGGGGTAGAGAGCTTAAAAGGTGTTATCACTATTGCTACTACCAATCTCGCTGAAAAAATTGACCCAGCTCTTAAAAGAAGTAAAAGACTTGGCTTCCATCATCTTGTAGGCCTTCCTAGCTACGACTCTAGAGTGGATCTATTTAAACTCTATACTAAAAAATACCTTGTTCAAGATTTAGACTACGGTCGTCTCTCTTCTAAAACTGAAGGAAAAACGGGAGCTGATATTAAAGAAATTGTTCAGCTTGCTGTAGAGAAATCTATTTATGACGGGGAAGTAGATCGGGGCACAAAAAATGTATTGCTCTATCAACGCAATATGGAGTTGGCCTTAAAAGGTAAGAATAAGTGGAAAAACTAATCGTAAGGAAGAATGTCATGAAACAAATATATAAAATTTTATTACTCACTGGCCTTTTGGCCTTTGGGAGCGCATCTTTTGCAAAAGATGCGGATGATCCGAATTTCAACAATTGGCCAAACGCTGCTTATAGCTGGCTCAATGTTACATCTCTTGGAGATACACACTCACTAACTACAACAGTTTTAAGTGATTTTGTTAATCTCCATTACGTAGCAACTTCTAGGTATTTAAATGATCCAGCAAGCAACTATACAATTTACGATAGAGCTGCTTATGTGTGGGGACAAAGAGTTCCAATTAGCACTGATTATGTCCAGGTAAACAACCACGGTGGTTCTGAGCTGATGATGGTGGGAGGTGGCTACTACTTTGTTCATATAGGAAAGGATAAGAGCACTGCTAAGCGGGCGATTATTGCAGTGAGAACTGACTATTACAGAAATTATGTAACAATTTATACAAATGATTCCAACATTGATTTGACCAAGAGTATTTTGAAAAATATCGAAAGCTACCTAGATAAGAAAAATATTTATAAAAATGGTGTGGTTGAATTTAAAGAATATAAAATTGGCTTCATGCAAAACACTAATAATTACCAATACAAGTGGGATGATCTCATCATTGATAAGACTATCAAGGATGTGACCTATCTCAATACCCATGAGTTTTTGAATAAGTTTCCTACTTATAAAACTTACGGCGTAAAACCCAAAAAAGGGATTTTACTTCAAGGTCCTCCAGGCACTGGTAAGTCTTTTCTGGGACAGATTATGATTTCAAATGTCTTACATGGGAATTTGAAAAATAAATCATCATTTTTCTACCTCTCAGCAAGGCATTTAAATGGCAGTAAGAGAATTAAAAGACTATTTGATGCTGCTAAATTGATTTCACCCACCACACTTTTTATGGAAGACATAGATCTTGTTGGTGTAAGCAGTAGAGGCGGTAGTAAAAAGCCTGTTTACAATCAAATTGTATTAAACGAGTTTTTAAATGGTCTAGATGGACTGGTTGAAAGTGAAGGAATCCTCACAGTTGCTACAACTAATAGAGGCGACGCTCTTGATCCTGCTCTTTTACGCTCAGGTAGGCTTGGACTTCATATTACATTTGATCTCCCCAAGTTTTCTGTAAGAAAAGAGTTCTTTATTAAGTACGGAAAAAGAAAAGCTGTTTGGGACGTTGATGTTGACGTTGAATGGCTAGCTTCTGAATCAGAGAAATTTTCTGGTGCAGATATTATTGAGGCCATAGACCTTGCAAAGCAGATGGCCTTTCAGCAAAACTCTAAAACTAAAGACGGAGAAAATCTGCTACTTACTAAAGCACACTTCGCAAAAGCATTTTCCATTATCAGTGTAAACCAAGATGGGAAATCATTTATTCAAGCATTAGACGTTAGCTCACTTAGATAAAAAAAAGGGCCCATTTAAAAATGGGCCCCTTTTATTTCACAAAAAATTCTTTTAAGTTCTATGCTAGGTTTTTGTTAGCAAAATCCCAATTAACAAGATTCCAGAAAGCTTCTACATATTTAGGTCGAGCATTTCTGTAGTCGATGTAATAGGCGTGTTCCCAAACATCACAAGTTAAAACAGGAGTATGTCCATCTCTAAGAGGACAGTCTGCATTTGTTGTTTGTACGATATCAAGGCTTCCGTCAGCAGTCTTAACTAGCCAACACCATCCTGAACCAAAAAGAGTTCCAGCTTTTGCAGTAAACTCTTCTTTAAATTTATCAAAAGATCCCCACTTAGCATTAATCGCATCAGCTACTGCTCCAGCAGGAGTACCGCCGCCATTTGGCTTAAGTGAGTTCCAGTAAAATGTGTGGTTCCAGATTTGGGCGCCATTATTAAAAATTCCACCTGTGGCTCCTCGAACGATATCTTCAAGGGATTTTCCTTCCCATTCAGTACCTGGGACAGCCGCATTTAACTTTGCAATATAGCCAGCGTGGTGCTTGCCGTAATGAAACTCTAAAGTCTCTGGTGAAATATGTGGTGTCAAAGCGTCATTAGAGTAGGGTAGTTCTGGTAATTTATGCTCCATCATAGTCTCCTTATTTGGTTGGTCTTATAAAATAATCTCTTAGCGAAATTCGTGAATTACCTAAGAAATATCATATATTCAAATTTTATTCACCCTCCACCATGTCATTCATGATGGATTTTTTCATCCACTAGGTTTAGGATGTAAAGACCATTTTGGGACAAAGGAAACCTAGAGTGAAATTGATTTATTTAATGGTGCTATTAACATCTACTATCGCTCTGGCGCAAAGGCCCGCGTGGATCAACAATCCCGGCGAGGGCTGTACCCCATTAGAATTGTGTGGTGTCGGTGAGGGCTCAGGGCTGATGTCAGCTGAAGCAGCTGCTAGAAGGGCCCTAGCGCTCATATTCAAGGCACAAATCAAATCTGAGAGCACATCCACCAAGAGCGTATCTCAAACTGGGGGCGATGAACTCTTAAGTTCAGATATCACAGAAGAGACTCAATTTTTTGTCACTGAGATCACTGATAAGGTGATTGAGGGATCAGTTGTTAAGAAAAGATTTGAAAAAGAAGGCAGAGTCTTTGTTTTAGTTGCACTCAAAAAGAGGAAAGCTGCAGCGAGACTGAAAAGTGAAATGGATTTGATGGATCAAAAAATGAAGTCTCTTTTAAAAGAGGGAAAAAGATCATCACTCCATAGAATACTCAAAATGTACGATATTAGGGAAACTCTCAATAGGGACTACGAGTTTCTCACTAATTTCAAAAATCCCGCCGTCATCTCCCTTGCCGAGGTTCAAAGAAAGAGACTTAAGTATGTTGATCGAAAGACAACATTAAAGGTTCAGATATTTGGTGATGATACTTTAAAGAGTGTAGAGAGCACTTTAGTACAAGCGTTGCTGGATAGCGGCTTTAGAATAGTGCCAGAAGCAAATTCTTCTAGCTTTGCCATTAAAGGCGAATTTAAGTCTGACCGTTTATTTTTGAACGTGAAAGGTTTCGAGAAGCATCAGTTTCATCTGACGCTCTATACTCAGAACAAGTTGGGGTCTAAAATTGGGGCCCTCAATTACTCCACCGTGAAACTTGCTAGAAGTGGAAAGCAGGCCATGGAAAAAGCGATGCTGGAGATGAAGTCATTTATTAAAGAAAATCTTGATGAGCTAAATATTGATTGAGTGATCCTTTTTGGAGGTATGAAATGAAATTCATAGCAGTTTTAACAATGGCGTCCCTGTTTATTCTTGGAGGTTGTTCAAGTTCTAAGCACAAAGAAAAACTTGAAGTTCAAGACAACACGGAGACGATTAAAAAAGATTATGAAGTAAGAGATGCAAGTCATACTATGCGACCAGCATGGGTGCAAAATGCAATTTTATGGGCAGATGAAGTTGGCAAAGATGGCGCTAAATTTAGATACCACTCCTATCAAACGGGTGTAAAGGTTGATAGAGAAACGGCGTGCTCTCTTGCTAAAACTTATGCAAGAGCAGATGTGGCTTCAGAGATTTCTAGTTTTATCCAAAAGACTATGGCCGCCTCAAAAGAAGGACAGGCAAGTATCGATGATACCAATCCTGTAACAGCACCTCTTCGTGAGTATATTGAAGACACCTTGGCCGAAAGAGTTCAAGCCTTTCTTCACGGTGCAAGCCTCAGGGGAACCTACTGGGAAAAAAGATTCTATCTTCAAGACATGGGCGCTAGTAGAAATTACACGGGCTACACCTGTGCAGCTCTTATTAGAATTGAAAACAAATTCATAAAAGAGGCAATTGGCAGGGCCATCGCTCAACTTGTGAACAAAACTGATTCAAATCTAAAAAGCAATGTTAAGCAGGCGCTTGATAATGTGGCTGACTCTTATTTAAAAGAAACTGGTAAAATGTAATAATATTTGGAGATAAAAATGAAAAAATTCCTGCCTCTAATAACTCTTTTAACACTAACATCTCTTTTTTCTGTTAGCTGTGGAAGTTTTAAGGCCAAAAGAGTGGATTCAAAAGAATCAGATGAAAAGGCCCTTGAGATTACCGATGAATGGGTTAATGCGGACACAGAAAGAATTGTTCGTGATCTAATGAAGCAAGTGAGTGCTCACAGAGGTTGGAAGAGATTTCTTACAACTTACAGAGGGACTCCAAAAGTTTTTATTGGAGAGGTTCAAAATCTTACTAGTGAGCCCTACTTTCCAATCTCTGATCTAAATGACGAGCTTTTAAATGAACTCTCAGCGAGTGGAGACTTTGTTCTTGTGGACGCATCTGCCAGAGAAGCCATCTTAAAAGAGATTACTTATCAAAATGACGGAATGGTTGATCCAAGTACCGCCAAGTCTATTGGAAAACAAACAGGCGCTGATTTGATTATCTTTGGAAATGTTCACATGAAGCCAAAAGCACGCGCCGGCAAAACCATTAAGGAATACTCAGTTAACGTAAGAATGACCAATATTGAAAAGGCCGTTGAAGTTCTTAGAACAAGGGCCAAGCTGTTTAAGTACTCAGACCAAGCTGCATCTGGCTGGTAGAGTAGGTGCTAAAAACAAATAGGGGCAGAAAGTATTCACTATTTTCTGCCTTACTACTTTCAATTCTTCTTCTTTCTTCCTGCTCTAGCACTCAACATAAAGAGCAGTCAGCTTTTAGAGATCTCTACAAAAGTGGCCAATACGATGAGGCGCTATCGCTTTTAAAAGACTCAGAAGTAGGAAAAGACCAGGACAACCAACTTTTATATTATTTTGAAAAAGCTCTGATTCATCATTCAAAAAAAGAATACTACCAATCAGTTTTAACTTTCAACAAGGCCATTAAAAAGGCCCGTCAGCTTTATACTGAAAGTATCTCAAAAAAGATTTTAAAAGGCCTTGTTAACGATAAGGTAGATAAATACTACGGGCTTCCCTATGAAGTCTCTCTTGCCTACTTCTACGCAAGTTTAGGGCACTATCTCATTGCTCAGCAGGGATTTTATGAGAGATATACCCCCGCTACTCCCGATGCCAAGCCCATTAAAAGGGTCGATTTGAGCAAAGGCCAGCGCAGGAAAGAACTACTTAGTGCTCGTGCCACAGTAGTAGCGTGGGATAGCTTTTTAAAAACTCTTCGGGCCCAAAAATTGGGGAAGAGTGTTTTTAAAGATGATCTACTTGCAAAAACTTGGGGAGCTTTTATTCACGAGGCGATTGCCACTAGTCAGGATCTTCAAACTGCTCTTTTACTTTATAGAAAGGCCCGTGAGTTAGTGTTCAAAAATTATAATTCTTACAAGGCCTACAATACACTTTCAAAAAAATTCAGAGGGGATTTTGAAAGGCTTCCCTCTCTACCGAAGAGTAAAGTCAAAAGTGACTACATTGCTAGAACTCCACATCAAGCACAGCTGTCTGATTTCCTAGACAGAAAAATTATTTCTCTCACAAAAAAATTCAGACCCAGAAGAGTCAAGAATCTAAAAACTCAGTTGGGTATTGATCCCAAATTGATCAAAGAAGTTCCAAGTTATTCAAAAAATGCCACCAATATTACAGTTGTTCTTCAAAATGGAATGGTTCCTCACAAGAAACCCAAGAGATACGATATTGGAATCGAAGGGGCGCTGAAGGCCACTAAAAATCGCACAGCAAGAAGGATTATCACCCAAGTGGGAGTTCCTCTTCTTGGAGCATTTGCTGCCAATCAGTTGGGATTGATTCCTAAAAGAGCAAGCTATCCTGGAGCGATGATTGGACTCTATGGTGCCCAAGCGGCAGTGGCCATTGCCACCATTGGATTTGAACTCCCTATTATGAGATCACCTTACGATGGTAGAGCAGGGGTACTCGAAATTACCGATGAGTCCGGAGCTCCAGTTAAATCTCTTAAGATTCCTATTGCTTCACCTCTTGGTGATATTGCAGAAGAGTCCGTAGTTGAAAATACATCTGCACTTTATTTGAGAACTGGATTAAGGGTTGCTGGAAAACATGTTGCGGCCATCGCAACAGCTTATATGACTTACAAGAGTTTAAAGAAAACCCTCCCGGCAAAGTGGGCCGCCGTTGCTGGTTACTCACTTGCCTCAAGAGGAATTTCAGAAACTGAAAAAGCAGACGTTCGTTACTGGAGTACACTGCCTTTTGATGTGAAGCTTAGAAGCTTTCACCTAGGACCTGGAAAGTATCATCTAAAGTACAATTTCGCGGGAAAGGTAATCGACTTGGGAGTTCACCATGTTAAAAATAATGGTATTCCACTTCTAATTAATAGGCGCTTAGCAAATCTGTACTGATACCCTCGGGTAATTTGTTCCTCAAGCGTATTTCAAAAATTAAGAAATTGAGAATTGTAATTCTATTACCGATTCTTAGGTATGAAATGGACCACTCTCGTCTTAATATTCACGATTTTACTCACTCCTCAGCTGTGCCTGGCCAAGAGAAGCGCTAAGACAATCTTTGCAGACCAGTCAAAGCTCAATAGAAAGTGGAGTAGGTTATTTAGAAGAAGTGATCGAAACTTGAAGTACCTATTCAATCTTTTAAGCGACTCATCTACTGGAAGAAAGCTTTTAAAAAAGGCCAAAATTAGGGCCCGCGCCATGGGAAAAACTCTACTTGAAGTAGTGATACCGGGCAGTGGTTCTCTCACAGATAGCACTCTTTACAGAAGATTTTCAGCATCCAACCCAGAGCAAGTTATTTTCGAAAGTAACTCTCTTGTTTATATTAACTCTGATCTACCAGTCATTGATGCTGTACTAGATCTCTCACACGAGTTAACTCATTTTGTTTATAGAAAAGCATTTAACCCATACAAAGACTCTTTCAATGTAAAAGAATTTATCACTGCAACCATTGAAGGAAGTGGGGGAGAAGTAGATGCTTTTTTAAATGAATGCCGAGTTTTAAAAGAGCTTTTTAGAAAATCAAATTCAAGTCGCTATCACTGCCATTTGATTAAAGATCATGACGGGGACCTTTCAAGAAGGCTTGCGAAATTTCATTTCTATAAAGTGGGACAAGGCCATCACTACCTAACAGAAAACCTTCATAAAAAAGGCCACGAGATTCAATATCTCTCAGACGAAAATCCAGTATTCATCTCATCGACCTATGGTGATTCATATCCTATGGCGGCTTACAAAGAGTATATAACCGTAAAAGAGAAGGCCTGCAAAAATGAGGGAAGAAGAGTTTCCTATATTAAACAGGCAAGCGGCAGAAGTCCTGCCTATGTTAAAAAATCCTACCAAAAAATTATCAATAGTTACGAGTCTAGATGCCTTTAGCTCTCTGGCTGAATAATGGCGAAAATAGCAGAACAAACCCCAACACTAAGAAGAAAGTAAAATGCAGGAAGCCTAAATTTTTTAAGTTTCCTAGAGCGCACGGGGCCTACAATAATCAATATATTTATGTGAAGTGGAGCCTTCTCTTTATAAAAGGATATAGCAAGGCAGGAAACCGATAAACTAATAGAGACAACGTGAAAATTTTTTAAAAGATCGTAATTTACCGGCATAGGTCAATTATAAAAGAAGTTTGGATCTGCTTCAATAGACCGAAATAAGGTAAAACTAAATATTTTTTTTTTAGCTAATATCGAATATATCATTCAATCGAGTTTGTTGATTGCCGATAAGAAGGTGAAGTGAGGTAAGTATGGACCAGTTTAATTCCTATACAAGTAACAGCGTAAGTGAGCAAACCCATTATTCAAAAAAAAGATCGTCGATCTTTATTAACAAATATTTTCAGGTGAGCTTCTTATTTCACTTTCTGGCCATTGTAGGATGCTCTGTGGGAAGTTTCTATTTTTTAGGAAGTGTTCTGCACTGGGGAATCACTGCATCTGCTCTCATTTCAGGAACACTTTTAACAGTTGGAGGACTCTACCTTTCTTTTAGAATCGCGGGCCCTTTGTCTAGACTAAATAGTTACCTTTTGCGTTCATCAAATGGAGAGTCAATAGGGGAGTTACATTTTAGAAGTGATGACTACTTTGAAAACCTCTCACATTCTTTCAACCTACAGCAAAGCTATATCTCTAAAATTCAAGATCAAAACCAGCCTATGCATGAAATAGGGCAAAATGCTGAAGTTACTCCAATCCATAAAAAAGCTGCCTAAAAAACCATTGTAGTAAGCAAATTTGTTCAGCAGCTTGCTCTAAATATTGAAAAATTCACGATTTTTTTAAACTACTCGATGAGTGTTTATGAGGTTGTTACAAATTTTATTTTTTTATCTGAGTGTATCCGTTGCCTTTTCAACTTCAGTTACAAAAGATATGACTTTAAAGGTCGCAACGTGCGAGATGCTACAAGCTGAAATCTCTTCACTACAAGCGTGGTCCAGGAAAATGGGATCAACCTACTCAGTAGGGGAAATCGATTGTCAGGACCATTGCAGCGCTAGTGGTTGCGAAATCAATGTTATGCCATTTGCTCCAGAATTGGCGTTTGATCTTCATGGCAGGTATTCAAAACAAAGGGCCCCAAATTGCTGGAATCTGTCCTTATTCGGAGCAGGATTAGTTCAGTCACTAAGATACAGTACACCACAGGAATTTGATTTCTATCTGAATTCTCCACTATGTCGCTTAAAAGATCTCACTCAAGAGGAACCAAGTCCAGGTGATATTGTCGCAATTATGGAACCAATTATATATATGGGAAGAAAGTATATGACCCATGTTCACGGCTACATTTATTTATCTGATGAATTGATATTTTCTAAAAATGGATCGGCAAATGAATCTCCCTATGCGATTCAACCTAGAAGCAATTTAAATGAACCTTATTTAAAAGACAAAGACCCAAGATGCTCTGAATTAATTTCTCCAAAGGAGTGTCATTTCAAACAATTTGTCTATGAATGTATAAGCCTTGATGACTACCTACTCCTTACACCTATGACTAGTGAGGAGGAGAGTATAGAAGATGATTTAGCAGAAGTAAGATGTTTGCTCGAAAAAGCCATTAAAGAAACAGGGGTGCTCGACTTTTCCGCTGAACACATGGAGCTAATCGAATCAGTTGGACAAATTGCTCAAGCTAGGTATACCAGGGCCGTGGCCCTTAAGAAAAAATATGATCCAATGTCTTTTCAAGAATGTAAAACTGGTGAAGACCAAGGACTACCAACTGATTACTCTGATCTCGACCGCGAGATCGTTCTTTACTCTAGCTTTTTGGCAGAGACCGAAGTACTTTACAAGACTTTAAGGCAAGAGCCATTACTACCTCCAGGGCACCATGACCTCGATCAAGAAGGTGTCAAATTATTTGAAAGAAGTATGGATTGGACTCCTTAATTTTTTTTCAGGTAATTTCTAAGCATTGCCGTTAAGTTATTGCTTTATGTAACTCGACTGCACACCTCTCACCCGAACGAACAGCTCCATCCATATACCCACACCAAACAGGGGAGGTTTCAGTGCCGGCCCAATGAATTCTTCCACTTGCTTTTCTAAGTGTATGTCCTACACGGTGTAATACATCGGGTTTAAGTGGAAGCACACAACCTGTACTCCATAGATCCCTTGCCCAATCTTTTTCAGTATAATAGATAGGACGAGCTCCCTCGGGACCAAGCCTTTTTGCAAGTCCTGTGATGATCGCCTTCTTTCTCACCTTTTTATCTGTTAGGCCCTTTGCCTCAATTAAAGATAAGAAAAGGGAGATCACCCCTACTTCACCACTTTTAGGGGAGTTATCAAAAGTGAGCTGAACTGGAGGTGTGTCTCCCATAATATGGCCGCTCAATCCTTTTTTGCGCCAAAAGGGACTTTTGTAAACAACGGCCACTTTTAAAGCAGGAAGTTTGGGTGTGTTTGCCCAGCTGGCCATAAGCTCTTTTCTCTCCGGCTCAAGACAATCTGTGAAATCAATACGATTTGCATCTGCTGGAGACATTGCAACTACGACTCGTTCACACAATATATTTGCCGAAGAAGTTTTCACAATCACCGGGCTTCCTGGCCGGTCAATAATTTCTTTTGTTGGTTCACCAAACATCACATTCGCCTTAAGCGCATTTGCCATACGTATTGAAATCTCTTGCGAGCCTCCATCAAAACGACTGTCCTGCGCTCCACCTTCCATTCGCATTAAAGACCAAAGTCCACCACAAGAATTCATATAAAATAGATACCAAAGAAGCGATATATGGTGAGGATAAGATGTAAAAACCGCCCGAGTGAAGCGACTAAATATTCCATGTACGGCGCGATTAGGAACATTGGCAATAAGCCAATCTGCAAGGGTTTGTTGATCTAAAAGTTTTGCATTATGTGCTAGCCATGCATTTTCCACAGGAACACTTTTTCCAAGATGATGTAAACGTAGAGCTGCCGAGATAAAATCCTTACTATCGCCGAGCCCCACCCTGGGCACTAGGCCTTTATGAGTTGTATTACCCAATTCAAATATTGCATCCCCTTTGTAGTAACAAGGAAATTGTGAAATCCCTAGCTCAGTAGCCAAGGCCTGAACCCTGTCCTGACCAGGACCAGTCCACTCCCCGCCACTTTCTAGGTGATGCCCCTGCGGAGATCTTAAGTTGAGAGTTCTTCCTCCCACCCTTGATCTGGCTTCGAGTATCACCACATCTGTTATGCCAAGACGCTCTAAGTTTCTGGCAGTGGTTAAACCCGCTAGACCTCCACCAATGATTGCCACACGGGTCTTGATAGTTTTTTTAGCTGTCAGTAATTTCGCCGCTTGCAAGGGGAGTGCACATGCGGAGATTCCTGCAGCTGTGGTTGTGATGAAATTCCTACGAGTAATTATTTTATTTTTCACTTTTCACTCCCTTTAGGACTTTTCTGTGCAGACAAGTAACTGGCCACCTCAGTAATCTCTTTTTCCGAGAGCTCCTTGGCGATTGTGATCATAGGGGAGAGCTCTTCAGGCATTGTTTTAAATTCTCGAATTTTTCTTTGAATATACCTAAAGTGCTGTCCCGTTATTTGCGGCATTTCATCAAGCAGGTGACAGTCTATGCATAGATTTAAATAAATCTTTTGACCCAGGCTCGGATCTTTAATTGGTCCTTGTCCTATATTTTTTGGAGGCTCAAGTGTAGACAGATAAAAGGCAATAAGTTCAATCTGATTCGAGCTCAACGCTTTGGCAAAAGGCGCCATGACCGGAAGCCACTTTTCACTCATCTTAATTTGAGTAAGCTTTCCACTTAGAATCGTTTTTTTCCTACCGGCCAAATTGGGAATAGTCCCGTCAACACGTCCCGACCCATTTGGCATATGGCAAGAGGCACAGGAAGTGAAAAGGGCCTTACCTTGATTTTGAGTGTCTATTCCACCAACACCTGCATATGGAAAATTTGATAAGGCCTCATGAACCTTATTGTCTGAACAAGAAGTGAGTCCCAAAATAAAAAGCAATATGACTATAGGTGATTGAACAAATTTCGACATTTGTATTCCTCTAGTTTTAGATTCCAATTAAAGCTCTACCGTCGCCTTTATCCGTTGCCTGAAAAACCTTTCGTATAGGTTTTCCAACCCCTGGACCTGCCTCTCTACTCCACCCAACTACACAAGCCTTTCCATTCACAACTTCAACCCCCCAAATTAAATTCTGAAACCGACCAGCGGCCCCCGAGTTAATATACCAATCCACCTGATCCTTCTTATGGCTGGTGGATAGGTGCCTAACTTCATGGGTGTGTCCAAGAATAAGAGTTGGCGGAGTTGTAAAGCGCTCTTTTAATCCCGCGCAAAGTAAAATCTCATTAAGGTGTCTAAATTTCACTCCTTGCTTTCCACTCAAAATTTGAGTCAAAGTTGCCATGAGAGGACCTCGCCCCCCATAGTACTCCCAAGCAATACTTGGTATATTTGCTTCAATTCCTATTGTGCTCAGTAGCTTTCTTATAAAAGTCATGGGTGCCTGATCAGAAACCAATTCATTGTTAAATCCTTTGATCCCCATAGCGTGCATCCCGTGTGGATCCCAATCCCAAAATCGATCGGGACCAGTAAAGGCCCAACCAAGGGATTCTGTAACCGCCTCTCCTCCTATTCCGGCAAAAGGCGACATATTCCAAGTATCGAATTGATGGCCATGAGCAATGGCAATTTCAGGCCTCTTCTCAGCATCTCCCAGCAGAAAATAGTCACACGGTGGAATAAAGCTATCTCCCAAATGCTCCCGCATCTTTTCTAGGCACCCCCCACCTTGAAGTGGGTAATCGTGGTTCCCTGCAGTCCTAACCAAGCGAGCGTCATCTTGAAACTTTCTAAGCATGCGGTAAAGCGGCTGATTATTTTCATCTTCTAAAATCTTCGTGAGTTGCCAGTGCCTCCTCTGCTCACGCCAACTTTGATGAGACTCCCAACATGAAAATTTAAAATTGGGCCCATCACTTTCTGTCATGGGATGATCTGGATCGTGAACAACTAAATCTTCAACATCTCCATTTTCAACAAGCGTGAATCCATCATCATAGTATTTTTCAATGATTTCCAAATAGAGTTGCTGGTTACCACTTTCTCGAAACAAATCCTGCCTGTGCCCCGAGTACTGAATATGTTGATCCGAAAAAATTATATATGAACTACCTATATCTCCTCTTGTAATAATTTGGTGACCAATGGGTAGCTCTGGATGCATGTTAACATGTGGGGAGTCTATGATTTGTTTATAAGCATCTAACGCTTCTTCAAAACCATTCGATAAAAGCCCTGATTTTTTTAGCCTCAGTATTTCACGTTGCCCAGATTGATACATGGACCAATACTGTTTGCGAAAGTTTTTCTTCTCGCTTTTTGCTAAAGAATATTTACTCGCAACCCAAGAAGCAAGCAGAGCAATCAACCACTGCATAGGGGAGCCAGAAAAGACTCCAGGTGGATTCTGATTTTGAAGGGGATTTTGTTTTTTCGAGTCTTGTTTCATGCACACTCACTTATACCTAGGACTTGACATTGGTGAGTATGTCATTACTATTAAAATATTCAAGGAAATATGCCCGGATCTGTAAAAACAACAAATGTAACAAGATATCAAATAGTTAGGGCATTCGTTGAGTTTTCTGGGAATCTAAGAGTATCTATATTACTGCCAATATTAAGAAATAATTTTCTCTACCATCTCTTTAATTGCCAGTGTGGTCTGCTCTTTGCTGAGGCCATGAACTCTTCTAAGTACATGCCAGGAGTGTGAGCCAGAAACGCTCATCAAGGAGATCACCTTTCGCTCTTTATCGACTTCATTAAGTCGGCTCAATTGAGATGAAAATAGTGTTTCGATGCGATGTTTCTGAGCACTTCTATTGAGCTCAGCAAATACCTTAATCGCCGGAATTCGATCTTCCTGAGACAAAATCCGAAGCATCCTATCTCCCCAACTTTCGTAGAGATCCATAAGAAACTCAAGCCCCTCAACAAAATCATCATCAGGAATATCTTTCGTCCTTTCAATTATACTAAAAAAGGCCCTCTCGGCCCCAGCCGTAAAAAGCTTTTCCTTAGACTCACCAATCCTCACAACAGTCTGCAACCCAACTTTAGCAAGCTTCGCAATATCCTTAAGCGAAACACAATCATAAGCAGATGTCGTAAAACACTCAGCCGCCGCATCCAAAACCGACTGCCTCGTCCTCTCAGTCGACTCCGCCCTAGAATTCATTTTATATTTTCTCTTATCCATCACAACCCAATTGTAATAGAAAACCCCCCAAAGAGCACCCGATGAATAAACCAAGCTACCAAATCATTATACTCAACCTTTTAAACCGAAAACAGCCCACCGCTAACAAGCTAACTGCTAACGGTGGACTGCAAGCTGCTACCAAAACCTCACTCATTCACCTCCACACTTTGAAGCAATCTCCAAACCATCCCCGCTACCTTGTCAGCCTTCACAAACAACTCCACCTCAGTCCCAAAATAAATTGCAAGCAGTGTCCTACACTCCCGAATCGACCCATAAGCAATTCTATAAAACCTCCTTTTCTCTTTACGAGTAAATCTCCCGGCCCCCTCAGATAAATTCAGCGAAACCGAAACCGCAGCCCGATGCAATTGATCCTTCGCCGAATAAGCCAAATCAACCTTTAAGCACTTCCTAGAAAATTCAATCGATTCTTTCAATGTCCGAAAATTAGTCTCCATCACTTCTCCAATTTTAAAATTATAAAAAAGTCCAAAGGACTTCTCCTCCCTCAAATCACGAAAGGCGACTCAGTCAAGGCCTTGAGCGAAGCGTGCCTTTACTTAGTCAACTGGAGTGATATCTCTCCCAGTCGCTAATTAACTAAAATCAGAAGCTAAGTTTTAATTGGTAAATTGCTTCGGGAGCAGAAGGAGTTTCA
Organism: Bacteriovoracaceae bacterium; assembly: GCA_018649885.1. Lineage (GTDB taxonomy): Bacteria > Bdellovibrionota > Bacteriovoracia > Bacteriovoracales > Bacteriovoracaceae > JABIHA01. The sequence goes on from JABIHA010000079.1 coordinate 46,998, forward strand.
TATAAAGAAATTATTGTTTGGTGGAGGTGGTGCAGATGCTATAACTCTGCAAAATTAAAGACTCTCATTTTGAAAAGTACTACAAGTTACGACAACTGCTCTACTGCACAGGCTCGCCATTTATATCTAGCCCATTGATATATTACTCAAGAATTTGTAAATTTAGGCTTTCGATCTCACGAATTAATTCACAAATAGCATTTTCAAATTCTGGGTGTTTGGATTCTGTTATTTCTGTTGATAAATCTCTCCATTCAATACCATTATGAAAGGACGTTTGGCATGAGCCTTCTTCACCACTCCAGTAAAGCTTTAGCCTTAACTTATCTTTAGAAAACTCCGTTAAAATTGATCCGAAATGATCTATCGAAGAGTCTGAGTTTATTTTCTCAAATCCCTTCTCACGAAGATATTTTTCAACACTTGTTTCGATTTTATAAAATTCATGCATTCTTTTTATATCCCCACAGACTAAACATCTCTATTTTTCGGATGATCTTCGCAAAGCTGCTGAAACTCTCTAACTAAGGACAAGAAGGACAGAGTTGGCCTCCATCATCAGATACAACAAACCGATTATTGCAATAACTGCAGTTGTCTATTTGATTACTTTCAACTTCTAAGTTACAGCTCAAACACACATATTTTTTATAACTCATGTCCTCGGGAATAAGCGCTAATCGCGCTTCGCACTCTGGACAATCGAAATTAGGATACTCTCCTCCATACTTCACTATTTCATATTCACTTATACCCAGCACCTGTTCTAAGTGACAGTCTATTATTTCCTCTAAATCAAATCCACCTTCCTGGCATAAGTGGCACTTGTACTCTCCATCTTCTGAAATTACAGCAGGGCTAAAGCAAGAAGGGCATGTGCACGGAAGCTTATCATTTTTTAATGCATATTCTTTCAGGATGCCCAGCCTCTCCTCGCAGAAATGATCAAAGTTCCTAGCTGTCAATAATATTTCCTGAAAAAGCTCTTCCTCCCGCTCATCGAACTCGCTCTTTAAATCCTCATTTTCAATAAACTTAATTGCCAGATTTAACGCATTACTCGAAAGGACCTTTACTAGATCTACTGTCACTTCAAACTGGAAATGCTCCATTTTATTTCTAAGGTTGCGCAGCTCATTCAGCTTAACTAGACGGCTTCGAGATAATTTCACGCCACATATGTTTTTAATAATAGATATAGTACTATTGTAATTAATTCCCTCAAAATCTCCAGATGCATATTTCACCTTCGTAGCCTGTGAAGGATCCTTAAACAAAAGAGACCAACTCTCTTGTAAAATTTTTTGTTTAAATAAAAGTATAGTTCCAGAAAAAATATGGAGTACGGCATACTTTAAACTGCTAGGATTTATGCCATTTATTTCTTCTATCCCATGCTCAAGGTAATCTAGTGCATTAGATAATAGAGTGTGTTCAAATTCTTCAGTTTTTTCCATTTTTCCCATATTCAGAAGTTCAACTAAGCTGCTTTGTTTTGAAATACTCTTTCAATTTCTTTTTTGGAAGGAATGATCTTTGAAACATCAATCACTCGGTCCGTGGGCATCTCATGCAACTTTGACATATCATCAAGCTTCAGGAGCTTAGCAAGATGAAACTTCAGTCGAAATTGTTTGTCAGCAGACATGTGGTCGTCATATTTACTATTTTCCATTTTCGAGATTTGTTCTTTCCTCAGTCCTATTCGATGCCCCAGCTCTTCTTGCGAAAAATCAAAGTCTAATCTCAAAAATTTAATCTGGTTCTTACTTAGTAGCCCTTTAGAAAGAATTAATCTCTTTGCTATCTCTCTTTCTAACCAGTTTGAAAAACCTGGAGCTAAGTACTCTGCTTCACACTTCTTGCAAGACACCGTTGGCGCAACACCAAGCTTAACTGGCCCAAGGTTAGAGCCAGTATATATATAGTCCTTTATAAAAATAAGCTCAAATCGACCATCACAGTTCAAATCTGTGTGGTACGACTTGTTGTAGTCATCTAAAATCACATTCACTCTTACATTATTTTTTTTACCAAACATTTCTATCAATCTCCGGTACGTCAATACTTCGATCAACCTTCCAAGCGTATATTGTAATGATAATATCTTTTTTACTTGCTTCTTTAATAACTATTCTTGCGTGAACCGCATCTTCAGTAACCAATGGTGAGCCTTTCTCTGTCCAATTTATCCATTCAAAATCCAAGAACTTTCCTTCAATGGCAATCTCCATTGGAGGACCCTCACTGGAATTAGCCAGATTTAGGCATCCCATACTAATAATTGCAGCCATATCTTCATGATTAAAACTAGACCTCATAGGATCCTTGATAATTCCCTTGTTTATGTGTCTACCCGCAACTTCGAAACCGTTTCTAAACAATTTTTTTGTCATACTTTTAGCACGGCACTTTTTTAAAAATTTTTCGAGTCTCTTCCTTTGGGCTGTTGCACCACTCATTATTAACCTTATCATAAATAGTTGTCAAATTAACAACATTGGTATTTATTTCACTTCAGCTGATAAGCCCATGAAGTCCTCACCTAGAATTTTAACTGAGGTGGTGATTGTAATTTAACTATATGATTTTGTTCAGTTAATTTTCAGAAAGAATACAATCAACTACATGATGTTTCTTACCCAAGTAAATTCAGATAGTTGTACTGGTTTTTTGACTTCAGTTACACACTTTTGGGATCTAACGCATTCAACGCATATGGTCCCAAGAGTATGTACGTACTGTCTACTTTATAAGTTTTGTCCAAATATAGCCGACCTGAGCCTAAGCTTGCACATATTTTTTCTATGAATTGAGCTTTGGAATAATTTTTTTGCTACTAAAAACCTTGTCATTCTTCTTGCTACGACTTTTCACCCAGATAAGAACACAATATAAAGCTGAAAGAGCAATTGTGACTGTCCCTCTACTAGTATTACCCATCCCAAAATCCCAAATTAATGAAATAGGAACGATTGAACTCATAAACAATGCAGAGAGCGAT
>JABIHA010000088.1 GCA_018649885.1 Bacteriovoracaceae bacterium
AGTAGAATTCATAAAGCTTCCTTGTTTGTTTTTATTTTGCAATTTTAATGTAACAAGAAAGTTAAATACGGCCACGACACGTGGCCGTATGTCTTTAGAATCATGAAACTATTTTGTTAAAGCAGTAGCATTCGTATCACGCACTTTCGTACACTTTCGTACAAGCTAGAGAGTGATAAACCTCGAAAATTCTCTGTCCTGTACAAGAAGGAGAATGCTCCCCTTTCGCTTAGATTTTTTGACCGCTTTTTCAAACTCTGCAACAGAGTTCACTTTTCTTTTATTGACTTCCTTGATTAAAAGACCCGGCTTAATTCCCGCCATGGCGGCGACCGAGGAGAGGTCAATACTTGTAACAATAACACCACCGCTTTTTGGTGGGAATCCAAATTGTTCTCTCATCAAAGGAGTAAGATTACCCACAGAGAAACCAAAGTCACTCTCTTGAGTTTCTTGAGACCTTTTAGAAGATGTCTTTTTTGTAGGGAGAGTTCCAATTTTGACCCTAAGTTTTTTCTGCCTTCCATTTCTTACAACTACAACTGTCTTTTCCTTGCCAGGAGGTGTTAGGGCCACCATATTTCTAAAGGAAGGAACTTCTTTGACTTCTCTACCATTGAACTTCACAATCACATCTCCAATTTTGAATCCTGCCCTCTGTGCTTGAGTGTCCTCTTCCACGTCCGAGACGAGAATTCCTTTAAGGTCTTTGATGTCAAACTGTTCGGCCAATTCCTTAGTTAGGCTTTGAATGGCGACACCTAAGTACCCCCTAGTGACCTTCCCTTCTTTGATCAGCTGTTCTTTGATTTTTTTAACCATGTTGATGGGGGTGGCAAAACCTATCCCCATATATCCGCCTGAACGACTAAAGATTGCTGTATTCATGCCAACGACCTCTCCATCAAGATTAATCAGTGGTCCCCCAGAGTTACCAGGATTGATGGCGGCATCTGTTTGTATAAAATTCTCGTAGTTTGCAATCCCCAGAGAGCTTCTCCCTATGGCGGAGACCACCCCCGCAGTCAAAGAGTGAGACAGGCCAAAAGGGTTTCCTAAAGCGACTACCCATTCTCCGACATTTAGCTTGTCAGAATCCCCAAGTGGGAGGATGGGTAAGTTCTTGGCCTTGATTTTGATGACCGCTATATCCGAGTGCTCATCAGTTCCCACAACTTTGGCCGTGAGTTCGCGTCCATCTAGCAACTTAACTGTTACTTTGTCTGCATCATCAACGAGATGGTTGTTAGTCAATATGTGCCCATCACTTGAAACAATAAAGCCGCTCCCTTGAACCACAACCTTGCGACTTCTCTTTTTGGGTGTCTGCCCTTTGGGCATTCTATTTTTAAAAAAGTGATTGAATAGCTCTTCACCAAAAGGAAAAAAGAAATGCAACTTCCCACTCATCAGTTGAGTTTTCTCTGTTTTTATGAAAACCACTGTTGGTGATGATTTTTTTGCTATATTTGAGAAAGCTTTGCTCATGTCTCTCAAGTGAGCGCTGCTTTCATCTGTGGCAAAAGAGCAACTACTTGAGAAAAAGACTATCAATGTAGTGAATAAAATTTTCATAAAAACACCAATATATAAGTGTAACTTGCAGGTGATTTAATTCACTTTGTTCTATTTATCAAGTGTTTTTGCCGGACACGAATATGATATTTGATTAAGATATCTTTCTTGATCTATCCAGGTCATTATTCTGACGATTATCAATATTTTTTAAAGTGATAGATCGACTTTTTCCCAAGCAAGGCCCTCATCCTCTCTCCCAAAGTGGCCATAGTTTGTTGTGCGCCCAAAGATGGGCCTATTTAATTCGAGTTTTTCGATAATAGCTGCTGGTCTAAAGTCAAACTTCGATTTTAAAATTCGAGTAATCTCACGGTCACTTACTTTTCCGGTACCAAAAGTTTCTACCATCATAGCTACCGATTGGCCCTTGCCAATACAATATGCAACTTGAATTTCCAATTTATCGGCAAAACCAGAAGCCACTAAATTTTTGGCTGCATATCTTGCCATATATGCTCCTGAACGATCAACTTTGGTTGCATCCTTACCTGAAAAACAACCTCCTCCATGACGTGCCATTCCTCCATAAGTGTCGACAATAATTTTTCTACCAGTGACTCCAGTATCACCAAGCGGGCCTCCAATAACAAAACGATCAGTGGGGTTAATATGAATAATTGTCTTATCATCTAACAAATTTTTTGGAATGGAGTGGCAAATCACCCTGTCTTTGATTTCATGGCGGAGCTTATCAATCTCTATATCAGGATTGTGTTGGGCCGAAACGATGATGGTATTCACTCGGACTGGTTTTCCTTTATGGTATTCGAGGGTAACCTGTGATTTACCATCGGGGCGTAGAAAAGGGAGCTCTTTTGACTTGCGAACTTCTGTTAAGCGCCTCGTTAATGAGTGGGCCAATTTAATTGGAAGGGGCATGTATTCCGGGGTTTCAGATACGGCAAAGCCAATCACCATGCCTTGGTCGCCAGCGCCGAGTTCATGCCCGCTCTTTTCGATCCCGAGAGCTATATCAGCACTTTGTTCCTTAATAGAATTGATAATTTTACAATTGTGAGTAAATCCATACTCACTTTCGATATATCCTAAATCCTTTATAATATGGCGAGCGATACCTACAGGATCAATACTGGCCTTCGCCGAGATTTCTCCCGCCAAATGGAGAAGGTCAGCGGTAACCAGGCATTCACCCGCAACATGGCCTTTTGGGTCTTGTTCCAAGATCGCATCTAAAATGCCATCGGCAACTCGATCACAAATTTTGTCGGGGTGGCCTTCCGTCACACTCTCAGAAGTAAAAAAGAACTTAGAACAGGATTTAAATGAATTAGGGCCCACAACTTTCTCCCTTTCCAATTTTATTAAGTTATAAAAATGTTATAAGTCATATACAAACTCTTGAATCAAAGTGAAACTCAATTATTATGAAGGAAGCACTTTTAACATTGGGGTTGTTTTTTATTTTAGTGAGTGCCGTGGGCAAAACGGATCGCTTTCGAGATGAGCGCAGTGCTTTGCTAAAAATAATTAATTCACAATTTGCTGAATCCTCTGGCACAACTAGCATACTAAGAATGAGTCCCTCTGTGGAAAAGTCCATGCGTGATACTCCTCGTAGTCAATTTATTCCGCAATACTTAAGGCGTTATAGTTACGCCAACCGCCCATTGTCAATTGGCCATGGGCAGACTATTTCCCAACCTTTCATCGTTGCATTGATGACTGAAGTTATTAGACCTAAAAAGAGTCACGTGGTCTTAGAAGTCGGTACTGGTTCTGGGTATCAAGCAGCAGTACTCTCTCCACTGGTAAAGGAAGTTCATAGTATTGAAATCATTCCTCAGCTGGCGAAAAAGTCTAAGATATTACTTAAAGGTTTGGGTTACAAAAATATCTTTAGCTATACTGGAGATGGGTATTATGGCCTTTCCAAGCATAGACAAAGCAATCGGAAAATACCTGATCTATTTGACTCGATTATTGTGACAGCAGCATCTTCACACATACCACCAAGTCTCATCAAACAACTTAAAATTGGTGGCAAAATGATTATTCCTGTCGGTGGTACCTTTCAAGTTCAATATCTAATTTTGGTAGAAAAAAGTGCTACCGGCGTCAAAAGCAAAAACATTCTACCGGTACGATTTGTTCCTCTTACTAGGAACTAATCGTGGTTATTCGCTTATTTCCCATATTTTTCATTTCTCTGACCTCTCTTCTATACCAAATTCTCTTGATGAAGCTAATGTCTCTGATCCAGTGGTCCAATCTTGTGACCTTCGTGCTTGGTCTTGCCATGCTTGGATACTCGGCAGGCGGCGTTGCTCTTGCCATATTTAAAGATATGATTGAAAAGAGACTTAAGTTTTTTCGATTTCTTTTCAGCACCTTATTTTCTCTTTCGGCATTTTTTACATTTTATCTCTTGCAAAGAATTCCTCTCTCTCCGCAGGAGATACTCTGGGATTATAAGCAATTACTTTATTTTTTTATTTTTTTTGTAGGACTTAGCATTCCTTTTGCGGCAGTGAGTGCCTTCTTAGGAAGTTACTACTTGGAGCAAAAGCTTAGGGGAGGGAGGATATACTTCTTTGATCTAGTTGGTGCCGCTAGTGGATCTCTTTTGGCGATAATAGTGATTAGTGCGTTGGGACCAAAGCAGGGACTTACGACAATTTCTTCTCTTGGCCTGTTAATCGCCTGCTATATATTATTTTGGGAGCTGAAAAAAAAATACTGGGCCCTATTTTTACTACTGACTTTTCTCTGTGCAAATTTTCTGTGGCCGTCTAATAAATTTTCTTTTCATCTATCTCCACATAAGCAACTCAATGGAGTACTTAGAATACCAAAAACAAATATATTAAAGGAATACGATGATCCTCTTAGTAGAAAAACTGTTGTTGAAAGTCCAGCTCTTCCTTTTCGATATGCTCCAGGGCTGAGTCTGGCATTTCAGGGAAGCATTCCCGAGCAGCTTGGATTATTTTTTGATGGAGATAGTTTTTTATCAATAAACTCACTTCAGGAAGAAGAAAAACTGTGGCCATATCAAAAATATCTTCTGGAACATCTCCCTTTTGTGCTCGAACGGCCTAGGAAAAGTGTGTTGATTCTAGGGCCAGGAGGGGGAAGTAATATTCATCAGGCCTTGGCGATGGGATCTGAAAAAGTTGATGTCGTTGGCAATGATCCCGCTCTATTTTCTTTATTGAAAGAATACCCTCAGTATACAGGAAAGTTTTTGATGCATCCTTCGGTAAATTCAATTATCGGCGATGCACGAAATTATCTTAAAGTTAGCGTGCAGAAATATGATCTGATACAGCTCTCCTTGTGGGAATCGCAAACTGCTCATTTGAGTGGGGCCTACACGACTCGTCCAAATTTTCTTTTGACGGTAGAAGGAATTGAGCAAGTGATGAGCCGGTTAACCGAAAGAGGAATTGTTTTTTTCTCTCGCTGGATTCATTGGCCGCCTAGAGATTCTATTCGTTTATTCAACATAGTTATAGAATCAATGACCAACAAGGGAGTGAAGTATCCAGGGAAGAACCTGGCATTACTTAGAAGTATTCAAACTTCATTGTTGATGGTATCCAAGGTTCCATTTACCCCGAGTGAATTGCAAAGTATGAGATCCTTTGCGGGAAGCAAGTCATTTGATCTCGTGTATTTGCCGGATATAAAAAAAGAAGAGGTTAATAGGTATAATTCAAATCCTCAGGCATTGTCCTATGAAATCACCCAGGATATGCTGGGTGAGAAAAAACTTATTAATAGGTATAGTTACAAACTTTCTCCGACAACTGACGATCGGCCATTTTTCAATCACTTTCTTAAATTGAAAACTTTTATCGATCTCTTCTTAACAAAAAATAAAATGGGGATACATCTTCTTGATTGGGATCATGCACTTCTTTGGTTAACCACAATAATGGCAGTCTTTGTTGGCCTGATTTTTATCCTAATTCCAACTTCTATCTATTATAGGAAGGAGCTGAGATATACTCCCCAAAAATCAGTCCTGGTAAAAAAGATCATTTATTTTTCTTGTTTAGGGCTTGCTTTCATGTTTATAGAGCTGTCTTTAATTCATAAATTCACTCTCTTTTTGGGACATCCAATTTACTCGGTATCGCTAGTATACAGCTCCTTTCTCTTTTTTGCTGGGCTTGGTAGCTTGCACTCAAATTTCTGGGTTAAGAAAATCGGAGGCAGCACTCAATTTGCACTAAGTTTAATTGTGGCCGCAATTGTCTTAATAGGAATTGTCTTGTACTACATCTTTATTCCGCTCTTAAGCGGCTTTCTCCACCTTAAAATGTTGTTAAAATTTACTCTGTGTTTTTTGAATTTGGCCCCACTGGCATATTTTATGGGAATGCCATTTCCTCTCGGAATGGACTTTTTAAGACAAAAATCTGTCTCATCTGTTCCCATGGTCTTGGCCGCCAATGGAAGTTTTTCAGTCATCGGCGCACTAGGAGGAGGACTTCTTGTGGTTTATATTGGCATTCCGGCGACACTCTTTACAGGTTTCGCTTTCTACCTTTTAACTCCACTTTGTCTAGCTTCTAAAAATACCAACCCACTTTAAAATGGAATATTATTAAGCATTAAATGACTAACCATATAATTTGAAAGCTCCTCAAATGAATGATGGTTATGGAATATATCTTGTTGTTTATCTGCTGGTGATTGATTTGCTGCTCCCTCGAAAATATCCATCAATTCTTCTTCTGATAAATCGGAGAATTGCTCTTCAATATACGGTAAAAGTTTTTTGATGAAATCTTTCATTTTTACCATTTTTCCATTTTCACTAACGATCATTTCAGCATCAGGCCCATAATGTGAGGCCCTAAAAATATTTTCTTTGTTTATCCAAGATGGGAGGTTTAAAGGCCAAGTATCAATACCCTCAATTTCAATGGCCACATCTTTTTTTATTATCAAATATATGCCTAGAAAAAAAGCTGTTAATTTTACGGCCTCTCTTATGGAAGTTGGTGAATCCATTATTCGGCATTCTAATGTTGAGATTTCAGGACGTGGTCTTAAATACCAATGAATATCTTTGTAGTTTTCAAAAGTGTGTGTTTTTTGGGCCAAAAGGTAAAAATTTCTAAATTGCTTCACACTTTTAAATCTCGGAGGTAGTCCATAACTACGATCCATACTTAAAAGCCTCGTTCTGAAAGATTGAAAACCTGTTCGTTTACCATGATAAAATGGTGAATTCGCGCTTAAGGCCAATAATAACGGAAGATAAGGTGTGATACCGTTGAGAAGGTATATACTGTCTTCCAATGATTTTACATTTACATGTATATGAAAAGAGAAAGTCGATAAAAGTTTCCCTATATAACAAGCTTTTTTTTCCATTTCCATGTAACGATGAAGGGGCGTAAATTCTATCAGCTGCTGGTCAAAAGGATGGGTGCCGCCACCACTAAGATCAATCCCCAATGTTTTTGAAGAAGATCTCAGTTCCTCTAAACGTTTTTTTAAATTGTCTGATAATTGTGACAAATTATGGCAAATAGAAGAATGAACTTCAATTGAACTTTGAAAGAATTCTGGCCGATACCACCCCGCATGGGGAAGGGTATCTAAAAGTTGCATTGATTTATTGACAAGACAACGATCATCAGAACTCAATAATTGCAACTCCCACTCCACCGCAAAAGATGGGAATATGTCAGTGTTATTAGTTTCCATAATTATGCCCCCTCCGTATTATAAAAACATTCATATAACATAAAATACAAAACTATCATCTGACTTGAATTAGATATAGACCTGTCCAGATTCATAAAAAATCATATTCAAAGGGCAAAGAAAAACTAGCACTCCTACTGAATGAATATCATCCAGGATAAAAATTGAGAAAGATCATTTCAAATTACATCCAAAACATATAATTTCCATCATTATGAAAGCTAAAAACTATTTACGACAAAAAAAAAGATACAATGAAAATTCTTACAAATAATTTGTAACCTTTGTAACCTTTGTAACCTTTGTAACCTTTGTAACCTTTGTAACCTTTGTAACCTTTGTAACAAAGAAAACACGCCGCTAAATATATTCAAAAGAATTCAGGAGAGGAATAGAAGGGGGCTACTTGCGGAAGGCCCAACTTAAACAGGTTGAGACTGTTTCTATAGATATCCATAGGTCAAACTTTCATTGGCGATCACTTGATATAAAGGAGGATTGCTGGCTTCGTTATCGTTTTTAATTTGGCAAAATAAATTTTAATCTAGTTTAGGCAAGTAGCCCTTTCTGTAAGCAATTCAAATGAGCTCTATCCCTTTAAAAAAGGTCTTAAAGCAAAAATCATAACCTAATCAATGCTACACACGGTATCGCTGGGAAGTGTTCTTGTTAATCCCGAATAACTGGGTCTGCCGAAAGTAATTAATCTTTTATTTCCTTCACCTGCAGGACCACTACCGGGGTTGGCATAGCGATTATTAGTGGTAATTACAAAAGTTTTATTGTGGATTTTTGCCTTCATGGCCACTTCTAGACAGTTTTTAATAAAATTATCAACGGCCATACCACCACCAGAACCGACTTGCCAAAAATTTCTAAAAAGCCACTTGATTTCACCATGCTCAGAAGTCTTACCATAAATTTGTAGTTGCTTGTAAAACCTACCAGCAACGGGAATCATATTATGACTAGATATAGAAATGCTACCGAGACTGGTGAAAGTATATTGCTCTTGAACCTCTCTCAAAACCCAAGATTCAGAGGCAACTGCCTGGCAAAAGGGAATTGAAAGTGCTACTAAAGATATTAGAAATTTCATTATTTCCTCCATTTTCCAGGTAATCACTACCACAAAAATGCAAATATCTTTAAATATTTGAAAAAGATCAAAAACCATAATGGAATCTTAACTTATGTTTCATTCGAGTAATCGTTATTATACATGTCTTATCCATAACTACTGTGACATTTAAATGTTGCCAAATGATTTACAGAGAGATTTCTAGATATAATTATCTTGGTTTTTTGTTCTAAAATGAAGAAATAGCTACTTGCTCAAAATCCAAAAACTTTGAAAAAAATCCAAGGATTGGAAATCAATTATTTGGCTGATAAACGATATCAAAAAAATATGATATCGTCTGTTGTATACTGTAAAAATAGAGCGTGTATAAACTCAATACAGATCCTGGCAAGAATCGGGGCCCAACACCGAGCGAATGGATTCACCTGTATAATAACGATTTCACGAGTTTAAAAAGAAGGCCAGAATTCTCGTGCAGAAGGCTACAAAAGGCGATTTGAGTACGTCACTATAGAGATCCAGGCTAAACTTCAACGGTGGTCACTTGATAAAGAGTAGGACTGCTAGCAGGCATTTCGTTTTTATTTATTTGGCAAAATAGTTTAAAACAAAGCAAGTAGCCCCCTATTCCATTTGGATAAAAACTCCTTCATCTTTACACGACCTGCAAAAAGTACGTACATTCAATCCTTCAGCAAAAAACCTTTCAAACCTTGCCAGTAGGCTTCAAAGTTAGAGAGATTATTGTGCCCACCATTTTCTACTGTGATGAAGCTATCTTTTTCAGTTAGCTTTTCAGCGACCGTTTTTCCAATTTCATAGGGAATGATTTGGTCCGCAGTCCCGTGGACGATTAAAATGGGGGCCTTAATATCTTTAATGCGATCAATATTATTAAAGTGATAACGCAGGAAAAATTTGGGGACAATGGGATAGTGCACTGATAATAAGCTTGATAGGGTATCAAAGGGTGTTTCCAGTACAACCTTGCTACACTTTCTTTGGGAAGCAAGGTGAGTGGCCATGGGGGTGCCTATGCTTCGCCCGTAGATGATCACATTTTCGGGGGCAAAAGTTTTGGCAACTATATCGTAAATTTTTAAGGCATCGGATAGAAGACTCTTTGGTGCCACTGAGCCGCCACTTTTACCATAGCCGCGATAATCGATGACAATAACGTGATACCCAAGTCTCGAAAGCTCTACTCCAACATTTCCCCAGCTATCCAAAGATCCTGCATTGCCATGAAAATACAAAATTACTTCATTTGACTCCTGTTTTGGAAAAAAGTGCAGGCCGTGTATCTTGACACCTTTGTCTACTTCCCACCAAGACTCCTTAAATTTTGCTGGAAAATGAAATTGGTGATCCTTGCTCAGCTTCTGTGGATAGAAAATTAACTTGTCCTGCAAGAAGTAAATTCCCGAAAATCCTGCAATTAAAACTAAGGCAATAATCTGTAGCATAACCATATTATGCCATTTAGTAGAATTTAAGGCAATAATCTGCATTTATAGTCTGCAGTTATAGTCCGTGAATACCATTTTTTTGTGGAATACTTTAACATTAGAAAAGGGAAGTTATAGCGCTAGCTTTTTCTTACCTAAAACAAATATCATTTTTTCTAACAGCTTTGATCAATTTTATTCTGCGCAGAGAAAATATTGTTGGCGCCACTTCGTCTTTATTTTGATTTTTTTCTTCATTAAATCCCCACTTGTGATTGATGTCATTAATGTTTTAAGTAATCGTTTTATAATCCAGCAAGAATAAGGGGTATGAGCTTGTTGAAATAACAGAGTTTATACACGGTAAAAATAGGAGATTTCTATGAACAAATTATTTGGGGTTTTTCTAATTATGGTCTTTGTCTTCGCGTGTAGCTCAACAGTCAAAGAGGAAATTGAAGAGGAGAAGAAATCAGTTATGGGAGTTGATAATAGGGAGCAAATGATTAGTCGTACTCGCGATATTCTTGAAAAATCAGAAAATCTCACAAAAGAACAGCGTGAGAAATTTCTTGAGCTTCACTCTGAAATTATGAAGGACGTGGCAGAGATAAACCAGGAGATTAGAAAATCAAAAGTTGTTCTATTTAAGGCAATCGTTGCAAAAGACTACAATCAAGATAAGGCTGAAGTCCTGACTAAATCTATTAAAAAACTCTTCAGGAAAAAGCTAGAGCTTATGATCACAGGTATGGGTGAAGCAAAAGAGATTTTAGGAGTCTCCTCAGAAGAGGTGTTGGAATTTAGTATGCCCATTCATATAAATACTTTATAGTCTTAGTTCGTAATATATCCATAAAATGCCAATGTTTTGTGCATTCTTTTTAATTGGTACACCTCTGAACTTACTGTAAATAAAATGTATTCAAAGCACCCCACTTCCCTACTCTCTAAGTTTAAATCGGCCCTAAATCACCCGCGAAAATCGACGTAACTTCCTTATACTCAATAACTCTCATTATATCGTACAAGCAGAATTGATAATAGGCTTCCGAGTAACGTTCTGTGGTTGTTTGTAGGCTGTGGCGTAGTTCAGCGATTGTTTGAGGGTTGGTTATGATACTTGTCCTCCGGTTGTTTAAGCTATAGGGGCTCGATGTAAGTGCTTTCGAAAGAGTTCTGTGATTCTGAGTTTAAAGAAGTGGGGAGTTTTATTGCTTGATTCTCGGGGGACTGCAGTTCCACTGTGGGCTCCTCCCCCTCTGAGAGTACCTTTGAGCCCATTTCTCCCTTGTAATATGAGAAGAAAAGAAGTTTTAGCAAGCTTACTTTTATATTGTCCCTACCCGTCTCAGTGCAGACTAAACGAGGACACTTTGAATTAAAGTTAAATACTAAATTAGAGGAAGTATCCTTTCAACAAACCAGCGGTAAGCAGCTTCAGGATTATAGTCTACATCACTTGGTAATAATGGTCTTATGTCATTTACAAATTTATCCTCTTTCATTTTTTCGGATAAGTTCTTTTCAATGTCAGATTTTGTTACCTTACTTTCAACTATATCTTCTAGCATTAAAAAATTATCTACAACCTTCGCCCAGTCGATAATCTCAATCTCTCTGGCCTGATATAAATCAAATAAATCTCTACCTTTTTCTCTCTGGTAAAGTGCTCGTATTTTTGTCCCAATCATCTCTTCAATACAGAACATTTTTATATTAGCTGACCCATTAAAGTATTCTGACTCAATGCTGTAGGGCATTTCAAATAGGTCTTCTTTGGGAAGTGTTTCTCTGCAATTTATTTCTATTTTTATTTTTCTTTGGGTATTGACACAAGAATTATACCTAAAATATAAAGTTAGTGTTCTAAAGCTTGTATTTATTTTGATGGGTTTACCCAGCATTGATTTTAACGCTTCTTTTACACTTGATATTATTTCTCCATTAGCTCCTTTTTCAAGTCGATTTAAATCTATATCTTCTGAGTATCTCAAAGCATTTGGAAAAATCAATTTGTGAAGCGCTGTTCCTCCGCGAAAAGCAAGTTTATCTTTTAGATTGGGATGATTAAAAATTTCAATTAAAGCTCGCGAAATAATTAGATCTTGTTCGACCTGCTCATCTTGTGGCCAATTTGCAAATTTTCTCCAAGCAATTATAGTAGGTCTAGGTATCATTAGTCTGGCTCCACTTGAGTATTGATATAAAGCTTCCACTTCTCATCATACTTGAACTTACTTCTCTTTATTTTTTTATCATCTTTAATGGATGAAAGCATTGCTGGTGTATACTTTCTTTTCTCAAGGGGACTAAAAATATATTCTGCTTCCTTTTCGTATCCCAAGATTTTATCCAACATATAGCCTAATCTTTGCAAAGTCACATTTGGTATTTTCGGATCATGACACAGAGAAATCATTTTTCTACCATCCCATTTTTCGGCCAAGTCAGAAAGCACTGTTGCAACATTGTTAAAATAGCCGCATACCTGTGGGAATCGAACCAAATCGATTGCTGTTAACTCTGGTGAGGAAATTAGATAATAACCTCCTACACTTGCAACTCTATCCACGCACTTTTCTGGGAAGGTAGTTCCCTTGGTTACAAATTCAATTCTTCCCCTTTTAAATGTAATAGAAGAGACCACTTTATCTGTTATCACTTGGTAGGCCATGCTTGCTTGGTGTGAAGCCCCCCAGTGCGCAGCTGCTGATAAAAGCCCTATGTAGTACTCCCTCCCAATAAACTTCATCATTGCATCTAAAAAATAAGAGGGATGTAGCTCACTTGATTCTGGGCCCAGTACAATGCCAAAACCTCTACGTAGCATCCTGATCCTTCCTTTTTTTGCAAGCCTTGATAAGGAGACAGAAATTGATTTTTCTTGGATTGTTAGACCTGCTTGCCTAAGTTCGTCGACAGTAAAGTAATGCCTTCCCTGCGAGATGATCTCGTCAAGATAGTCACTAAGCCTAAGGGTATTTTTTATTTTTTTAGCCATATCAACATTTTTGTTAACCATATAATAAATATAATTTTAACTAAATTAACATATTAGTTTATTTAATTAAATAAGTAAAAAGAAGACATCTCTTTAAATTTAAATAGTTAACTATGATTTACTCGGCTTAAAGTTTCCTAATCTTTAAATTTCTTAGTTTGGAAATCTCCAAATGGTATCCTATCCTAAAATCAGTAAGTTAAAGACTTGGCTAGCGTATGTAACATACTGTTTTTACTTAACAGCAACCAAAAGTCAATCGTGCTACAGATAGCCTTTATAGAAAGGGCTACTTTCATATCTTTTCTAACCTAAAGTAGAAGAGCGTAAACAAGAGCAGCCCGATCAGTGAAATTAGGCCTGTTGAAGCAGGGCCAATCAGTGGTTTTAGCAGTCCAATAGTCACCCGGGTAAGTGCCATTTAACGGCCTAAAAGTCACCCACCTCACATTTTGATATGACACGAAGCTTAATAGCATCCCGTTGTATCGGAGGAGGAGTGATTAGTATGGATATGTATGA
>JABIHA010000028.1 GCA_018649885.1 Bacteriovoracaceae bacterium
CAGCAATGTTTTTTAGATCATCAAATGACATGTTAAAATATTGGCAGAAAAATTACGATTGGCCAAATAATATAAATGACATAGGGCCGCACCGGCAAAAAGATAGAAGGGCCCGACAACTTATTGGGCAGTTACGAGAGGAGAGGGATTATCTTTAGAACTGAAACTGTAAACTGAACGGTGCACAGTTAACCGTGTACCGTTCAGTTGGTAGGGTTTAAGGCTTTTAGATTTTTTGTTTTTTATCACTTTGATAAAACCAAAAAGTCAGGCCGGTAATTCCAGATACGGTGTGATCTTTGATATGGAGGGGAGAGTCCTTATTTGAGGCATGGTCGTAACTTGTCATGACGGCGCCTCCAAAGACTGACCACTTTTTTAAAAAATTGAAAATGAAAAAGGTTGAAAGTGTTATGGACATATTTCCACCTTTGGCCTCATAGCTGGGCCTAAGCGCTCCGGACTCTCGTCCTTTAACCCTGTAAAAATGGTTATGGTAATCTTTTGTTGCCCAAGTGGCCGAGAGGCCATTGAACACAGTGAGGTTTTTGTGGATTTTATACCATCCAAAGAGTAGGGGATGAAGCACATAACCTTTGTGTTTTGTATGTTTAAAGTCTGAGCTGATCGCAATTCTAGTTCCGAGGTTGAGAGAAAGAGTGTATCTGCGTCCTTTTTTGGCGGGGATAAAATGGTAGATAACTCCAGGGCCGAGTTCAAAAAGTGGATCTAAATTATCCATGCCATATCTTGAGGGGACATCGTCACTATTGACCGGAAGAGAAAAGCCTACCGATGTGTTGATTTCAAATCTTTCATTCGAAAAGAATCTTCCTCGCATACCTCCATCCTCATCGGCCCGGACCTTGTCACCTCTAAAAATAAAAGCTGGGTAGGGAAGGACAAAATTTCTTCTTTTGGAGGCCCCGGGATAGTAGGGGAAATTGGCCCAACCAATACCTAGTCCGGCTTCCATGACAGGGAGGTTTTCTTGGTCAAGTCGATAACTTTGGGCCATGGAAGCACTAATAAAAATAAAAAATGATATAAAAAAAATAGAGATTAATTTCATCAAGAATTTATTTCCCCCAATTGTGTTTTATTGTATCAGGATTTAGTGAATCAAGAGAATTGAAATAGCTAGCTTTAGAACTGTCCTTTGGAATAACTATAAGGTAAGGCCACCAAAGTTTAATGGATTTAGAGAAATCAAATTTTTCATACTCTCATGTTAAGAAAGTGTGATCTTATTGGTAATGGTTGCTTCTGAGCAGCAAAGTTTCAATTTAAATTAAAGATGGAACAAAGAGATCCTGATGGTAATAATGTAGAGGTCGGCTTCCGAATGAAAATTAATAATAAGGATTGTTAAATGATAGAGTCATCATGCCATTGTGGAATTCTTAAAATTCAAATTGATGCAGAAGTTCCTGCAACACTTACTTCTTGCAGTTGTAGTATTTGTAGTCGTTATGGAAGTTTAATGGCCTATTTTTCAAGTGAAAATGTGAAAATCTCAGCTGTGCCAAGCTCCGTTCAAAAATATTGCTGGGGAGACGAGCAAATAGCATTTGTTAGGTGTTCAAAGTGTGGATGTTTGAGCCATTGGGAGAGTTTAGACCCCAAGGGAGCAGATCGTATGGGAGTTAATGCACGACTTTTTACCAATGTAGATATTGAGAAAATTCAAGTAAGACGATTTGATGGAGCCGATACTTGGAAGTTTTTAGATAAGTAAAATGAACAGTGTACTAAAGCTTATTAGGCAATATTTTGGGTCCCAATGGTAGTACAGGCACAGTGGGGACATTGCGCACTTACTGGTGCAAAATAGTCAGATAGCCTATAAATAATATTTAAATTTCCATAATTTTTATTGAACCTTTCAATAGCTCTTATTGAATTTACTGGTACAGAACTTGAAATAACTTATGTAAGAAACCTTGTGGTTTCTACGAAATTTATTTACCAGGGACGGAAAATGAGACACCTAAAAGCAATTCTTCTTTCACTTATTCTTTCATCACTAGTATTTATGGGTGGATGTAATAGTGGCGGTGGTGGAGGTAGTGCCGGAGGCGGTGGGACTGCTGCTCCAGTGGTACCAGCACCTGCTGTAGAGACTGCTGCTATTGAGCCAGATCTTAATGCACTTGAGAGCGTTCAATATACTTTTGAAGATGGAAGTCTTGTGGGAAGTTATGAATTAACAGAAGACACCGCGAATGCTGAAGATATAAATTATCAAGTTTATTGGACCGTTGGGGAAGAGGTTTATCAGGGAGCGAGTTTATCACTAGATAAGCTCAGAAAAGATGAGCAAGTCATCTTCTTTGCAAATGCTGTTAAAGGATCCAGTATTCAAAGTCTTGGAACAACACCTTTTATTTCTCCTGGTTTTATTGACCTCGAGTTTAGTGAGCTTGAGGCAGATGAAGATCAAATTTACATAACACTCGGAAATATAGGAGATGGCAATGAAAACCTTTTCTCCACGCAAACTAACTTTCAATTTACTCTTCAATTTATGAAAACAGAAGATAGTGAAGGCAATATTGTTGAACTGGACCCAGAAGAATACACACTGCTCTCTTCAGCAAATGAAATTATTGAAGCAGGAAGTACTAAGAGGATTGCCTTCTCAAAAGATAAAATGCTTTCACTTTACAATGCAAGGGAGCCGGATTCTCAATTGTCATTTCATTTCAAAGTTCAAATTGATGGAGAAAATAGAATTAATGAGGCCTCAAAGGAAAATAATGATTTTGAAGGAACAATTGCCCTATTCAGTGGTAGTGAGCGATTTGATGCCTCCATTGAGAGTGTATTAGAAAGTGATGAGAATATCCAGATTACGCTTTCTAACAACGGTCTAAGTGCGATTGATGAAGGAGTTCTTCTTCAGCTTGATATTTATAATCAAAATAGTGAAAAAATTCATACAAGAGACCATGTTGTAGATTCACTTTTAAGAGGGGAGAATCAAGTTATAACTCTAGCGAAAAATGATCTTAGTATTTATGCCCTTGAAAACCATATATTTGATCTTATCCTTAAAGACTTTGGTATAGGTAGGGATAAGAATCCTGAAAATGATTCTCTAACCAGTGAAGTTCTCATCACTTCAGTTAATCCTCCAAGAGACCTTGAAGTATTGGCCTTAAACTACAATTTTGGAAATGGACAAGGAATAGTTCAGGTTAAAAACAATTCACCTATTGAAGTATCCTCAATTAGTCTTGGGGTTGTATCAGGTAGTAATTCCCTTTTAAATAATAGTGACCTTACATTGAGCGCGATGGAAACTCGTGAAATAAGCTTTACTGCAAGTTCTGAGCAACTTTCAATTGCAGGGGGCACGTCAAGTATTGGTGCCACTTTAAGTGTGAGCGGTTTTGAAGAAACTAATACTGAGAATAATTCAAAAGAAATTTCTTTCAATACTCCCGTTAGTGATTTAAAAATCCTGAGTCTTTTTACGTCCCAGGGAGATATCGGAGTTCAGTACAAAGTAATCTCTGGGTTACCTGGACAGCAAAATATTTTAACTGTGATGATTAATGGTGAACCTAAGGTTATTAACTTACCCTCAATAGAAGAGGGAAATACTGGGTACTATTATTATTTGAATGCAGATATTTACAATGATTTTTCTTACCTTGATAGTTACTACTATAATTTAGTTAATATAACGATTTCACCACTAGATTCTTCAATTAAGATGATTAACACACAAGATGATTCCAGATCACTCTATGAAAGAATTCCTGAATATGCATTTGATTTTGCCATAAACTCAATGAATATTGAAAATGGCAATCTCACTTTAAACTATTCGGTAGACAAGAGAAGAGATCTTACAATCAATGATGGCACAGTTGAAATCTCAATTGAGATAGCGGGACAAACTAAAGAGTATAATGTATCTCAAACCTTTCTTAGTGGATCTACTAGCGGCTCGCTTCAACTAGATCTACATGATGAGTTTAATCTTAGTTTAGATAATGAATATTACCTAAATGCAACTATAGACTCAAATGAATTTTTTGATGAAATTGAAGAATACAATAATCGTTATAGTGAGAATTTTGATTCAAGATCATCGCCTCTTTCTAATCTTGTGATTAAAGAAATGCGTAGTGAGGATAAAGATTTCTTTGTCACTGTTGGTACCAACGAAGGAGAGTGTAAAAATAGAAACTCTTGCAATGATGTAACTTTAACTGTGTTCACAAAAGATGAAAGTGGTGGTGTTGATAGAACACTGGATTCTTCATCATTTAATCTTCAAGCGGTTGATAGAGAAGTTGAAATTTCTCTAAGTAGTTTTAATTTTCATTACGGCGATGAAGAGACTATTTTTGTACGGATAAATAAAAATGATGCAAGTATTGATGACAATGAAGGCCAATACGCATTTTCTTATCATCCAAAAAAAGATCTAGAGATTGTTGATATGAGAATCTCTGAAGATGAATCAGCACTAGAGTTTGTCATCAGAAATAATGGTACGCAGAGAACTCAAATTGATTACATCGTTGTCGATATTGAAGGAGCAGCGGCCAGTCAGGTTTCATCTGCGAGATATCAAACTCTAGACCCCTTTGAAGAAAGAATCTTTAATCATCCTCTTACTAGTTTTTATGTTCCCTATCAAATAGAGGCGCATTCTATAAGTGCTAGGATAAAGTCTTCAAATTGGTCCGATCAAGTGGGAGGCAACAATACGCTAACAAAAGACGTGGCCATTCCATATCTTGACTTTGAGGTTGTCGATCTTACATTTGAAGATGAAAAAATTGTTGTCTATGTGAAAAATAATGGAACTCACAGTGGTGTTGAAGTAAGTACTATTATGGAGGTGCGCCGGCACAATTTTGGCTCAATAAACTATCGTATAACGAGTATTGGTAGAGGAGAGCCTGTAAGAATTGAGATGGATGAAAACCAAATGGAACGCCTAGGTCTTAACGGCCATTATGGCAACTTCAATTTTACTGTGAAGATAAATGCAAATAAGGACATCAGAGAGCCTGACTATGATAATAATAATTTTGAAAAACAAATTGACTTTCCTTACCCTGAACACAACTTGGTCATTGAGGAACTTGGAATATCCTATGTAACAACCTCCATATATTTTCAACCTAAAGTAGTTGCAGAGGGGGAGAGTTGTATTAATCCTGAAATTTGTGATAGTGCACGACTAATCGTTTATACAAAAAATGAAGATGGATCTGTCAAAACATCTAAGACATGGAATAGTGGAATTTATACCACTGGATCAAGTTTTTATACCAATGCTCAGGAATTAGAGCTAGAGCCTTATGTTTCCACTGAGGTTTTCTTTAAAATTGTGGCAGATGATGCTAATCAAGAAGACAACGAAGTATCAACGATCATATCATTTAATTTTGCAAGAGATCTTTCAATCAATGACTTTTCTTATGATAAAGGCAAGGAAGAGTTCACGGTTATTGTTGAGAACAAAGGCAGAGAAGAAGTAAGAATTGAGAGAATGTATATTACACCTCGTATTGGAAACAACCAAAGAACCACCCGAGTTTTACATGGTACAAATGATCCATTTGAACCAGGCGAGATTAGAGAAATAAAATTTGGTCTAGGGTGGATTGACTATGTCATGGGGGCCGAGGATAGCACGGTTAGTATATCCATTGGACTTCCCGATAGTGATGGAAATACTATCAATAACTCAAAAACGATTACAGCTGATCTGCCTCACAATGATTTCGAATTGACAGATTTCTATGTAGATGGGCACGAAATCGTGGCCTTGGTCCAAAACAATGGAGACTCTCTCAAGGCGGGTAGACATATCACAGTAAAAGTTAAATCTCCAACCAGTTATGAATATGCCTCTATTTTTGAATTCGCAGAAGGTGAGTCAAAAGAAGTACGTTTTTCAAGTGATCAGTTTTTACGTATTGTAGGAGAGGATAGTGTGGTTAGAACAATTAGTGTATCAATTAATCCACTAATGGAAGGCCAAACATCCGGTCCTGAAGATGATTATCGAATTTTTGAAGAGAGCACATACCTTAATAATAAAATTGAGAAAAATCTAACCACTCCTGATTTTAGGCCAGACGTTAGAATTGTTAATGCTGAGGCCAATGGAGAGATATTAGCTGTTACTTTAGAAAATATTGGTGTTGTTCCTTGGCGTACCATAAGTCGGCTACTAATAACTTCTGAAGATGGTGTGGCCATTACAGTTAATGATTTCACCTTTATCATGCCTAATGAGCAAGGCGTGATAACAGTAAATATGTCTGAGCTCAATGCTAGAGAAAATATTGACTACAATTTTACATTTACAGCTGACTTTGAAAATACAGCAGAAGAGTTAAATGAAGAAAATAACTCTTTAACTAAAACAGTGAGATTCACTGACATTCCAAAACCTGATCTAGTGGTTGAAAATATTGAAATTAGAGATTTTGAATTAGGGATTAGCTATAAAAACTTAGATAGCACTAACTCTCTTTCACATTTCCGTTTATTTAATTTAATTGTTCGAGCGGGTGACTTTGAGAGAACCTTTGAAGACCTTTCAATTCCAAGAGAGAATATTACTGGTAAAATCAAAATATTAATTCCTGAACTTGATATACTAAGAGGTCAAAATGTAGACTTTGAAGTAGTAATCGATAGCGCTGATAGCATTGGTGAATCTAATGAAGATAATAACACCACTATTGTAAATTTAGATATCCCAGAAGTTGGGTTGCCTGATCTTATAATTTCACAACATTTTCTACAAACATCTTATAGCGGTTTAACTTACTTACTGGTAGAAAATATAGGGAGCGAATACTTTGAAATGAATTCTTCTACTCAAATGCCAATCCTAATCTCAGGAAAGGACAATGTTTTTAATTTAAACTTTGGTTCTAATAAAGAAGTTCTCATTCCAGGGAAGAAGTGGTTATTTCATGTGCAGTCTCAATTCTTCTACTCTTCTTCGCAGGAAGAGAAAACTGAGCAGGCTTACATGGTAGTGCTTGATCCAAATGAGGTAATTGTTGAGTCTAATGATGAAAATAATACTCACAGTCTAACTTACTATAAAAGTCCAAGTGAAGGAGTTCAGGTTAATGATGAGAATTGCCCTCGAAATTTTATTTTTACTCAGGTAAGGGCCATAAATGAAATTAAGAAGGTTGAACTCGCATTTAGCTATGAAAGTGTTTGTGATGCCAAGGGACTTAATACAGAGATTCGCCTGCATCGTGCCAATGGAAAAGTTAAACAACTCTGGATTAACTCAAATCGTATTTTCGAAAATGGACAACATTACACTCTTTATGTTGATTACAAGGACTTTATAAGTGAGTTTAAAAATCATGGACGATCTCAGGGATACCAAGTTGAATCAATTACACCTAATCTAAATTTTAACGTTAGAGATGAGTATAACGAGTTTGATAACATTCTCGATTACACTGAACTTAACGATACTTTGAGAGAATACGCCATAGAAAAACAAATTATTGTTCAATAAATACAATCATAGTCCCGTTAAAGTAGGGGAATTGTTTAGTTCCAAGTTATTGAAACGTCACAAACCTTCTCCTACTTTTTGAGAGACTTTACTTGTCCATTGAGTCATTTTAGGGCTATATTAGCATCCTTTCAGGGGGGAGATATCAAAGCTCTTAAGCTCATTAGCCTCATTCTACTTAATACTCAATTGATATTTGCAGCGGCCATTGTGGACAAAGAAACTGTGCTTTGGAAGGGGGGAATCATTTTCTACAAGATAGATTCTGGCTTTGCTCACACAGATAAACTTCAATTGGCGATGGAATATTATGAAAGAAATACTCCTATTAAGTTTGTGGAAAGGACCTCGGAAAAACTCTACGTTACTTTCAAAGGAGGAAGTGGATGTAAGGCAAATATTGGTATGCCATCTACGGCAAATGCTGTTGTATTCAGCGATACCTGTACATATAGATCTTACCTCCATGAATTAGGCCACTTAACAGGATTATTCCACGAACAATCAAGAAAAGATCGTGATCGTTTCATTAAAATAAATTGGGGTAATATTAATAGCTCAGATAGGGACCATTTCAAAAAATATTCTACCATGACGACACCAGGTCGAGATTTTCAGGCCTATGATTACAACTCTATAATGCATTATGAAGAGGATGCATTTTCAAAAAATGGTGGTTTAACTATCGAGAGAAAAGATGGAGGCGTTCTAAATCCCTTTCAAGATCGGTTGACTACAACAGATTTGAAGGCGGTTAAATACCTATACAAGGCCTATATCTCACACTCATGCGTAGTGCTCAGACCAAATCGACTAACAGTAAGTTATCGTGCTCCATCATGGCAGGTAAAAGACGGAAATAAGAGATATTTTAAATTTAATCAAAAGAAAAATGCCCTGGCGGCACTTGAGGTCATACAACATTTTAACCTAAAATATCTTTGTCATACTGGCGTTGGTCAAAAACGGGTATCATTTTTCAAAAACCAATCTCTAAATGCACCCTCAGGTAATTTAAGCTTTAGCGAAAATTGCACAAATTTTTCAAACTTAGGTCTAGATGTGAAAATGTATGGTGCCTCCAAAATTGGAATTTTTGATAAAAATAGCAACCGAATTCTAGGGTTTGGAAAAGACGTGAAAAGTAGCTACACCGCCTTTCGATTTTTAAAAGATCAAGTTATCAGGAAAAAATGCCTTATAGGCCTAAAAAAATCTGGGTTTATTTATTGGAAACGCTAGGCCCAGGGCACTGGCAAATATGATATTCATAAACAAAAAAGATAAAAATGGTCTTTCTTAAAACGACTATTTAAAAGCGCTTGTTGATAATCCATCTTGTTTAAAGTGTAAAAAATCTTTAGCTCCTCAAAAACCTTGCTTAGGAGTGTTCTAGCAAGCTGCCTTACTTCAATTTCAAATTGGCGTTGTTTGATAATAGATGAAAATGCTTGATAACCGCTTAGAAAGTATTTTTCCATGCAGCCAAAACAGTTTTGTTTTTCACCACAAGACTTCAAGAGAAGGGTCGTTTGAAAAATTTGCTCAAGACATTCAAGTCTTGTAGAGAGATCACCGCATTCTATTCTCTGCCATGCCTTCTCAAAGTTCTCAGTCCAACTGTCCTGCATACCACTTCCTTTTAAAAAATTACGACCAAGTGAAAAGGGTGGGACATATTTGAATTTTAAGCATGATGCTTAGGAGACATGTTTGTAAATTGAGAGTCATTGCAATAACAGTACATTCTTCTCACTTGGCCTTAACTGAGAGTAGTGTATTACATGGGGTTTGGTATGGCAAACATTTGTTTGGTGCGCGATATCTCGCAGCGCTCTGAGAGCCTATTCTGAAATTGTTTAGCTCAGGCGCCAATGCCGTAGTAAATTAAAATGCCAGTATTTTTTGGTTACCGAGTTCCACGAATTTGAGGTTTTTCCCCATCTCTTTTGGGCCATCACCTATATTACGAGTATGACCGTAGCCTAGCCGACCATAACTATTAAAACCCCAACATTTAATCCGTTTCGAGGCCATCATGGCACAGCTGTAATGATTTCCTGTATTTAATGAAATGGCTTTTTCTTTTCCAATATCCACATATTTTAGGTTGCTTCCCATTTCACCTTTGACCAAACCTCTAGATTTTTTATCGCCATATCCAAGCTGACCATAGTAATTATAGCCCCAGCATTTGATCCTTCCCGATTGCAGTAGAGCACAGCTGTGCTGGAAGCCAGCTCGAATTCCCGCAACTTTTTCTCCCCCTAGATCGACATATTTAAGGTTTGTACCCATTTCTCCAGCAGAATCTCCTCGCTGAACTTTATCTTCATAACCTAGATTGCCATAATAATTATATCCCCAACATTTTATACGACCTGATTGAAACCTTGCGCATGAGTGATAATACCCAAGGCTTATTTCGATAACTTTCTCTGGGCCTAAGTCAATATGGCCTAGGCTTACTCCCATTTCACTAGGTGAATCCCCGCGGTTATTTTTGTCTCCATAGCCTAAATTGCCATAGGAATTATAGCCCCAACATTTGACCCTTCCAGACTGTAGAATTGCACATGTGTTGTAGCTTCCGGTAAAGATACTTTGTACTTTCTCTTTTCCAAGTTCTATAAATTTTAAGTTGACTCCCATATCACTTTTTAGCTTGCCCCTGTTATTTCTATCCCCATAACCTAAGCTTCCATAGGTGTTATAACCCCAACATTTAACCCTTCTAGACTGCAAAAGGGCGCAAGTGTGATGGTAGCCGGCCTGAAGAGAAAGTACTTTTTCACCACCAAGGTCTACAAATTTTAGTTTTGATCCCAGCTCTCCTGGGTTATCTCCACGGTTAGTTGCATCCCCGTATCCGAGCTCCCCGTTTCCGTTATAACCCCAGCACTTAACACCTCTAGATTTAAAAATAGCACATGTGTGATGTGCCCCGACGGTCAAAGAAATAACTCGCTCTTTTCCAAGGTCTACATAGGGAAGGTTGGCACCCATTTCTCCGGCACTGTCACCTCTGTTATTTTTATCACCGAGGCCTAAATTTCCATAATAATTGTATCCCCAGCATTTGACCTTTCCCGACTCAAAAAGAGCACATGTATGGGTATGGCCAGTTTTTCTTGTGACTTCCTTGTCGGGAATGGCAAAGTCTTTTTCAATGAGAAGTTTTTTTGAGGGTTTCGCGCTATAGATATCTGCAGAAATTTCCACTTCCCGGTTGTAATTGTGTCCAAAACAAACAAGTCCTGCAGACTTTTTATCATAGGCACAACCTGTGTAGGGTCCAAGTTCCATTGCCTGAACCGAGCTTAGATCAGGAGTGTCTTTGGGGACAACGTCTCCAAAACAAACCAACTTTTGATCTGTGAAGTTTACCCGGTCTACAGCGCACACAAAGTGCCTGGCCGATTTTAAATAGATGGGATCTTTAAGGGCCGGGGGAGTGATAGATCTTTTCCCCCAACAAACTACTTCTCTTTCATATGCAGATCTTTGATTAAGAGCGCAGCTATAATTCTTCCCCACGGCAACCATCATAGGCCTATAAATACCAATTGGAGAGTCGGCCTTAGCGTAACGGTTGTCTCCAAAACAGGAAATTTTCTTTTTGGGTTTTTTATCTTTATCAATTCCGTACTTATCAATCACGCATCCATGATTTGTGCCAAGTGCAATACTGACAACTTTTGTTACTTTGGGAAGTGTTGCTCGTGCAATCGCCCCGGATCCCAGACATTTAAATTCTAAATCTGTGGCATAACAAATTGTGGCATCTGATGAGGCCAGAAGTTTGATTCCAGAAATTTTCTCAGACAATGCTAAGTTTTTGCCTTTGCATATAAGCTCTGTCTTATTAGCAGCACAAATATGATCTCTATGAATGCTTATGATTGCATCTTTATCTAAAATAATGGGAGAGCTTAGTTTACTGTTTTCACCCAAACACTCAAGAGTCTTAACTCCTTTGTCTTCGAGAACAAAACAGCTCGTTTTATTAAGCAAATGGATTGAGTCCATGGTGGTGGCCTTCGCCTCACTATAAAAAACAAAAACAATTGATAGCATTGTAACAAATCGAGTAATTTTTGAGAGTTTCACGGGGTGGTGCCTCCTTCTTTGTCCATTTGAATTACTCAAAGGCAAAATAAGCACTAAGGTTTAGTTTCCCAAAATTATAACTAAAAGACCTCTAGTGTGACAAACCATACCCGACTAAAAAGATTTCAAATGATTGATGGCGGCCCACTTTTGAGACACTAAGTCCAAAAGGTGAGCCGCCATCAATAAACAGTTGTAAAAGGAGGGCTGGTACCAATAGTAGCACCGTTAATATAACCATTATGCATCAAGTTCCTCTCTCCTTTGATGGAGAAATGTGACTCGATAGAGATGGTAACTTGATGGTATTATATCCACTTTTGCTCTTATCTTGACCCGCAAGGATAGTTTCTAACTTTTAATAGTTCTTCACCACCTTTCGTAAAGTAGTAACTTTCGCATGTATAAGTAGACGATCTACTAGTAAAAGTTTTGTAAGTCCATTCTACTTTGTCCTTTAAATCGTGTTTAATTCCAGGGTTTCCTTTCTTTTTATAAATTTTTGCCATCGCTAGCTTTCCTTCATTTTTATATTTTTGAATCTGTTCATTTTTATATTTCCAGGCCTTTTTATTATTTTGTTTAAGCTTGTTTGATCGTTTACAGATCATTTCCATCCTTGATTTTATTCTTGGTGGTTGCTTATTTAAAGCATCCCGCGAGCAATCCATCTTCCCGCCAGCTGCCAAAGATGTACTTAAAATAGATAAAAAAGTTAGTATTAGTATTTTCACCATTGTCTCCTTATATAAATGCATGACACGAATGCTTGAACCCAAAATAGATCCGAGATAAATCTCGGACCTATCAAGGTCATTTTGTTTATTGGTTCTATTGAATTGGAAGACGATTTACATCTTCAACAATTTCATTAAATACATTAGAAGCGCATCGCATTTCGTTCTCATAGCTATTATTAGGGAAATTCCCTGGAGATGAAATTCTACGCTGTGCTAAACTTGAATTTTTCTTAACACTCTTTTTAAGCAATAAGTACTCGTCAATAGTCGATTGTACTTGAACTGCGAGCTCCCGCTTAGCTAAAGCAACTTGTCTATTTGAAATTGGTGCGTAATTTCTAGCTTCTATTTCAAGTCTTTTAGCTTTGGCAATTGCCTCCGCAACTTGTTCAAGCTCACGGTGTTTTCTTGCTTTAATTTGAGCAATGAGTTCACCCTTGAAAACTTGAGTTTCGGGGTCATTCATAGCTAGTGCACTTTGAAGGCCCATTTTAAGCTCAAGGAGGTCTGCTAATTTTTCATCAATACGGCCTTTCAAAAGGTGCGCCTTAGCTCTCGCCTGATCGGCTTTTGCCTCTAAGCGTGCATCTTGACTAGAGTCAAATCCGCCCATAGCTGCCCGGTAAGTCGTAAGCTCAGATTTGTACTTATTGTATTTATGCTTAATAGTATCTGCTCTTTCTTCAAAGTTTACAGCTCTCTTACATGCAACTGGAAAGCGAACATCTCTGCAAGCACGATTTTCACGCTCTGCAATTACTAAACTTCCACCAGGAGTATATATATAGGCTTCTCTGGCAATAGATTTTCTTAAAATGTTAGTTTGAAACTCAAGCTTCCGAGTTAAATCCTGAAATGAGCTACCATTAACAGAGGAGGCCTTTTGTCCTCGTCTGTTGCAAGCATAGTTATGTCCACTATAATGATTGGCATCCCAGTTAATGGTGATTGTAAAATCGACATCTTGAGTAAAACCCACTGTGCTAGCAGCAAATAGTGAGCATGCAAGTAAAAAACTTTTCATGGTAATTCCTTCGTAAACTTATCCCTATTTTGAGAAAAAAAGATTTTGTCCAAATTGGATACTATTATTATGCACTGGGTTACCCCCGACTTTAAAGGACAAATTGTACTCAATAAGCATTCTAAGTGACCGATATTATACTACTGGTTAGTGGGAGTTACTTTCGATATACGCATAGACAAAGCAAGACCTGTACAGCGTGCAAGCCGAGAATTTGCAGATTTTGAAAAAGCTCTAAGCTTATGATTGGTGCGCTTAGAGTGATAATATCGAAGGGACTTTAGCGCCACACACTTTATATTGTCATCTGGATCATCAACTGCTTTTAAGATGAATTTTTCATCTTTTGAACTCGCAAGATGTCCTAGAATTTGAATTGAATAAATTTTCTTAGGTCCTTTTGCCAATTTCAAATAGGTTTTTCTTAAAAACCTTGCACCCTGAAGAGAGTAGTCTCCAGATTTTCGAATCAAGATTGCTAGGAATTGATCAAAAAATGGATGGTGTTTTTCACCAATTGTTTTTCTTGCCTTGAAAAACTGATTAAGAGCAATTTGAGTTGGTGAGCTTATGAGACCCATAAAAGCTATGATGTTTTTCTTTTGTTTGTGATTTATTAGAATTTTTGCGAGTGCCAGTTGGGCCTGAGGCCGTTTTGAAAAGAGCATCCCTCTTATTAATACTTTGAATTCTGGGCCTGTGGGCGCTAGCCCTAGAGCTGTCCCCACATACTGAGGGATCTTATTTGGAAATAGTTGAAAATAGGCCTCTAGTAAACGCGTGTTTTTATACATATTTTTTTCATCAATCTTTCTATTCACAATATTTGCAAATAAGTTATCGACATTACTTTTTTCAAGTAACCCCTTATTATAATTTTCACTTATACTTTCCCAGTCCACTAAAAGACTTAGTGTTTCCTTTTTAAGATTTGAATGCATTTCTTTTTTTAACTCAACTTGATAAGCCTTGAGCTGTTTTGCTTTAATCACAACTTTAACATTTTGATTATTGGTTTTGTAAGTAGTGGTAATTGTCCATAGCTTAGTAAGGGAGTCATGCTCTACCCCGCGACTCCAGTCCTTTCCACTTTCAAAGTAACCATTTACTTTATCAACCTTTTTATTTTGAATCCAAATGCCTAGGGCATTTTGGTGCTCTGATTGCCAGTAGAGATTACTGATAATTAACGACTGGAAATTTTTTACCGAGTTAATTTGTGCACCTGGTCTATAAATAAATACTTTACTGGCAGCGCGTTCGATATAAAAAGAGTGGTCTAGCTCTTTTTGTAATCTATTTGCATCTACTTGCAAGGCACCCATTTTAGATCTGTCTTCAACCAAGGTATTTTGAAAATCAAATGCTTGTATTTTCTTTTGCCCTTCAATTTGGAGAAGCGAGTTAAGTTGAATATTAAATCCATTTGCTCCTCCTAGTAATTCACCCATTTTGCTGTCAACTTTTGAAGTGACTTCTATGTGGACTTTATATAAAAGCCCCTCTCCCGCCAAAGGGAGAAAGGATTCACATTGAGAAGGGGTGCTGCTAAACCAAGATAGTACAAACACAAGAGCATAAAACATTTCAATCTCCTTAGAATATACTTACTGAATCCGAGTCAGAGAAAAGAACACCATCTTGAGTAATACCGCTCCATCTAAATAGATCATAAGAGTAGCGTCTTTTGTCTCTAAATGGTGGTTTGATATCTACATAAATATAAAGTCTACCGTTAAGTGTGCTTGTATTTGAATAGGTAGACACCACACTTCTACCAATGTATTGACCGGTCCGAGAGGTAATCTGTGCTTTAGCGTCTATCGCCAAATCCTCTTCAACAATCTTTAGGTTGGCACCCACACCGGCAGCAGCAATTAGTAAATCAACTTCTAATTCTGCACCAGCATCGATGTTAACTGAAGGATAGATTTGGCTGACAACAGCTGAGTCAAATACCTTATTCACCACAAGTGCACCAACTTCTCCTGAGCCGTATACTCTCACATTCATCGGGATGAACCCCGCTAACATAAATCGAATATTTTTAGCTTTGCTTACTGAATGTGATGAGCTTGCATTTTGAGAAAAAGGAGCTGCCTCAACTTGGTTATCACTTAGAATGGGATCGTTTCCAACATTAACCTCATAGTATCCTTGAAAACGTGTTCCATGTGTACTTGAAGCGTAAGTTTCAGCGTTAAGTACTCTTTTTGAACTTCCAAAAATATAAATCTTACTTTCAACAAAGTTAGAAGCATAGGCCTTCGTCGCTCCAGTTGTACTGGCCTCTGAATCAATATTGAGTGAAACACCAAAACTTCCCCTGTCTCCCCATTCATTAGAATAGCTTTTTGAAACATGAGTGTCCTTTGGCGGAGTGGAAGACTGATCTTCCTCATCTCTAGCAAGGGATGCGACGGCATGTTGCTCCATAGCTTCACTTGTAAAAACCTCTTCATCTATTTCAACATTTCTTTGATACATCTTAGAGTCCCCACTATGAATTTGCAGTACTTCATACATGGGATCGAGGATTTCCCTGCCATCAATATTAAGACCAGTTGTACTGCTGAAAAATTCTTCATTTGCAGCATTCAAAATTTCTTCCGAGCGATCATGATCTCTTAAAAAACTTTCCTGTCTATCTAACATTTTCGAATAAAGCGAACGCCTAATTTTCATTCTTCCGATTGTTGCGCCTTCTTCTGAGCTTTCATCTCCAACGAGACCTGCCAAATACTGTTTAAACTCTTTTGTAGAGCTTTGGTATTTATCATAACTAGAGTTTCTAAGTGAAAGACCTTTTTGATTGAGATTTACTTCTAACTGGTTGAGGAATTTATAATATTTTCCAGCATTCATAATTGTTTGCTCATAAACGACTTCACCATTATCATTTAAAATGATCTCACCATTGAGATCTTTCAAAGGATTGGCGGTTAGAACTGTAATTTCATCGTCAGCACTTAAATTCTTATTCCTACCGATGATACCGCCCTGATCGTCGTATATTGGGTGCCTGGATAAACTAAAGGGTCTATGTTTAAGACTTTTGTAGACCTTATATTCTTCATTACAGTATTTGCTATTAGGCGAATCACTGCAGCTAGTGAGGCCTACAATTTTCTTATTTCCTTTTTTAACCTTATCTGGAGTATTAGGTGACTTATTACTGGTATAGTCATTTGCCATGGCAGCGAAGGCCATGCTTAGTAAAATTAGTACTTTAAACATTATTGATCTCCTTGATAGGGTACAACTCAGTCTATGATGCTTTGCACTGTTTTTTAGTAGATAAATTATACGCGCTAAATGCCTTAAGTATTTGTTTTTATATGACGATTAAGAGAAATGAAGAAAATCGAGCTTGCCCACATTGAGGAAAAATTGATTCTCAAAGGCCATTCCGAAGCTTCAAGCTTAGCGCGAAGTTTGCTTTTACAAAAGGGTGAGACTCCCTTTATTTGGGAAAAGCTCTTCCGTCTGTTCACAAGATATGGTGCCAACAAACACTTGGTAAAGTTATTAGACTTTAGAGGGCTGCCTTCGCAAAGAGAGCTCAAGAAATTAGTAGTAAGAAAAAAATTAAATATTTTGGCCGCTGTCATTTCCCTCCAAGGTGCTTGGAAATTTGCAGAAAAAATTTTGGCCATCACTCCGGCCAGAAATATTTTTGATTTTGAGATTAACGCAAACGTTTATTTTCTAAATGGTGATTTTGAAAAAGCGATGGAAATTTATGGACGCATTTTAAAACTTCAAAAACCTGAGAGTTACTCAAAATACCATCATGCCCTTTCAAATTTTATCATCACCTCTTTACATGCTGGTAAACTTAATGAAAGCCGAGAAAAACTCGCTATTTTCAAAAAGTATGCGAAGACTTCACCTCAATTATCTTACTTTTATTACAATTTAATGGGCCTATACCATTTTAAAAAGAAATCTTATGAAAGAGCAAATGCATGGTTTTTAAAATCTTCCAACATAAGAAGTCCAATTAGAAAGCGTCCCTTTCCCGGCTCTCGTTTTCATCTTGTTTTTTGGTGTGCCTGTTTGTGTCGCCTGGGAGATAACCGGGGTGCAAAAAGGTTATTCAATCACTATAAGCTTCAATTTCAAGGTGACTATAAGGCAGGTCTAAGCAGAGCTGAAACCTATCTTTTTAATTTATCGTTTATCAATGAACCTAAAGTTACCGGAAAAGAGCACCTTTTACTTTTTTCTTATCCAGAAATCCCCATGGCCTATCAAGCAGTTTCAAAAGATGAGCTAGCTGCCGCGGCTTTGCCAAATATTGTGGCCTCCAAGGTTTTCTACCTCTACACAGGTGAAATAAAAGAAAATGGGAAGTTTCGCTTAGATGATTCAAAAGAAAGCTATTTGTTATCAATGGTACTTGCAACAGGAAATTTGGGAATAAAAGTTGAAAGGTTGTACGAGCTTCTATGGCCTGACGAGGTTTTTAGTTACTCTCAGTTACCTGATCGCTTAAGAAAAATAATTTCACGAATTAAATCAAAGTTTTCAATTGATATAACTATAAATAAACAGATTGTTTTAATAAAAGATCCAAAAGATTTTTGTGCAAATATATTAAAGAGTGAATTATCAATTGTCTCTAAGCTCGCATTATTTGACTCCCAGAGCTTTGCTGATTACTACAATACTTCACTATCAAAAGCACAAAAAAAATTAAAACAACTCTGCCTTGAAGGTAAACTTCAAAAAAGAGGTACAGGCCGTGCGACCCGCTATCAAAGTGTGGTCGTCACTCATAAATAAATAGTTTCACACCCCTTGAAAATGACCCCTGAATCACCTGAAAATGAGGGCCCATGTCTGCTGAATTATTCACTATCGCTTCTTCTTGTGTATATATTTCCACTCCCTTTCCAAGGAACAACCGTGGATTTAAAACTTTATTGTAAAAATTAAATTTACCGTGGAGAGGATAAAATGAAACTATTAGCTAGTATTTTGGTGTTATTTTCCATTAGCTTTAACATCGCCGCTGGCGGCGGTCATAGTGAAATTTCACTGCCTAGTGAGATTAATGAGATTTACCAAAATACAAATAAAAAATTAGAAGGGACATTTTACGATACAGGTCTACAAAAGCTGATTGTTAAGGCCTATACTTCAACTCGAACAGTAAACTCAAAAACAGTTGGATACTTAGTTTCGGATATGGCCTATCACTCTAGTGAACACTACGAAATGCCCTTTGTTGAAATTTCAAAAGAAAAGACCAAGCTGACCAGCTTTATGCTTGACCTACTTGAATTCCTGGATCCAGAAGAACCTGGAACAGAAAAAACTATCCTTACAATGCTTCAGTTTGAAAAAGACTTGATTAAATTAATCGATAGTAAACCTGAGCAAACTTGGTATATGTACCGCTATAGTCTAAGTGATGGTGGATCTATTTACGAGAATGGAGTCATCATCTATTCTGGAGAGCGACATTCCGTCTTCTATAGAGTTACTTATTGGGAAAGCGTTTAGGAAGTCTACTCACTGAGCTTGCAATCTATTTCAAGTGAATTAACTTAATGAGATATTAATTTTGTTTTCTGCTAAAATATTGTCATTGTAGAGTTATCAAGGATAAATATATGAGCAAAATGTCCCTATTAATGGTATTTTTCATCTCAACTTCTTTATTTGCTGACTGCATGGAAGATCGCTTTGGAAATTCTATTTGCGGAGAAGGTGACTGTTTGAAGGGTCGGTCAGGTCATGTTGCTTGTGCAACTGCAGATGAAGGCGCCTGCATGGAAGACAGCTCTGGAGATGTTATATGTGGAGCAGGGGACTGCGTAAAAGGCCGATCAGGCCATGTTGCTTGCGCTTCCAAAGAAAACGGCTCATGTATGGAAGATCGACGTGGTAATATCATCTGTGGGGCCGGGGATTGTATGAAGGGAAGATCTGGAAATGTTTCTTGTGCTACAACTGAAGATGGCTCATGCATGCAAGACAGGACCGGAAATGTAACTTGTGGAGCAGGGCCATGTAAGCTGAGTCGCTCTGGAAAAGTCTCTTGTCAAGCCCCTACTCAAACCCACCATAAGTAGTAAGTATACTGTGTTAAATGTTAACAACAGTTAAACACCTCCATCTATTGATTCAATCAAAAAACTAAGTACAATTATTAAAAGCTCGAACTAAGGAGTCGCTGGTGAAATTTGTCCTACTAATAATGTCAATTACTTTAATCTCTTGTTCACATCATGGTGGGAGATATTTAAAGAAGTTTGATACAAATGGTGACAGCAAAATTTCGAAGAGTGAATGGGATCAAGGCCACAGCGAAAAATTTTCTAAAAAAGACAAAAATGGTGATGGGTTTTTAACAGAAGAAGAAATTGGCAAGTTTCATTGTAAAAAGAGTCAAAAAGGCGCAAGCTGCCCGTATTCATCCAAAAAAACTAAATCAAAATGTAGCGGTAAGAGTCATTCAGACTGTAAAAAACAGTGTGAGGGAAAAGATGGCAGCTGTCCTTTGAAAAATAAAGATTCGTAGTTACTTCTTTTCACCACCAGTTAAAAAAAATATTCATTTCACTTAAGTCTCCACCTGTGCACCTGATTGAAGAAAAAGTAGATTTTGGCAGATAGGTGGAGACCCAAAGCATTTGAAAAAGTTACATAATTGATAAGCTGAATTGTTCCAAAAAACACAGAATTTGACCCATTAAATTGAGTTATTTCGCCTATTTCCCTATAAATTATTCAACTAGATTTTCACTTTCAAGCCAATTCTGTAGGACATATTAGATAGACATAAATTGGGAAATTGAATGTACAAACTATTTAAGATTACAGTTGTTTTTTTGTCTTTAATTAGTTGGGGCATTACCTATGCAAGTGTAAGTAGCATTTGCGAAAATATGAAAAATGGAACTTATCAGGATAGTGAAAAAAGATACACTCTTGAATTGAATCAAAGTAATCTTTGGGATTTTGCTAGCGAAAATGATGATGAGCAGTGGGCGAAGTTTGTCACGGTAAAATGCGATGACAGCGAAGTCTTTGTATTTCAAAATAGTGCAAAATTTCCAACTCACTATGATTTTTTGAACAAAGTAATTTACAGTGATACCTTATCCAAAGAACAATTCAAGGCAATGACTCTGGGGCGTAAAGGCAGGGTTCATCTCTTAGGCGTTCTCAATTACAAACGAAACTTCGAAGGTTACGAACCAGGTACTCACTATCAATTTATTAGTAGTGATAATTTTAGTGCAAGTGAAATTTACCAGTTAAAAGTAAATCTTCTTTCCCGTGTAAAGCTCACCTTACTTCACATATACTATTTCCCTTCACCTCTCATTAGACAGGCCGTAAAAGATGACCGCGATGCTTACAATACTTTGGGAATTGATGTGGAATTTCCTGGGCAACCAAGAGAATACATAAGCTACTCTGCAGGCTGGTCAGCGGGCAAGGTGGTTAGAATACTATCGAGCGAAATCGAAACAAAATGGATCAGCGGAGAAATAACAGCAAAAGATATCCTTGTTGTTGACAAGGTTCCAAGGGATATCCCTCCTGTTGCTGGAATCATTACTTCAGAGACTTCTTCAAGCTTTTCTCACGTGGCATTACTATCAAAGATGATGGGGACTGTTTTTCTTTATGAAAAAGATGCCTACTTTCTTGATAAATGGAAGCAAAGAGAGAATACCTTGGTTTTTATTGAAACGAAGGAAAAGGAAGATCATTTCTACAGTGATGTCAGATCCATCGTTGAAATTCGTGATAACTTAACTGAGAAAGACATTGAAAAGGTATTGAGGGTCAGGACAATTCCTGCTCGCAAGATACCAGAGTTTAATCACCAATATGCTAAACTAAAATCCATTGATAGCTATATTTTTAGTGATAAAAATAAAATTGGGGCCAAGGCGGCAAACCTCGGTTTTATTTGCCAAGCTCTAGAAGAGTGTCCAATAGGATTTGCCCTCCCATTTTCATATTATGAAAACCATTTGGATACAAGCTTAGCGAGCGGATTCACTATTAGGGAGACAATAAAAGCTCTACTAGAGGGAAATGATCTTAGTGCTGTAGAGCTCTCCAAAACATTGCAACAGATAAGAGACCTCATTAAGACCACAGCGGTAAATCGTGGTGATTTTAAAAAGATATATGGGGAAATTCAGCGTGTCTTTGGTAAAGATGAGGTTCGAATAAAACTGAGAAGTAGTAGTAACGTTGAAGATCTCAAGAACTTCAATGGTGCAGGGTTGTACAGTTCAAAAGCGGCTTCTTCTATATCCAAAGAAGAAATTGAAAAAGATTTAAAGAAAGTCTGGGCCTCACTCTACTCAGAAAGGGCCTATATTGCCAGAAATCTAGCGGGCCTTAAAGGCCTTGGCACTTCCATGGCCGTTGTGGTCCAGGCATCATATATAGGAGAGTTGGCAAGAGGCGTTTTATTTATTGATAAAAGTGGTTATGGAAAAAAACCGAAAGTAATTGTCTCAGGGTTTCCGGGAGATCAGCTCAAAGTTGTAGATGCGCCAGCGGGTAAAGTACCAGAAATTGTTGAACTATCATCTTACGGAAGAACAAAACTCGTCAGAAAAACTACCGAACTTCCTGATGGGCAGAGAGTCTTAACTGAGGCCCAATATCAAGAGCTTCAGTCCAAGTCTAGTAAACTCTTTGGACGCTGGATTACTTCTAGATCTCTTGATGAGAAGAAAGTTGTTCTAGATATGGAATGGAAGCTTCTAGCAAGTGGTGAAATCATTATAAAGCAACTACGTCCTGTGCCAGAAAAGAGTGGATCCCAAAATGATCAGCTGGTAACAACTGTTGTGGGTAACAAGGGGGCCATTTTAAGAATAAAACTTAGAGAGTCCTCCAATGGCCTAATTGCCCTAGCTCTCAACATGGACCTTGAGCTAGATTCTATGGCCTTTATCTTTGATGAATCACTTTCCACCGTAGGCCCAATTACTAAGGTTAGTGGAAAAAATCGAGGAGGTATACCCTTTGAAGTGAATGCTAACATGATGAAAGGAAATTTTTCAAAGACTGCTTGGGGTGAAAAATACTCAGGTTATGAATACGAAGTAAGAGAGGTGAGTTTTGTACTTGAAGTTCCTCTTCCAGACGTACCATCTTTTAAAATATTAATGAAAAGAGAGGAGAGAAGGCTTCCAGGTACATCGCGTGTAACCAACCCTATAGTGAGTATAGAGGAGCTTGATTTTGAAGTTTTGGCATTGAAATCAGACTTGCCTGGATACAACCCTGAATATAAAAATAGAGAAATTTCTGTGGAAGCTGAAATTGTTCCGGTTCCCATGGTTGATAAAGTCATTGAAGAGCTTACGGAAACCTACCAAAGCACTAGTGGCTACAGTATTGAGCTTAAAATGGAGCTTCTTCTCAGCGAAGGCTATGATGCTAGGGGACTCGACTACTACAACGTAACTTCAGGTAAAATTACTGGTCTGATAGAAAAAGATATTGAATTCAACTCACCTCTTGCTGTGGAATACAGTGCTATTGATCACAACAGCGAGTTTGGCATTGCCTTTGATTTTCTCTTCGCTGACAACCTGACAGAAGCCGAGAAGGTGGACTTAATCAAGATTCATGGGCGTTACTTACACTTTGAACCTGCCTGGGAAGATTATTAATCGGCACAGATTGTATGGCCTATTTTCCACCAAACCTTTAAGTTAATTGCGGCCACAGTGTAGCTCGTAAGCCTTGTAAGCCCTGTGCCATCTGTGTTCATGACCCAGACATTTTTAGCAGCATTGGTATTTTGTGTATTACTACCATCGAGGGCCATGTCGCTATTAAAAAGTATTTTTCCTGAAGCTGTTGGGTGCATTTCTGCAGCCGAGGCGTTTGTTAAACTCGTTAGAGGTGTTTTACTTGATCCATCTGTATTCATAGACCATATATTTTCAACACCGATACTTGCGTCACTCCCATCGAGGGCCATATCAGAGATAAAATAGATCTTGGTGCCATCGATGGAATATCTCCCCTGGTTGGCATAAGCAACGATTAGATTTGTTAGGGGTGCTCTATTTGAACCATCACGATCCATCCGCCAAATGTTGAGCTTTGCTCCAGCATTGTTGGCGTCACTTGAGTCAAAGGCGCCTGCACTATGGTAGAGAATCTTAGTTCCAGTAATAAAAAAGTGAGCTTGAGATGAACTTGCTGTACTATTGGACATGAGTGCACTTTGACTACTTCCATCAACATTGACAGTCCAAATATTCCATTGAATTGTTGAAGCATCAAGAAGGTCGGCCGTGTTTTTTGATCTATAGACAATTTCACTACCGGCACTATTAAAAAAGGATTGTATATTTGCACCTTTAGCGTTGTAGTTGGTGAGGGGAAGATAGTTACTTCCATTTGAATTCATGATCCAAATATTTTTTATGGCAGACGTATTGGTGGCATCAGTTCCATCAAGCTTTCCTGTACTCCTAACGGCGATATATTTTCCAGCTGCATCGATATGCTCGGATCTGCCATATGCACCAGCCGCGGTATAACTAGTTAAATTAGTATGGGCAGCAGTAGGGGCCGCATAAGTTGTAGTCCAAACATTCATATTTCCATTGGCCAGAACAGTATCGGTTCCATCGAGTTTTTTATCGCTGTAATAGATAATTTGACCAGTTTCGGAGAGAGCTGGTCCACCAACTGATGCAGTATCATGTTGGGTAATAACCTTACCACCTGTTCCGTCAGTATACATGGCCCAAATATTTGAGTTCGTTCCTGCGTTCAAAGTATCAGTGCCATCGAAGGCCCCATCATGGACGTAGAGAAACAGGGTTTTATAATTAGAACAAGTAGTCGTAGTTGCAGCTGCTGCAAGACCGTCATCTTGAATATCATCCGATAAAACGCATGATGAAAAAATGCCAATAAGGCAAATTGCTAGAAGCACTCTCATGCAACCCCTTCGGTCAGGAACTTCCACTATTTTATCATGTAGTACATGAAATCTTCATTAAGAGAAA
Source organism: Bacteriovoracaceae bacterium (assembly GCA_018649885.1). Lineage (GTDB taxonomy): Bacteria > Bdellovibrionota > Bacteriovoracia > Bacteriovoracales > Bacteriovoracaceae > JABIHA01. The sequence continues at coordinate 24,424 of JABIHA010000028.1, forward strand.
TACACTTCGGGGGAGAGTGATAAATAATATTTATTTTTAAGTGGCAACTCATTTGATTTATTGCTACTTGCGCTGGGCCAGCTACACATATGTTATAAAGTGGATTTTCTGAAAAACCCCTGCTAGCTAGTTAATATTGATAAATTTGACCATTATTAGACTCAATATCTTATTGAAAAGGAACCTCAAGATCTTTTACATTTTTTCCAAAGTAACTTTGTGGAAGCGATGGTCTCACGCCTAGGGCCTTTTCTTTACTACTGATACAAGTTTTGACGTTGCTGTGAAGGTCTGCCCATGTGACTGACTTGCCCATTTCTTCAATTATACAGCCATCCCAAAAGGTGTACTCTTCGTCAGCACTGCAACCAAAGCTTGGCAAATTTTTATGAGCAGCTGTAAGGATAATTCGATTATCTCCTGCTAGAGAAGAGGTGATAAACTGTCCTGAGTAACAAGCTGAGATGAGTATCACTGTAGGTGCATTTCCACAGTAACTATTTACTACCGAGCTAATAAATTTGGGTGGAATTATTCCAAGTCCCCTTATAAGAAAACCTTTGCCCTTGGCCCCATGGCTTGTCATATGAATTAAACATCCATCAAGTTCTGGATTAATTTCTAGGGCACTAAAGCCTGCAATTAAGTTTTCTGCAGTGGGAGAAAAAACTGTTCTATCATCAACATAGTTTGGATCAACTGAGTAGTGAATTTGACTATCAATACCACTAGAGCGAAAGAGCTCTGATATATCTGTTCTGCCAGCATCAAAGTTTGCGATTTTAGCATCACCGGAGATAAATATTCCCTTCCAATCATAATTGTTTGAATAGATTTCTTGTGAAAATGAGTGAAAACTAAGAAAAAGGCAATAAGCTAGAAATAAATATTTCATAAGTGCTCCATAGCAAGACTGTATGGGGGGACCTTCTCATAAAGCTGAGTAAGATCAATACTTTGGAAAAGTTTACTTGGAAATTAGGGAAAATCAGTACTATTTATAAACATCAATAGATACCATTTTGTGGTTTTCATTATTATTCTTATCTTTTTTACAACTTTTGGGTTTCAACCCTTTGGAATCCTTATTCCGTGTTAATCATGACCTCGGTGTTACATTTTTTATTCGGAGACTTTTATGAAAGCTTTTGCCATCATTATTTCAGCAATTTTAATTCCTGCCTCTTTTGCTTCAACCCCTGCACAACTTTCAGAATTTTATGAAGTGCCTGTCACTCAAATAGAAAATGTGGATGCAAGGATGGCAGAGATGAAACATAAAATTACCTCTGAAAGTTGCAACCTATCATTTGAATCAGAAGGCAGTGTAAGAGCATTGCTTCCAATAACCGAGAGCATGGTTGGGCACCAATATTCGCTGGGACTAGCACAGGTGACATTTTGTGATCCTGAAATGGCTGCGGACCTAAATGATGATGAACTGACTGAAGAGGTTACAGGGGTGTTACCATTGGGTTTAATGCTTCATTCTAGATGCATAAATATTATGTATATGGCGCCAAATAATTCCTATGCTAAAAAAGATCGTTCATATTTAATAAGAACAGTTGTTCAGGAAGAGTACTCTATACATCTTAAATGTCAGTAGCGAAGGGTGCCAAAACCTGGTATTAGGTGTGGTCCAAACCTTGGCACATTAAATACTAAGTTATATGACTATCTTTTCTTTTTCTTACCTGGTTTATATCCACGCATAATCTTTTTTATAGCGGCGTCGTCGAGAACCTTTTCACACTTGGTAAGCTCTTTTAGTTTAATCTTTGCTTTTTTATGGCAAATGCCCATGCAAATCCCGTGATGCGGAAGTGGCGGAGTGAAAGGTGGGTAAGCACAACCACTGTGACAACCAACATTTCTGGCAAATAGGGCCATACATTTTTTTGTCTTTTTACTAACCTTTGACTTCTTCTTAGACTTCTTTTTTGACTTCTTTTTCTTACTTTTTTTCTTTTTATACTTTTTCATTATTTTTTTTATAGCGGCCTTGTCGAGAACCTTTTCACACTTTGTTAGCGCACTTGGCTTAATTCCAGACTTACCATGGCAAGCGGCCATACAAATCCCGTGATGGGGAAGTGGAGGTGTAAAGGGAGGATAGCCGCATACACTGTGGCATCTCACATTTTTACCAAATAGCTTGGCACAGCTTTTTTCTTTTTTACTTTGTTTTGTATATCCATTCCCAGGAATAGCAATGAGAACAGAAATGGCAATAAACAAAATATATTTCATGATAAACCCCTCAGTTTTGTTGGATATCGGATCAATCCAACTAAATAATGAGTTTTGATTTATCTGATAAGGTTAGTTTTCTGTTAATATTGAGAAATCTAGACTCTAATAACTTCCACCATTAACACAACCGAGGACATGATAGGTGAAGTCAGAGTGGAATTCATTTAATTGTGCGTCAGTCTTTCCACGGTAATTTAGATTCACAGTAAAAATACTGGAGTAAGATAGAGAAGGGATAACAAAAAATAAAATAAAAATTTTCACCAGAATGCTCCAAGGTAGTCGCAACATAAACGGAGTTGATATATGGAAGCAAGGCCTGCTCTTACTTTTAAGCCAAATAAGAGCAAATACTATTCGGGTTCAAAATCTTCCGCGACCCATGGCGGCGAGCATGGGAGCTACTAAAACTCCAAGTCATCGGTTAAACTGGGGAAATAAATTACTGTCGTCCTGGGGGGGGAAATGGTTAATCAATGTCCATGGAGTGGTCTTGAGCCTGGAAGCATCTCTTTTTGTGAGAAAAAACTTTGCGCTCTCATTGTGGAGCCAGCGAACTCTTGGTCTAATATTGGTTTTATCATTATTGGGCTACTTCTATTTTACAAATGTTACAAAAATGGACAACTCGACTTACTTCCTATTCCCATAGGCTCATTTTCACTTGGAATCGGATCTTTTGCCTTTTATGCTACTGGCACATTCTGGGGAGAGTACTTTGATAATCTAAGCATGTTTCTTATTAGCAGTTTTATTATTGGCTACGCGCTTAGAAGAATTGTTAATTTTTCAAATTTATGGCTGTACTTGTTTATCAGTTTTATAACTCTCTTTTCTGGTATCATTCTCTATCTCAACCATAGTTGGGGAATTGCTATTTTTATAGGTCAAATTGTAATTGGAGAGTTGTTAGAGTTATCACTTTTTTTAAAAAAGAATCCATCTGATAGCTACAAAATAGTCCCTTTGACTATTTGTATTCTATCTTCGGCAATCTTAGTTTGGATACTAGATCTAACCGGAAAGGTGTGTAACCCTGATAATCACATCTTCAACGGACATGCTTACTGGCATCTTGCACTATCTGTTGGTCTTTATTTGTTTTATATATTTCAGCAACAATTTTCGAGTTATCAAAAAAAAACGGAGAAATGATAAAATAAAATTTCTTTAGGTATTAAGGATAAGTCGTTAATAGTAGTCTTAATTTTTTCATACTACACACTTTCTGAAACTTTCTGAGTTTGGGCCTGTATAGTCTATATATATAAATTCAATACTAATAATACAAATAAAATTTGTTTATAAAATCAGGGGACCTCATGAAATACGTTCCTACCATGGTATTTTTAATTCTATTTTCTATGACTGCTATGGGCACTGAGTATACATATTGTAAGGTAAATCTTCTTGATGGAGCTACAATGGATTTAAAACTCGACTTTAAAAGACCTGCAGTAGCGCAGAGTGTACCCGCACTTGTGTTTATTCATGGAGGGGGACTTGTAAGAGGAAGCAGGCTTACATATTTAAATGAATTAGATCGGGCAAATGCCATGGGTTTTGCTGCTCTTACTATTGATTACAGGTTAACCATAAAGGCAGAGGACGAAACAGTTGAAAACGATCAGCCGAATGATGAATACTATCAAGTTGGTGCTAAGGCACCTGCTGGAATGAGAGATGTTCAATGTGCTATCAAATGGCTTAAGTCAAATGCACTCTCACTTGGAATTGATCCAAGTAGAATTGGAATACAAGGTCACTCAGCAGGAGGCTATCTGGCATTAATGCTAGCGACAGCAAGTGCCGCCCCGATCTTTAATTTTACACCAATGCATCAAATTCAGTTTGTAGATGGCAATCTTGCTCAAATGGAAGTGCATAATACTTCTGTTCAAGCGGTCTCCCACTTTGCTGGTCCTAATAATATCGCCAATTGGCAAAACACAGAAGAGTTCCATCCTGCCGTCGTTGAAATGATGGAAAATTTATTTTTTACACTAAGTCTAGAGGATATCCCAAGTCACCCAATGGCCATTAGAATAAGTCCTTTCTATCATCTGAGTACATTTGTTCCGCCAATTTTGGCCTTTCATGGTAGAAGTGATGACCTGGTACCTTGGCAACAAACTGAATCTTTTCACAATCAAAATACTCAAAGTTTTGGAAATACCCAAACGACTTATTTTATTGAAGGCGAAGAACACATGTATACTGATATGGTTCTTTGCTGGATGATGGATAAAGTCTACGAGCATTTCGACAAGGTATTATTACAAAATGAAAGTGCCAGCTTGAATAGCTCAATAATTGATTTCGCTCCCTCTTATGTGAATCTAGGTCGTTGCAACTCAATTTAATATTTCCTTACTCTTAAATTTCCCAATAAGTAAGTGAATCAAGAGTGATAAAAGATTCAAGCTTTCCTTGCGGAGAAAAAATGCGCACATTGTATTTTGCCTTATAGCCTGAAGCTTGCTCAGAACGACCATCTTCATCAGTTACGATTTCACATGTAATATTAAAAGTTTCTTCACCAGAAGTTGTTGTTTTACAGTGGGTAAGTCTTAACCATATTCTTTATTGTTAATTCAAATTTTTCAGATAAGTACAGCTTGCTGATACTCACAAATAAGGCCCAATATACCGAGTATGTAGGTATGAGGATTTTTAAAGTTATTTTATTTAGTCTTTTGGTATTTAGCACATATTCCTCGTGGGCAGAAATTTGTGTTGGGGAAGATGCATCGTACACGAGTTTTGGAAATACAACTGTAACTTGGTATTTGAATCCTACAACAAAAGTATGTGTAACCAGAATTATGGTCAAGAGTCCAGAGGGTTATAGTCGTGAAATACTCTTTGACGAGCGAGGTTATTTTTCAACAATTGATAAAGATAGTACCTTCGAAACCACAAGGTCTCCTGAAAAAAAATCTTGGGCAGTATGGCCTGCTCTCAAAAGACAGTCAGTGGTCTTTTTGGAGGACCAGAATCTTTTAGAGGTTACACTCGCTTCTGGTCATGTCATTTACTGGGATACAATCAAAGCTGAAATTGATGATACAAAAACAAAAGATTTAAAGATTAAATACAATGGCACTTCAGCTCCAATGACTATGGATATTAAAGAAAAAACTGGTACTCTCATAGATTTTGGTCGAATCGTTGGATATAAAGATCCTATGTTAAACTGGAGACGAAATATCACTCTCACTACCGCTGAGGGAAGTAGTTGTAGTGTCCCTCACTCAAAGTTATTTTACCGATTTGCCAGATGTAAGTGGATCCCCAAATGTGAGTGTCCTGAAGGTGAGGATTCATTCTACTTTACTTGTCACACAGACAATCCAAGGATAACCGAGCTAGATTTCATTACTCCGCGCTTAGAAGATATAACCCCTACAAGTACACAACTGCTATTAAACAAGCTTTGTCCAAATGCTGACTTTAGCTCTTCTAATGAGATGATAAGAAACCACCTAATAAGTGAATTGACACGGGCAGGGGAAGATAGACCTCCTCAAAGCGATGGTGATCGTGCTGAAAGAGATCCCGGAAAAGATGTTTCAGTTCCCACAGGTGACCAAGGAGTTGTTCCATCTCCAGACGTACGGCCTGAATAGGCCCTAAAAAGAGAAAAGCCGCGAATTAAGCGACCTTTCATTTTATGTATTGGTAATTATAGTATTATTTTAGTCTTCATATTCTTCATCATCGTAATCTTCTTCTCCTGCACTATCACACTTAAAATCAGCGTATTTTTTTGTAAGTCTTGCACATCTTCTACCATCTGGTTTCTTCTCACAAGACTTATCCATTTTTTTTGCGATTCTATCACATTTCTTACCTAACTTGCCTTTTGATGCTTTTCTATCAGAACGCCTTCCTCTTCTATTTGTTTTCTTAGCGGCCCGGTAGTCTTTTCTAGATCCACCATCTTCGCATAGAACTTGATACTTTGAAGTCAATTTTTGACATCTTCTACTATCAGGCTTTTTTCCACACCTTTTATCTCTTTTTTTTAAAATTCTGTCACAGTTTGCTGAAAACGCCGGCAAACTTAAAAGAAGACATGCACTCAGTATCAATAAAATTCTCATTTTCCTCTCCCGTTTATCTGATAGTAATTCTCATACTCTTATCGACAAAAAATTAAACAAAACAATTATTTATTCAAGAAAATAACACTAAACTTTGGTTGCTCTTATACAATTTACCAACAACTGGAAATGACAAAAATATTCTATATAATTTATTGATATTTGATTCTCAGAAAGTGGGCAAGCACAACAGCTTTAAACATATTCAATTTATCGGACCTAGTAGAGGGGGGATGAATGTCAAACTTGCAAAGCGTTAAATACATTTTAATTCAAGTGTTCAATTAATTGTTTGCTAATTTCATGTCAAAAATACACACTTTTCGCGCGTGAATCAAAGATTACTTATAAAATTGACGAGCTGAAATTTCATTGTTAGCCATGGCACAATCGACATTTTTTTTGGAGTTAAAATGAAAACAACTTTATTATTTCTAGTATCACTTTTCTCGCTAGCCGCTTTCAGCGCAAGTGCACCATCTTATACAGTAAAATCTTCTGAAATTTTAGGTAAATATACCTTAACTAATGAAAACGATTATTTTTCTAAAGGAGATTCATTAGAGGTTAAATTTATTCAAAATGAAGATTCACTTGAAGAAAACAAATTGGTTGTCTACTTTTTAGATGCCTTTGATTACCCAGTGGATGTTTTTGAAGATAGTGGATCTCTTCAGATTGATGATTTTCAATATGGTGAGTGTGATGATCCTGGATGTGGTTATATCTCAGGGATCAGTGGTAAAATAACTTCCACAAAAGTAGGGGATAGCTACGTTCCTTCTGTTCAAATGACACTTACCTACACTTACGATTATCCTGAATATGAAGGAGATAGAGAAGGAGACGTAGAAGTTAATCTCGAATTTGTTTTCTCTGAAAAAATTGAAGATACAACTCCTCTTGCCAGACAGGTTGAACTCGACAGTAGACTTACGGAAATCATCAAAGCTGGAAAATTGGCAGATATGATGAAAGGCTCATCCACAGATTTTTTAAAAGTTAGAAGGACCACTAGAATGCGTTTTAAAAAAGGTGTTACTCCAAAAGTTGGTGAAGCTAGTTTTAAAAAAGTATTTGAAAACTCAGGCAACTGGGTAAAACTTGAAAAAGAAGATATTCAAACTCTTGTATTTGAAAATGCAAAATACCACCTAAAAGTTTTTAAAGTTAACGCTAAGCTTAAAGGAAACTTAGAAAGTAAAGAAATTCAAGATAAAGCCGTGGCCTATGAAGAGTATCTTTTTGACCTGGCCAGCTACCTTCATAGTGATGATCGCTTGGAGATTTATATGACAAAACCCTATCGTGAACTGTCAAAATCCTCAATGAGTATGTTCTCTATTTACTTGGTGCATCCTATATACAGATCAGTGACAACTCTAGATTTTGATAATCAATAATTTACGGCCTAATATTTAATAATAAACCAGGGTCACAATTTTAGTGGCCATTTTTATTTTGTTATTAGTTCAACTAATTTTAGTACCGTTTTATCGACCTTGTTTTTTTGAAGCATGTAAAGGCCATGGTGTTTTTTGATCAGAGCAAAAGGGATTTTATCTAATATGACTATATTTTTATTGTTAGGGGTAGCATCAAGGAATGATTTTGCTATAAATGCAGCGCCAATTCCCTGTTTGATAAGGTTTAGCTGTAGGTTGATATCATTTATTTCCCACACTGTTTTGAAGTAATCTCTAATTTTTTTTCTTGAAGGTCTCTGGTCGGGACTGTCTAAATAAGATGATAAAAGTGGTGTTTCTTTTAAAAACTGCAGGGGACTGTGTTTGTAAGTCTTATAGTTGGGATTATTCTTACCAGTTACGAGGCAAGATTGTTCTGTTAATAATTTTATGGCGTGAAGTCCTTCCATCTTTTTTTGAAATGGTCCAATCCCCACAAGAAATTGCTCACTCTTAATTGCTTGAATGATTTCTCTAGCTGGCATCCGTTTGATTTTTATATTGGCCTCAGGAAGAAGCTTGTTAAATCCAGCTACGATTTTTGGACAATAGTAATTTGCTGCCAAGTGATCAACAGCAATACTTAGAGTTTGGAGGTGACCGTCTTTTAATCTGTGAAGCTGGTTTTTAAAATTAGTTTCACTTTCAAGGACATATCTTGCGTGCTTAAGCAGTTCAGTGCCTATTGGAGTCGGTTTGATAGGAGTAGTGCGTTCTAATAGCTTTTCACCCAGTTTTCTTTCCAGGTTAGACAGAGATTGGCTTATAGCTGGTTGGGAAAGGCCAAGCTGAGTCGCTGCCAGCTTGAATCCACCAGTGTCTACAATAGATGTTAATACTCTTAGTTCCTGAATTTCCATCACTATAAGCAATCCTTATAAATATATAATAAATATCGACTTTATTTATATAGCATATTGATGGATTATTTGAAAGAGATAACCGGAAGCCGAGGAGAATCGTGTGAAACAAGACCAACAAGTGATTTACAAGGGACTAGAAGGCATTTACGTCGATACTACTGCCATCTCTCAAATTGATGGGGAGCTCGGACTTTTAAGTTATAGAGGAATTCCCATAGAAGAATTGGTGGGCCTTGATTTTGCTACTGTCTGCTTTCTTGTACTATTTGGGCGCAGGCCTTGTGTTAATGAAAGGGAAGAGCTTGAAACATTTCTGCTAGGTAATTCTCATACCACAAAAAAAGAAGAGGCCATTTTAGGTTCAATTCCAGAGGGTCTACATCCTATGAAGGTTCTTCAAGGGATGATTCCATTGATTGATTTAGAAAATGAAAACAACTTAAAAGGGGCCTACTCTGAAGAGCTTAGAAATGGTCTTATGGTAGCAGCGAAGCTTCCAGCAATCTTGGCGGCATTCCACAGGATTCGTATTGGTGAAAAAGTGTTATCTATTAAAAAAGGTCTTTCATTCAATGCTAATTTCTTGTACCGCTTTACTGGAAAACTTCCCACAGATTTAGAAACCAAAACTCTCGATACAGCTCAAATTCTTCAAATGGAACACGGGTTTAATGCCAGTACATACTCTGCAAGGGTCACCGCCAGTACGCTGGCACCTGTAGAGGTTGCACTTTCAGCAGCAATTGGAACACTCTACGGAAAGCTTCACGGAAGAGCTGATCAAGCGGCACTGGAAATGGCGATGGAAATTGGCAGGGTTGAGGATGTTGAAAACTTTATTTTAAGTGCCCTTGATTCAAAGAAAAAAATTATGGGCATGGGACACAGAGTTTACAAGGTTGTGGATCCAAGGGCCAAAATATTAAGGCCCATGGCAGAGGCACTATGTGCGGGAACACCTTTTGAGGGGAACTTCCGCGTTTTGGAAAAGATCGAAGAAGTAATGGGGACAGAGATGCTGAAAAAAGGAAAACACATAAAAGCAAATGTAGAGTTTTATAAAGGGCCGGTATTTTATGCACTAGGGATTCCTACCCAATATTTCACATCACTCTTTGCTATGTCCCGAACGTTTGGATATTTGGCGCATATTTTAGAAAGTAGAAAAGATAACAAATTGATTCGGCCTAAAGCATTTTATGTGGGCAATTAGAATATTTGCCTAGAAGCTTTTGGAGCACACTACTCTTTTTTTTAGCCTATTCACATAGCAGCAGGCGGAAGACAGGCTTGGGCCTTGCCTGCCGTTCTTCGCGACAAGTCATCCATCTTCATTAAGTTGACATTAAGAGTCCATAAATGATTCCATACTTAGAGTATTTTCTATCAGATGGAGCTTTTATGAAAATCACTCTAGTCCTGTCCCTATTTATATTCTTTTCTTTATCAGCTCATAGTCTTGAAATTTTGAATTTACAACTTTCAGGATCTAGAACATGCGCTCTTGTAAAAGGCACAGATGGAAATCGCCTAGAATGTTTTGGCCTTTCCAAAGGTGATTTTACACCACCGATAAAAAACCTAACAAATATATCTGTTGGTGGTGATCATATGTGTTCCATTATTTCTTCAAAGCTTCGCTGTTGGGGCAATGCCATGGATATTAGTCTAGATGTAGACAGTCCGAGGGCCCTAAGCTCTTCCAAATCCGTCAGTTGTTTATCAAGTGGTGGAGTCCTAGAGTGTGTTGGACCTAGTAAATTTGCAAAATTAACACCTCCTAAAGTTGACGAAGTGATTAAGATATCTCTTTCTCCGATCCATGGATGTTTATTAAATGACAAAATAGAAGGACCAAATGAAGTATTGTGCTGGGGAGACAATCGCTTTGGTAAAGTTGATGTTCCCCTTTATATCAAAAATCCTGTGGATGTAGTAGTAGGTGCAAGCTTTAGCTGCGTTATTGATCAGTATCAAAAAGAAAAAAGAAGAGTCGTTTGTTGGGGGAGAGGCAAGGATGGCGAATTAGCTATTCCTAGCGGAAAGTTAAACTTTCCTCTGAGATTATCAGCAGGGAAATCACATCTTTGTGTTCTCGATCAAATAAACCATTGGCAGGAAACTCAGTTATTTTGCTGGGGAAAAAATACTATGGGACAAATTGATGTGCCTAGTTTAAAAAATCCACTTTTTATTTCATCTGGAGCAAACCACAGTTGTGCATACTATGATGAGAGTAAAGAGCTTGCCTGCTTTGGATCTAATTACAGTGGTGAGGGAGATATTCTGCCCTTACATGCAAAATCTACTCTAAGTAAATCCTTACTGGTGGTAAAAAAAGAGCTTGGATTAAATAAGTCTTCGGTGAGCGGGGTTCTTAGCACGGGTTTTTACCATTCATGTGTTATTGATAAAGTGGGAGTAAAATGCTGGGGATCAAATTCATTTGGGCAAACAGAAGTTCCTAAACTGCGTAGGCCCACTTATGTAACGGCGGGTGGTCATCATACATGTGCTCTAGATAGCAGTGGTGTTAAATGTTGGGGGAAAAATAATTTTGGCCAAACCGATGTACCGAAACTGAACGGACCGATTCAGGTTTTGGCGGGGGCAAAACACACTTGCGCTCTAGACCAGGACGGAGTTAAGTGTTGGGGTAGCAATACCGATTATCAATTAAAAATACCTGTACTAGACAAACCCATATGGATATCGAGAGGCTACTATCATAATTGTGCTAGAGATAAAGAGGGGGTAAAATGCTGGGGAAAATTTGGACGCTATAATGGATATGTAGTACCTCCCGTTTTGAAAAATACGACACAAATGGCCGGCAGTGATCAACATGTTTGTGCCATCGACTCAGGAGTCGTTAAATGTTGGGGAGTCGCAAAGTATGGTGCAACTATTGTCCCGAGACTTACCGCACCTACTCAAATTGCAACGGGTGAAAGACATATCTGTGCTATCGAAAATAAGACAAAAGCAAATTGTTGGGGAACAAATAAACACGGTCAATTAAATCCTCCCACTTTTAATAAAATAAAAGTGATGGACGCTTTTGCCCTTCATAGCTGTGCACTAGATGCTGATGGTGTTAAGTGTTGGGGATGGAATAAATATGGTCAAAATGATGTGCCAAAGTCTTTAGTTCTTAGATAGGTGAAAGAAAGAAGACTTAAGAGCTTAAGCCTTCTATCTTTTCGACTGGAATCGGACTGGCAAATAAATGAAATAAAGTAGAAATGTGGGGGGCCTACTTAAACAAGAATATTTTTTTGTTCTAGAGTTAGTATACTTTGAAATAGAAAATGATCCTTTATTCTCCTCTACACTTGTAATATTTCTCTATCCATATTTAAAGAGAGCTGATTCACCGTTCGATACGGCACATGGTTTTTGGCCTTTAAATCGCATCAGAGTGTCCAAGAATTTTGCACTATTTTAATTATCGCCTAAATGTGAAACCACATTGGAGTTTTTTCACACTGTGGACATCAAAACTGCCTTTATTGATACAATTAAATTGAATAAATCTAACTAAAGGGTGTTACAAGGAAGGGTTTTAGTCTATTGGCGCTTTGTCTCCAATACTCTTGGAACTTTATTCTTATTAACATAGAATTGAATTATGGAAAAATTAGACTTTAAGTCCCTTGCTATTCAAATTATTAGGGCGGCCCGTGGAGACAAATCTCAGAATTTTCTAAATCTTGCACTCGGAAGTAGTTTTAATGTTGTTGCCAAGTGGGAAAATGCCAGAAAAAGAATTTCTTGGAATGAGTTTGTTAATATTTGCGAAGTTCTTGATCTTCCTTTAGACAATGCTCTCAATTATGGCTGTTTTTACAATGGTGATATTAGAGACTGTGGGAAATTATTTGGCCATATATCATCTGGGAAATCATCGGCCGAGGTTTCCAACGATTTAGGAATCAGTAAGTCTAAGGCCCTGAGGCGAATTAATGGAGAAAAGCTTCTTCTTGAAGAGATGTTAAGTGGAATGCACTATTACTTTAGTATTAGGTTTTGGGTTTTTATTAAAAGTCTTAATCTTTCTGGAGAAATAGACTGTGAATCAAGTGATATCGAAATAATAAAACAGCTCAGTGATATCACTGATGAGCACCCTTCTAGTGATATATTAGTTCCTTATTTGAACACAGTTGAATATAAAAATATGGCAAGTCACAAAGCTGGTTTTCTGGCCACCTGTACTGATATAGGAACAGAAGAAGAAAATAAAATGCTTAACAGCTTAGAAAGTGCTGGCATAATTTATTTTGAAGACGGCAAATTTATTGAAAGGCATGGAGATATTACCCATCATGATGATTTCGAAAGCAGCAAAAAGCGCTTTCGATATATTTTTGAACAGTCTCTTGAATCCCTTAATGCTGAAAAGGAAGAACATCACCATACAAAAAATAGAAGATATTGCACTTTTGATTGTGACCCTGACACAGAAAAAAAGTTGATAGCACTTACTGACAATTTCTACAAAGAATTTCTTAATATCATGTCTAAGAGAGACCAGGAGAAATCGGACAAAGTTTTAGCTTTTTGTCTTCATCTCTTTGATACAGACAAAAGAAAGGACTAGTTTACATGCCTCAAAATCGTCCTCTACAGAGGATTAATTATTAAAATCACTTTGATGATCCTTCTTATTGTCACATCTTTGATTTCGATTTTTCTTTACACAGGTGACTTGAGTGAACAAATAATTATAGAAAAGTACCAAACCCCGAACTCCCAATTCCTGAAAATAGGTGGCCAGAAAATTCATTTCACAAGACATGGAAAGGGCGATCAAATGATTTTGTTACATGGATCGGGCCAGTCATTTAAAGTATTTGATGGAATTTCCCCAATGCTTTCAGCTCACTTTGAGGTCTTTGCCGTTGATTTACCGGGATTTGGTCTTTCTAATAATCAGGCGCAAAAAGAGCTATCTACAAGCTACTATATCGAATTTTTGAATAAGTTCATGAAAAAATTAAATATTTCCAGGCCTATCTTGATCGGAACATCACTTGGAGGAAAAATCGCTTGGAGATACGCACTTAAGTATCCAGAAAGTACCAAGAGTCTTATTTTACTTGCTCCTGGAGGCACTGCTAAACGCAAAGGCCCTGCTTTTTTAAAACACCTTATTAGCTTCTCCCCTGCAAGATCGATTCTATCGAAAATTGGACCGAGGGAGTTAATCCTATTCAATTATATGAATTCTTGTAATGAAAAATTATCAATTCAAAAATTCAATGAATTTTACGATATTTTTCTTAAACAAGGCAATAGAGCAGCATTTTATAATAATTGGGATGCCGCGAGTTCAGAGCTTATGGACTTATTTCCTATCAGTGATATACCCACGCTACTGATTTGGGGAAAAGAGGATAAGCTGATATCCATAAAAGAGGCGGACAAAATTTCTAGTTATTTCTCAAACATCGTGGTCAAAAAGTTTAATAACTTAGGTCATTTTTCTGTAGAAGAAGATCCCAAACTGATCTTTAAAAATATTAAAGAATTTCTGATACCTTGAGTGTTAGTCCTCTTGTGAGAAGAGTACTATCTTCCTGGGACACATACTCCGCGCTCGTAATAGTGGCAATTGGGTTTATTTGTACTTGTGGTTTTTGCTTTAGCTTTAGCTGCCAGTAGGTCCTCACAGTTTAAGCTCACAGTACTTTCACTTACACAGGTACTTGCTTCACTGAGGGCAGAGCACTCTAAGTAGGCTTGGTCTCTTGGAGCAAATTTCCCCTGACAGTCACTCTCTACGTAGAACGATTGGAAGTGCTCAAGAGCAGCTGAAAACTTATTAAGGCCCTCGCCATCACTTCCACAATCATTTACAGCGGACTCCATCATGCCATTTTCCACAAGGTGCTTGGCCGCATCTGTGTTGCAAGTTGCAAATGTTAAAGAGCTGATTGTTAAAAAGAATGCTACTAGGATTAATTTCATAAGAGTTCTCCATTTTTAATTTTAAGTTCACTTAGGGAATTACACGGCTGATTTTGATTCGTCAGGGTAATTGAAAAAAATTTATGGAAAAACTTAAGCTAATTCGGTTAAGTCGCAGATATTATGAAAAAAAAGATTAAGAGGAATTGAAATACTTTCACTGTGATGCGGGGCATATAAGGATCAATTGAGTAGTTCTTTAAACATCCCAGTTTCAATGGCCTTAACTGTTTGGCCGCGTCCACCGAGCAGTTTTCCTTTCACAAAAACTTGGGGAAATGTGGGCCATCCGCTCCAGATTTTAATCGCCAATCTCTTTCTCCATAGTTTTAGGTAGTTTCCATACTCTAGATAGTGAAAAGGAGTATCATTGTCTGATAGATATTTTCTCAAATAGATAACATGAGGATTCCAGGCCATTCCCACTACAACTACATCGTGAGAGTTAATAGCACTCTTTACTTCATCAATAATCCCTGGATGAAAGCCATCCATAGACTTTCTTGCATATTCTGTTGCTTCTGGATGTTCCGTGGTTGTAGTCAAGACCGTCTCCTAGTGCTTTTGTGGGGCCTCGCTTTAACACGAGGCCCTATATACTAGTTAAATAGGTTTGAGAGGGCAAGTGTGAATGATTTTCTGCCCTGGTTTTCTGCGATGATTCTAAAAGCTTCAGAAAAGTAAAACTTTGTTAAAAGCAGCTTTGATTCATCAGCATTTTTAGAATCGTCTTCATAAGCAAATTGCTTTGCTAGATCAATGGCCTCTATAATATCGGCACCAGAAAAACCTTCTGATTCAGAGCTAAGCCACTCTACGCTTATTCCTTTTTCCCAGACAGCGCCTTTTTTTCCAAATCTTTCAAAAAACTTAGAACGAATTGTAAATTTAGGTAGTCCGTAGGTAATGTGGAGTCCAAGTCTTCCAGATCTGATCAGTGCAGGGTCAAGGGAGTCCGCATTATTTGTAGTGGCAATTGTCAGTACTCCATCACTTTCAACAAGGCCGTCGAGCCCATTGAGAAATTCGTTTAAAACCACTTGGTCATAAACTGCTTTTTTCTCTCCACTACGGCTACGCACGCCAACGAGATCGAGATCTTCCATAAAAATTGTTGTAGGGGAGAGCTCTTTTGAGACCTTAAATAGTTTTTTAATCATATAAGAGTTAGATAAATGTCTGGCACTGAGATAAACAAATGACGATTTCTTCTTCAATTTACCTTTTAGAACATTTGAAATAAGAATTTGTCCAAGAAAGGATTTGCCAGTTCCAGGAGGTCCTTGAAGTAGTACACCTTTTTTTGGTTTTATATTCATAGCTTTGTAGATAGGGAAGTTTAACAAATAATCATGAGTATTTTCAATCGAGTTTCTCTTTAAATCTGCATCTAGAATTAAGTCATCCCATTTGTAATTAAATGAAGCCGTATTTTGCATGAATCCAACTCTAGAGGACTTAAATTCTATAATACTATTTTTGTAAATATTTTTTGGCACAAGGTATTGTTTTAATTGCGCCAAAATCTTCTTTGATAGTTTGGTGTCGACATCTCTTGAGTAAATATTAAAAACACCGTCGTACATTTGTACAATGAAGCGATGTGGAGTGCTCTTATCTTTACCTAAGTGAATAAAGTAATATCCGGATCCAGTCATCATCAACTGCTTATTTCCAAAATTATCTAGCTGGATAAAACTTGTATCAATGGGAGTTCTTCTTCCGTAGATATATGCCGCCCTATCGTAGACGGTGAAGTCACCTTTTGCATCATAAAAAGTCTGATGAGTCGCCACATACGTAAGGTTTATGTAATCGTACAATATGCTCGATGTTATAACATGTGTATGTTCAAAGTCATTCACTTGCAGCCAGTTGTTAGCAGCAAGTGGCCAGGTATCGAAATCTGGGTCAAGAGCATCTCCTGCAAAGACAGTGGTGTGACATAGTAGTGATAATATCAATATATATGGTAAATTTTTCATAATTTATCCTTTCTAATTCTTAAATTTTTTCTTTAAGCTAACTGACTCTTCAAGGCCACCTTGAGAGATATTTACCTTTTTTAGGCCTCTGTCATATTTTCCGTTAGCTATAGACTTCTCTACACTGAGTGCCACAACGTCTTTGATAAATGCTCCTGTTCTTCCTTCAGTAATAGATGAAAGCTTTTCAAGGTTCAGGCTTCCGGTAATATGTTTCTTGGTAAATAGTGAGAAGAGCTGTTTTCTTGCATCAAACGAAGGTAATCCCACAAGGTGGTGAAAGCCAAGTCTTTTAGATCTTTTTAATGCAGGATCAATTCTTTCGGCGAGGTTGGTAGTAGCAATGGTGATGACACCTTTAAGCTCTTCTACACCACTAAGCTGTTGCATCAACTCATTTTTTACATCAGCTCTATCCGTCCTATCCGTGCCGGCAATTAAATCCACATCTTCAATGAAAATAACCGATGGGGTGAACTTTCTAGCGGCATTATATAGTGATCGTACCAAAGATGAGTAGAGGAGGTGTCTTGCCTGGACGTGAATGTAGGTGACTTTGTTTTTATACCGACTTTGCATAACATTGCTTGCGAGTATCTTGGCCACAAAACTTTTGCCTGTTCCGGGAGGCCCATGAAGGAGTACGCCTCTATTTGATGGAAGGCCGTACTTTTTCCAGTCAGAGCTGCCGTAGCCATTGAGAAAACCATCAATGGTTTTGACCATACGTTTTTTCTCACTTTGGTTAAAAATAAAGCTGTCCCAATTAACATCTAGGTCATCTATGCCCTTCCAAAAACTCATCATACCTGAATTAAACTCAAGTACACTTCCACGATATGGAGTTGTTTGGTAGAGATCTTTTTCTATTTCTTCTAAAAAAGAATTGGCAAGTGCAAGTGAGGCCTTATTACTTCTCTGATAGTAAGTACTCACAGAGTTTCGGCTTTGAACAACCAAAAGTCTTTGATCATGGTCAAGTTTATTGTAGATCCAGTAATATAGTCGCACGTCTAACAATTTTTCAACATAGGGAGCTTGCCCTGTTTGAACGATGCTTCGGCTTTTAAACCAAGGGTATGATCCATTATAATTCATTGATTTCGCTACTACCCACTTAGAGCTTTTTCTACTTATGAACTCGTCAAAGTAGATACTGTAGGAATCGGCCAAATTACTCCCCTTGTAAATAGTTGAGGCAGAGTAGGAATTGGGGAGATTGTACCAAGTTTGCAAAGCTTTTGAAAAATTTTTGAAGTCCACAACAGGGATAGTTGAATAGGCCTTGGGGACTAGGTTTAGAAATAGTGTTAATAATATTATTGTTTTCAATCTTCCTCCTTGAAGATAGGCATGGTCAATAATGGTTTTATTGAATTAAATAATGATCAAAATATTATCAAGTTTTGTCAAATAATTAGGGTCTTTGTAATAATATAGTTTAATTAGATTCACGACTCGTGAAACAGGCATTTTGTTAGTTGAGAAAACAATGTTATCAAAAATGAATAGAATCCGCTGACAGCCGAACACAATCTTTCATGCCAAAAGCATGGTGAATGATTTTATCTAAAAGTTTATGGAACAGCTTGCTTATAAAGTTTTTGAACGTGTATTTATGTGATGCAAGAGATAGCAGTACCTGAATTGCATGCAAAAAAGGCATCATGAAGGTGAGATAGATTCATTTTTGTCATTATTAAAGGCGTAGTATTCTGCTTCTATCTTAAATGGGAGAAACCTATGAAATATATATTATTACTGCTTTTAACTTTCAATTCTTCACAGACCATGGCGAATATTTTTGAACAGTTAGTTGTCGCGCAGCACTTACAAGATGAGTTTCACCTTACTCTTGTTGAAAAAGATGACTCCCACACGGATTATCTAGATAAAGGCAGAATAGTTGCCCGCGAAGTACTCGATTACGCTGGAGATTTTGAGAAAGTCATAAGCGAAGGCTATAGGGGGTATGACCAGGAAATTATCACCAAGTTTCTTATAAGGCCTGGTCACAATTACGCTCCTTTTTTCTGTGGAACTTATAAATCCATGCTATCAGAGGATTGGGAGTTTTCAGAAAATCCAAAGCTATGCTTTGAGCAAACTGAAATGCTACTTAAAGCTCTCTTAAAAGATGCTGATGAAGTATTTGTCTTGGTATTAGAGGGAGTCAACTGGGGCCCTCAGCAAGAAGTAGTCATCTATTTCAAGTCTTATGGTAAACATTCAGTGAATGTGCTTAGCTTTGATATCCTCCACGAAATTTAGAGGTCATTATTTTTCGTCGCCGTCTCCGTCGGCCTCACCTTTATCGTACTTAAGTTGTGCATCCTCCGCATCTTTGTAGGCAACAGGAGCTTAAAGTATTAAAATGAGCTATGAATTACAAACAATAAATAAGTTAACCGTCCACCGCTATCGCTCACTGTAGTTTGGGGGAAACAGAGAAAATTTTCTTTGAGATAATTTGTATATAAAAAGATATAACTTCGATAATGGAATTGAAGTTTTTTCAAAAGAATAAACAAGCATTAGAAAAATGGGTAGTTTTAAGAGTGTACCAAGGCCTTTGGTTTTTACTTTAGTCTTTTAACAAAACCTCACTCATGAAACAGGAACAGTAGACTAGCGAAATAGGAATTCAAAAACCTTGATGGTATTTGTATTTGTCGGTTTTACCGCCGCAGATATAAACATAATTGAGTTGATGAAAATAGATCTCACCACTAGGGGCCTGGTAAAAAGCAACGAGGCCGCTTTTATAATGGATTCCATCAAGTTGGTCAGGATCAGAGCTATAGCTGTAGGCCAAATCATAATCGAGATATCCAAATTCTCTGTAGGTGTTAACCTCAGTGACGCTTACTTCACCTATTGGAGTATTCACAATTATTTGGGCAGAATGAGTTGCACTCCCAGATGTTTCAAGACCAGACTTTGAAGAGTATTCATAACGAATCCCTTCAATAGGAGTAGCTAGTGTTCGCCAATTTGGAAAATTGAAAAAATGTGTGACCGCACTTTCTAGTGATAGGGTATTTGGCCTTATTAATTTTACCGTAAAGGGATGTTTCAGCCACTTTATGACTATCTTGGTAAGTCTTTTTGGAAACTGCACAAACAGGAGCTGAATTAAAGCAATTTTCAGGGACAGAAAAGGCCCCAGCACTTAAAGGTAGTAACACTATGGTTAGAGCAATTGTTAACTTAAACATTTTCGTCTCCCCCGATATGCTTTTAAAAAGAATATGAATACAAATCCTCCTTTTCATAACATAGATTAATTTTTCATTGGAGCGCTTGTAAAATC
Source organism: Bacteriovoracaceae bacterium (assembly GCA_018649885.1). Lineage (GTDB taxonomy): Bacteria > Bdellovibrionota > Bacteriovoracia > Bacteriovoracales > Bacteriovoracaceae > JABIHA01. The sequence goes on from JABIHA010000028.1 coordinate 44,386, forward strand.
AACATACTTAGTAAACTATTAAAATCAAAGACTTGAAATTGAGGACACACAACTTTGGAGGGAAACAGTGATTTTTAGAATTTTGCGCAATTTATTATTTAAAATTTTCAAGGCTTCATTTGAAGAGGAACTCGCTGAGAAAATTGACCAGAATTCTGTGGAGTGGGTGACAGTGAATACATATCCTTCAAAGATTCTCGCTGATATTGATTGCTCACTACTTGAATCCATGGAAATTCCCGCTAGAGTTTCAGCTGATGATGCTGGAGGGCTTGCCCCTCATTATGCAACTGCAAGTGGTGTGAGGCTATTAGTCCCAGAAGATAGTGCACAAGCTGCACAAGAGGTCTTGAATAAGTCTGATAGCTAATCTAAGAGTGTTCCACCCCCCTGGAGCACTCATTTTAAGTAATTCCTTCTAATTCCCAGCAAACTGTATTGGTTTCGTGCTAGCACTATAAGTAGTTCATTGAAAGGAGCAAGAATGAAGACATTATTCTTATTAACACTATTAGCGCTAATTCCATATAAATCCTTTGCAGGCTGCGCCTATCAAATTAATTATGTGAATACTCTAGACGATCCAATAACTCTCAGTAAGATTTCTGTCAGGTTAAGTGGATCTACGGAAGGATGGTATAAAAAGCGCTGGGTCGGTAGCACTGTTGTTGGGCCAGGTGATGAATATCAAATGAGCGTAAGAACCCAAATTGGATGTGGTAGTTGGAAAGAATTCAAAACAGTCTTTTTCTATAAAGGTAAGAAATATTCCGCCAAAGAGCTAACGAGGTCTAATGAAACAAGCTTTGACTGGGTATTCTAGTCGGTCTTAGGGGGGAGTGCCAATTTCTGTGGACGCAGCAGCGGCCATAAGTACCAATCAATTGAAAATTGTCAGGTTTTAAGTTACAATAGGTCTACCTGTGGAGGGGACCTATGAATAGAATTTGTTTATTATCTCTTTTTTTAATTATGGCCATTTATTCAGTAAAAGCAGAGGCGAGGGATGAGGCCAAAGGTAAAGCTAAGGATATTTGTAAGTCCTGGAAGAAAAAAGACTATAGATGCAGAGTTAGGAAAAAGAAAAAAGGATGTAATAAAGACTGGACTAAAAAAGACAAAAAAGGTGACTGGCTTGTTTGTGTTAAAGAAAAATGTAATAGAGAGTGTAAAAAGAAAGCAGGCATTGCTGCTGCAAAAAAAGAATGTAAATCAATCACTAAATCCACAGGACGGGCGTGTAAATTTATTGAGCCAATAAAAAGGTGTACGAAACACTTTGGCAAAAACTGGAAGAAGTACAAAAATATTAATGGCCAAAAACAAAAAAAATACAAGATTTGTTTGAATGAAAATTATGATCCAACCAATAAAAACCATATCTCCAGTACGGCAGGTAGTAACCCGACACTAGATGGACAAATTACTACAACAGTTCAAACAGCTATGAATGGTGCGTTTGTAAAAAATGATATTCAAAAAATGATGAATAAAGCACTCTGTGATGCCATTAACGACAATAGAAAACCTGATCCTAGACTTACCATTAACAAATGCAAGAGTGCCAAAGGAGTGGGAATCAAAATTGGATCTTCAAAACCCACTATTATCATTAAAAATTTTATCATTGGGCCAACACTACAAGATGCTACATTTGATTACCGAGTTGAATGGAAAACGAATGGATTTAAGCTAAATTATACAAAAGACTGCAAGGCCAAAGTTAGAAAAAAGAAAGGCAAGGGAAAGAAAAAAGATTGGAAGTGTCCAAAAATTAATTTTAAAGTAGGAAACTTTGCAATGTCACTCAAGGGTAATGGAAAGGCGGTAATGTTGGGAACGACTCTAAAGTCGGTTGATCTAAACGTAGATAATGGTAGCGTAAGCCATAATATTAGATTCTCAACATGCATGAAAATATTTGGTTTCATCAAATTCTGCCCAAAAGTGGCGGAAGGTCCTGCATGGAAAGCACTCAAAGATGCTCTTATCGATACCATCGAAGACCTCTCAATATAAAATGAAAAATGGTATGGATAATAAAAGGCGCCAGTAGATTTTTAATATGTGGGATTAAAATCTGTTGGCACCTTTTGGCAACTGGAGAAATCTACTGTGGGCACAAAAAGTCAGAGGTCATTGTTGTGTCCAAAAAATATCATACCTTGGATTATTGTGTGGTAATTCATCAGCTTCTAGAGAAGTTATATTCCTGTCCACCAAATCACTTATTGAGTGGACAAACCTTTAGCTACTGCCCTGGAAGTACAGAATCCGCTTTTGTGTATTCTCCTTATTTTTTTTACCATACTGTGCTTTTTTGGTGCTTACAAATTAGTAAGTTTTTCAATTTTTCACAATTAAATCTTAATGGTGATAAAAGCTCTTTAGGTGCAATTTTTTAATCGGGGGTTTTATGTTTAGGCATATAGCTGTTTGTATTTTTTTCATACTTCCTACTCTTGGAAGTGCAAAACTAGAAAAAAACGTCATTCTTATAAGTGTGGATGGTCTAAAGAGAGCGTATGCTACTGACACTCATTTCATGCCCAATTTAACCGATTTAGCGAAGTCGGGGAAAGGCAGTCAAAGTGCCAGCGCGGCCATACCTCCTCGAACTATTCCCAACCATACCACAATGCTAAATGGCCTTAATCCCAGAACTCATGGAATGCTAATAAATGATAAAGAGGCCGCAAATGTAACCTCTAATCCATCTATCTTTGATATTCTGAGCTCTCATTTTGGAGAAAGCTTTGAAGGTGCTGCGGTTGTGGCCAAAAAGAAATTGGCCTACATTGTAAGCTCTCAGGGACCACAGTCAGCACCTCTGTCTATTGATGGATCATTTGTCAGAGAATTCATCCCTATAAAACGTGACAATTTTGTGATGAGACAAATCAGAAATTTCACCGGGGTTCATCCGAGTGAGCAAACCAGAGATATTGCCCTCGAAAAGCTTGCAGATAGTATTCCCAACCTCTTATTCATTCATTTTGGCAATGCTGATTTAGATGGCCATTGGGGTGTACGTTTTAAAGCAACAATCGTTAAGTCTAATGGTGGCTGGGGCGGAGAAAGACAAAGAAATGAATTAAGAATTATTGACCGTGCTATCAAAGCGATAGTGGAGCAGGCCTCAGTACACGATCCTGGTCTTGAGCATACGACTTTCATTATCACCTCTGATCATGGCGGGCATAAAAACTCTCATGGAGGTATTGAAAACCAAGATAAATCAAAACTTAGCATTAAGGTTTTGGAAGATGTAAAGCAGCTGACTTTGGATGATTTTCACCCTGATGACATAAGTATTCCTTGGATAATTTTTGGTGGAGAGTCAGATAGTTACCGAATTAGTGATCATATTGACCAGGTTGATACAGCTCCCACCATTTTAGATATTTTTGGTCTTGAAAGGCCCGTAGCATTTGAAGGCCAATCAGCAATTGTAAATTAGCAGACTCAAGGCTATTAGAGCTGGCAGTGTCTGGACTACCATAATTTTGCGGCTGGATGTGAACCCACCGTATACTCCTGCAACAGCTACACATGCTAGGAAAAAGACTTTGAAGTGCAAAGCTGTATGTGCATTTTTGACTATTAAACTCCAAAATAGGCCTGCTGCCAAAAAACCATTGTAAAGTCCTTGGTTGGCCGCGAGAGCTGCTGATTGTTTAGCTTCTTCGAGAGTTTTCCCAAAAGTTTTCAGACCCTTTGGTTTGGTCCAGAGAAACATCTCCAAAACGAGAATATAAAGATGCAGGAGTCCAATAATGGTAATGAGTATATTTATTAGCGTGTTCAATTTTTCTCCTTATGCTTTCAAGTTAATTTTCACATAAGTTTACACTTGATTAAAGCTTTTATTGCTCGCAGTTGGTCCTTTTGCAAAAGAATCCGTCTCCACCTTGTCCTTTTTTACAATTTTTAATTGCATTGTTTTTTGCTACAGCTTTTGACCCACCAGTTCCGGTATAGATATTACTCATGGCCTTGACTGTGCAAAGCCAAGTGTCGCTTGCGCTTCCTTTGCTTTCTAGCTGAAATACTTTTTGTTGAAGTTGCCAAACGGCCCGTTCTAAATTCCAAATCCTTCTTCTTAAATCATCTTGAGTGTAGCCCTTGTAGTTTTTTCCAACTTGGATTTTAATTATACCCTCGGCCATGACTGCTGTGCTGAAAACAATTAAAAGTAGTGCTATAGTTTTTTTCATCATCTCTTCCTTTCTAACTCGTTACGTGTGGTGCTCAAAAATATGTGACGTAATCTACTATGATATCGCAATGTTGGCGAGTGAAGTTTGTTAAAAACTTTGCTCGCAAAATTGTAGTGTTACATAGTGATCTATGACAAAAGAGTCCCTATATAGAGAAAGAACAATTAAAGTAGAAAAAATTTGTGGAAGAAGAATCATCACAGCCTAAAAGAAATACACAATTTTATTCTTTCAGTGATTTTAGTGTAGGTCTGATTAACTCTAAGGCCATCTCGGATTTGGTCATTCCTTTTTTTAAATCAGGAAGCATATATCCACTGGCCACCAGTGTGGTGATTCCATGAATAGCTGCCCAAAGAGAGTAGGCACTTTGGAAGTTAAAGGATTCGGTTTTCATTTTCTCCTGTCCCACATATTCATAAGTAAAGGCCGCAAATTGCTGAAAGCCAGCTGCGGCACTTTCACTAAATCGACTAGAGATTTCTTTTTTTTCTCTGATAGCTCCAAACATAAGCTCAAAGAGGTGGGCATGGGTGATGCCGTAATCAAAGTAAGCGAGTAGCACCTTTTCAATTTGGTCTAATTTGCTGACAGAACCCTCAGCACTTTGGATTCCTGCACTTGCTAACTCTTCAAAACCAACGGCAGCTACCTCAAGCAGTAGGAAGTCCTTGCTTGGATAGTGCTTGTAAGTGGCCATGGCAGAAAGACCCACGCTGGTGGCCATCTTTCTCATGGAGAGGGCCCCAGCTCCTTTATTTTCGATTAGTTGGCGAGCGGCCTTAAAAATTTTCTCTTTAGACATAGTTAATTATACACCCCTGGTTTACATTGTACACCACTTAGTATACAGTGTAAACCAAGGGGACCCACTAAGGAGAATGTTGTGAACATTATTTCTAAAAAATACCACACTAGGCCTTCAGCTTTAATCTATCAGGCCCGCGCTTTTATCCCATCTAAGGGTCTCGACAATCAAAAATCTCCACAAATTTTTGAGTTCCATCAAACAAATGCTGGCATTGATAAGAAACAGGCCCAGGCCCTTTTTGAGTTATGCCAAATGGAGGAGAGTGAGAATATCCCCATTATATTTCCACAAGTTTTTGGATTTCCACTGATCATGTCACTTTTAACTCATCCTGAGTTTCCAGAACCCATTTGGCGCTCTCTCCAAATTAGAAACTCAATTACCTCTCATAGAATCATCAAAGTAGGAGAAAACTTAGAGTTTAAACTCAAAAGTAGTGAATTTCGATATTTGGAAAAAGGGGCCGAGCTAGATCTTGTCTTAAAAGTTGAAGCAGAGGGAGAACTTCTTTGGGAGAGTTCAACAACCTTTTTCTATAAAGGTAAATTCAAAACTAAGGGGGCCGTGGTAGCATCTTCTGGTCCAAAAATAGAGGGCACTAAAGTAGCAGACTGGAAGGTTCCTAGTGGCGGAGGTGCAAGGTACGGATCAATTTCGGGTGACTATAATGGAATTCACTTATCAGACTTTTACGCAAAAATCTTTGGATTCAAGAAGGCCTTTCTTCATCCTCACCGTGTGATAGGACAAATCATTTCAGTGATAACAAAGCTTGGACAGTGTCCTCCTAATAATCTTAAACTCTGGTTTAAAGGTCCCGTCCCATATAATTCTAATGTCCGTTTGATGAAAAGTGATGGACCAAGTGATTACTCCCTCCATTTAGAGGGGGACTCAAGAGCCTGTGTATTGTTCTCTATGAGTGAGCAGTAGCTGAGTGCAATTGGCAAATTTCAGATATTGGAATACAATGTGTTTATGAGAGTTGTTTTTATTAGTTTTCTTATTTTAGGGAGGGCCTTTGCTTTGATGCCACCACATTTTACAAAAGTTATTCCTGATCCTGGTCCCTTAACTGGGAATACTATTGAGCTTCGAGGATATACACTTTTTGAAGATCCTATTGTTACCAATTTGAATACTTCAGAAAAAGTGGAAATCAAAATTGAACGAGATTCTAAAATCATTGATAATAATAAAGAGAAAAAAGACCCCGTCCCAGATGGATCAATTCAACACTTTGATTCAATTAAAGTCATACTTCCCAAGCTGACTGTCGGTCATCGAATTCAATTAAAAGTTGAAGGCATCGATGATGAGAACTTGATTTGGACCATAACGACTAAATAATCTATTTGTGCCTGGCCACTTATAAGTAAATACAATCTATTTATTTCTCAAATAATTATAATATTAATGGTGCAGTGTTTTTCTCCGAGTAGGGCGTATGACAAAGAATTTAGTTGTGGCATTCATTTTATTTCAAGCTTGTGTATCATCAATTGTGAGTGCTGAGGAACCAACAGTTGGGACATTTGTGACACTGTCAAATTTGGAAGATTATTCTGAAAAAGAGGTAAGACAGTTAAAGACAAAATTTGTATGTCTTGGAGATGAGAATTTTCAAAGTTTTGCTGACACACTCGGTTCTGGCCCATTTTTTACTCATCCTAAGTTAGCAGGTCTAACCAGTACACTGAACGCTCAGTGTATCGAATCAATAGAAAATCATTCAGAGTCTCCGGATCAATTGATCACAAAACTTTATGTCACTTGTGATGATAGCTGCAAGGAGTTTGATGGAGTTAAAAATAGCGGTGAAGCTTCACAGGCAACTAACAAATCAATTTGTAGGGCCCACTGCGTTTGGGCCAAAAGATTTGCTCAGGGCAATCTCAGAGGCTACTCATCTGCCAGAGAAAAATTCAAGAAATTGAGCACTCAGTGTGAAACTGAACTCAGTGAGCTGAAACAAAGTGGATGCTCTTCATATATTGAAGGCTCTCCCACAAGAGAGTGGGGGGGACGTCAAATTCCAGTACCACTGGCACCTAGAAAGATGGGTGTTACCGTCGAGTAAAAATATTGTTCAGGAAGATTGTATTAGACAGATGTATGCTGCACTGAGTGCTTGTGCCAATGTCACTGAATAAAATTGGCATTGATGTAAAAAAGTTATTTAATTTCTACATGAGAATATTTTTTATTTTTTCAACCTTACTACTCTTAGTTTCTTGTGGAGAAGATAAGGCTTACGATCAGTATGTGAACGTTAGCTTTAATGCCCCAGGAGAAGGAGGAGCTAGCTTTTTTTCTCCTGAAGCAATGGTTGTAGCAACTCCCGCTGTGAGCTCGGCTTCAGATATTGATTGCTACGCAATTATGGTGGAGTACCCAGATCACACAACTTCCAGTTATTGCAATAATCAGCATGATTCTAAGGTATTTTATATAGACTCAATTGGAGGAATGTCTGCTATCAACTCAAGCCTGAGTATGACTTTAAAAGTAGAAGATCATGTCACTTTTCATTTGCTCGGTTGGGGCAGTAATAATGGTTGCAACAATATTGGAAATTTTAGCTCTAATGAATCAAACTTATCAAATTCCTACTGGCTGGGTAGTTTTATTGAAGATGTAAAACCAACGGCCTCAAACAATTTTAGCTTTGCAGGGACATGGGATGCCTCACAATATATGGGAACCTGTGCAGGTAGTGTTTTTGGCGCTGGACAAGCGGCAGGAGCAAATTACTACCAAACGATTATAACAGACTCACCTCTGTCGTATTATAGATTATCTGCTGATACAACCGATGATTTTAGCAATGAAAGTATTGCAGATTTTGGGGGGCCTGTCTTTGGCCAAGCGGGGGCCACAACTGATGGAAATTCATCAGTCTCTTTTAATGGCAGCTCACAATATATGTGGTCAGCATCGGCTCCAGGTTTTCAATTTGCATCTACAACTGATTTTTCAGTAGAGGCCTGGGTTAACCCTTCACAATTGAGTAGTATGCAATACATTGTTGCTCATACTCCTGGATCTCATGGTTATAAATTGTTAATTGATTCCTCTAATAACCCCGCATTTTACATCACTGGGGGGGGCGGGGAGCATTCAAGTAACCTCAACTGTAACAGTCAGCACATCAACCTGGTATCACATTGTAGGAACCTATGATGGTGCAGGGAATGCCTATATTTATGTCAACGGGGTTTCTAACACCGCTAGTGGTACTGCAGGAACTATTACTTGGACATCTGCTCAGCTTGGCGTGGGTAGTAATACATCTGGCAGTGGCAACTACTTTGGGGGCTATATGGATGAGCTCGCCATATATGGCACCGAACTGAGTGCAGGACAAGTTCTTAATCACTATAGTAATAGATAGCTTCCATTAAATGAATTCTATTGGATACTTTTCCAATTTTTCTCCCGTGAAACCGGTGATCTTGATTGCTATGATAGTTATAGAGATCAATAAAATAACACTAAGGGGGAAAAAGTGAGTACTTTCAAAGTTCTATTTCTGGCACTCGTGATGGTTACTACCACAATTAATTCGGCCATGAGTCAAGCAAACTTCTTTAAAGCTAGTAGGTCTGATTTAAATGCACCACCATATATTCAATTTGGTGGTGATGACAGGGCCGTGTGTGCGATCATGCAAGGCTACGTTCCTACCGGGCATCCATTTTATACGGCAGAGATAGCTAGGATCGATCAATGCGCAAAAGAGGCACAAGACAGTGGAGTTTCCCTTACTTCAAATGATATTTGGAATTGTGAATATGTAACAGGTAGCATTCATTTTTGTGTAAATGCGGCCAAAAGAAAGGATCCATTTTTAGACATGTTCAGAAATGATTTTACAAACTACTACCAATGCCTCAAAGACTTTGATTTAAAACCTGGAGCTTTAAGAAATGCTAACTTTCCCTACAACCGCAGGAACAATACTCGTACTGAGCGAAATCAAGATATCGTGGTATCAGTGCTGGCGGGAGAGGATTCTCCTATATGTCGAGGAGCTGATTATGTGAGTTTTAACTTCGACAATGTTGACTACAGAAAATGCATGAAACATTTTAAAGCTAAGGACTATCCACATTACTATAGTGATAGCAGGCATATTCAAACTGTAAAATTATGCATGAAATTGTCAAAAACTGAGGAAGGCAAACAAAAAATAGCAGGTATCATCCAAGCAGAAACAGCTAGAAATGATTATGAAAATAGTTTTAAAGGCTGGTATGATTCTGCTGTCGAGTATACAAATACAGTTATTCTTGAATAATATAGAGAGCTTTTACTTGAGATATTCCGGGATTTATTGGCGCTGCCACGCTCGATGAACTCGGAAGTAGCTCTTGGTAAACATTCCCGATAACTATCACCTTTTTTCCCTCAAACTTTTCAATCTCAATAATTGGTCTTAATGCCAGTGGGTCATTAATTTGAAAAAGGGATACACCAGACTTTTCTGAATCATCTAAGACTATTTCTACATGGCCTTTAAAATTCTCTTGCTCAAGTTGCATCATTCCAACATCTACTTGGGTATAGATGCCTTGTAGTTGAACAACTTGTCCATTGTGCTGACTAATTTCTGCAAGTGAATGAATTTTTGGGAATTGCTCTGAGTTTTCATAGCTGTCTGGAAATATGACTTTACTCCTACTCTCTAAATAGACTTTAGGCTGAAGGCGATCGCTTCCTTTATCATCTGTTTTCTGCATGAGAATGTCAGAGGGAATTAGCTGATGGAGTTTCAGAATTTTCAACTCATAAAATGACATAACTTCCGTAGCGCCACCGCCGAAGGCCGGAGCGGGGGGCGGGGCCTTGGAATTTGTAACTTCTTGAATAAATTGTTTCTTCATTTCAAGCTGAACTTTTGCGTGAATTTTAACAACTCCCCATGTTTGTAAGATGCCATGTTGATCTTTTAATATAGAGGTATCACCAAGAAATTTTATAGCTCTGCCCTGTGATAAAGAAATTGTATTCTCAGGCCAGTCTACTACAGGAAGACCTTCAAAGTGCGGCTCTTTTTTCAATCTGAGAAAAAAAATGGCATCTTGGGGGACTTCGGTGGTGGCGATGGAAATGGGTGTCGATTGGTCCATTTTTGTAACCTTTATCTCCTTTTTGTGACTGCATCCAAATGAGTATAAAAATACCCAAAGGCCTAGACATTGAATAGGGAGGCCAAGTTTTTTCATATCGTATATACTCTAAAATACTCCAAAATAGCTAAAGAAGCCAATCTCTAATGTAAGGGGTGTGTATCAGTTTTGATGGTGAGGAAATTATCAATTGTTCCACTCTTATTTATTATTATTGGATAAATTGTGTTATCTACCCAAGATTCATTTCCATCTATAGAATTGTTTTTAATTTCTTGATGAAATATTTTCCCAAAAGCTTTGTGGGTAATATTTTGAATTTACGATTTGGTGAGTTTTTCCAATCAATTCTTTTCGAGTAAAGCCACTTATTTGGCCAGTTACTTTGTATAAATTGGAACAAAAATTTAGGACAAAGTGTTCGGGCCACTTCTATACAATGAATAACTACTTGGATTCATATAAAAATACCTAACTGCATCAAATTGTCGCTGCTGTACAAAAGGAGTAATTAAATATATTTGGTTTGAAACTATTGAAGGGGAAAAAATGCACAAATTTCTTAAGTTATTACCACTTTGTCTATTGGTCTCATGTGGCGGTGGAGGCGGTGGTGGTGATGGTGCTCCCAGTGCAGGACAAAAGGCCTTTACCTCAAAGCAATATGGTAGGCCCATAATGCTTGCTTTTCAAGATCCAAGTTGCCAGAAGGGAAAGGCATTAGAGGTAGGCACACTAGGAAATTACAATTTAAGCTACATAAAAGAGGGTAGAGCTTACAATGGAGTTCATTCTCTTTCATCATTTTCTTCCAATCAAAACCTGAAAAGCGAGGCCGTTAAAAATATTATCGGCGGAATGCACTTTAGCTTCACTCATCAAAATGGGAGAAGTGAGTACAATAGTATCTCTAAAGGACAGGGGATTAAAATATGTGACACTCACTATTCATCTGGCTATCTTGAAATGGCAACTCTGACGACACTTATGTCAATAGACAAGGCCTACTCTTTTCATAAGAGTCTTAGTGGCTCAAAGAATTTGAAAGCAATTGATTTATTAATGTATCCAACAATAGTAGATATTTATTATTTTGAAGATGAGAAAAAAGTGGAAAAGATTGTCAGCACCAATGTTGATAATGCTTACTATTTTAAAGGCTCGAGTGAGATCGCAATCCTTCCTCAAGGGCGAAATTCATATAATAAAGGAGCTAGTGGTTTTTTATCAGGCCACGCCATTTGGGAAATCCCTTTTGTTGCGGCCCATGAATACGGACACCATGTCTTTTCCAGTTATTACCAAACAAATAACAAAAATCTCTACAATCAATTAAGAAAAGCAAACGATCAACACAAAATGGAAGTCGTCTATAAAGAGGTTCATCCTGAAATCCTCAGAAAGCTTGCAAGTTCTAAATCTCAAAGATATGAGGATGGAAAGCTTCTCTACGGTGATGATCGTCAGGAGGCTTATCGTAAGGTTAAGAAAATTAACGCTGTCAAAGCACTTAATGAAGGATTTGCTGATCTATTTGCCTATTATTCTCTTGGAAAAGAGATGGCGAATTTGAAAGACATCAATTGCTTTAAAAACTCTAGAGATGTTTTTGTGGATAGTTTTTCAAGCTCACTTAAGAAAGAGCTCAGTTCTTGGTTTGAGTACAATTACTTTTCTACTTATGTGGTCGAACGTCCTAAAGACTGCAATACTCCTTATGTTCAAGACTCTCATGCTATGGGAGCGATCATGGCCTTTGGAGTGGACAAACTTTTCTCTACTGTATCCTCACTTGGAACAAAAAAAGGTCAACTTCTTATTAAATGGCTGAAGTCCATGGATAAGATTTATGAGAAGGACTTGGCACCTAAAACCTTACTTAAGACTTCTATTCTTGCTGCCTTTGAAATTGTTGAAGAGGATCAAGGATCACCAATCAACCATGAACAATGTCTAGCAATGAAGATATTTGACAAGTACAAATATTGCCACTAACAATTTTCACTAACTTCCAGTGCACCAATTGAGGTGCACTGAGACTTTGTCTCTCAATTACTTTCTAAGCATATATCGTATGAGTCAGTACAAACATAAAGACCTTAGGGGGATACAAAAATTGGAGGCATTGAGGGGTTGTGTGATAAAGAAAATAGCATAGAATTGGAATTTTAAAATAGTTTATCAGGGTATTGAAACCAGTATAGGTTAGCTAGCAAAATCAGTAACGATCGAAACATTCGTTTTTATTAATGGGCAATATAAAATACGACCCTCTTAGGAATTACGAATTTCCCCAATTTTTCGATTTCATTACTTAATCCCTCAAATAGTAATTGAAAAAATGGTTCGTCTAGGGCCTGATACTTCATCATGGACTTACAGTACTCTGCTAATGGTGCTGGATCCGTTACATCCAAGTAGTCATCAATTTCATATTTTTCATAGGAGTTAAAAACCTCAGTAATTAACTTATCAGCAACAGATTCATTGAACCTGTCGATGCTTGACTGCTCAGTTATTTGGTAATTGAGTTTATTCTCTTTTATTAATGATTTTATGAAGTCATCAATTCTTTTCATGTGTAAGTCACCTAAGGTGGCAAGTGATGCTTTGCCTTCAGGTGTTAACATCCCTTTAATGCTCATCAATGCCTGCTTAGGGTTGCCAGAGTGGTAGAGCATAAAGTGGGCAATAACTAGGTCAAATTGACTTGCAATATTTGGGGTGTCGATATCAAATTGTGAGAACCTAAAACGGTGGTCCTTGATTCTATCCCTTGTCGTCTCGAGCATTCCAGAGGAGATATCAGTAAGGGTAACACAGGAGTTTTCGTTAAGTTTCTTAAGTGCTGTATCCCAAAATATACCTGTACCACATCCAATTTCGAGAATTTCTTTTGAGTTCTTCCAAGGGTACTTAGATGCCAGCAGAGGCCAGAAATTTTTATTAATTCTTGTAAATTGTTGGTGCAGGCCAACTCTGGACTGGAGATTAGAGCTGGTTTTGTATTGGACGTCTCGAATTAATTCTTTTGAAAACATAAGCTATAATTTCATATTAATGGCGTTTTAGGAAGGGTGCTGAGTATTTCGCTCAGCACCCTTAGGATCGTGCTATTTCTGTTTTAAATATGGAGTACAGTCATTATAACTTGTAGGCTGTATAGGGATTATCCCTTGGTCCACGTGGTAGCAGAATTTTTGAGTGTTATTATTGACCTCATTGGTTTCCGTCACATCTTGATTGTGATCAACACTTACTTCAAAGTAAAAAACTTTACAGGCCGGAGTATCTTGTGAGCCTGGGATTTTCCAAGAAGCATTCATGTATTCATAACCGTAGGCAGGTACAGGAGTTGGGATTACAAATTGGGCCACCGTTGAATAGTTGTAGCCATTGCAAACATTAGTCGTATCAAAACCAACTTCAGCATCATTTTTCATACATACTCCAAGCGTATAATCATCCTGCTCAAAGTTAAAAATTTCAAAGTCAACAGTAGTGTCTCTTGTCCCAGGTACTGTAGACATAGAAAAAGTAGCAATATCAGTTGAAAGATCCACCTTTTTGACCCAACCAATAGCTGAAAGCCACTTGCAAGGATTTTTATGCAAATTGGGCTCAAGCCTTACATTTTTTAAATCAAGTTTTGCAAAGGCCGCTGATGAAAAAATTAAAGAAGTCATAATCGTTAGATAAATAAATTTCATTTTCCCTCCCCAAGAAAGAATACAAATAAAATATGTAATGTGCTATTTGGTGCAAAGTACATACCACTTGAGGGGATTTAACCTTCTGGAATCCAGTGAGAAAAATTATCGAAATTGATCATCTAGGCAAAAGTGTATAAAAAATTCAATTTTTTGCCTAAATAAAAAATCATTACTTTTTGGATTTGCAAAATCCAAGTGAGTCGATTTCTCCGCATACACGGTTTATCATTTCACCCAGAGCTAGCTTTTGGACAAACTCATCTTTTTCTTCACAGCCTAAAACATCAGGAAAGACTTCTCTCCATCTTTGTTTTCCTTCTGCCCCGAAAAAAATCTCTTTATTGTCCTCTACGTGTTGATTATAAGTAAGTTTAGTAAAACCATTTGGACACCACCCAAGGCCATAGATTGATACAAAATCTTTGTTTCTAATTGGATCGTGATATATGGGCCTACCGGTGTCAATATCATCTGGCAATGCTATCCAATTGCAGGTCATATTTTCAATATGGCATTTTTCAAGTTGAACCTCTTTGATCATTGAAGGAGTCAGTACAAATGATTGGTCTTTAGAGCTCTTGTAAATGGTAGGATGTCTTGAAGGGATACTACCAAAGTCAATTACAGAAATATCAATTTGGGATTTAATAGCTACGCTACCATTGTATAGTTCATAATATAAATTTTTTGAGTTTTGTTCATAGCATAGAACGACCTTTACTTCCTCGCTATTTCGACACGGCCTAGAGCGTTTTAGTACCTTTTTTATTTTTGTGTAGTACCCTTGAGATGGTGTTTGCCCAAAAACGGTAGCTGAAGAAATAAGTAGCACTTGTACCACCAGTACCACCAACACCACTGTATTATATTTTTTCATTTTCCCCCACATATGATTACTTTAGTTTTTAATATTATCATAAGAAGAGATCCCAAAAGTTTTTAGAGTAAAAATGTAAAGGCCGCACAGAATTTAAACATCCTAAGTGAAATCAAATACATGGTGAGTTTAAAAAAGAAATCACTAACGATTTCTCCTCTCTCGTGGAACCTAAACAGCGTTATCATTGTAAGAAATTAAGCAAAAGGCGAAAGCATGGTTCGAAAAGCTCTTGAGAGGTCAAATATTCATTATTACCACCTGCTTGGCAGGTCAAATGATCCAGAGTTCTTTGATCTTCCCCAAAGCGAAGTGTGGAATATTTTTACGAGGGAGCTGGGATGTTTACAACAGTTATTTCAACTAAAGATAGCGGCATTTGTACTTTTGAATAATCATTTTCATTTGATTGCACTAACTCCAAAAGAAAGTGTCGATAGGGTCATGTATTTTTTGATGAAAAATGTTGCCACCACCATTAAAAAAAGAAGTGGAAGAATTAATAAGGTTTTTGGGGGGAGGTACAAGGGTTCGATTATAAAGTCCGACCTATATTTATTAAACATCTACAAATATATTCACCTCGAACCAGTCAATGCGAAACTGGCAACGATGGCAGAGCTCTATCGTTTCAGTACTCTTTTTTACCGGGGTGATAAAAAACACCACCTTCCATTTTGCAGCTCAAGTCTACCTCCTATGAAAATGATAGAAAATCTTGAAGGTCTTAATGAACTTGATTGGATCAACATGGCATTCAGCGAGGAGGAATCAAATAGTATAAAAGTGGGTCTTAAAAAATCTACCTTTGCTTTTGGAAAGAGTCGGAATACGGGAAAACCATTGATCCCTATGATGAAGAAAATTGAAAAATGAATCCTACATATCACAATATCTTATTTCGCGTCGTATACGCAAAAGTGTAGTGGAGCCCTATATAAATTTACAATTTAAATCTAACTGATAGCATCTCCATAGTTAATTATCTTGGAGGCCAAATGACTCAGTACCATAGCAAAATGATCATGTCCTTATTAGTTTCATTCTTATTTTGTAATCAAAATTTTGCTAGTGAAATTCAACTAAAACCAAGTGGCACAAGTCACTGCGTAAACTTTTCAGGCGCATGGGTAGGAGGTTGTGGAAAAAAGGCCCCCATTCTAGTTCCGAATAAATGGATTATAATTCAAAATTCATGTGACTCATTTTCAAGTGTCTTCCTCTACATTAATACAAAAACGGGGTTGATTAATGGTACATCGGCCAGTGACTATTTCATTGGAGAGGGGATTACAGGGAACTATACAGTTTACCACAAGGGTTTACCTAGTACTATTGTGAAGGATCAAGTTCGCTGGAATAAAGATAAAAAGATTTTAACTGTTAATGAGTCTACTTCGTATAGGGTTGGATCTAAAATTGTTAAAGCAAAATTTAGAACCGAACTTCGCCTGATTGGTAAGCAGTTGATTGCTCCTACCTGGTTTAACAATGATAAATTGCCAATAGACTGTCGTTTTACGAGAGTACCCATTAATTTAGAAGTTATGAAATAGACCACTATTAAGAAATCTTTTTCTTAGCAGTTCCCAATAAGAGGTATCTGGTCCTGGGTCCTTTTCCCTCTTTTAAAATCCACCCTCTTTCAATCCAATTGTTTAGATGCCTATTGGCCATAACTTTGGAGATTTCGTAATAGCTTGCGAGATCTCCTACTGTAAATGAATCATATTCATTTAAAAATGATGGCCTTGATTTTGAATCCCATACAACAGAAATTTTGGATAGTTGCTGCTCCTCCAGGCGATATAATTTTCCCGCCTTTTCTATTTTAAATCCGTGTCTTTTTTTTATTCGCAGAAATAATTTATCTATGCGATCCATTAGTTGAAAATATGAGAAGAATTCATCAGGCCAAAGTAATGTACAAAGAAGCTGTTTTGTTATTCCTAAATAATCAGATCT
Organism: Bacteriovoracaceae bacterium; assembly: GCA_018649885.1. Taxonomy (GTDB): domain Bacteria; phylum Bdellovibrionota; class Bacteriovoracia; order Bacteriovoracales; family Bacteriovoracaceae; genus JABIHA01. The sequence goes on from JABIHA010000028.1 coordinate 61,104, forward strand.
TCTAAGTATTGAGATGGCCTTGAGCTCTAATGGGATGCCAAGATACCTCTTTCCATTTAGGATATATTCATCAGCATGTGTATCTATAAAGTGTGTTTCTTCTAAAAGTCGAGGAGTCTCAAAAACAGGACTATAATTATGGATCCCAGGGTTTTGGTAGGGGTACATTTTTAAGATCTTTTTGTAAACTTTCGGTAACTCCATCGCTTGTTGAAAAATTTCTAAATTGAGGATAATACTTTCAACTTTTCGGCGATTGTTTTCTAAAAGGTCAATACGACACTTCATAAAAAGGGCCAAGTAATCACATGCTTTTTCCCCGTCTCCTAGATGAGCGTGGATGGGACCCAGGTAGCCATAGAATTGTCCAAAATCATTTTTTCTAGGACCATCTAGTTTTTCAATAGACTTGTATATTTCAAATGATTTTTCTATATTTTTAAGAGCGTTTTGATAATCACCTTTGTAGAAGTCTATGGTGCCTTGTAAATTTGATTCAAAATGTGCAAACATCGGAAGTTCAAATGGTTTTATTTTGTCAAAGAGGTTTTGCGCTTTCTCAAAATCACCGGCCAAGGTATAGCAATAGATGAGATTAAAATATTTTCTCCAATCTTCTAAAACATGAGAATTTTCTTTTCCCTCTACTGATGCTTCATAACAATCAATGGCCTGAGCTAAATGATAGTTTGTTAAAAAAATTCCACCGAGAAATCTGTGTTCTTTATGAGTATTAACCTTGATCCTTTTTGCAAATTGAAGAGAAAAAGTACTGGCACCCTGGAAGTTAAGTATTACCATCATGTAAAAAAATCTCTTACCTTCAAGTGTTTTGGTGTCAATTATTGCTTTGGTAGGAAATTCGTCCAGTGCAATAATTTTATAACACTTTCCAAGATTATCTAATTCGAAATACCAGTGAAAAACTAGATCACACAAATGCTTACTGAGTCCTCTCTTTTTTATGAGAAGATCAATCTCTTTAGAGGCATCAGCTTTTAGCCCTTTGCTCACAAGTTGGTGAATCTCTTTAATCTCATCCTGTCCCATATTTAACTTATCGCCGATTTACTCCATTGCTTGACTCCTTTTGTATAGAAAGAGTCGTTTATTTTAAGCAAACTAAAGAAATTAAATTTATTCATCATCTTTTGATGCTGGAGGTGGCGTTTTTGAGGGTTTTGCAGATGATGATTTCGACTGTTCCATTGAGCCATTGACGGATTCGTCTTTTAAAAGGCGATAAAAAGTACAGTGTGTATTACCAACAATTGGGTCTGCAACTAAGTCTTCTCCTTGATATTGGAAAATCGGGACAGAATGACCTTGGTCTTCCCTGCCATCTTCACTTATAGAAGCAGCCTTAACAACTTTAAAATCAAGCTCAACTCCTAATTGCTTTGCTATATCTATTGCCATCCTGGCATAGACGACACAGTTGCCTCGAGACTTAGCATAAATTTGCCTTGTCATTCCATGTGCTAGCATTCGAGTTTCAACTTTATTTGAATATTTGAGGAAATTATTTACAATGCATCTTGATAAGCAAACCTTTTGGCAAGGTCTTAAGCTATTTTTACCCGTGTAAACTTTTGCGTGTGTCATTAAGCTTGCTCTAACTTCAGCACCATCTCCGCTGGAGCCTTCCGCTAATGCTTGGATTTCTTTTTTTGTCCATTGAATGGGTATGCCTTTACTCCTTATCCAATTCATAACAGGGGTATCTTCATTTTCTGAAAAATAGAGATAAGCAAGGTCATCATTTCTTCCTATACTTTCTACTTCGCAAGCTTTTTCTCCCCAGTTAGGGTCAGCTACTGTAACTCCATCTTTAATACCAAAGCACTTCTCTAGTACGTTTGCAATCCCTGCTTCTGAATCCCAACTCTCTGGTTTTTTTGAGTAAGAACTGGCGGAAATGGAAATCATGATGCCAATGAATGGCCAGTATAATTTTCTCACCTCATAAACCTATAAAAGTAATTGTTTAAATTGAAAATTTTTTGTCCTTTTTACTAAGTAATATACAATAAATATCGGGAACTTGTTTGTTTGGCCTAAGTAATTATATGAATTGATCAATAAAATTGATTTGGGGTGATACTATTTATATATTTTAAATTTCTTTTTTTTAAGAAATTTGTGTTCGCCAAGAGATTGTTCAGCGATTTTAGTGATATTATCTCCTTCAAAACACTCAATAATATGAGTTTTCAGAATATCTCCATAGGTGGGGATGTATTTGCGTTTGGTTGCATCATCAATACAGGCTCCGTTTGTAAGCGCCGTATTTTGATTAATTAAAAAAGCTAAAGTAAGTAATGTAATTCTGATCATGCTTTCTTTCCAGATATACAGGGTACGCTCCATATCATTAAAAGTTGCGTTAAAATTAAGGTATTTTTAAAAGATCCTTTTTTAATTAAAAATTAAGTTCTAGCGCTAGTAGCAATAATGTATGTTTCGCTTAAAACCGGTATTAACTTTTTAAAAGAAGACTTTTATGAACAAAATTATTCTCTTCATTTCTTGTACTCTTATTTTTAATGTCTATTCCAGTGAAAGTAAGAAAAGTCCTATTCTTCTTTTACCAGGGGCAACCACTAATCATCTTTTTTATGAATTAGGTGGGGCCAATAGCTTGTCATCACAAATCGAGAAAACTGGTCATTCATTTTATGTTTTAGATACAAATGAAATCAATACTCAGAAAGAATATATAGATTCAGTTATTGAGAGAACTAGTGAGTTAACTATAAAATACCAAAAAAGACCCATCCTCGCTGGGTACTCTATGGGAGGGATGTTCGCAAATAAAATCTTATCTTTAAGTCCAAATTTATATGAGGGATTTATTCTTCTTGATTCCGTTGGTGTTAGCCAGGATCGTGAGCTCACGGATTATTACACAACTAATTGCAACCAGTACGTGGTAAAAACGAAGTCATCTATTTGGGATCCAATTGGAGAGAATGCAAGACAGGGCGCCTTCAAGGTCTTGGAAAAACCTGATGAAAAATCACTTTATAACAGTGCTTTAACTAACTTAGAGTTTTTTTATCTCACATATTCATCTCACTTGCCTACAGATCCGGGAAAATGGCTATTTATGCTTCCAAATAAAAAGGGTACATTCATGCACATGGGAAAAACTAGGGCGATTGAAATGATTTTTTCCTTAAAAAGAAGAGAGTCTACAAATTTATTTAAGGATGTGTATTGCACTATTGGATCTAAGTCGAACAAATTTGTGCTAAATGCAGATAAATTTAATGGCCCAATTCTAGGAATTGGAGCAGAGTACGGTTTGGGACCATTCATGGATGAGACGCTCAATATGTACAGCAATTCATCGTCTATGGAATTTCTTTTAATAAAGGGAGCAGGGCATATGGATATTATAGCTGCCGAGAACCAAGATGTAACCGTAATGAAGCATATTGTTATTTGGTTAAATAGGTATTTTTAGGGAGTGCCAATGCTTAAGTTTGTATTGTTAATGACAATATCAATAATAAATTGCTCTAGTGCCAGTGCCCTTGTTAATGATACTCGTAATCACTATCCCAGTAGCTACAGCGTTCCTCTGGGGAAAATGGCGATGGATTGGGATTACAGACTTTATTGGCTAGAAGATCAAAAAGGCCAAAAATGGGGTCTGATGGTTAATACTCTAAGAACCGCCTCTCATATTTTAATTCCAAGCTTTCCATTTTGGCTCCCTTACTTTAACGATAATGATCAATTACAAGTTTTACTATTTAATGTGACTACAGGCGAGCACTGGTATGATGAGTGGAATGGAAAAGTGGATTCATCTCTACTTTATCGTGACTCACGCTCAAGGATATCTAGGGCGGGATTGAATAATAGCGTTAATATAAATGGATCAAAGTTTTCCATCAAAATAGACGCTGTAGGAACGAAGCCAAAAGCATTCTTTGAAGATTACCCCCATGGTGTAAAAGGAGTCATTAATAATGGGATGGCAGGAAAAGCTCCCTATGTAAGTCAAACAGGTGTGGTCGCTCATGGAGAAGTTTGTCTTAAGAAAGGATGTTTCAAAGTAAGTGGGCGACAATGGTTAGATCGTCAGTGGATGTTAAATGATATTCTTAAAAATCTTTCACTAAAACCAGCGTGGCAATGGTTTGCTGTTCTTCTAGAAGGGGATAGGGAGCTGATGCTATATACTATGTGGGACTCCGGTAGTGGAAGGCACATAAAAACATTTGGGGCCTTAATGGATGGCGATAAACTGCGGCCACTTAACCCCAAACAAATCACTATTACGCCTACCAAGACTAAGTCTGAAATGGGAATGAGATATGCTACAAGCTGGAATCTTTCTCTGGTAATGCCAAATTCTAGTAAATTCGATTTTACCCTTAAATATCTTGTTAAATCACCGTGGTATCATTCAAAGAGCTCATTTATTAAGCAAAGCTATTTAGAAGGTCCCTGTGGAAACTCATCTTCAAAGGCCGTGTTAAAAGCCTGGTGTGAGCAAGTCGATTTCAATTGGTTTAAACCAGGTATTTGAAGTTCTCATGGACATTGATCATGGTGGTGGAACAGCGAATTTAAACAGCGTTTCCCCCTCTCGTATAGATATTATAAATACCTCTTTGATTCTTAAAAAATCTCCTTCTACAATGTAGCTTGCAGTTATCAGATCACTCAGTCCATCTCCATTGAAGTCGGCCATAATTCTTGAACTCAGTCCAAAGTAGTCTGCTTCTAAATCATTGCCTGCTCTAGTAATCCCTTTGCTATAGACAACTTCTCCACTTTCCCCACTGATGAGCGCAATTTTTTCAAGTAGAGGAAATCCTACAATATGCTGACTAAATCCATCTCGGGCGTTGTCATAGATGATCTTATTCGTAGTACCTACATAATGAGCGGGTTCGATTTCAATATTTTGATCACTTTGTAAAAGCTCATCCAATTGAAAGTCATTTGCAATATATTCATTGTCATTATTTACTTTGGATGCCGTAATTAAAAGTTCTTCAACATCACTCATTTCACTGAGGTCAGCCTCTTGTAGAGGAATTAATTGTGTTAGGTTTCTAAGTAAGCTTACAGTTGTCCCAGTTCCACTTAAATCGATTGTAACGAGAGTGGCACCGCTACCATCATTGTAATCAATTTGAAGAGTTTGCGCATATCCACCAAGTCCAGGAGGGGCAAACTCAACAACCATGGTACAAGAGCCAGCTGCCGCAAGTGATGTGGAACAATTTCCTCCAGTTCCTGGATAGATGCCTCCCTTAAAGCGAAACTCTGAGCTAATACCACTGGACACAATTGAAGTTGCCGTACTGGAGCCTCCATTTTGTAAGGTAAGGGTGTATTCTGATACTGTTAGTTGCACTACGCCACCATAATTATATATACCTCCATCGGTGAAGGTTAGTGTTGCCTGAGCTATGCCGCTTCCATTGAGTGTAACAGATTCAGTGAAACCAGAATTTCCATCATTGTAGTTTAGAGTAAGTGTTTCACTAAAAGCTGCAATTGAAGTTGGAGCAAACTCCACGACGATAGTACACGATCCACTGGCCAAACTTGTGTTACAACTTCCTCCTGTTCCTGGATAGGTTCCCCCTTTATATTGAAATGGGGCAGGTACAGGGTCTGCGGTGATGGCGCTAACAGTTCCTTCTCCTGAGTAATTGAGTGTCAAAGTAGTTTCTGCGAGCCCATTTTGAGTAACATTGCCATAGTTATAAGATCCCACAGTGAAAGTAATATGGGCGGAGGGAATTCCAGTTCCTTCAATCTGTCTTGCGACTACTTGTGGATCAGTGCCATCGTTGTAATTTAAAGTGATGGTATCGCTGGAGTAAATGGAAGTGGTTGGAGTAAACCGAACTACAATTGTACAGCTCGCAGCCGATATTGTGCCTCCACAGTTTCCACCAGTTCCTGGGTAGCTTCCACCTTTGAATGTGAAAGGAGCACCCAGAGCTACTGGAGTTACACTGAGAGCGCTGAATCCAGTTTTTGATACTGTAAATACTTTATCAGTAGAAGTATTTATGGGTTTGGATCCATAATCCCAAGGGTCAGTTTCTGAAATTGTAAGAACAGCTCGGTCAAGTCCAGTTCCAGTTAGAGTTCTAGGAATAGTTTGTGGACCACCGCTGGTGTAATTGACGGTGACGGTATCATTTTTTACGCCAGAGGTTAAAGGAGTAAAGCGAACTTTAAATGTACAACTTACTTGGCCTGCACTTAAACTCACACCGCAAGTTCCTCCTCCCGGAAAGCTTCCTCCAGGAAAGGAATACTGAGTTCCAGTAGTAAATGTTGCACCTAGACCTGTTGCTACCGTTCCACCACCGCCGTGGGTAATGGTGAAAGTGGTGTCGGCACTGGTACTAGTATATTTACTTCCAAAACTTACGGGATTACTTCCTGACAAGAGCAGGTTACTTGTCAGGTTACCGGTTCCTGTAATATTTTTTGTCGCTGTCTGAGCGGCGGCGCCATCGTTATAGGGAACTTCAATGTCATCGTTGACCAGTCCATTGGCCGTTGGAGCGAATTGAACTTTTAGACTACAAGTGCCTGCTGCACCAAGTGAGCTTCCGCAATTCCCTCCCGTTCCAGGATAGCTTCCTCCTAAAAATGTAAATGGGCTGGCAAGTCCGGTACCACTCATTCCCGTAGCCGTTTGGCCTCCGTTATTTGTAACGGTATAAGTATTTGTTGAAGTTGATAGAACATCAACTGATCCGAAGTTAGCGCCCGTTATATCTAGAGATGCTGCAGTTACTACAGTTGCAGTAAGGTTGAAGGTTAGTACTTGTGCTGAAAATTGGTCAGTGTAATTTATGGTTACTAATTGGTTTTGTCCCCCAAAAATGGCAGAGGAAAAAGTAAAGTATAGGTAGCAGTCAGCACCGCTAAAAGTTCCAATTGGGCAAGAGCTTCCTCCTGTTCCTGGATAGCTACCACCAACATAGTCGAAATCAGTTCCAGCAAGAACAGCTCCACTGACTCCTGTCACAGTTACACCACCACTTAATCGAAGTCGTGTGTTAAAATTTGAAGTCGTTCCCGAGACTACGCTTCCGAGGGCAGTGCTATCTAGTTTTACAATGAGTCCATCTGTTGCCCCAGCGGCAGAGCGAGAAATTGAATTTGTGGTAATAGTATCACTGTACTGTAAGTTATATGTTCTGGTATGGTTAGTGCTTCTTGTAGAAGGTAAGTATTGAACCACAAAAGTACATGTGCCTGCGGCTAATGTGCTACCGCAAGTTCCACCTGTTCCTGGAAAACCGCCACCACCGTTAAACCTAAAGGCACCACCCATATTTGTCACTGTTACACTTGTTGCCGGTATTACGCCAGAAGCATAAGTTACAGTATATGTTTTAGTCATAGTGCTTGGGGATTTTAAATTATATCTTGGGAAATTGTATGTTCCCGAGTCGCTCACGGTTAGAGTCGGTTTTAATCTCGTTTCTCCTTGAACATTTCTTGAAATGGCCTGGACTGTTTGACCGTCATTGTAGGTGAAGTCAGCAGCGTCTGCCCAAACTCCATGTGTGGTTGAATACATGCTGACGACAAAAGTACAACTTCCTGTTGCAGATGTTAGAGTTGCTCCACAAGTGCCTCCAAAGCCTGGCCAGCCGCCTTCAAGTTGAAACTTCGAACCAGTAAAAGTTGCCCCCAAGCTTAGTGCGGAGACATCTCCTGAATCATAGGTAACGGTATAAGTTTTGCGGAAGTATCCTGTGGTCGCCTTTAGCCCAAAATCATAAGTTCCCGAATCAGAAACACTCAAGCTTGCAGGATAGAGACCTGTTCCTTGCAGAATCAAATCAGATGTTACCGTTTGGCCCAAGCTTTGGTATTGAAAAGTTACGGTATTAGAAAAAGCTCCATTAACCGGAGGAGTAAAAGTTAATATTATGGTGCAAGAGTCACCGCTTGCAAGTGAAGCTGCGCAAGTTCCTCCTGTTCCCGGAAAAGTTCCCCCCTTATAACTAAAGGGAGCAGCAACATTTACTGTGTTAAATCCAGAAGAGTCTACAGGAGAAGTATTGTTGATCGTAATGACTTTATCATTTGCGGTATTAACAAATTTATTACCAAAATTATAGGTACCCGTTATAGAAAATAGTAGCGGGGGATCTGAGGTAATTGACAGTGTGAAGTGTTGAGTTATTGGTTTCTCGCCATCGAAGTAGTCAACGACCAATGTTGTACTCTCGCCACCTACCACTGTTGTTAGAAAGGTGAAGTATAGGGAGCAGTAGCTTCCTGCGGTGATTCCTTTGTTGCAGGTTGTTCCAGTGAGCGCAAAATTGGGGTTTCCGCTCACTGAAGCTCTTACGTTTGTAATATCCATTGCGCCAGATGCATAGAGTTTGAGTGATTTGCCCGAAGTGAAATTAATTACACTCCTTCCAAGGTAGGTCTCATTATTTTGGATTACAAGATGACTCGTATTTTTTTGAATAGAGCCCTCAAATAATACATCAGGGTCACCCACATCATCACCCATCCAGTTACAACTGGATAGTGCTATAAGCATGAATATGAGTAACGCTCTAAAAATCATTTTTCGTATCTAGCATCCCTGAACAATCCCTTACTTAAATCTGGAAATAAGGTGTTAAATTTAAATGAAAATTTAAATGAATAAATAATCTCTTCTGGTAGATGATTTGCCTCAACCGAAACTCTTGAGTTAGTCGTTAGCCTTCCAACTGCCCCATAAAAGAGGCCCACTTCTTTGAGACTTGAAACATACTTCACTGTAGGTAACTTTAAATTCACCGATGTTGCTTTAAACTTTGTACTTCCAGAAACGTGTCTGGCACCTCCGTAGAGGTCGATGAAAAAGAGATAAGTTGAAAAGCTTATATCTTGCGTGAACTGATGCATTTGAAATTGCTTGAGTGAAGTCACATAGGAGTATTTCGAATTACTTGAAATGAAGTAGCTTCCACTGTGCCACCACATATGTTTCCAGCCTAGGCCAATTCCGAAAATATCAGTTTCAAATACTTTTGAAAAACTTAATGTAACGTCATTGAAGTGGCCCAGACCATAATTTAAGTGGGCCCGTTGTATGGTGATTGACTTGGGGATTTTCTCTGCGCTTTTCCCAAATACTGTATAAGCATTTTTAGCTTTGTTTGAAAGCTTGGAGCGACTAAAAGAATATCCATAGTCAGAAGCAAATTGAGTCGGCCTATCACCTGAAAGAAAAAACTTTACCCCCGCTCTGGGAAGTGACAGGGGAGTAGCAGATAAGAAATCAAAGTGACCCATTGAGCGGTTTAGCCACTTTGCAATTTCTTCTGAAGCAACAGCGTAGTCTTTGTAGCTGTACACAACTTCCGCTGTACTTTGCTGAGTACAAAATACCGAATACAGTACCGAACACAACAAAACACAATTGCATTTTAAAATTCTAAATTTAATCTTGTTCAGAAATTTCATTTTTTTCACCTTAAAAAAAATTAAACGTTTTTCTTTTGCCTAAAAATTTTTGAATGCCTTAGCTTTTTTTAAAAAAAATGAAGGCACTCAAGTTCACACCAGCGCATAATTGCGACAGCATATATATAATGATAATGCGTTGCGTTGGTACAGTGCAACGGATGCGTGTATTTTCCGGTTGTTAGCTATTGGTTTGGCAAAAAAAAAGCAAAATGCTCTAAGGTAAATG
>JABIHA010000086.1 GCA_018649885.1 Bacteriovoracaceae bacterium
ATATTAAAATATTGGCAGAAAAGTTACGCTTGGCCAAATAATATGAATGACATAGAGCCGCACCGGCGAAAAAGCCTGGTGGGTTCAACAATTTATTGGGCAGTTACCCTTTTGCGGTAAAACATGCTAGCAGCATGTTTTAGTGCATAGAGGTATGTGAAGGAGGTGGACTCCCCCACAGTGGAACTGCAGTCCACCGTGAATCAAGCACTAAAACACCCAACTTCTTTAACCCAAGAATCCGAAAAAACCCTAAATCCACTCCAGTGTCTGCCCACCACAAGTAATTTTGAGAGGCAATACCGCTCAAACTCGGTTCAGTCCAGACCTGAGCCCCACTACACGGCACCAAGTTGAAAAGCACCACAGGTGCTTTTCATTGAGCGACAGTCCACCGTGAATCAAGCACTAAAGCTCCCCACTACTCTAAACCCAAAATCCGGAAAAACTTTATTTCCACCCAAGTGTACGCCAATACAATACAACCAAACCAAACGTTTTAGTGGATAGAGCTATGACATGAGATTAAATTGAATTTTAGATTAATTATGAAGTACAACAGCTTCAACTAAGTCTACTCCTGAGCCGTACCATCTCTCACAGTCATCAGATGAATCCACAGACTCACAATAACTTTTTAGGACAAAGCCATCTCTTGGCATTTTACTGACTTTCTCTTCAAACTCTTCAAGTTTTGCAAAGCACTCTTCTTTTGTTGTCTTTTCAGGAAGGCATAGAACAGTCTTTTTAAAGCTAGCGAGCTTGGTTTTTCTAGCAAAATATGAATATCTGACATATTTTTTGCCTTCGGTTAATTCTTCACTAAAGGCGTTAGCTGAAATAAAAATTACTGAAATGATGAGTAGGTGTCTCATTTATTAGCTCTCCCATTAATTGATAAGATGGAGGCATTTCGGAATATTTTTAGAAAAGATAATGGGAAAACTTATTACCAGCCTGATTGATCTTTATAGCAAGTCATCTTTCCTCTATAGATTGTCATTGAATCAACAGAAGGCCCACTCCAGGACTCTAATATAAGGTTCTCGCCTTGTTTTGACCAAACCATTTTTGTAAATTGATTACTTTCTCTTAGTACTTGATATTCTTCACTGTACTTGTATAAATTAGTCCACTCAAGAACTTCTGAATAGGATTCTCCATCACAGGAGTTGTTTAGGATTTTGTTTTCAGGATTCCTTTTGGTGGGACGAGGATCGTGGATCTGTTGGAATCTCTGTTCTCCTAAAAACATTTGAGTTTCAAGAATCTTATGCCATACAAAGAACTTTATTGATGAAGTGAAGTTGTATATTCCTTCCCCTGCATCTTCAATCTCTACATAGTACTTGTATTTTTCATATAGTTTTCTTGTTGTCTCTCTGTCTCCTGCTGTAAGCTCTCCGTCAACGTGTACGCAATTTGTGAAATTTCCACCGAGTTTTGGACAGTTGTTTTCTGCCAGAGCACTTAACCCTGTGAATAGAAAACTTATCATTAAAATCAATTTTGTCATGTCAGCACCTTTTTATCCGGTCTACATTTTATGCTGGGCCCGAATTTTGATCAACGGTCCAGGAAATAAATACAAAAAAGTAAATCGTAATTTCAGATATTTACAGGCTTTTTTGACCAGATTGTGATTTCTAGGGCTGCCAGTAAAAAGCACAAAAGGCCTACTGTGAGGAAGCTATTTTCAAATACCGCCACTTTGGGGCCGTGAGAGAATTTGATGAATACTGAAAAGGCGAGAGGTCCTAGGGACTGGGAAACCATGGCCATCAAAGGAATGATTGTAAGGTAAAATGTTTTCCCACTGCTGGGTGAGTTTTTAAACAAGACGGCCGTAAAGCTTAAGCCGACAATTGCATTAATTCCCCCAGAAAGAACGATGAGAGCAGCAAAGTAATTCTCGGGGTTTTTTAGGCCTAAGTGAGTGATGGTGGGGATGAGAATAAAAACGATTCCTACTATAATGGATGCTGCTTTAAGGGGTTTTCGAACTCCGAAGTTATCAATAATTTTTCCCGACCATGGAAGTATTAACACCATCGCTAAAAGTTTTAAGCTTCCAAGAACAATATTACTGCTGGCAGGAATGCCAATTTTTTTAAAATAGAGAGTCATTGGAGCCTGAAGGAAAGAGAGAAGAAAACTTGAAGCAAAAAAATAGCCAAATATTGTCCATGACTTTTTAGATATGATGGCCTCTATTAAAAGAGGGGACTTTTTTTCTTGTAAATCAACAACAGGAAGTTTTGAGAAAATTAAAATTCTTATAAAAAACAAAATGGATAAGATGACCACCACGATGATAAATTTTTGTGGAAAAGCTCCATTTTTAAAATAATAGGAAATCGCGATACTACTGATAAAAGCGCATAATCCCCATGAAGTTCTAAGTTTTGCAAAAAATCTTCCAAGCTCACCTTGCTTGATTAACCCATGGAGGATTGGCCACCAAAATGTTCTGCCCAGCTCTACAAAGAAATAAAATGCAGCTAAGGATGCCACCAAGGCAATAGGACTTCTCTCATCGCCAACTGAAAGTAAAAAAAACAGTGATGATGACACCACTACTAGTAGCGCCATGGTGTAGAAAAAAAGTAGGGCGGTCTTGCCTTTTTTCTCACTAATCATCAGCGAAGCAGGGACTTTCACAATGGGCATAATACCTATGATACTCGAAAAAATTAAGGCAAGACGGTCTGATCCACCAAATGACTTTATATATAAGACTCCAAATGAACCTGCTAGAATGATTGGTAAAATTATTCCAAAGCTCTGACCAAAGAGAGCGTAACTAAGTGGATTAGTTTTGGAATAGTTTTTTGACAAGGGCGTCTCCGTATTTTATGGACTTGATATAGTAAAAAGCGCGAATCGCTTCTTTTTCTTCAAGAGTAAGGTCTCCCATCTTTCCAAAAGTATTTTTTCTTTTTGAATAGGCTTGCTGCAAGCAAATCGCTGCTGCCACCGAGACATTAAAGCTCTGAGTGAAACCAACTGAAGGAATCAGAACATTAACGTCGGCAAGCTTTGCTGCTTCTTCAGAGACACCAATATGTTCATTGCCGAAAACAAAGGCCCATTTTTGCGTGAAATCAAGTTCCGTTATTTCAACGGCGTCACTAGCAAGTGATGTTGTAGCGACTTTATATCCGGCCTTTTTAAGAGATGATATGCATTCAGGAGTCGAGTCCCAGTCAAAGAAATCACACCACTTATGTGCACCAGAAGTAATTCTATTGGCAGATTTGGTTCTGTCCGCACGGATCAAATGCATGCTCATGATACCAAAAGCTTCAGAAGAGCGAACAATGGCATTGATATTTCCCATATCATAGAAGTTTTCAAGAACTGATGTAATGGAGTAGGTGCGGTTTTCTAGAATTTCAGTAAATTTATCTTTTCTAACTTGTGTAATATAGCTGTCTAGAATTTCGCAAATCTCTTTGTCACTAACTGATTTTCCACTAATTTCCATTTGATTGGGATGGGGGCAAATTTTTTGAGGATCAAAGTCGAAAACATTATTCATTCCTTTGCTCCTTTAAATCTTTTGATGGCCAGAAGTCCTTCAACCACAATCCATATTTGGGAGATAAATAAGGTGATGGCCAAAGTAGTTAAAAACCAATTTGAATTTCCAATATAAATTTTGATATTCATTATTAGACTCAGCGAGGTTACCCCCACCACAAAGACTGCTGGAATTGCAAAAGACGCAGTCGGCTTCTTTGCTTTAATTAGGTAGACCACGATCACTATAAGTGAAAGTCCTGCTAGCATCTGGTTAGTGGCACCAAAAAGTGGCCAGAGAATAAGACCTCCCTTTCCTCCACCTTTAAGAAGCATGAGTCCCAGAGCACTTCCAACAGCAAGGCCTGCGCCAATAAATCTATTTTTAAAAGCATCTATGCCAAAGCTTTCTCCGATTTCTCCAATAATATATCTTTGGATTCTGGCAGCAGTATCGAGGCTTGTGGCCGCAAAAGAAATAATCAAAACGGCGATAACGGTTTGGCCAATTTCTTCAGGGATACCAAGTCCCCCTAGAAATCTTGAACTTCCCACAACAAAGGCAGATATTTTGGCCTTTAGCCCAGAAGCGGCTGACCAAGATGAGTAGTGAAGGTGCCATTCTGTGGCGGTCTTAAAACCAGCTGTTGCTGCTATTGTTGCTAGCAAGGCCAGAAGTCCTTCACCTAGCATACTTCCGTAGCCTATGGGTCTGGCATCCACCCATTTATTCACTTGCTTTGAAGTGGTACCACTGGCCACCAAACCGTGAAAACCCGAAATAGCGCCGCAAGCAATGGTGATAAATAGAAAAGGAAACATGGGAGGGGCACCATCGGCAGATGTATTAATCATGGGGGCGACAACTGGTGGGTGAACAACAATAAGCCCTAAAATAATCAGCCCAAGCCCTGTGTAGAGTTGGTGAGAGTTAATATAATCTCTAGGCTGCAGTAAAACCCAAACTGGCAGGATGCAAGCTATAAAAGAGTAGCCCATGAGAAAAATCATCCACGCATAGGCTTGGTTAGCCCCAAAAATCGGCTCAAGGCTAATTGGGTTGTAGGTTCCAATATAGATCATCACCCACAAACAAATCTGGGCCAAAATCGAAGGCCACAAGAGTTTTCCTCCGCCATTTTTATTGATAAAGACACCCATTAAAATAGCGATGATTATTTCAAAATTAACGGGAAGAACGGAGCCGGGAAAGCTAATAAATAAATTGGCAATAACAAGAGCAAAGACGGCCAGGACCATCAAAACTAAAAAGAAGATCACTATCAGAAAAAGTGTTCTGACTCTTTTGCCAGACTCACCACCAAAAATGCCTTCTGCAATTTGGCCGATGGATTTGCCACCATTTTTCATGGATAACACAAGGGTTCCGAAATCATGGGCCGCTCCCATGAATATAACTCCAAAAATAATCCACAAAACGGCGGGAAGCCATCCCCAAATAACGGCCACGGCAGGACCAACAATGGGAGCTGCGCCAGCGATTGAGGAGTAGTGGTGCCCGGTCAGGACATTTTTATGACAAGGGACGTAATCCACTCCATCTTCTAGGGCATGTGCGGGAGTAGGTGTGTCAGCAAGACTTTTGAGAGCAAATATTTTTTCGCTCAGATACCTTGAGTAAAATCGATAAGCTGTCAAAAAGGCCATGATGCCAAATATTGCAAGCACTGCAGAATTCATATTGTCTCCAATTTTTGGACCATACCAAAAGGGGTCTATTATGGATACGATTTGGTTTTGACTATGTGGGTAAAAGACTGTCACAATAAGTGTATGAAACTTCTGTTACTGCTTGTTATTTCTCTTTTTTTCATTATGGAAGGCCGCGCCCAAAATCTCTCTTTTAGCGCTTCTTATATGGGGGGGTCGACAATGAGCGCTGAGTATCTGCTGATTAATAGCGTGGATGATGGAACCAGCTCTTCATATCCAGTGACAATCTATTATCCTGTGAGAAATGACTTTAACACTGAAAATATCACCCTTCCCAATTACACTTACGCTACAGCTTCAAATTGGAGCACATATAATGAATTGCCTGCTATCGAAGTTGGCTTTCCCGAACAAGATGTAAATACTGATCTTGATTTCGGCGAGCCCTATCTCAAAGTTTTGATAAAAAGGGAAACTACTGATGCATCATTAGACGATGTTCACTTTTATGCCAGAAAAAGTAGTAGTGATGATTTTTCTATGTTTGAAAGCAGTCTTGACGCATATTCTGCTCAGGATTGGAGCGATACAGGAGCGGCTAATTCTCAAGTTATTGCAGACAATGTTGATCACACTTATTACTTGGAATTAGATGATATTGCCAAAGCCGTTGGAGCAGAATCAAACTTTGACGATCCAACGAGTATTTCCCTCGATATTGAGATTTACGTTTTTATAAACAATGGTGTAATTTCAGCAGATATCTCTGATGATGATATAAGTTCAAGTTACTCAGATGGCATTTATTTAAACCTGACTATAAGTGATCAAATTCCCAATCCAGGGGTCGACTTCACAGGGATTAAAAGAGGTGACGGTCAACTTACTCTACAATTCAATGGCAGCGGTGTATCGATACCTGGGGGGCATAAGTACAATTTGGTGGCAACAAATATTGGTAACAACGATGTCGCTTACGGAGTCAATTACAGCACAATGGCCACAAGTAGTTACAGTATTTCCAATGAGGATGCCGCCACTAGTGGAGAGCTGTCTAAAACTGGCTTAAAAAATGGACAACTCTATGAATTTTCCATGGCCTTCCAAGATAACTATTCATTTGTTTCTCCATTTACAAACTCGCTGGATAAAATGCCTTTAGAGATTGAGGCCTTTATAAAAGAGAAGTCTTGTTTTTTACTGTCAGCGGGATTTCAGACTGATCACTACGTTCTCGAATATTTTAGAATGGTGAGGGATAGCTACCTTTTAAAGACTTCTGTGGGTAAAAAGTTTGTAGATTTTTATTATAGCTTTGCTCCCCAGTGGGCTCCCTACGTTTACAAGTCAAAGGCCCTCAGTTCAGTTGTAAGAACCCTGGCCTATATTGCTTATGGGGTAGTTAAATTTTGGTTATGGCTTCTACTGTCAGCAATGCTTTTGATTTCATTTGGGTTGGTGCGAAAAAGAAGTGTTGCAGCATAAAGGTTAAGCTTTATTTGCACCCACCATGGTCATTGAAATTTTCTGATAATTTTGTAAAAATTCCTCTAAATATATTTGAATAAAATAAAGGAGAGGCGGTTATGGCCGGCCACAGTAAATGGAAAAACATTCAGTTTAGAAAGGGTGCCCAAGATAAGAAGCGCGGGAAGATGTTTACTAAGGTGATTAAAGAAATCACTGTAGCAGTTAAAAAATCTGGACCTGATCCGGATTCCAATCCGGGCTTAAGGCTATGTTTGCAAAATGCAAAATCCGCCAACATGCCAAAAGACACCATTGAGCGCGCCATAAAAAAAGCATCTGGGGTTGACTCTGCCAATTACACAGAAGTAAGTTTTGAAGGATATGGTCCTTGTGGAGTGGCGATCTTTGTTGAGTGTGCCACTGATAACAACACTAGAACTGTTTCCAATGTGCGAAGTTATTTTAATAAATATGGAGGCAGTCTGGGAAAGGATGGATGTCTTGAGTTCGTATTTTCTAGAAAGGGGATCTATACCCTTAGCTCAGTGGGGATTGATGAAGAAGAGTTCTCATTAGAGATGATAGATGCAGGGGCAGAGGATGTTGAGTTTGAAGATGAGATGGTGACAGTTAGCTGTGATATGGAAGAGTTTGGAAATATTCAAAAAAAGTTAACTGAGCTTAGGCTAGAGCCACTTGAAGCTGGACTTCAGAGAATCCCTAATGACACCAAAGATATAGATGTGAATGATTTTCAAAAAGTAATGAGACTTGTAGATATAATTGAAGACGATGATGATGTTCAAAAAGTTTACCACAATATAGAGTTTACGGATGAGCTAGCTCAGGCAATGGAGTGATGATCAAATCTAGAATGTCCCTAAGGGCGAAATTTATTTATCTTTTCGGATTTTTCTTTATTGCGATATTTTCTCATCTGTTATTTTCGCATCTAGGTTTTGTCGTTTCAGATCATGGAAATAGTCTGGCTATTACCAAAAGATTACTGTTAGGTCAGATTCCTCACTTAGATTTTATATCCACGACTCCTGTATTTTCTCATTTTCTTTGGATTCCTTTATTAAAGTTTGGAGGAGACTCAATCTTTTTGTGGGAGAGATTTATTGTATGGATTGAATATGTTTTTCTAAGTTGGCTGTGGGTTTCTATTTTTAAGAATCTATTTAACTTGAGTCTGACCATTTTGAGAGAATGGTTAATTTTAATTGTTTCTTTTACATTCACGGCCAACGTTATGCCGCTTATGAGTACGTCCTATGTCGATGCATTCATGCTTTGCTCTCTTGGGATTTATTTAAGGATATTTTACCCTAAAAATGGAATATGGGGATATGGGCTGATAGCTCTTTCAGTTCTTTCCAAATTGAGTTTTATTGGGGTTTTTCCTATTTTACTTGTGCTCAACAAAGACTACAAAAGGCCCACTAGTTTTGTGGCTTTTTTCACTCCGATCTTGTGCTACGCTTTTTATTTAAGCAGTCATGGAGCAATGAGTGAATCCATTCAGCAAATTTTTTATACTGATAATTTCCTAGATATTGGCTTGCTCTCTACAATCGTAAATAAGTCTTTTTATAGAGGTTTGATCCCTGGTCTTTTTTGGCTGGTTATTGCTAATTTTGTTTGTAAAAAATATGCCAACGCAAGACAAGAAAGATACCGTTATTTTGAAATCGACTCTATCCTACACAATATTAAGACCCTGATCATTGTGGTCTTTTTTAGCTATGGTTTCCTTGTCTATTTTCAAGAGAAGTTCACCTACAAATTTCCACTTGCACTATTTGGATTCGTTGTCGGTCATTTCGTTTACAAGGTTTTTAACGGAGGATTTGAAAACAAAAAATTTACACTGGCCTCACTTTTAACAATTTATTGTTCCTGG
Source organism: Bacteriovoracaceae bacterium (assembly GCA_018649885.1). Taxonomy (GTDB): domain Bacteria; phylum Bdellovibrionota; class Bacteriovoracia; order Bacteriovoracales; family Bacteriovoracaceae; genus JABIHA01. The sequence goes on from JABIHA010000086.1 coordinate 8,573, forward strand.
TCCATTCTTTATAATGAGACCTATAACACACCTGCTTTTGCATCGGGAATGAATGCTTTATACGTTTTATTTGTATACCTTCATGAAGAAGCTATAATGGTGAATTTTAAAAAATATACTCACAGAACAAATAAATTCTTAGTAACTCTCATGGTTTTTGGCATTTCTGTTTGGACCTTTGTTAGAGGGCACTATATATACGGAGAGCTTGAAAGAGTTAAATTAAAGCATTCTTTATCTCAGATATTGCCTGGGGCCCGCGGTATATTGACCAATGAGAAAAATGCCATGGCCTTAACTGAGCTTAAGTTTCTGGCAGGTAAGTACCAAAGTGGTGGTTTTACTATCTTTCCAAATTATGGAGGATTTTGGGTGGGATCTTCCCTTTTAAATTCACAATCCATTGACCATTTTGGAGCTCATTTATTAAAACGAGAGCACATACTTTCCAGGCTGCTTAGTGAGTTAAATTCACTTCCTAAAGAAAGCGTGGTCTTTTTAGAAAATTATGATTCTGCGAGCTTTTCTCACGATAAAAAACTTATTCCTGCAAAAGAAAATCAGTACTCAGATGCTGTATTAAGTAATTTTAGAGAAATTGAGAAAACAAGTTACTTTACTGTCTATAAATCAAGGTAGTGAAAACCCCGACCTTCCTGGCCAGGGTTTTAAATCTTATAAATCAATTGAGAGAGAAGAGAGATTTAAATAAGAATCGAATCAAATTCACCCTCGCTCCCTGAGAGTTCGACTCGATTAATGATAACTTTTTTCTTATTTCTATGTTGTTCAAAGATAAGGAAAATTTCTTTAATATTAGTGGGAAATCCGGCAAGGCTTAGACCCCACTGGTGATCTTTCTTTACCACTTGAAAGCTATGAGAAATCATTCTTCCTATCATTCCACTCATGGCCACTGACCTTGGGTGAGAGATCAAAATATTCCCTCCATTTTCTAGGTTTAGGCCACTTGCTTTTAGGCCAAAGAAGTTAATGGGAATACCTATTACTTTAACACCTCTTGTGTGACCATTTTTACTGTATAGCTCTGATGCATCAAATTCCGTGTAAAGCTCAGGAGAGTCATCCTTGGTGTCAGTATTATAGTTTGAGTAACTATAACAAACTTTTGAAATGGCCCCTGCCTGGTTTTTAATAATCCAAATTCTGGCAGAGAAATCCTCAATGCTCACATTGTACTTTGGCAAATCAAGGCTCAAGTTTGAGTCGAGCACAAATGTAGGAGGAGTTGCTGGGCAAGGATTTTCCTCAGCGCCCATGGCCGTGGCCGCGAAAAAAAGAAGCGCCCAAACTGAAATGAAATCCTTTATAAGTATCGATGTCCTTTTCATGTTAACCTCGCTTTTTAGAGTTTCGATTTACATAAGAACATCCGTGTTCAAGTGAATGAACACTACGCCTAAAGTTTGATCAGGCCTAAAAAAAAAGGCCCAATGGTAAAAATGCCCTAGGTGTAAAAAGTTTTGGCAGTGCCAAAATAACCCTTTAAAATTAAAGAGATTTTTCGCTAGGTATTTAAAAAGCTTGGATTTTTATTTTGGATCTTTTTGGCACTGGTCATGAAAATATGACCAGGTTTTCGTTAGAAATTCATAACAATTTCATATTTACTAAAACTCAAAGAAAATCTAAAAATCATATAAGTACCGACTAGCGTGACCATCTTTCCATAAAAACATTTTCTACCTCAAAAAATAATACCAGCTCGAGCTAGGTTTCAATAAACTATTGCGCTTCTTAAGAATCTACGCCTTATCTGGCGCGCCGATAAAAGTCTCTTATTTGAGCTTACTAAATCCAGAAGAATATTCTAGGGGTGTGTGAGCAACAAGACCTTGAAAACGCCCTGCTGATAATACAATTTCATTTACTCTAGATTTAACTCGTCGCAAAAAAACTTGTGAAAAAGGTAAGCGAGCGCATCACTGTTGTTGTCCAACCTAGGATCTTATGTTTTTTCAAGACGCTCTTATCTCCCTTTAGAAGCTTTCTTCCAAAGAAGATCATAGCAAAGTATAGAAGCACTGTTATAACAGCACAGGAAACGTGGATATTGAGTATCACAGGGTTTGTAACGGCCTTGGAGGCCTTGGCAATGGCGCCACGGCTTAGTTCAATTTCTAGTATTAATACAATGTCCCACACTATGGCCCAACTCATGAGCTTTACATGAATGGAAGGTGTTCTGCGACAAAATATACCAAAATAGATAAGAAGAAGGATACATAGAGATTGTATTTGAAAAAGAGTTGCAGTATTCATTATGCTCCTTAAGGGCCTTATTTATTTGGTGTGATTTTCGGCTAGCGTTATTCCCTTATAGCACGGGCCAAACAAGTTTTTAACTTTTATTCATATCTGAAGACGGGAAGAAATGGAAAAATTTAGTAAGTTAGGAAAATGGGCAGCAATAGATATTGAGACAACTGGTATCAATCCATCTTTAGACGATATAATTGATATAGGTTTTCTAGAATTTGAGGGAACAACCCTTATTAGAAAATATAGCTCACTCGTTAATTATGAATATGGTCTGTCTGAATTCATTCAAAAGCTCACAGGCATTACAAGTAAAATGGTGAAATCAGCTCCTCATTGGTCCACTATTGAGCCCGAGCTGACATCTCTTGCAGGAATGACTCTTCTGGCACATAACGCAGGATTTGAGCAAAGTTTTCTTGGAAAGTACTTTGATAGCGTTTCCCACAATCTTTCTGAGGGTGAAAAAACACAATATGCTGATTCAATTTACTATCTATCTCTTTTGTTTCCGGAAAGAGACTCTCTTGGTCTTGATTCTTTTATACAAGACTTTGGTATAAGAGATAGTGAGGTTCACAGAGGATTTGAGGATTCACTCGATTTAATAAAGGTCATGTTAATGGCCACGAAAATATCCTACGCTGATCCACAGAGAAGGATGACGCTCTCACAGCTCATTAAAAACTATCACTTATCAAATAACTGGTTATTTTCTTTTTTTGATTTGGACCTAGAAGAAATTGATGAGCTGGCTTGTCAGCTAGACTTTGATATTGAAAGCGCAGTAGATAAATACTTTGATAAAAATTGCGAAACAAATAAACTTCCCGAAGGGCCAAGGCTACTTCCCAAAGAATTTTCTGGTAAGGCCTTAGAGGGGTTCTTTAAAGATGAGCAGAAGCTTGGTGAAGTGATGCCGGGCTATCTCTTTAGAGATGTTCAATTAAACCTAGGCCTTAAGGTTGGGCAGAGTTTTAAAAATCATGTTCACTCTCTTATTCAAGCTCCTACAGGTACTGGGAAAACTCTTGGATACCTTGTTCCCGCAGTATTATTTTCAGAAGAGACTGGAGAGCAGGTACTAATCGCCACAGGAACGAAAGCGCTCCAAACTCAGGCAATGGAAAAAGATATTCCGGCCCTCCAAAATATTATGGGAGTCGATAGCCAAAAATTAGATATTGTAAAACTTGTGGGCTCTAGTAATCATTTTTGCGAATCACTTTTTAGAAGATCTGTTGATGAAGACCTATTATTTGATTACGGTGATGATTTTATTCCCAATTTTTTCAAAGTTTATTTTGATCTCCTTTTTTATGATAATTCAAGAGGGGGAAGTCGCTCGAGAGAAAGTGTGCCGGGGTTTTTGAAAAGAGATCCTATATACGCTGAAAGTGAAAAGAAATACGCCGTTGATTATAGAGCTTGTGTGGGCAGTAAGTGTCCTTTTGCTGGAACATGCAGCTATATTAATGGACTAAGAAAGGCCAAAGAAGCCGATATTATTGTAGGGAATCATTCAATGATGTTTACCTGGCCTAGAGGTCTCGCAAGGCCTTCATATGTAGTTGTTGATGAGGCCCATAAACTTGAAAAAGAAGCCACTTCGTCGTTTTCCCATATTTTGGATCAAAGAGGTATGGAGAGTCTTCAAAGAAGCTTAACCAATTTCACTGGAATTGGAGCCTTCTTTTATTTAATTAGTGAGCTGGGTACAGGATCACAAAAAGAGACGGAAGAAATTGAGTGGATAAAAAAAGAGAGTTCTAGTACTGCTGAAATGTTAGAAGAACACCTTGCTCCTCTGAGTGACTTGATGGAAAGGTATTTTAAAAAAATGCCTCGCTATAGTTCAATGTATTGGAATGAACTTCCCATGTTGACTAAAAATGGCGCCAATGATCAATTGGGCCGAAGTATTTTTAATCATCTCAGTTCAATTTATCATATTGTATCAGGGTATTTTGAGTATATTTTCCCTCGGTATCAAAAATTAAAAGATTCTGGTGTCTCAGGAGATGATAATCTACTGGCCTTCACTCGCTTTGAGTCTTTCATTATAGGACTTGAAGATGTTGTTAAATGTCTTGAGATTTGCCTTGAAGGAAGTGGAGAGTACGGACACTCCATTAAATTTCACGAGCAAAATGGCTATCAATTAGAAGCGGCTCCAATTGATGTTGGTAAGATTATTCATGAAAACCTACTTGAGCCTTCAAATTCTGTTATTTTTACATCCGCCACCCTGGGAAATGCCCACGGCGATTATGGAAGCACTGGGGCTGAATGGATGACTGGCTACACTTACCTAGACCCAGAAAAAAGATTTAAAAGTGGTTTTTACCTGCCAGCAACTTTTGATTACAAAAATAATGCTAGGGTTTTCTTATGTGACGATACTCCTAGTCTCTATGATTCCGCATTTGTAGGGACTACACTCACTCCCGTCGTAAAGTTAATCAAAAAATTAAAAGGTAAATCTCTTCTTTTATTTTCAGCAAAAACCAGGTTTGAGAAGGCGCGAGAGCTGCTTTTAAAAGAGCTCAAAGGTGAAGTTGAAGTCTATATCCAAGGAATGGGAAAAAATGTTGTGGAGGAGTTTAAAAACTCTAAAGCAGGTGTGCTTCTGGGAATGGAATCATTTGGCGAGGGAATTGATGTACCAGGTGAGGCCTTACAATTTGTTTTTATCGATAAAATTCCAGATTTAAGGCAAGACCTTGTGATCGGAAAAAGAAGAGACTTCTTTGAAAGATCTTTTGGGAATGAATTTCAAGATTACTTTATGGCCCACCGGGCGAGAGGGCTTCATCAAAAATTGGGAAGGCTCATTAGGTCTGGATCTGACTTTGGTGGAGCTATTATTGTAGACTCCCGAATAAAGAGATGGAAAAAAAGAACTAAAGACTCTTTTCTTAAATTAATGGAACCCTATCAAATCGAGTTGAATCAATTAGATAAATCATGTGAAGGGGTTTTTGACTTTATTGCTGATAAAGGAAAATCATAAATTTTTCACTCTATTTGCTGTGAGATCGTTTAGACTTTTCACCTCAATTTTGAGCCCTGATGGATCTTCTACCAGATAGGGAATGCATAGATGGTCACTTAGATAGTAAATCACAGGCTTTTCATCCCGATGTTTAGTGTCTCCAGCATCATGTTGGTAGAGATGAAAAACATTTGCTGTTAAATCATTGTCCCCAAGATTAATTGTTGCAGTTTTGGTAGTGGGAGACTCCACATACACTTCTAACGATTGAATCGGTTTTACATACTCCCAAGTGTTTTCACTGGAAAGAAGAATATATCTAGTTCGCACATTGAGATCGGGCTTTCTCGATTTGGTAAACATTAATGAAAAGCAAACTGAAGGTGTGGCAATTTGATAATTGCTTGGAGTTGCGATTACCTTTTTAATGTCCTGGCCCCTATCATTTTGAAAATGATAATTAATAGATTGCTCTTTATATTGGGATATATAGGTTTCTGTGACTTTTAAAGTACCAAGGTTTTTCTCTACCTTCACATTTACAGGAAGGAATTTCTTATTCACAAGGTATTGGATATTAATTTTTAGAAAATCACCTGTTGAGGCCCTTGAAAGAGTTTCCGACTTTAATAACAGACCTCCACTGGACTCTGAGTGAAAAATTTCAAAGTTTTCTTGGGTGTATGAGACCCCGTCATTAATATAGTTAAATGATCCTCTATAGATGAGGTCTGTATCTTCCATTAAATGATTCTATCAAAAAATTACGATTACCAATAACTGGAAAAACAAACCCGACAATACTAGTTCTGTTAAAGTAGAGAGATAACTCGCTCTTTTCCAATTGATTTTATGAAACCCGCAAGTTTTGGCCCTTTTTCCCTATTGATGAGGTGTTTGTACATCACAGGGAATACTTCAGCTGGCTTTACTTCAAGGGTGTGAATGATTTCGTACATTTTTTCATGCAGATCTTTATCTGTTTCAAATTTGTCCCAATCGGAGCCCAGAACATCTTTTAGATTTGTAACAAAGCTCTTTTCTACATCATTCATTTCAATATCAATTTTACCTTTATTGATTTGAAATTTAAATTCATCAGGGGCGTAGTTTTCAATCCAAAATTTTGCGCATTCACTTCTTTGCTCAAATCGTCTCTGATCTCTTGGAGATTTAATAGAGTCGGCGTAATATTTTTTTGCCACATCGATATTGAAGTCATTGATTTGCAAAATATTACAAAGATGTCTAAATGAGGGTTGAATTGGACATACTTCTGGGATTTGTCCAACTTGCGACAGTTCTAGAACTCTTTTGGCCATATTTGTTTTTTTCTCATTACCAAGGTCTAGACCATAGGCCAGACGTTCTTGACGATCAAAATCTTCATAGGTTTTGAGCACATCTAAATCAAAGCTTATGCTAAAGTCTACATTCGTTTTGTAGCTGGCAAAAATCCATCTCACCATTTCGGGCTCATAAACTTTGAGTACATCATTTACTGTGATGACGTTTCCAGCGGAGCTACTCATTTTGCCGCCGCCACCTTTAACACTTACAAAGTCGTATTGGAGATAAACTGGGGGCTGGTAGCTGTAAACTTCAGCTGCCAGCTCTTTTGCAGTGGTATAAGATCCACCTTGGCTAGAATGATCTTTTCCACCTGGCTCGAAATCAACTTTTTCAAAGGCCCATCTCATTGGCCAATCTTCTCTCCATGGGAGCTTTACCTTAGTAGTGGTTTTAAGATCAATGGTGTGATCACTTGTGCAGTTATCACAGTGATAGCTAAGGGCGTTTTCACCATCCCATTTAAGGTTTGTGATCTTATTGTCAGTATTACAACCATCACAGTAGACAGATAGGGGGAGCCAGTCTTTTGCAAGAGGCTCTTTTCTGTGTTGGTCTAGAATCTTTCGGACTGTATCAGTATTTTTTAAAGTGGTAGCAATACCTTCAACATATTCACGGTTTCGATACTTGTCCGCTTGGTAAAGGAAATCGACCTCTATTCCAACTTTTTCAAGTTGAGACTCAAAGGATTTAATACTAGCACTTGCATAATTTTCTTCCACTCCATGGGGATCAGGAGTATCCACAATTGGTTGAAAAAGGTGTTTTTTTAAGAGCTCTTGGTTAGGCATATCAACAGGTATTTTTCTGAAGGTATCGTAGTTATCCCAGCTGAATATAAAGCGAACTTTTTTACCACGTGATCTAAGGGCCCGTGCTACAAGATCTACAGTTATAACTTCTCTAAAATTTCCAAAATGGACGACACCTGAGGGAGTGATTCCACTGGCAACTACATAGGTATCCTTGTCACCTTTTTGTCTAATAATTCTATCTGCTGTGTTATCTGCCCAGTGAACAAGATGGTTTTGGCCACTCATGAACTCCACTCCTTTCATAAATTAGATTTGTTTTCATACCATAGAGTACTCATTACATAAACTTTGCCACATACTGGAGGCAATGTCGCTTGTTATCAAATAAATTCTATGGAGTTCAAGCCTCTGTATTTACCAGGACTTAATATAAACTTTTGAAAACCGATCAATTAGCACCATTTCCTAGTTACAATAGAATTATTCGAGGAGTACTGGGGTGAGCAGATTGGAAGGGATAAGCACTCCTTCTACAATTGTAGGAGTTGCTAGTGATTTCAACTAACAGAGTCAAAGCTTTTATATTGATAGTGCTTTGTAGTGCATTAAGTCTTGGTGCTTACCCTCGGAAGCCGAATAATGAAGTCTATATTATTTGTCCCAAAAGAGTGAAAAATACTAATTTTAAGGTTCCCTACGGGCTTGAAAAAGTACCTGGTGCTAGAAACTGCTTCGGTGGACGCACAGATGTTGGAAAATTTGCCCAAATTGCTGTGGACCCTTTTGGAATAGCCTGCTTTTACAAAACGGCCAAGGCCAAGAGATGCCCACTTTTTGAATTTAGACCGAAAAGAGGAAAGAGGTTGAAGTGCAGTGAGACTGAGTTTGATCAGGCCCTGTGTAAGATTGAAGACGCTTAAAACCTGCTAAAAATATAGCGGCAGGTAGTGAGCATAAGAGCTTTTTTCATTACTCTCTCAAAACCTGCCAATTTCATAATTTTATAATTCAAGATCAATATTTACTGGTGCGACAAATGTTGTCACTCCGCAAAATGTCCCAGATGTTATGATGCCAATTTGCCTGAACTCACCATTTTCTAGTCTGGTAAACGCTGGTCCACCACTGTCACCGTAGCAAGAGCCCTTAAGTACTTTCTCCTCAGGTGCAACAAATAGGTGGTAGTCATCTTGATTATCATGGGGAGCCATTTTGAGCTCAACTTGATTTTTGTCACCAGAGTTATTGTATAGCAGGATAAAGTAGGCCCTCATCCCAACAAGTTGGCCTAGCTTTTTATCTATTTCAGCAATTTTTTCTGGGTCCTTTTCGAATATCTTTGCAAAGGCCAGAGTTTGTATATCTGACTCTACAATTTGGATCATTCTAGGATCAATTTGTCTTCCAAATCCCGCCACAGTAACTCTTGCATCCATAACCATTAGCTTTGCCTGATCTTCTGCAGATATCAATGGAGTAGGTGCAATATCAGTGATGGCTTCAGATAAATGGATGATCGCTTTATCTTCAGAAATTTTATACGAAAGAGAGTTATCCTCCTCATTGGCCAAGTCAGTGTGTTTAAAATAGCCGGTGTATATGAGTTTACCTGCTAATTTTGAAAGCTCTACCGATTCAACTATATCTTGACCTTCAGCTTTTCCGCCCGGCTTTGAAATCCCAAAGTGGATTTTTATTTCCGAGTTATCTCTCTCCATTATTTTATAAATGTGAGATTTAATGACTTCTCTTTGACCTTCTTTATCCATTTGATCAAATTCATCTTGTGTGAGGCTCTGTCCTTCAGATTCACCTCTTATGGCCCTTTGAACTTTTTCGGCCTTATCTGAAAACTCTTTCTTACTTGAATACTCCATAGTGGAAACACAGTGGGCAGCAGTTAAAATCTCGGTTGGGCTAATAAGGTTTCCTGTGCAAAAAACTCTTCCGTTTTTTACCAGGCCTACAACACTTTTAAAGTCAAGATTTCCTTCTTCTACTTTCTCTCCACCTACTACATGGCCCAATTTAACCTGTGCTACATTCGCGTTTTCTTTCCCACAACCAATGAGTAGTAGAGTTAGGGCAGCAGAAGCCATAACTTTTTTACTCACGTTTACTCGCCTTTTCATATTCTCTCCTTCAACTTTCTCTTCGATAAAAAGAAGATATTTTTTTCATCATATTTGGTCTATAACCGTGTAATCTTTTCAAAGTGGCGAAAAAAGGTGAGTGACGCAGAGAATATGTCTTTTATTTTAGATGGTTGGGAAGATGTAAGAAGTGGTGAAAAAATTCTCACTTTCTTACATTTGCTTACTAAGTAGGTGGTTAATAAAAATTCATTGGACTGGCCCAAGCTGAGAGCTGTTTTGAATAAAAAAAGGCCCTCTTTTTACGAGAGGGCCTTGTGATATTTTTTAAAATGATTTGTTTATTATTAAACTAATGGACCGGCTTTAATAACTTTTTCCTCTACTCCAGATTCGAAGATTTTAAAATTGTTTCTAAATAAGGTCGCTAGATTTTTTGCTTTGGCATCGTATTCTTTTGGATCTTCCCATGTTTTTTGTGGAAGAAGTAAGGAATCCGGTACACCTGGGCATGTTAGTGGCATTTGCAATCCAAAATATTCGTCAACTGTTGTGTCCACATTTTTTAGCTCACCTTTATTGATGGCATCGATAATAGATCTTGTGTATTTAAGAGAAAATCTCTTACCCACACCATATCCACCACCTGACCAACCTGTATTGACCAGCCAAACACTAACATTGTCTTCTTCAATTTTTTCAGCAAGTAGCTCAGCGTACTTTCCAGGGTGCCAGGCCATAAAAGCAGCTCCAAAACATGCTGAAAATGTAGCCTCAGGTTCTTTGACTCCAACTTCTGTGCCGGCGACTTTTGCAGTGTATCCACTTATAAAGTGATACATGGCCTGCTCAGCTGTTAGCTTACTGACTGGAGGTAGAACTCCAAAAGCATCACAAGTTAAAAAGACAATATTTTTTGGCTTTGGTCCAACACAGGGAATGATTGCATTGGGGATGTACTCAATGGGATAAGAAGCTCTAGTATTTTCTGTTAACTCTGTATTGGTGTAATCCACTGTTCTAGTTGTCTCATCGTAGACAACATTTTCTAGAACAGTGCCAAATTTTATTGCGTCCCATATCTCAGGTTCACTTTCTTTTTTAAGATCAATTGCTTTGGCGTAGCAACCACCTTCAATATTAAAAATACCTTTTTCAGTCCAGCAGTGCTCATCATCTCCAATAAGTCCTCTATCTGCTACGGCCGATAGAGTTGTTTTCCCAGTGCCTGAGAGACCAAAAAAGAGAGTGAGATCATTTTGACTACCGACGTTTGCAGAACAATGCATGGAAAGTGATCCCTTCTTAGGCATCAAATAGTTCATGATTGTAAAAACACCTTTTTTCATCTCTCCTGCATACTCTGTTCCAAGGATCACCATTTCATTTGATGCAAAGTTTAGAGCAACACTTGTATTTCCTGTAATTCCTGCCACTTTTGGGTCAGCACAATGTTGACCGGCATTGAAAATGACATAATCAGGGGTTCCAAAATCACTAAGCTCTTCAGCTGTTGGACGTATTAACATATTGTGCATGAACAGAGCATGGTAGGCCCTGGTGCAAACAACTCTGATTTTTAACCTATGGGTTTCATCCCAACCGGCGTATCCATCAACAACATAGAGTCTGTCTTTATGATTGAAAAAATCAATGGCCCTAGCTTTATTGATATTGAAGGAGTCACCAGAGAGCTTAATATTAATATCTCCCCACCAAATATTTTCTGATGAACCTGGCTCATCGACTATTCTTTTATCTTTTGGGGAACGCCCAGTCCTGTCACCGCTTCTAACCATAAGGGCCCCAACATCTGATATGGCAGAACCTTCTTCATGTTTTAAAGCATGTTCATAAAGTTTTGCTGGGCTTTGGTTTCTGTAAATGTGCCTATCTTTGATTCCGTAGGCTTCTAGTGAAAAGTGATTCATCAATGGCTCCAATTTTCCCGATTGATTGGTTGTGAAAAAATTCCGAGTTAATTAATAGCGGTCTTATATCATTTGTTAAGTTTTTATAATACTGAAAATTAATAGGGTTAACATAAATACAATGGCTTGACGCGCAGCATTTGTTTCTGCACTTATGAAAGGTGAAAAAAATTGCCAGTTTTGGCCCAAAATATTTAGCCCCATCCATTTTTTTTTAAAGTAATCAGCTCGGACAATGGTCTCATGAGAGGAAAATAGCTCGCATTGGCTTAAGGGCAGTCACTTGCTAAAATTAACGTAGGTGGTTGTTTTTAAATTGGTGCCCAGGGCGAGACTTGAACTCGCACAGCTTTGCAGCCGAGGGATTTTAAATCCCTTGTGTCTACCGATTCCACCACCCGGGCAATAACATCGCACTTGCAGGCGCAAGGCGTAAGTAACTGGAAACTTTGAGCTTATGTTGAACCAGAGGACTCCATCTTGTCAAATCAAAACGAGCGTAGGAATGCGAAGATTTTTATTTTTGGCAATTTTTATTTTTACGGGTTGTGCCCAAACGAAAGATCCTAAGTGGAGAATTGAGACCTCCGACAGTAAATGGTTTACTGAGTCGAAGTTTGGCCATGTTGATGATCTTGGTAAGCCCTCATTTCATCCCTTCTTTGATTTGCAAACAGGACTAGATTTTAAAAATCGAGAATTAAATTTTATTGTGACGACTCCTTACGAAAGTAAAATCTCCTATGGCCTCGATGTTATTTCTGGAAAAAAATATCACCTGCACCACTACTGTTATCAAGATGACATTTGGAAAAAATATGACGGGACACTGACTTATCCTCCCTATACAGAAGGAGTGGTACCAAGGGTTCTCGATCAGCTTGGGCAGCCTCAAAAAATAATTGTATTTGGTAATGGTGAGTTCTACAGCGAAGACCACGGAAAAAATATTCACAGAGTAGTTGTTGTAGGTGGCGTGATAGAGCAAATGTGTACAAAGGTTTCATGCAGGAGCGGTGAAGGTTGGCAATCTAGGATGGTGTTAATTGCAGTTGACCCAAGAGACCCCTGGGTCAGAGAAGTGAAACATATTCGAGAATTAAAAAAGAGAATTGATTGGGATTATGTTCAGGCCTTTATGCAAAATGGACAGGGTAGGTCTGTGACAAGAGGGAGACAATTTCCTGGCTTTAGGGTTGTGGGAGAAATATCTCCAGGAATTGCGCTGAGGTTTTCAAGTGCCTACAGCCATATTTTTACCTGGGAAGAGCTCAAAAATATGAGGAAGTCCTGTCATAAGCTCTTTGATCATGCTTGGGATAAGCTGGGAAAGTTAGGAGCAGAGTTTCTTAGAAAAACATCCAATCTAAATGGACAAAAACTCAAAGGCTATAAAGGCCTAAAAGCCTATTTGGCTTCGGTCAAAATGGAAGAGAAGAAGGTAAACTATTTTGGTAAGGCCTTCATTCAATTTCACAAAAAATTTGGCAAAAGATTCCAAACCTGTACCGACTTTGTGCGGCCTTCAAGTATCAATTTTAACTACGAAATTGAAAGGCACTGGTTTTTTACCTATGTGGTGGCCTTTTATAAACTTCAAAGGTTGGGCTACAGGTTTAACTGCGGCGCCAAAAGATGGGTGGGAAATCCTTATGGGCCCAAGGCCAGAAGAATTGTCGACCCTTATAACTCTCTTAAACACTGCACCACTGAGTCCTTGGATATGGCATTCCCCGCAGCAGTGAGAGTTCTCGAGGGCCGCTTGAAATCAGGCTTAGAGACCTATAGCTATATTGAATACGACAATAGGGTAGGGGGAAGCCATCAAAAAATCTATTCTTGGGTCCCCATCAAATCTAAGAGACTTGATTGTAAAGACGAAGATTACGCCTTAAGAAATAAATATTTTCCTGAATTTCCAAAAGACATTGTGTGGCACACCAAATCCATTCACAAGCAGCTTAGAAAAATGGGCATCATTTACTAACGGCTTCCTTACAGACTAAACTGGAATCAGTATAGTAGCTAGAATTTAAAGAAGGTGATGGTCGTGTCAAATACTGACCCATGGGCAATAGAGCAATCTGATTTTTTTGCGTGGACAACGAAGTTAGATACATTTTTAAACTTTGTAAGTAAGAAAAAAGCAGGTGGGGATGTATGGCCTATAAGTATGGCCAATAGTTGTTGCGGCAGTGAGCTCTATTCGACTTCAAGTGAAAAATATTTTGGCAATAAAATTTCTGCACAGTTTCTTGAAGATTCTCCAGAGGATTGTAATTTACTTATTATTGGTGGCGTTATTACCAGCAAAATGGCCTTAGAAATTAAGCAGGTCTATTCCCAGATGTTAACTCTCAAAAAGGTTATGGCCCTAGGAAATTGTTCTTGTGGCGGAGGCCTTTATCCCACTTACAATATAGTGAAGGGAATTGAAAAAATCATACCTATCGATATATATATACCAGGTTGTCCGCCAAGCCCTGAAGTAATCCTCGCAGGAGTGCTTCAACTTTTAGAAGAGGTTTCTGTAACGACTGGGGGCCCTCAGTGAAAAATTTGGAAGAAAAATTAAACTTACACCGCGGGGGCAATGACACTGGTGAAATTTTTGTCGAGGGAGATCCAAATTCAATTAATAGTGAATTGAATTTATTGAAAAATCAATTTGGGTTTTGTTATTTTCTAGATATGTATGCAGCTGAGTGTCCTGGAGATGATTTTGATTTTAAAATTTATTACTATATTTTAAATTTAGATGAAAATATCAGAATTAGGTACACAGTTTCAATTTCATCTAAATTTTCGATGCCTTCAGTTACTAGTATTTGGAAATGCAGTGATTGGTATGAGCGTGAAATTCATGAAATGTACGGAGTATATTTTGTAAATAGAAACCTCGACCGATTGTTATTACCTGCAGGATGTTCTGAAAAACCGATGTTAAATAGTTTTCGAATGGGACAAGAAATTGAAGCGACGACTCCCTTTGGCCCCTATTTTACAAAGAGAAATCAAAAAGACCCATTAAAAAATTGGACGAAAATTTCAACGTGGACCAAGTCTACGCATTTAAGTTTTAAGCTATGGCTACAATCTGATGAAGGAAAGGTGAGTGATTCTATTGTTGAAGTGGGGTTTCTACATCGAGGTGTTGAGAAGTTGTGCCAGAATCTGAATCTCTTTCAATTGTCTCCTTATATTCAAAGGGTCAATTCTCACAGTTTGTTTTGTGGAGAGTTATCTTGGCTTATGGCCATTGAGCAGAGGCTTCAAATAAAAATACCTCCAAAGGCTATGGCAATTAGGATGCTTTTGGCCGAATTCTCAAGAATCTGGGAGCATTTCTATTTCGTAGAGCAAGTTTGTCTTAAATTAAAAATGGATAAGGACATTCGAGAATTTCAATTTTATAAAGAGTATATAACAGAATTGTTTGAGAATTATACTGGTAGACGTCAGTATTCGAATGTCTTCATTGGTGGTGTTCCCTCTGAGTTGCAGGCAGGATGGATTACCTCTTGTTATGACTTCTTACCCAAGTTAGAAATCTTTACTTCCAAAAAAATTAGAGAATTATCAAAAGATTACTTTTTTTCAGAAATCCTCAGAAGTGATTCCATCGATGGCAACACTGCTTTAGAGCTCAGTTTGACTGGACCAACACTAAGGGGATGTGGCATTAATTTTGATATACGCAAATCTTTTCCTTACTATCACTACGAAAGTGTAGATTTTGAAATCCCTCTTGGAAAGCATGGGTCATCTTTTGATAGGGTGCTTGTTAGATTGGAAGAGGTTCGTCAAAGTACAAGTATTATTTTGCAGCTCCTCGACAATTTGCCCACCGGAAATTTACTAGATGAAGGCCATGAAATAGTCTCCCTTTTTAAAGCACAAGATGATGGAAATTTTAATGCTTTGGATTTAATGAACTTGATCGATGGAGTGAAAATATCAAAAGATGTTTCCTATAGCTCAATTGAGGCAGGTTCGGGAGAGTGGGGAATTCATTTACACGGAGATGGATCAAATAAGGCTTCAAGGCTTAGAATTTCTCCTCCTAGTTTTTCATTATTACAAGCATTTCAAAGTTTAGTTATTGGAAGGGAAGTCAGTGAGTATGGCGCTTTTCTTGAATCCTTTGGTATTAATTCAAGTGAGGTTGATAGGTGATCATAAAAAAAAGTCATTACAAAAAACCTAGCTTTCATTTTGAGATTTTAAGAATCTGTTTTTCAATCTTGCAAGGTGTGAAACGCAAGTGGATAAAAAGATGGGAAGTAAATAAATTTACAATTAATTATGGCGAAGAAGTTTTTTATTCAAATCGTCATATGGGATTTCCCTCTCTTAAAATGGATTTGGGTCAATCTTTGATTTGTGATGGCTGTAAGCTTTGCAAGAAAATTTGCCCAACAAATTGCATCGAAATTGATTTGAAAAATGGGGATGGCAATGGGAAAGACAACCTTGCTTGTTTTAGTATTGATTTAAGAAGTTGTTTCTATTGTAATTTATGTGTAAGTGTTTGCCCTATATCTGCTATTGAATTTAAAAATGGCTTTTTTTCAGCACAAAACAATGTTGATAAATTTAAAGTAGATTTACTAGAGAGATCTAATAAACAGTCCCCACCATATAACTTATTCCATTGAAATCAGTGGGCCTTTGAAATTTTTATCTTTCTGATTTGATAGGGTTGTTCCAAAAGTAAGTTGTATGAACAATAAAAAAGTCCGTCCCTTGTGCGAAATCCAACTACGTCTTATAAGTTATCCATCAATGAGGGATAGGTTTTTGTGGCGACTCCAAAAGTT
The DNA here is from genome assembly GCA_018649885.1 of Bacteriovoracaceae bacterium. Taxonomy (GTDB): domain Bacteria; phylum Bdellovibrionota; class Bacteriovoracia; order Bacteriovoracales; family Bacteriovoracaceae; genus JABIHA01. The sequence goes on from JABIHA010000086.1 coordinate 24,800, forward strand.
AGTTCCATCATTCATGACAGACCTCCGTATTTTGTGCACCTTGATTTGAGTCGCACGTTTATAGGCCGGGATCTTCGGGTCCCGACCTTAAAATTTTGAGAGAGAGATTAAATTATCCGGCCTTCCTAAATGGAAGGCCTTTTTTTTTCAAAAATTCCAATACTTCCCTGTAATTTTAGGTCATTGTAGATTTCTCAGAGACCTGTTCCATATTGGTGATTTCGGAACACTTTGTTCCAAAAATAATTGAGAAAAATTGGGTAGTGACCTACAACACACTTAGTCAGAAAGAGACCAAGTGTTTGTGGCGACTCCTTATGTTTGAGCTCTTTCTATCACGACGACCTCCGTATTTTGTGCACCTTGTAAGAGTCGTACTTTTTTGGCCAGAATTAAGCAAGCTGGCCAAATTTGGGGAAGAGAGAATAAAAATAGGCCCTCATAAATTGAGGGCCTTTTTTTTTTACTCTCTAGCTTCAATTAGTAAAATCCTCGTAATTTCAATCAATTGTAGAATTGCCAGAACTGTGTTCCATTTGTGATTGTTCGGAACACTTTGTTCCAAAAGTTGTTGAGAAAAATCTGGTGGTGACCTATAACACGTCAAGTCAGAAAGGGAATGAACATTTGTGGCGACTCCTTGTGTTTGGACTCCTTCTATCATGACAGACCTCCGTATTTTGTGCACCTTGTATGAGTCGCAATTTTTAACCAGAAGTAAGCTAGCTGGTTAAAGTTGAGAGAGAGAGAATTTTTAATAGGCCCTTCTAAATGAAGGGCCTTTTTTTGCTTCAACTCAGACTTGTGAATTTATCTCCAGGGAGTGTTCCTAATTAATGCCTCAAGAACAGTTTGTTCTGGTACTCGTTGCTCGCTATGCGTAATAGGGTTATAAGCTTTTTATTGAAAGGAAATGAAAATTTGTGGCGACTCCAAGATTTGGTTTCCTCCTTCAAGACAGACCTCCGTATTTTGTGCACCTTGATCTGAGTCGCATATTAATGGCCGAATCCACCCGATTCGGCCTTTTTTTTCAATAAAAACTATAACTTGAAATTATGAACACGAAGTCGTTCCAATTGTTCTGTATCGGAACGGTTTGTTCCAAAATAGATTGTACCGAGAAACGCACTGCGCTATAAACTCTCTATCGGATTCTTTGAATACGTTTTAGCATGTTTTTATATTTGGCCTTAAAAAGGCCAAAGCTCCTATTAATTTAGGAGAGGGGAAATCTCTTGGGGAAGGGAAATAAAATGAGGGCCATTATTTATTAATGGCCCTTTTTTTTTCAGTAAAAGGATCTTTCACACTGCCTTGTCTGGCAATGCCAAGTAACTCAATATAGTTTTCTCTTGGGTATTCACTGCCACCAAGAGACTTAACTACAGGGGTGACCATCTGGGTGTCCATCCACTCAATTCCATTTTGGTATAAAAATTCCATCACCCAAATGAGTGCAAACTTTGAGGCGTTATCGCTTTCAAAGAACATGGATTCTCCTGAGAAAACTCCTTTCATAAAGACCCCATAGAGCCCACCGATGAGTTTTCCACCTTCGTCTTTGACCTCAACGCTGTGGGCGTAACCCGCCCGGTGAAAGAGCCTGAAAGCTGATTGGATTTCATCAGTGATCCACGTACCGCCCTCAAGCTTTCTATTTCCTGAATTAGCGCATCTGCTAATAACTTCATCAAAGCAAGTATCAACACTTATAAAATGATCTGATTTATTAAAGGCCTTCTTTAGACTTCTAGAAATATATAAATCTTTGTAAAAAAGTATTCCCCTAGGGTTTGGACTAAACCAGGCCAGTGGGTACGTACTTGAAATAGGCCAAGGAAAAATTCCCTGCGTGTAGGCCAAAACCAAGGAAGGGATTTCTAGATCTCCGCCTATTGCGAGAAGTCCATCTTCGGTAGCACTTTCAACAGGAGGAAATTCGATTATTGGCAAAAGCAGCTCGATTTATTTTAATTTTTCCAAAAATTTTCTGGCCAGTTCACCAGCAATTTCAATGGTCATATCTTTTGATAGGCTCGATTTTTGGCTGGCTTCAATGAAAGGAGCCACTTCTACTATATCTGCACCAGTCAGTGGAAATGATTCACAGAGTTTATCAATAATTTGGTGGGCCTGATGGGGTTCAAGGCCTTGGTCTTCTGGAGTACCAGTTTTAGAAGCATATTCTGAATCTATGGCGTCAATATCAAAGCTTATGTAGATTTCTTCTACGCCCTTACTTTTTAGAGAAGTAGTAATACTTTCTGCTATGGCCCCAGCGCCCACATTTTTTATTTCCTGGGCCCAATACTGAACAACTCCAAACTTACTTTCCCAATGAGACTTTTCTTTTCCACTTGAGCGTATGCCTACTTGGATTAAATGGCTGGGATCTGGTAGGTCTTCCAAAATATGGTAGGCCCAAGATCCAAAGCAGTAATCAATGCCAAGCCTCTGATCCAGAAGATCTGTATGAGCATCAAAATGGATGATGGCCGTTTTTATACCAGATCTTTTTTTGCTCTCAAGGTAGGCCTTGGTCACCGGAAAACTCACACTATGGTCCCCTCCAAAAAAGAGAAGTTTTGCAGCAGGCCTTTGCTCGTAAATTGATGAGATCAGGTCATAGGAAATGGAAAGAGGTGAAACACATAACTGGGAGTCTTCGTCTCCGAACAATGCACTCCTGCAGCTTTTTAAGGTCTGAGAATTGAGATATTTATCGTGGAGCAGGTGAGGGATAACTCTGATGTCTCCAAGGTCAAAAAAATCTTCAGCACCAGTCTCGGCCTCATAGAGCTCTTTGCGGATAAATAGAGGGCCCCAATTCGCGCCCCTTAAGATACCGCCTCCACAGTCAGAGCATATTCCTAAAATCATGGGCTTAGTGAAGTTTGACTCATCTGCCAGCGAATCCGTGAAACACTTACTCACTTTTCCTGGAATGGCCGTTCCAAATATTTGCTGATGCAAAATATCCTTCCTTTCTTTGGCCGTATTTACTGTAAATACTCCATTTCCAGGTGGGACTAAGTAGTTTTTTAATTTTAGGTTTACGTCCATTTTTACACACATAAAGTAAATATTTCTGAGAGCTTAAGCATCTCACAGGCTTATTAATATGGGGAGGGTTAAGAGGAGGTGTAAAAATAACACTGTGCATTGTACTGTGTTCCAATTTACCGTAGTATGAGCAAGCACTAAACGGGTTACGGAGTAAAATCAGATGCTTACAGACTATCGTACTGTATTAAGAGAGGAACTAGCACGCCGAACTGCTATTAATAGTAGTTATTCATTAAGAGCGTTTGCTAGGGCCTTAGAGATGGCGCCATCGGCGTTATCGGAAATTCTCAACGGCAAAAGACCGCTGTCTTTCAAGAAAGCACAAATAGTTGTTAAAAAACTATGCTTGTCTCCAGAAGAACAGGAAGTCTTTATTAGTTCTATTGATGGCAAGTATCGCCCAAGAGCTAAGAAGGTCGATCAACTAGGTGATTTAGGTAGAGACTATTTTCTTGATAAAGATAGATTCTCCCTTGTGGCCGACTGGTATCACTATTCTATTATGGGTATGGCAGAACTCTATGAACTTCCGGAGCAGATTGAAATTGTTGCGGAGAAATTAAATCTTCCCATTTCAAAAGTTACTGATGGGATAGAAAGATTAAAAAGAGTTGGGCTTCTTGTTTTTACTGATGATGGAGTTTTAAAATACGTTGATCCTGTGACTAGACACAACTCAGAGATCCCATCTGAAGCCTTGAGAAAGCACAACCGAGAAATAATTTATAAGGCCCTTGAAAGTTTGGACAACACACCCCGAACTAAAAGAGACATCACTTCAATGACTATATCAATAAATAGTAAGAATATAGGAAAGGCAAAAGAGAAAATTGCCGAATTTAAAAAAGAGATGTACACGCTGCTCAAAAGTGGCGCAGATGATTGTTTAGATAAACTATACAATTTGAATATCAATCTTTTCCCATTAGAGAATATTGGCGGCAATAAAGGGGGAAAAGATGAAAATTAATCTTATCTTCGCAGCTATTGTTGCCTTTACCTTTAATACCAATATCGCTCGTGCAGGTTTTGCCGGAGATGCTGGCAATGGTGAGATTCTTGTTGGCTGTAATGTTAAGCTGAAGAAGAATGGTTATTTGAAAATCAAATCACTTTCACCAATTGATTTTGTTGAGGCGAAAAGGTCGAACCCTAACTATCAAGTGGCACACGATCGTCAGACAAGCATTTATAAGCAAGTTATGGTTGCCATTAAGAAAATTGAAGCTGTTGACAGTAAGTATGCACAACTTGTTGAAAGAGAATTTCAATTCATGATCAGTCGCTATGGTGATCAACCATTTAGAGATGTTCCTGGAATGGATTTTCTAGATGAATTGAAGCCTGAAAATTTCATATCAACTTTTATCTATCCTTCAGCGGGTTCACTAACAGAGACTAATGATAGGTATAGTGTTTTTAAAATTCAAGAAGGTTGTAAGCATTTTCAATTAGTTAACTATCCTGAAAATCTTGAACGCTTTAGCAGCCCAAGAGATGTTAATAATGAGGACAAAATAAAAATTTCTCTCTCTCTTTGGAATAAAAGAAAGCGTGCTAAGGGCAATCCCAAATACAATAGGAAGCTTTTAACTAAAACTGATAAAGCAGCTGTATTTCTCCACGAAGCGATTTACAAAGTTGAAAGAGATTATTTTGATGCTAAGCTTTCAGTACATACTTTAAAAGTTGTTGCAAAATTATTTGAAAAAAATGGAATCCTTTCAGCTTCAACATTATTTCCAAAATCTAACAAGATTTTTTCAAATGAATCTTTCACCTTTGGAAATATAACTGATTTCTTCTCATACAAAGGCAAATTTGTAGATGTATCTGCAAGTTCTTTAAATGCTTCTCAGTGGGACGTGTTTGGATATGTTGGGGTTAGGGGCTATGATGACAAGCTCTATATTGAGGGCTACGGCCCACGATCTTTGAGTACTGGTTTTAGATTCTCTGGAGATACTCAACCAAAGATTGCCTTTCTTGGAGATAACCAGTCTCTAGTAATTGGTGATGTTCTTCAAAGTTCAGTCTGTCCATTGGCCTTCGAAGAGAAACCTGAAATGGAAGCTTGCGGAAGCAACTTTATGGTTCACCAAGGGGTTATTAAAATTCGCCCTTACCTAAGTGGCAGTGCAAAAGTAATTTGTAAAGTTCTCTACGGAAAAGAAGTGATGCTTTGTGGAGTTGATGAAAATTCAAGTGCCAGAGGAAGAGGTATTTCAAAGTATATTGTACTCCAAAAGAACCCTGGTTTCGAAGGTGGCAATTTAAGTCAGAAAATTAAAGAAACTAAGTGGACCTTGGTTGGGAAAGTTAAAGAAGTTAATGATGATGTTATGATCAATATGTTTCAAGGTACCGACCAGGCACTTAAAGGGGTTGTTGACTCTTATAGCAGGCTGCTATTTGGAACCAACAATGAGTTTCACATGGTAGCGGATTTTCAGAATGAGATTTGTTCTGAAGGTGAAGGTATCACCGCTAGAGATGTTCTTGGCGAAGATATACCAGAAAGGTACTCCATGGGTGATGCTGTAGGAGCTATGAGCACCGGCCGGCTGGTAGGACCTACTGCAATAGGAATGGTTTCAATTGCAGAAACTATTACTGCTAAGGAGCATTTGACTTGTGGAAGCAATTATTCAGTAAGGGGTGATAAAATATTACTTAGCAGTGAAGATGGGAATGTAGACGATAGTGTTGCCTGTATTACAAACTATCATTTTAATTACTTAATTTGCTATTCTGTGAAGGCTCCAGGTTTTAATCTCAGTGTTTATAAAAATGATTGCGAAGGCCCTGCTTGTAATTAAAGATATTAAATCAAATATGTATTTCCACTGCAATCTGATTTAATTCTATTGCTCAGAATTGAGTTTTCATATCGATCATAAAACTCACTGCGCCCTAGGGATAAATAGTCTTTAAGGGTCTTAACCTCAAAATCAATTAAGTCATCTTCAAGATCACCATGAACCCCAGCGATATGAGAGCTTGTTAGGGCGTTTTTAACCTGGTCAAATGCGCTCAGATCATCCGGTTCATTTTCAAAAACATCTAAGTAGACAAAGGCTTTGGGATTACCTGTGAGGAATTCTCTGAGTGCCAGCTGGTCAATGAGAGCTCCTCTGGCTGCATTAATGATGACACAATTATCACTAAGGCCTTCAAAAAAGCTTTTATCTAGTAGATGTCTTGAGCTGGGATTAAGGCCACAGGCCAGAATTACATGGTCAAATCGGGTATGTTCAAGAGTTTCTAAAACAGAGGTCTTAATCATGGCCGGAGAGTCATAACTTGATTTTTGTTCTTTAAAAGGATCAAAGGTGGTGCAATTTACGCCAGCTGAATCCAATTGTTTGTGGACAATTGTCCCGATCTGTCCATTTCCTATAATTAAGACTTTTCTTTTTTCAATAAGTGTTCTTTCAAAACTTCGAAATGCGTCCCACTCATTACAAAAGGGGATCTTTTCGATAGAGTGAAAAAAGCATTTTATTATATATTCAGAAACTGCACGGGCCCTCAATTTGTTTCCGAGTACAATGGGGAAATCAACGCTCGATGTGAAATCGAGTGAAAAATTGTCATGGCCTGAATTGCTGTGAATGATGAGACTCGTTTTATCAAGTAGTGCCGTGTCCAGTTTGTTAAAGTCAACCTGAGTAGTAGAAATTAAAATGAGTTTTTCAAAATCACAGCTCTGCTCTTTTTCTATAAAATGAAGTCCTTCAATTTCATTGATACAATCTTTCTCCCGTGAGCTAAAATTTTTGGTAAAATACCTTGAGAGATTTAATCTTAAAATTCCATAGCTGCTATGTTTTTTCATGGAAGAAATTTAGTGTATAGTGAGGGGAATTGACAATATATTAGGTGTTTAATTTTGGTGTTCTTTTTGGTAATAATGCTTTTAGTCAAATACTGAGGATAGGAAAATGGTATCAATAAAGTCCACTAGAGAAATAGACTTAATGCGTAAGACATGTGATTTGGCAAAGCTTACACTTGAGTTTCTTGGTGAGCATGTAAAAGCAGGTGTCTCAACTGAGAAAATTAATCAGCTGACGCACGATTTTATTGTTGAGCACAATGCCTACCCATCTCCTCTAAATTACAGAGGGTTCCCCAAATCAGTTTGCACATCCCTAAATCAAGTTATTTGCCACGGAATTCCAACTGAAAAAGAAGTTCTAAGTGATGGAGATATTATCAACATTGATGTCACCACCTATCTCAATAAATTTCACGGCGACACCAATAAAACATTTTTTGTGGGCCAAGCTTCGGATAGTACCATAAGGCTAGTTGAAACCACTTACTCTGCCATGTTGGCCGGGATTAAGTGTGTAAGGCCTGGTGGCAGACTAGGAGATATTGGTGCGGCCATTCAAGAGATTGTTGAGGGAGCCGGTTACTCAGTTGTGAGAGAGTACTGTGGACATGGCATTGGTCGAGAGTTTCATGAAGATCCGCAAGTTCTACACTATGGAAATAGAGGAACAGGCATAGAGCTCAAGCCTGGAATGACCTTTACAATTGAGCCAATGGTTAACGAAGGCTCTGCAGGCTGCAGGCTATTAAAAGATGATTGGACAGTTGTCACTAGGGATGACTCATTATCAGCTCAATTTGAACATACAATTTTGGTTACTCCGGCTGGATATGAGATATTAACTCTTCGGGATGAGGAAGATCAAAGTTTGAGATTAGGCTAAGTTGTAATGAATGATACTATTCAATTCAATCACGATTTGGAATTCGCGGGCCAACGGATCTCTATAGAACTCACAATCGATCAAAATCAATATTCTATAATATCGTCAAAATTCACCCATGACCAACCAGCATGGCTTCCACTTACCGACGCTATTGAAGCCTCTATTGCATCAATGGATGTTGAAAAGGCCCGCTTTTTATCAATTGAGGATATTAAAGGGTTTTGCACTCAAATTCCGTTTCCATGTTATCCACTTCATTTATTGAAAGCGGGGCTAAATGAGTATGTTGGAGTTGAGAGTGAGAATTTTGATAAGGATATTGTGTGCAGATGTTTTGGAGTGAGTGCCTCTGAAATAAGTGATAGCATTAAAGCCTACGATATTACGAAAGTGACTTCTCTTACTGAGAAATTGTCGGCTGGGGCCCTTTGTGGAAGCTGCGTGCCAGATTTAATCGAAATGATAATTGAACAATTTGGTGATCAACTAAAGAGTCAGTTTTTTCCTGAGAAAGTGAGTCCAGCAGAGATTGTATTAGGTGCCGAGAGAGTCTTTTCACATTTTGAGCATGGGACAAGGAAAATAGAGATTCTTGGAGTGAAAAATAAAACAATTCTTTTGAAAGTCATAGAAAGTGAAGATTTGGCCAACTTTGTGGTAAGGATGGAATATTTTCTTCCTGAAGGGTTTAGTTTTTCTTTTTAGCGGCGTCTTTTTTGCTGGTTTGCTGACATTTTTTGTAGATACTATCAAGGTCATCTAGTCTTTGAATAATTGGTTTTATTCCTCCACTATCTTTTATAATTGTACTTGAATCCACAACGTCTCGAAGACTTTTGTACCGGTATAAAAGCGTTGCAAGCTCTGGAACTTCTTCCTCTAGGCATTTGGCCCTTGTCATCATTCCCTGAATTGAAAAAATATAATCAAAGAATATCAGCTCGGCTTTGGAAATAAATTCAATAATAAAGATTCTTTTAACCTCACTCGCTGGGATATGTGATTTTTTAGGAATGTTAAATAATTTTTTCTTATTGAGAAGCAAGTTCTTGAGAAGAGCAACTGAAACGGAGAGTCCCTTAGGTTTGCAAATCTTTTCGTAATATTCTTTATTAAGTTCAATATCGCCAAAGGTTGTTAGCTCCTCAATTAGTCTTTGGTTTAGCTTGTAGACTGGTCCAAAAACTCTATTTTTATGGATGGAAAGTTCTTCGAGTCCAAGGCATCTCAAGGTAGATCTATTTGGGGAGACCTCTGCACTGTGGGCCTGAAAGGCAATAAAAATAAGAAAAATCGACCAAGATACTTTCATAACCACTTAAAAATACTGGGTTTCCTTCTGTCTGTCATCTATCATACTGAGTTCTTCGGTGAAAACTTAAAATTATTGAATAATGGGGAAATCATTGGCGGGACAAAACCAGTATCAGTTGATATAAATGCTTTGTGCGAGATATGAGTTTTGTAGAACATTTAGAAGAGCTAAGAAGAGCTGTTGTCCATATAGTAATTATATTGGGTGTGGGCTTTATGATTTGCTACGGTCTAGGGGACTATATCTCCGAGTTTCTTTTGCATCCTCTAAGAGACGTTTTACTCGAAAAAATTTCAGGCCAAATAGTTTATTTAGGAATTCTCGACAAAGTCCTTTCTCAATTTCAAGTCGCTTTTTGGTCAGCGGTGCTTTTGACATCACCCTTTTGGTTTTTTGAGATTTGGCGCTTTATAAAACCTGGACTATTTGAAAAAGAAGTAAAAGTTATAAGACCCTTTATTTTCGCAGGATTTCTATTTTTCTGTCTCGGGGTTGCTTTTGGATATTTTATTGTGTTTCCCCTGACTTTCGAAACTATTATGAGTTTTGGAGTTTCCGATATTTCAGCACAAATTGGCATCAAAGATTATCTTATTTTAGTTGTAAAAGTGCTGGTTTTTTTAGGTATCGTTTTTCAGCTGCCCAATATTTTATTAATTTTGGGATTTATGGGAGTTGTGACCAAGTACTCACTCAGATCAAAAAGACGATATGTTTTGGTGGGATTCGCTGTACTCAGTGCAATGTTAACCCCACCGGATGTTATAACTATGATGGGGCTGTGGGTTCCTCTTGTACTACTTTATGAGGTAGGGATTTTGGCCGTGGCCGTTATTGTTCACCCCTACCTTGCTAGACAAACTCAGCTAGCTAGCTCCAAAGAGTAAAATTATTCCTTACAAAGATGCTTAAATCTATTTTTGTATAAAAACCGATGATAAGAAACTGAGAAATAGGGCTGCTTTGGCCTTAAATCAACCTTGTGTGAATGAAACCCTGAAAATGTTGCTTGTACTACTTCTGAGAGGTTCTCTCCGTAAAATAGTGGAGGACAGCTTCCCGCTTGTTTTCTGGCCTTATCAAAGAGGTGTGGGTGAGGCTTTTTAAGTTCTTCTTTTGGAGGTGTGAGTATGACCTTAAAGGCCTTCCACAGCATTGGTTTTTTATCGCCCCAGTTGTCATCAACAAGGTCCTTTAAAACTTTGACTCTGTCCTCATTAGTAACTCCCCAAGAGACAGGAACATTTGTAATGATCCCCAGCTGGTAGTCTTTTTTTACAAGCCATTCCAAGTACTCCCAAGACTTTTGAGTGTAGACGTATAAACCTTTGTCATTTTTTTTAATAAGGGTATCGCCCAAATCAAAAAAGACCCACGGTCCGGCCATTAAATTCATGGATATTGTTAGGGCCATTAAAAAGAAAACGCGTTTCATGGTATAACTCCTATAAAATGAGTAGTAATTCTCTTGCGACTTTTGAAGCGAGACAAGAACTTCTACCTGTTGGGTCTAAGTTAGGTGCCAGCTCAACTATGTCTGCACCGACAATATTTTTGGTATTTAATACTTTTAGAATTCTGATAAAACTTTGAAAGCTCTCTCCTCCGGCTTCAGGAGTTCCTGTTCCCGGTACTTCGCTGGGGTCAAAGAAATCTAGATCTAGGGTAAGATATATGGGTCTATCTACAGCAATATTTTCTAATTTTAATATTAACTCATCTAGTGAGTGGCAAAGAGTTTTCATTTCTTCCATCCACTCAAATTCTTCTTTTGTCCCAGAGCGGATACCATATTGGATAATTTTGTGACCATTTTGAAGGTGATCACATATTCTGCGAATAATACTGGCATGTGAAAAATGCTCTCCCCTATATCCATCTCTTAGATCGGCGTGGGCGTCAAGATGAACAACCACTAAGTCGTCGTATTCCCCCAGGTATTTTTTGATAGGAGCGTAGGAGATAGAGTGTTCCCCTCCAAGAGTTAAAAGCTTAATTTTTTCTTTTGATAGGACTACTCCTTCAAAGATTGAATCAAACTTTTTATACCAAGAGAGGGGACTTTCGCCCTGATCTTCAAGATTGCCTATATCGACAATCTGTTTGCCTTCTAGGTCTTTTTCTAAGTAAGGGGAGTAGGTTTCAAGGTTTTGGGAAGCTGCTCGTAGTTCACGTGGTCCATCTTTCGATCCCGCTCTATAACAAGAGGTCCCATCAAAACAAACTCCAATTATGTGGGTATAAGAAGGGAGCAACTTAGAGCTGGGAGCTATATCTAAAAATGGTGTGGAAAGTTGAAGTCCTTGTATCTCCTTGCCTGCACTCATTACAGCCCCACTCCTGTTATTTTCTTTTGAAAATTAGAAAGAGCAAAGGCAGATTTGTGCCACTGCATATTGTACCATTTTAAATCTCTTTGAATGCGGGTCATATCAGCCGTCAGTTCGCTATTTAAGTGATCTCCTCTGACTCCCTTTGAAGCAAAGGCAAAGGTCCAAAATACACCAGGGTAGATGAGCATTGGGGCCCAATAGGACTGGACATTTTTAAAGCATGATCTCAAGTTGTCATATATTTTCTTTATATTGTATTCGTCTAAAAAAGGGTTCTCAGTTTGGGCCACCATGATGCCGTCACTTGTGAGTGCTTTGCTTGCAGAGTTGTAGAAATCTCGAGTGAAAAGACCACTGGCAAAATCTTCTGGATCAGTAGAATCAATACAAATAATATCGTATTCATTTTCAATGTTGGTCAGAAACCGGGTGCCATCTTTAGCTAGTACATTTACGCGTGGATCACTAAGGGCACTGGTACATCCGGGAAAATAGGTTTTACTTACTTCTATCACTCGTTCATCGATTTCAACCAAATCTATTCTCTCAAGTCTTTGGTGTTTAGCTAGCTCTCTTACGACTCCGCCATCTCCACCACCAATGACTAAGGCCTTGGTCGGATTTTTTGAACACATAAAGGGAATGTGACCCATGACTTCATGGTAGACGAATTCATCAATGTCGCTAACCATTGTTTTTCCATCAAGGGTCAGAAGACGGCCAATGGCATGGGTTTCATAGACATCAATTTGCTGATATTTAGAGCGCTCGCTGTGAAGGTGGGCCTTAACTTTGTATCCCGAGGTGTAAGAGTTGAAAAAAGATGTTTCGTGGTACCAACCATCTTGATACATATTTATTCCTTAATGCGCAAAGCGCCAAGAATTATCATAAGGGCCCGCTAAGCATAAAAAATCACAGCTGACTTAGCAAGCTTCCATCTACTCAAAAATCAATTGCAGGTGCTTTTTTAGAGGGATTCACCATGATGCCTTTAGTTATTTCCTCCATTTTAGACCGAGGGAGTTGTGAAGCTGTAGCAAAGGCCGGCCAAGCAGTATAAAATAGACTGGTTAAACAGTTCATAAGGAAAGAGAAATGATTGTTGTTACAGGTGGGGCAGGCTTTATCGGCAGTTGCTTAGTCAAGGAACTAAACAACTCTGGCAGAGCTGACATAACTATCGTCGATAGACTTCATTCAGGCGAGAAGTGGAAGAATTTAAATAATCTCATGTATGAGGATTTTATTCATGCAGATAGATTTATGACCCAAGATGTATTCAGTGCAGTTCTCGAAAAGGCCAGTATGGTTTTTCATCTGGGAGCATGTTCAAGCACCACTGAAAAAGATGCTGATTATTTAATGAAAAATAACCTAGGCTTTTCTAAGGCCTTGTTTAATATTTGTGCTCAAAAAAAGATTCCTTTTATTTATGCAAGTTCTGGGGCCACTTATGGCCTTGGTGAAAATGGGTTTTCTGACAGTGATGACATCACTGATAGACTGAGACCAATAAATTGCTATGGATATTCTAAGAGGGCATTCGATAGTTGGGCGATTTCACAAAAGAGTACTCCTCCTGTTTGGGTTGGGCTTCGATTCTTTAATGTATTTGGACCCAATGAGTATCATAAAGAAAAAATGAGATCTGTTGTCGTCCAAGCATTTGCTCAGGCCAAAGAAAAAGGAGAGATTCGTTTATTTAATTCTGATAACCCTGAGTACGCTGATGGTGAGCAATTACGAGATTTTATTTATGTTGGGGATGTGGTTAAGGCCATGATCCAAATTTCTAGATTAGAAAACCCAAAAAGTGGAATATATAATCTGGGTACAGGTAAGTGCAGAAACTTCAATGATTTGGCAGGAGCAGTATTTTCGGCCCTTGAAATGGAGGGGAAGATTACCTATTTCGATATGCCAGAAAATCTAAAGGGTCAGTATCAATATTACACATGTGCCGATATGGATAAGTTTAAGACCCTATTGCCCCGATTTGAATTTATGGGCCTGGAAGAGAGTGTTAAAGATTACATCACTAACTATTTAGACAAAGAAAACCGCTATTACTGAGGAATAAGTATCGCCAAGGCCAAAATAACATTCAATGGAGTCAAGGAGGCCTTAAAGCTGCTTCAGAACCTGGATTCTGAGCACAGGGAGAAGTTGCTCCAAAGTATGGCCGAATCTGACCCCGAAGTTGTCGAGGTCCTTAGAAAATATATTGTAGGGATCGAAGATTTACTTTACCTGACAGAAGACATGCTAAGTCTTTTGCTTCGAAAGTTTGACCCAGAGTTTATTGCTCTCGCTCTCAGAGGTAAAAGCGAGAAACTTCAGAATTTCTTTTTAACCAAGGTTTCGAGCAGAATGAAAAAGGACATGAGGGAAGTCCTTGAAGGCCCTCCAAAGCCTGCCCATGAAGTCCAAAAGGCTGTAGAAGAGGTCATGATCTATGTTAGAGAGAAAGTAAAAACGGGCGAAATAGTAATAGATAAAAGTGGTAGCACAAAGTACGTGTAATTTTTTCTTACATATCATCACCTCACAAACTGGACAAAATGCCACCTTCACATTGTTCCAATTTGTCACCAACGGGCGTGGAACAACCCCACCTTAATTTTTCTTTGACGCGGTAAATCTCTAAATTTATTTAGTTTAGAACTTGGCACCATCCTTGCTTTATACAGGGGCAAGCAGGCCGGAGGACAGGAAGTCTTTTGGTAGGGCATGGAAGCCCAGGTGTCCTGCCAGTGTCGCATGGATGAGGCGCTTAAGACTTTAGTGACAAAAAGGATTTTCTGTCACCCCAGAGGTATAGAATAGGAGGAATATTTATGCTTCAAATTGATATTAGTTATTTTAAAAAACATTTAGAGGACGCCATTAAGATCCAAAGCTCTGAACAGGGGCAGAAGAACTTAAAGAGAAAAAAGGTCTTAACCCTAGCTAAAGGAGACACCGTAGATCTTACGGATGAAGAACGGGAAAATATTATCGATTTTAAAATGCAAGGTCGAAAATATGTTTACTTACAAAAATTAAAACTAGCACTACATAGAATAGAGGACGGAAGCTTTGGTTGTTGCAGTGATTGCGGTGAAGCCATTTCCGCCATCAGGTTAAAAGCAAGACCAACGGCAGAGTTATGCATTAGCTGTAAAGAAGTTCAAGAAAAAGAAGAAAAGCAGCGTATAGGGTCTGCTAAATATGGCACTGGAAAGTTGATAACCGCTGAAAGATTCCATGGCCTTGATAAGTCTGGTGGTGCAGAGAAAAGTGCTGCCATAACAGCTGAGAATTTGATTAAAGGGGCATAAATATCGGAGGATACCTTACTCGGTGGGTGTTTTAGATTACTGCCTGCAAAGTCTAGTTAATGTAAAATAGTCACCAAGTAATGAGTCAGAAAAAGAAGGCCGCTCTAATTGAGGGGCCTTCGTTTTTTGATGATTCGCCACAATTTTATCAAAAGTTAATATTCTTGCATATAATCCACTGAAATTACTTGAAATAGAGTATGTAAAATTAGCTCCATTTTATAACGCTTATTGTTATTCATCCTCTTGGCCGGTACATAAGAGTAGACGGTTTTATTGGGGAATTTAAGGGGTGAAAGTAAGGATATCGGTGAGTTGAAATGGTCAAGACTCTATCAATTTGGATCACAATATTTAGCATTAATTCTTCAGTTGTTTTAGCAGCTGGAAATATTCAGCACCGTAAATTTGATCGCATTTTAAAGAGAAAACATATTGGAAAAGAATTTTCCACTGAATCTTTTGATTCACTCATCACATTCTTGGACAAAGAACTATCCAGATTAAAACATAAGTTTGGAAGGGCGAAGGCCAGGAAAGATGACAAGGCCATGGACGATTTAAAACCCAAATTATCCCTTCTCAAATTTGCTATAAAAAAAATTGATGATGTAAAAGATCTTAAAGAAAGCGATCCTTCGAAGGATAAATATTTTTATCTAGCAAAGAGAATCTACTACACTATAAGCTCTGAGCCCTATGAGCCAAAAAATTCTAATCTACAGATGCTTTGGGAGGCCTTACTTCAAATAAATACTCACTTGAAATATAAGAAAAAGAGTAAACTTGATGACGAATTAAATGAAAATGAAGTTGTAAAGGAATCCAAGTTTTTAGTTGATCCGCATTCCGGGATTACCTTTACAAATCCTTCTGAACTTGCGGGAATGAGTACCCAGCAGATTTCCAATTTGGATATCGAAGACGATCACCCTTTGTGGAATACTCACTCTTATATGAAAGAACACCCAAACCCTTGGGCCCGTATGGAAAAATGGGTGGAAGATAACTACACTGAGGTTTTATTAAAAAATGAGAAAGAGCTAAAAGACACAAAATTTAGATACAACTTAAAAGATGCTAGAAGAATCCTATTTTTCACAAAAATTAAAGATTCGGATAGTAATGCCAAGGCCAATGCAAAGGATCGATTTGGAATTAAGTGGAAAGTTAAATGGGGCGGGGAAACTCATAGTGAACCAGTCGCAAATCGCTTGTACCTAAAGGCCGGTGGAAAAATTAATGATCTGGTTTATTCAAACGATCCAGGTGGAGAAAACTTTCTATTTATTTTAGAAGATCCAAATGAGTCGGGAAAAAAATGTGATGATATCAGTAGTGTTAAAGTATTTATAAAATGTATGAGAAAATCCGTCTATAAGATGGATGTTTCACCTTATATTAAAGAGTCTGGCGTCATAAAAAAATCTAATTACCAAAGACTCTTTGGCGACAACTATCTGACAGTAAAGAAAAAATATTCGCTCAAAAAGCTGATGGGCCGAGAATATATTCTATTCAATGAAGTCAGTGTTGAATTCAAAGGTGAACAGAGGATGAAAAAAGGCGGGCCTACACCCTTTTCTTCCATGGGTGGACTCAAGGACCGCGCTATTAGATCCCTTTCATTATTTGATTTATGGATTCACAATATTGATGCAAGAGACCCCAATAATAGAGGGCTTTTGATTAAAAATTTCCAAGATGGTTTTAAAGGATATCAATACGTCGAATCTCAACATGATCTTGGTTCCTCAATGGGGGCCATAACCAAACCAGTTGAATTGAATAAACTAAAAATCGGTCCGAAATTTGTAGAACTTCAAAAGTCTGGTCCAGCTGGACCACGTCTTCGGTTTGAGCAATTTACATTGTTCAGACCTAAAAGTTGGCTCAAGGCCACCCATGCAGATTTATGGTGGATGGCAAGACACTTAAACCGCATCGATTATGCTTTTGTGAAGTCTGCCGTCAAGGCCACACATCTTCCCGATTTTGTCAGGGAGGTTTACGCCTACAGGCTCTATAGAAGACTCCTAGATATTCTTGTCATATACGGACTTCGGGATAAATCAGAAATCGATGAGCTTCCTATTCCCAATGTCTCTATTGCTTTATCAACCCCGCAAGATCGCCTAAATGCGGCCATCAAATACAATATCCCACTATCTGAAATTGAAACTGTTATGTATCAAAGAAAAATTTTGAAAAAAGAGATCCCAGTGGCCTTGTTTGAAGATGTTGTGGTGAGAAAAGGTAAAATTTGGGAATGCGATGACTCAATCATTATAGGCCTTTTAGAAAAGCATGTTTACCCCACTGGAATTGATCGTAGAGTTTTTCGCTACTTCGATAATAGGCCACTAAAAGAGTGTAAGTTTGATGATTCGAATGATTAATACAATACTCGCGTGATTAAGCTTGATCACGCGAGTGAGTAATTAGATTATTTTAGTGCTAAATCTGAAAGCTCTGAAATCAATTCTTGAGATCTTAGAACAAATTGATCTCTGTCTTGATCTTCAAGACCATCACTTGATAGTGAAGCCAGATCTTGTACATGGTGACAAATTTTTGAAACCAGTGTGTCCTTATCACCAAGCTCAGAAATCTTAAGAGCATTTTTTATCAGAGAGCTATTAGGGTTGAGGACTAAGGTTTTTTTAAGACCAGCTTGAAAAGCATTATTTCCCATATTCTTTGTCATCTGCTGAAATCTTTTCATTTGCTCATCAACTTTAAAGTAAGCTGGAGAGACAGCATTTTTTAGGGCCTTGACATCTATTTCAAGTCCACCGGCCATGGGGTTTGCTGGTTCGTCAGTTTCTTCTTTTTTATTTGGAGTGAGAAATTTGGAAAAGAGCTCTTTAATCTTCATATCATCTGCAGTTGTTGCATCAGAGTGAAGAAGGTTTTCAGCTTGGCAGTCAACTGATGAAAAGCTGTATTTATGGTCCCCTTTGTGTTGCATCTCTACGTGTTGCATATAATGGGGGTCAATATAGGCTTCAGTATCTAAAATGTAGACACCCTCGTCCTTACACTGTCTTTTAAGAGCTTGGTCTGATTTTCCTTTCTCAAAATAGACGACTTTGTTGACATCATTTTCTTTTAACTTTTCTGCAACTTCTTTAGGTAGGGTTTCAACATACTCAGGAAGAGTGACATAGGCATCATTACTATTTTTAAATAAAACGATCTCTCTTGTGAGCTCATCAAATTTAGGATCACTAATTGAGCCGTATTTTACAAATAGACCGATATCTTCCCAAATTGTCTCATACTTAGTTCTATCTTTTTTGTAGAGTTTCTTTAAAGATTCCGCCACTTTTTTAATAATGTAGTTAGAGATTTTTTTGACGTTTGGGTCACCTTGAAGACTTGATCTCGAAACATTGAGAGGAATGTCAGTTGAATCTATAACCCCTTTGAGTAGAGTTAGAAATTCAGGGATAACATCTTTGACACTATCAGAGACAAAAACTTGTTTGCAGTAAAGTTTGATATTGCTTTCCTGAACAGGCTTTTGTGGGTCAAGCTTAGGAAAGTATAAAATTCCTTGAAGCTCAAATGGGTGGTCTACTTTGAGGTGTAACCAAAATAGAGGCTCGCTCTCCATTGGAAAAAGCTTGGTGTAAAATTCTTTATACTGCTCATCTGTAATTGTATTGGGGTCTTTTTTCCAAAGAGGTGTGGTGTCATTGATCTGCTCGTATTGAGGTGCAACGATATTATCGTCATCGTCTTTAGTTTCAGCGTCGAGGTCAATGGCCTTAATTGGGTAGGACATAAAGTCACAGTGTCTTGTAAGTGTGCTCTTTGTAGTCCAGTAATTTAAAAACTCTTCACTTTCTTTATTAATGTGAAGAGTGATTGTTGTGCCAATTTCAGTTTTTGTTGAATCATCAAATTCGTATTCAGTTTCACCTTCACAGCTCCACTTAACGCTTTTGGCACCTTCCATCATACTGAGGGTGTCGATTTCGACTTTGTCGGCCACCATGAAAGCTGAGTAAAAACCAAGCCCAAATTTTCCGATAATATCATCTCTAGAGGTCTCATCTTCTGCTCCCTCACTTTTTAGTTTTTCAATAAACTCTTCGGCTCCTGAAAATGCTAGAGAGGCAATATATTTTTCTACCTCTTCTTCACTCATTCCAACGCCATTATCGGTGATGACAATAGTGTTATTCTTCTTGGAGATATCTATTTTTATTTCACCGTCTGGAACTTCGCAGTTACTATTTCTTCCAAGGGTGGCCCTTTTTGTAATGGCATCACTTGCATTGGCCACGAGCTCTCTAATGAAAATATCGTGCTCCGAATAAAGCCATTTTTTGATAATGGGGAAGATGTCGGATGATGTGACTGAAATTGATCCTGTACGCTTACTCATGGAAAGCTGCTCCTTATTAAATATTGATTGTCATATGTGTAAAAAAACTCCATAAAAATAGAAAATAAAATGAATAGAGACAAGGCATAGCATGGCGAAAATGGGACTTATTTATGACCAGTAATGAAAAAACTGAACTTCTGTTCTTGACTACCGGCGGTACAATCGAGAAAACCTACGATGAAGGCCAAGGAACCCTGGAAAACAGGGAATCCGCCATCAGAAAGTGGATTCTTAGCTCCTTGCGTCTACCATACACTCAGATTAAGGTCAGAAGCATTCTGAGCAAAGATTCTCTGCAAATGGATGATAAGGATCGCGACAAAATTTACAAGGCGATTAAAAAATATAGCGCACATAAAATCCCCATTGTTGTACTCCATGGAACTGATACTCTTGAAAATACTCTTGAATATTGCATCCAAAAAATGGGGAAGGTTGAGGTTCCTGTTGTGTTTACTGGGGCCATGAGACCACTTGAATTTGTTGATTCCGATGCCAAACAAAATATTACCGAGGCGATGATGGTGGCCAAGATAATCGACCCTGGGTTTTATCTCTCTTTTCACGGAAAACTATTTTGTGGAACTAGAGTCCGAAAAAACCGAGACCTCCTAACATTTGAAGAAAAGTAAATACTATTGACTCAAATTACTTTGTTTAACGTTTACCTGAGGCAAAGTGTGCGCTCGAGTGGAATGTTGTTTTGTTTTTTGGTTATGCCCGGGCCGGATGGGATTGGGGAGGGGACTGACTTTTCTTTCGGCCCTTGTTCACGGCGTAGTCTTGAGGTTTGGATTGGTGTGGTGTGAACTGTAAGGGCTGCTATTTTTTGAATTGTGGTTGTTGTTGTCTGGTAGGGAAAAAAGATGGAGTTCTATAGAGTTTTATAGTGGCAAGGTAGAGGAAGCGTGGGCCCCGCAAAGGGCCCCTTGAGCGCCTGAACTCATAAATCAATTTTATATAAATCAGAAAAAAATAAATAGAATCTTTATGCGAGGCAAAGTGTGCGTTCATGTTTAATTTAGTTTGAAGAATGTAAAAAGATTTTTGGGGGGATAAAAATATTTGACTGAGTTGGGAGCAATGATGATTTTTTATAAATCTTAGGTTCGCTTTTGGCATGGTTAAAACTTTTTTTTGAAGGCAATTTTATAATTGTGATGAATGGGGCTTAGGTTGGAATTATGAAGGCTTACATTTGGAGGGGATTTTTTTTGAAATGGAAGTTGTGGTAGAAAGAGTTTTGTTTGGGAGATTGAATGAGAATTTTTAGCGAGATAAAAGAGTTGGTTCGGGTTGAGAAAAGTTATACTCGGAAGATTTTGAAGAAGTTGATGGTGATTGAAAAAGACAAGCTCTACTGTGATTTGAAGTATTCTTCTTTGTATAAATATATAGTGAAGGAGCTTGGGTATTCGGATGCAGAGGCAAGTATTCGGGTTAATGCAACTCGGTTGATGCTTAAATCTGAAATGGCGCTTAAGAAAATTGAGTCTGGAGAGTTGACGCTGACTAATGCGGCTTGTGCTCAAAGGGTTTTGCAGGGGAGTCGTGATCAAAAATTTATTGAAGATGTTGTGGGTAAGGCTTCGGGGTGTTCTACGCGAAAGTTTAAGAAAATTGTGAGTGAGGAATATGAAATTGAAAGGCGGGAGACGTTGATTCTAAGTGAGTTTATGCTTTTGAAGTTTGATAGGCTTCGGAAGGTTTATGGGGATCTTTCTACCCATGAATTGATTCAGATAATGCTTGAAAAAGAGTTGTCGGCTCCTGGGAAGGTGCAACGTGTTCGCAAAATTGATGTAAAGAACTCTCGATATATTCCCAAAGGGGTTAAGAGGGAGGTTTATACGGGGGAGTGTGCTAATTGCGGAGTAAGGCATGGGCTTGAGTATGATCATAAGCTTAAGTTTTCTCATGGAGGGGATAATAGTAAGGAGAATATTCAGATTCTTTGTGGGGCCTGTAACAGGAGGAAAGAGATTGTGGCCAGGGGGATGAACTTATTTTGTTAATATGAGGATTTGCCAAGAGGGTTATCACTATTTTACCTAATTGGTATAAACCAACTATATAGCTTCTTTCTGGTAGGTACTAGAAATGGTAATAGATCTTAAGCTTTACAATTTGCTACAATAATAAACAAATCGCCTCGAATTGTAGGCTAGAAGCTTTCTTCTCTTGGAACACTAATCCCTTGAATTTACAATGACTCCATAAAAATTATTTACCAAAGCTTAGTGTAGTGGGGAAAACTCACTAAAATAGTAAACTAACGGATGCAAACACCCGAAAGAAAAAGGGTGTGAACCAAAAAAGAAAAGACCATTATGAGAGCTAAAACTTTTCTGAAATTGTCTAAAAAATTGCTCCCGCTAATTACTTTGGCGATATTTTTTAGTGCCTGTATGCCTCAAGGTGGATCAAGCCGGAAATCTAAAATAACTGATGCAGCTAGTGACGTCACTGGCGGTGGATCTGATGCTGATGGACAGGGTACTTCCAGAGAGGATGATGACACTGAGACAGTCACTCTGACGCAGAAAACTGAAATCAGACATATTGCAGATCCTGTAGATGGCGTCTTTAAAACCAAAGTATCAATTCCCAAAAACTTTTCGGGATTCTTATATATTTCAGGGATCAATGTTACTGCCTTAAACGATAAGCGAGTAAAGGTTCGCTTTAAGTTTGGAAAAGATTACGAGGCCATAACACTAGATGCAACAGTGGCAAGGGCGATGAGTGGAGGGATTACTCCTCAAACAGATATTCAGGTTTTAGTACTGGATTTTGATGGAAAGCCTTTTAAAGATTTAAGGCTTTTATACGATCTTTACGATTACTCAACATACGCAGCTAGTGATTCACCAACTTCTGACAATAGAGACACTAACTTGTATTGTAGAGGAGTCAATTTAACTGATGACCCTACCTTTGAAGCCACCTCAAGTTCTACTACTTGTTCAAGCTCGGGCGATAAGTGTCTTTATGCCTATGCCAAAGTTGTTGATAAAGGGTTAGTAGATGATAGCAGTGGTAGTGATATTTCTACTCTACCTTCAAGTCATCAAGTAGACCTGGACGGAAATGGATCAGGTGCAAGTTCGACCTATGATACTGATACCTCGGCAAACAAGATAAAGAAATGTTTGCCTGATAATGCTATTGCCAGCTTTGCTAGCATTAGCTCAACCTTGACAACTTTTGCTGAAACCGCCACCGCTTCTCCATATGATTACTCATTTAGTTCAGCTTCTGTAGCAATCAGTTACGGTGACTACGCTCTTACAAATAGTAGTGTTGACTACAAATTTAAAGGCTCATACCGGGCCTTAAATACTTCTAGCTGGCAAATTTCAAGTGACGCCGTTGTACACGACCCTGCCTTTGGGACTCAGCCCTATGGTATTTACCGGGCCGTTCAGACTGCTGCTGATTTCAATACAGGTTATGGATCTTATATGTTCCCACTTGCTGGAAAGCTTGAGCTAGAAACTGGCGTTCAGTATATTGGTGGAACAACTTGGTATAGCACTAAAAGTGTTCAGACTATGCTCTCCTCAGGAGAGTCTGAGTGGATGGACGGTTGTAACATTAGAATTAAAGAAACCAATCCAGAAACAAGTGAGCATGTTGGCTCATGTAATGTTTCCGCTACTATCGAAGTTTACTATACAGACGATGACGGTGATGAAGTTATCGTCGACGAATCAATAGATGTAAAACTTCAAATAGTAAGAGAAAGTGACACAAACTCTGTAGGAGAGGATGTCTTATTTTCAAACTACTCAACTTGCGAAGGCTCAAATGGCTGCTCAGCTGATGAGTGTTGTTTCAATAGTAGATGTTGGAGTAGAGACGTTGTTTATCAGTGTTTGAATGATACAGATGATGGTAGTAAGGGAGTGGGGGACAGTTGTTCTTCAGATTATGAATGCTCAAGCTTATGCTGTAATAGATCCATGGGAAAATGTGCTGTTCACGATACCAGCTCGGATGACCCTACTTACTGCTCTAAAACAGCGGGAGACTCTTGTGTCGCCAAAGAGTGGTGTGCTGTTCAAAATGTTAATCAGTGCTACATAGTGAAAACTGGACTTGATAATCAAGGTCAGACAACCTGTGCCCTGAGATGTTACAACGTGCCGACCCATGGAGACTGTCGAAATGGGACCTGTGTGCCTCCTACCCAACCTACGGCCCCAACATTTGACCCCAATAATCCAGATTGTAGCACTGCGATAGATGCACCTGTTTCCCTCTAGTTTCTGCTGGGCCTTATACTGTCCAGATCATAAATCTTAGGACATACTACCTGGATGAGAATTCTTTTCATTATTCAGCTATTTTTAGTGGTTGGTATCCAGAGTGGATATTGCCACAATAATAAGAGCTATTTTACTCGCTCTGAGTGGAAAGAGATTAAAAGAGTATTTAATAGAAACCATTTTTACAATTTAAGGCAAAATGAAACGGCCAAGAAAACAAGAAGACTGCTGGCTGAGTTTAGAAAACTGGCCGTTAAAGATCACCAAAGTATTGTAGGTAATAGAAAGTTTCTTCCTAAGCTCGGTAGAGTTGATGGCAGTGCTAGTGAAAATTTAACTTATATAGTGAATAAATATGGAAATAGGTAAAATTATGGAAAAGGTCCCTGAGTTAGAAGATGCAGTTCTCGATCATATTGCAATTGCAGTTCAAAGTATTGAAACCTCTCTTTCAATCTATGAAGATCTTGGGTTTAAGTTTCAGGAAAAAAGAGAAGTGGTAGAAGAGCAAGGTGTGAAAACTGCTTTTGCAAGAATTGATCAAACAGCTCATTTAGAGCTACTAGAGCCTACCCACGACAAGAGTCCCATCTATCAATTCATCGACAGAAAAGGACAGGGGATTCACCATATTTGTGTTCAGGTTCGAGATGTAAAAAAGAAAACAGAAGAGTTAAAAAATAAAGGCTATAGAATGATTTATGATCATCCTATGACTGGAGCCGGTGGTCACATGGTGAATTTCATACATCCTAAGTCTACAGGCGGAGTTTTAATTGAGATTTCTCAAAAGGTAGCGGTAAATTAATGAGAATGCCAGGTGGTCAGGCCTTTCACGCTCCTCCATTAACCCCCCTTAACAGGGCCTTAATCATTGCGATTATTGGCCTCTTTGTACTAGATTCCATGACTAAAATGGCATCTGGTGTTAGCTTGGCCTCCATATTTGGCCTTTTTCCTGGTCGTTTTTTGGAAGGCCATATTTACCAACTTATTACTTACCCTTTTTTTAACACCCACCTTTTAGGTGTTATTTTTAACTGCCTGCTTCTTTGGTTTTTGGGAACAGATGTGGAACACCGCTTGGGACAGAAGCGCTATATCATGCTGATGCTCGTTTCCATTATTGGCGCTGGGATAGTCTATATTTTCATGGCCAGTTTTTTGTTCAAAAGCTTTCTTTTTATTCCGCTAATGGGCATGTCGGGAGCCATTTTCTCTCTGGTTTTAGTCTATGGAATAAATAACCCCGATACCTACTTCTCGTTTATGTTCCTATTTCCCATTAAGGCCAGATATGTGTTGTGTTTCTACGTCATGATGGAGCTATATTCGGCGATTTTCTCTCCTATGGGGAAAGCTGCTTGGGCCCATCTCGGGGCCATGGCCTTTGGATTTATGTACCTAAAGATGCCAGATCTAGATCTTTTTTCGAAGTTATTTAAGAAAAATGGCCGGAAACCTGGTGGTGGGAAGAAAAAAAGACGCGATGGTCCAGGTTTATATATCGTCAAAGATGGCGAAGGAGAGGCAGACAAAAAAGATCCTAGATACTGGCAGTAGATTTTGGCTGACATTTTTGGAAACTATGTGGTAGTTTGTTGCACCTCGTAAGTTAAAAACCTAGTCTGTGGAGAGATAATGAAGCTTGCTAAAGCATTGAGTGACAAAACATATGATATTAGGCTTCGCCAAAAACTCTTGGGAGAGGGAAAGCTGGACAAGGCTGAACTCAATAAATATCTAGAAGGCTTAGAAGACGATGCTGGTAAATGTGAAGATTTAAATGCAGTTGTCGCTGCCACAGTCAGTGAGCCAGCTCCAAATAATACAGATTACTGAATAACGAATTTTGTAAAAAAGATTCTTTTGATCACCTGCTTGTCGAGCTGGTCATTTACAACACGTTTAATTTTATCTTCTAATAAGATTCTTCCCGCAACAGAGTTTAAATCTTTTGGTTCCATCTTGCCGGTTATATCTATTATTGAATCGAGAACCATTGCTTTATTTTCTTTTAGAAGTTCCAAAAACTCTTTTCTAAATGGCAGCATGTGCATTTCCACATCTAAAAACCTAAGCTTGGTATGCCTGGCCTGAAGATTAATAGTAAAGCTATCGAGTTTAAAAGTTTCAGAGAAAACCATCTTTTTTGCAGTATCTTTTAGCTTATCGTATCCCTCAATGTCGGTGGGAAGCTTGCGGCTATCAATGAAATTACTCCAAGCAAAAACACCTATACCTGCAGCCACCAGGGTGAGATTGAGGGCAGAGACAATGAGATCTGTGGTTTTATTACCAGTCATGACACCATTTTATCAGATAATTTAACTGGGTGAAATGGGGAGAAATAGGTTTGAGTTTAGATGACGGAAATGATCAGGCACTGGTCGACTATCCACTGTCTGTAGTAATTATAACCATAAAAAACCAGCGGAAGCGCCTCAACGGTCGAGATTAGGACGATCACCATAATGCCACATAAAAGTTAGTAATTCCCTGCCATGAGCTCCTCATTCCATGATGGGTAAAATAGTAGTGTGGTTTTCTTTTTTGATGCAACTACAGATAGATTTATTCCTTCTCCTGAAGGTTCCAAATTCTTCAATCTATTGCCTTTATTTTAGAACGGCATTACAACTAGGTTTTGGGTCACATACAAAAATGCTATCAAACTCTAGTCCTAAATATAAAAGTCGAAGGATTCTTTCTTGGCCCATGGAGTGAGTAAATCCAATTCTATCTTCTTTCTTTTTTAAAGGCTCTAACTCAGCTCCAAAAATTGATCTTTTTCCAGGGTGGCAAAAACTATGTATCAGTGGCGCCATAGAGTTCACCGTCATGGGCGCCTTTTTACTTCGCTGAGAAAGGTTGGCCCCAAAAAAATCTCCCAAGTCTTCATAAAATGACAAAGAGTCTTTTTCTATCTCCTGCTGACAAATTGAAACAATTTTTTTATAACTTACAAAAGTCGAAGGTGACAGGATGTTTTTTTTTCCATCTTTAGTGATGACTCCTTTTTTTGGGTTCATCAACTTTCCTATGGCATGAGACATTTCATGAGATAGTGTCAAAATCAAATTATCTGTATATCCATTTTTAAAATCTTTTATCAGCTGATAACCAAGCAAAATCGAATTACTTTCATTTGCATAGAAGGCTTGGGTACTATCCACAGGCAAATCTCTAGCGTATTTGCCTGCACTGCCTGTTGGCTCTCCAGTGAAAGTGGCAAGACTCATATCATCGATAATTTTATCAATTGTTTCAATACTATGTGAGGAGGCCCGGTTTTGAAGTAGCGGAGAAAGAGCAGCTGGGATATTATCAATTCCATTTAACATGACAGTAAACTCACTTCTCACTATTTTTTTAAGCGAACTCTTAAGATCCTCATTGAAAATTCTTCTTATTTCAGCTATCGAATCAGCCGTATCAACTGAATCTTTTAAGGGGTACTCTTGTTTTATTTTCTTTCCACATAGTTTGTGTAAATTGCCAATCATACTATTAAAAGGAGCACCGAATACTTTTTGATCAAAGCCGAGATACTCAGAGTGAGTCATCTTAGAGATTTGAACAATAGATTTCAGATTTTTTAAAAGATTTCTATAAATTGTTTCTGCACTCGTTGAAAAACTATACTTAAGTTTAATCGCAGATAAGTATTCATGGTAGGTTATCGTTTTTTTATCCGTGAAATATTCTGAAACATCAGCAATATGGGAAAGCTCAATTTCGCCGTCTACGACATTTTCACAATTAGCTACGATCTTGCTATAGATCAATTCGACTTTGGGATGCATTATCCCAAATGAAGTCATTTCATCTAAAAATTCAGATTTTTTCGACACTTCATCTATCCCACTTGATTCACAAATCTTTTCAAATGTACTGGGTGCTCCACTCCTGGAAATAAAAGGATAGCTCCCAGGCCTTGAAAAATAACTTAGATAGGGTGAAAGCAACTTATAATCTTCAATTTTCACATTTTTTAAATCATCGCTAGAGTTAATATCAAAAATATTGTATCCAACAATTTCTATATTATTAGCTACAGATGTATCAAGTGTTCCATAGGAACGCGACTGTGATAAAACTCTTTGATACTCAGATGAAAAAAAGAGATCCTTTTTCTCGCTCAAACTTAAGGCATCAATGTCTAAATTCTCAATTTCTTCCAAAGTCTTGGGGTTTTCGAATAACTTTCCAAAGACTCTTTTTTGGCATTTTTTAAAAGTCCTCTCAACTTCTTTTTCATTTTTGCTCAAGTATTGTTCAAAATAATTGGTTGGAGTAAAATTTGCGTCGATTTCTTGACAGATTTCATCTACTTTATCAACACAACCCTGCGGAATTTGAGATTCAGGACAAATCCCCATACCATTTTCAATAAAAATAGAAAAAAGGGTCAAAATGAAAGAGCTTCTATACATAAGGGCCATTCGGCTAATTAGCGGTATTATTTACTAATCTTGACTATCAAATAGAAGGAGATACATTCATGCATGAAGGTTCCAACACATCTCGAAGTTGGCCTCGTAAAGTCCAAAGGCTATCTGTAGCAATTTTAATACCCTGCCCAGCAAAAGTCAGGACTCTCTTAATTTCTTTATTTGATGCAATTACAGATAGGTATTAGTCTTCAAGCCTCCCCATTTAAACCCCAAATACGATAACTCAAACTTAATACTCAAGGTGGGGCTTATGTTTCTCGTGGCCTCTAACTACTTGAAAAGTAGTGCATTTGTGACGAATCACTACGAAATGCAGACCCTGATCATTAAGAATTAATTAACAAGAGGAGAGGGCTTACATAATTGATTGTGCGATGCGTTGCACTGCATTAATATTCCTCCACATTAAACAACTTTTTAAAATCACTGCTTGGGGGCAACTATTAAAAATCTATTGGCCATTTTCATATGTTTAAATCTGCTTGGGACACATGCCCTCGCAAGTACTGTGGAAACTGGCGCAGAATTAGACACAGAGCTTGTCTCAGATATCTATTTAAATGAAGATCTATTAGACGAACGCACAAAAGTGGCAGATCGCTTCCATCAAAGAGCAGGAAGAGTCACATGCCAATTCGTTGATAGTGAAATTAGAAAAATTAGATTGAAAAAAAGAGAACAGATCAACGCGGAAATTCAAAATTCAATAGATGCCATTGAAGTGAGTATTGAGTCTTTGAAAAAACTGAAGACTAAAGCTTCAAGAAGAAAAATTAAAGAGCATAGAGCAGTTGTTGTTAAATTTAAGACAATGAAAAAAGACCCAAGTCTTGCTATTAACCTAGTTAAAGGACTTGAAAGTATTTGTCTTGCCATGAGTAGACCTGCAGTAGAGCTTGTAAAAGCTGGCTCAATGCTCAACTCAGTGGCATTTAACTCGGTGGCACTACCAATAGTTTCTACATACAAATTTTTTAGAGCTCTTGGCACAGGAAGTGTTAAAACTCAGGGAAATAGTATTTTGTATGCTGCCTTAGGCCCTCAAAATAGTGCTGTTCCATATGCTCTTAGTAGTATTGCTGGGCTGGGTGTTGGTGTACTACTAAATTCCAGTCCTATCAGCTTGGCCATGAGCGGATCTTTTACAGTGGAAATGCTTCTCAATTACCATTGCGAAAATAACAATCTCTACAATCAGTCCGACAAAAAGTTTTGTGATGACTACCACGCACTTCGTGATGCCTATTCACAAATGAGCTCTGATGCAGAAGCGGCGGGACTCAAACTTAGAAAGCTAATTGATAAGGGAATTATCAAACACCACGGTGATAAAATATCAAAGAAGTTGTGCACTAAAAATGAATTAGCTCAAACAAGATATGCAAAACGTGTTTATGAGAGAAGTAGTGAATTAATAAAGCAAGAAATAATTGAAAAATTTGAAATAGAGTTAGAAGCCTTCACGATCATTTTACCTGACTCAAAAAACAAATGTGTGAAATTTCTTATTTCACCTCAAATTTCAGCTAATCCGACTGAGCAAGATTTAGCGCAATTTGAAAGTGAAAAAAGAAAACTTCATGAGTGGGGAAGAGTAGCGATTGAAGGTATTAAGCTTCTCATTGGTAGTACCAGGGAAGTCGAATTTAGCTATGATAACGCTGATGGTGAAAAGTCCACCTCTACAGAAACTCATATATATTATGGAAATGCTCAGGGAGATGAGGAAGTTCAACTTGAAAAGGATCATGCAAGTGATTTTTTTGATCTATCAAGAGAAGAACAATTTTGCGGTCAATTCAGAAGATTGAAGCAGCAGCGAATCTTTCAAAATAAGCTCTTTTTACTTGAGCAAAGTCTAACGGTGATGCTTGCTCCACAATATGTTGCAAAACCTGAAATACACAAAATCATCATTCCAGATGAGAATGTCTACAAAGCAAATTTAAAATTAGACAAAAAATTAAAGGGTCTAAGAAATATAATATTATCAGTTGGTCATACTGAGAGCAAAAAACGTGAATTTCAAGAGTTAGGTGGCAAGAGCTTTATAAAAAAGCAAAGAAAACAGTTGAGACTAGAGCTAAAAGGATTGGTGCCTCGAATCCGAAAATTACAGAGAATTTCAAAAATTGGTAATTATCAAAAATGTGTAGAAAAGTTAAATGCCATAGAATTTGATTTAGAAGAGTATATTGAAGAGGTCAAAGATTATTCAAATAGAAAAAATGAATTTAAAAAAAGTCCATTGGTCACACAACTTGCTGAACACGGGGTTGTTAAAAGTCAGTTTATGATCTCAAAAATCCATTTGTCTTTAAAGTGGGAATTAATTGAAACAAATTCAATCTTTGAACTTGATAGGCTTCTTAAATCAGGTGATATTGGAAATATCATTATTATCTCCCATGGAAGAGATGATGGACACCTTGTTGATAGTGACAAAAATGAGCTTCCCACAAAGTTCTTCTCCCAAATTTCTCCCTCTATTGCGTCTATTAATTTCTATTCTTGCCACTCACAGCATATTAACAAACTGTACAAAATAGTTGAAAAACTAAAGAGCACTCCAAGTTTTCATAAACTCAGATCTTTCACCAATGTGGCCTACAATAACTTATTAAATGGAGATGAATACGCACCCATATCAGCTTTTGGGCACTACTTAGTTAAGCTCGATAAATATTTAAAAAACGGAAATGCTGGAACTTATTTATTCCAAGAAGTTTTTAGTGAAAGTCTTGAACCATTTAAAATTCCCAAAAAGTGCAGTCTTAATACCTCTGATATTCATGTAACTAATGGCGCCTTTGGAATTGTCTTGAATGGAAATTATATTGGCGCAATTGGAATGACAAGTGAGAGTGGTCTTATTGAATATGATTGCTCTTACTTGAAGCTAGAGAAAAATAAATTAACCATCCAATCATTAGGACTTAGAAAGTATTCACAGTCAAAAGGGCAAATTGAGAATTCCAATGACTTTAATATAACCATTAATGGCAGAGTTCTGAGTATTGCTAAAGATGGAAAAAACTATAGTGACTCAATATATATTTTTAAATTTTAACAAAATAAGCTCGAAAACAATTTAGCGAACCACACAAACAAGGATGTAACTATGAAAAAGTTTTTAGTAACACTCTCACTTTGTCTTTCATTTTTTTCAGGCACTGCTCATTCGTCGATTGTATTGATGGCAAGTGGATTGACCGTTTTTACAGCGGGTACAATAAAAAGTGGAGGGTATGGAGTTGATCCATCTGCTGCTATTGGTTTGGGAACTTTGTTTGGAGGTATAGTAGTAGGCAGTGCAACGATATTTTCACCTCACTCGACTCATAGTAAATTTATAGCGCTTTTAGTTCTCAACGAGGATGGGGTGAGGAAAATCAGCACAAAAAATCTTGATGAAGCCGCAATTCCTATTTTGCAAAATGCAATAAAAGATAACTATTCAGAGCAAGAGATGAGAGATCTAGTCAAAGAATTATCAAACTAAAAAGACTAAAGGCCATCTATAGCAATTCAAATACCCTGCCCAGCAAAAGTTCTGAGGTGAAATGTGAAGATTCATTTTGATATTTGTTGAAGAGTTTTTTACACCAAGTAGACATTAGGATATCTAAAGAATTCTCCAGTCCACAATATTTTTTCCATGAGTTTTTAAATAGGCATTAGTTTTAGAGAAGTGCTTATTGCCATAAAAACGATGGGCCGAAAATGGTGATGGGTGGGCAGACTCTAAGACTAAGTGCTTAGAACGGTCTATTTTCTCACCCTTTTTCTGGGCATCTCTCCCCCAAAGTATAAATACTAGGTGCTCATTTTCTTGGCTTAAATAATCAATTACGGCATCAGTAAATTGCTCCCATCCCTTACCTCGATGTGAGCCGGCATTAGATTTTTCAACTGTTAAAACTGCATTTAGAAGAAGCACTCCTTGCCCTGCCCATGATTCTAAAAAGCCATGATCAGGTGGATTTAATCCCAGATCGGTGTGCATTTCTTTATATATATTTTTTAGAGATGGTGGAGGCCTTACACCGCGTTTTACGGAGAAGCAAAGGCCATGTGCCTGATCAGGACCGTGGTAAGGGTCTTGGCCTATAATTACAACCTTCACCTTATCCAGTGGGCATAGGTTAAAGGCACTAAATATCTCACTGCCATGGGGATAGATGGTTTTCCCCTTTTCGATTTCACTTGTTAAAAAGCTTTTTAGATTTTTAAGAACCTCTGAATTTAGGATCTCTTTTAATGGTTCTTTCCAGGTTTTATCTATATTTACTCTTTTCACTAATAAACCCTCGCACTTGCTTGCATAATTGAGTCATAAAAAACAGCGTTGGGGTCAAAGGCAACATTTTTAAGCTCTCGTTGGGCACCCTCAACAATTTCTTCTGTTACAACACCAGCTTCCAGAAGCTGATCTTTTGCACTTAAAAGTAGCTCTGCCCAAAACTCAATATATTCTTTTCTTTTTGAGGGAAGGCGGTTGTCGAAATGCCAGGTTTTTACATTGGTCTGGATATCTTTATAACCTTGAGCTGTTAATAAATTTCCAAGTTTAGCGCCTATAAATGGGTCACCCCCATTATCGTATTGATAGTCATTAAATGCCATCCACAATTTCCAAACGTTGGG
The DNA here is from genome assembly GCA_018649885.1 of Bacteriovoracaceae bacterium. Lineage (GTDB taxonomy): Bacteria > Bdellovibrionota > Bacteriovoracia > Bacteriovoracales > Bacteriovoracaceae > JABIHA01. The sequence goes on from JABIHA010000086.1 coordinate 57,341, forward strand.
AGAGTAGGGGTCTAGAAAGAATGTGTGGTTCATAACTTCTGTAAGATAAATCACGCCGCCCGGTTTGAGCACTCTTCTTATTTCCGCTAGCACTTTTTCTGGACTGGGGATGTGTTCTAGTACCCAGCACAAAAAAGCGCCATCAAATGAGTTGGATTCAAATTCCAGGTTAACAGCATTCATTTTAGATAATTTATATCTACCTTTAAATTCTTTGAATTGATCCAAATGCTGCTTTGCTGCGGAGAGCTGTTTCTTGTTAAGATCAATACTCTGAGTCTTAATGCAGGGAAAACGTCTAAGCAGTATTTCGGTTTGGGCCCCTACTCCACATCCAACTTCTAGGACATTTTTGCAATCGCTGAAGTTGATATCCCGGTAGAGGGTTTGTTCAGCAAAGCGTGCTTGCCTTCTTAAGCGGTCTTGCTCAATTGGTGAAAATCCGTGCTGATAGGGAAAGCTTTTTTTCTTCATGGGCGAGAGTATAGCGCCAATTTAGCGTTCTTAAAAGTCGTTTAAAACTCCAAATCCCAGTACTTTAGGTCATTGTAGATAAAGCTAGCATAGCGAAAATTCTTGAGATGGTTGTGATAGAGAAGATAGGATCTATTGTAGAAAATAAGAATCCATGGGTTATCCATATGCACAGTTTTCTCAATGTCATCTAGGATTCTCTTTCTTTCATTTCCTTTGGTGGCGCCCGCAAGCTTTTTATAGAGCTTATCTACTGATGGGTTTGAATAAGCCGATTTATTGACCCCTGGTGAGTTTTTACTAAGCAGTAGCTGGATGATATTTTCAGCGACAGGAAAATCATAGATCCAACCATCCATCCAAAATTGAAGATCGCCGGCCCTTCCTCTTTTAAGGAAATCTTTAAATTCCACTTGCTCAATTTTTATTTTCACACCAATTTTTTCAATTTTCTCTCTTATCCAATTGGCTTGGGAAATTTGGGTTTGGCTTTTGGATCTTGTTGTATAGGTAAATACGGGAAGGCCTTTGCCTTCAGGGTATCCAGCGCTTTCGAGGTATGCTTTGGCCTTTTTTAGATCATATTTATAGGGAAAATTTCTACTGGGTGAGTATCCGGGGATACCTGGAAGTAGTATTGAGTTGGCCCTTAAAGATGTATTTTGAGTAAATTTATCTATAAATTCATCAACATTAATGGCGTGGGTGATGGCCAGCCTTAAGTTTTTATTTTTTCCCAAAATGGGATCATTCATATTAAAGCCAAGCCATTTGAGAGAAAAGCTGGGATAGATTTGAAGTTTTACATTTTTTGACTTCATTTCTTGTGAGAGCTCACCACTGGATGTGAGGTGTTTTTGAACTAGCTCTTTTGGAGCTTCAATCCAATCGATTTCTTTTCTTAGAAATTTTTTGAAAAGCTCATTTTCATCTTTTTCAATAAAAATATTTACTTCATCAACAAAGGGGATAATTCTTTTCTTTCTCTTTAGAAGTCCTTTGGAGTGAGCATATCTGTCACCTGCATTGGGATAGAGTGAGTTTCTGTAGCTAGGGAATCTTTTGAGTGTTATTTTCTTCCCTTTCTCCCAATTGGATAAAATGAAAGGGCCAGTACCAATAATATTTTTAGACAAATTATTTTTGTATTTTTTTATAAATTCTATGGGGATTGGAGATACAAATGACATTGATAGTAAATGAAGCATTTGATTTTCGGGCTGGTTGAGCTCAATGACGAGAGTGTTGTCATCTTTGGCATAAACGCCTTCAATATTTTCTTTGAGAAATGAATCCATGTCTTTTACGGTCTTGGTAAAATGGTCAATGCCTTTTACTTTGCCTTTAAATAACCATAGTCCTGCACTTTTAATAGGTGCATAGGCCACCCTTTTGATTTGATTCACAAAGTCTTGGGCCTTTACATATCTTTTAGTGTCTCCAAATACAGGATGGTCGTGATAGGGAACATTTTTTTTGATACTTATTGTGTAACGTCTTCCACCTTTATCGATTTTAGGAAATCCTTCAGCAAGTAGAGGCTCAGGTTTATAAGGTCTTCTCAAGTAGTGATAAGCGTAGAGAGTTTCTATAGTCTGGCCAATGGCCTTTAAAGACTGAGAGTCATAGGCACCAGCAGGATCTAGTGTCGCTACTTCAAGTGGGAAGGCCATGTTAATAGATTTTTTGCTAGTTTTTTGCTTGAAAAAGTTGCAGCTACTAACGGAAAGAAGAAATACTAAGAGAAGATAAGGCATTGGAATACTGTAATATTATTAAGAAAATTTGAATACGTGCAAGGCGGCTTCACGCCGCCTTGTTCGTAATTATAATTTTAATTCGGTGTAGGTTAGGTCTAAATCGAGAGCAACTTGTTGATAAACTAAGTCACCTTTATAGGTATTGATACCTGGTCTGAATATAGGATCTTTTCTAGCAGCTTCATCAACACCCATGCCTGCAATCATTCTAGCGTATCTTAAAGTCACGTTAGTTAGGGCGTAAGTTGAAGTTTTGGCCACAGCTCCTGGCATATTGGCAACACAGTAATGGATAACATCGTCGACCATAAAAGTCGGGCTTTCGTGTGTTGTAGGTCTACATGTTTCAATACAACCACCTTGGTCAACGGCAATATCAATGACCACTGAGCCTGGCTGCATTTTAGAAATCATATCTCTGGTGACAAGCTTAGGTGCCCTGGCCCCTGGAACTAAAACAGCTCCAATAACTAGGTCACTTTGCTTAACGCAATCTTCGATATTCATAGAATTTGAAAAAAGGGTTGTGATTCTATTGTCAAAAAGATCATCCATCTCGGCCAATCTCTTTGTAGAAAGATCAATGGCCGTTACGTCAGCTCCAAGTCCCATGGCCATTTTGATGGCATTTGTTCCAGCGACTCCACAACCTATGACTGTGACTTTGCCTCTCCTGGTTCCGGGAACTCCTCCTAGGAGTATTCCTTTGCCACCTACATCATGTTGTAGGTAGTGTGCACCAATTTGTGTGGACATTCTTCCGGCCACCTCAGACATTGGTACTAATAGAGGTAGAGATCCATTGGCCTCTTGAATTGTTTCGTAGGCAATGCAAGTTGAGCCTGTTTTCATGAGTGCTTTGGTTAGCTCTACATCTGCAGCTAAATGCAGGTAGGTGTAGAGAATATGATGGGGCTTTAAGCAGGCAATTTCTCTTGGTTGAGGTTCTTTAACTTTTATTATCATTTCTGCTTGTGCAAAAACTTCTTCAAGGCTTGGAAGGATAGTGGCTCCAGCAGTGACATATTCGTCATCACTAATACCAATTTCACTTCCTGCTTTTGTTTCAACATATAATTGATGTCCGTCTTGAACTAGCTGTCTAACGCCAGCAGGAACAAGCCCTACGCGGGACTCTTTGTTTTTAATTTCCTTAGGAACCCCTATTTTCATGGTTTCTCCTCTCAGTGATTTTAGATAGATAATTGGTTTTTCTAGTAACATGGCTAAAGTTATTTGGGTAGAAAGAAATGAAGCGTTAATACTCCAAAATCTGGCCATCATAAAGGGGAAATACCCCTGGACCGAACCTTTTTTCAGCAAGTTGAGACAGTTCTGTGTGCTCTAGATCGTGAGTCATATGGATTAGACCGGCCCTTTTCGGTGTAATTTTTTCAATATAATCGAAGGATTCATTAACAGATAAGTGGGTTTGATGGGCCTGGGGTTTAAGGCAATCTATTATTAAAAGCTCCACTCCTCTGTTAGTTAGAAAGTCTATCACCTTGTCTGGGATTGATTTACAGTCTACTAAATAGGCCAATTTTTGATGGACTACCGCCAGGGTTTGAGTGTGGCCATGGGGAAGTAGAAAAAAGAAAAAACTTTCACCAAAAATTTTGACTTCCACGCCTTCTGGAACTTCCACCAGTTTTAATCTCGGTATGCCACCTCCAAGGATTGGTTTTTTTTTGGAAAAAACTTCGTCTTGCTTAAAAATATAGGGAAAACGAGATCTCAAACTTTCGGCGCATGTGGTCGAAGTGTAGGTAGGTATTTCTTTTTGAGGAGGACCAAAGCAAAAAGGTCTGAGGTCATCTACGCCGTGAGTGTGATCAGCATGATCGTGAGTGAAAATAACCGCATCAATTTTATCCACTTTATTTTTTAGCGCCTGAGTTCTTAAGTCTGTTGAAGCGTCAATTAGTACTTTAACTCCAGACCCCGTATGAAGTAGTAGGCTACAACGCATTCTTTGATTCTTTGGGTTATCGCTTTCACACACTTCGCAATGACAACCTATAACAGGTACTCCTGTACTAGTACCAGTTCCTAGAATTAAAACTTTGTTCTTCATTTAGGTATTTTATCTTCTCTGTCATTATCAGGCCATTGGCACGGGCCTCGTTTGTGGTTATTCTTTATCTTGCTACTTTTTTTAGGAATATATATGAATTTAAATATGAGAAGCCTTTTAATCTTTCTACTTTGTGGATCCTTTCTTTTGTCTTGTTCAACTCCTCAGACTAAGAAGGTCAGTTATCATTCTGATGATCCTTGGAATTTGGATATAAAAGTAGAAAAAGTTGTTTTGAAAAATGGACTAACAATTCTATTAGTGGAAAACCATACTCTACCAATTTTTTCTCTTTATACCTTTTTTGATGTGGGATCTAAATATGAGAGGAAGGGGATAACTGGATCTTCACATTTTTTAGAGCACCTAATGTTTAAAGGTGCAAAGAAATATGGTCCGGGAGTTTTTGAGAAAGCTATTGAGACTAACGGTGGAAGTTCAAATGCCTACACCACCATGGATCAAACAGTTTATTACGAAAATATGCCTACCAAGGCAATCGATTTAATTATCGATATGGAAGCTGATAGATTAGAAAATCTTTTGTTAGAACCCAAGGGGTTTGAAAGCGAAAGAAGCGTTATCCTAGAGGAGAGAAAGTACCGATATGAAAACTCCCCTGGTGGGCAGCTTCTTTTGGCCACCACACAAGCAATGTTTGATGGAACCCCTTACGGCGAATCAGTCATTGGAAGAATTCCCGATTTAAAGAAAGTCTCGAGAGATGAGATTCATACTTACTTTAAAACCCACTACGCTCCCAATAATGCAGTAGTCGTTATTGTTGGGGATATCATGACCCATGAAGTAGCTCACCTGATGAAAACCAAATTTGGGGGAATCGCAAAAAGTAAAACTCTCGAAGCGATGAAAAGAGATCTCGATGATGCTTTTTTGTATAAAGACCGTGCTAAATATAAGAAGAGCCACAATATATATGGAGAGTCACCCAATCCCGTATTTAGACTTGCCTACAGAGGGGAACCCCTTGGTACAAGAAGAAGCTTAGTGTTAGATCTACTCTCATCAATGTTAGGAGATGGAAAGAGTAGTTATCTTCACCAAAAATATGCAACCGGAAAAAAGGCCATGGCCGGAAATATTTATGCGTATAACTATAATTTACAAGAAGCCGGATCCTTCTTCATTGGGGGGCAATTGCTCTCTGGTACTTCTTTAAAGTCTTTCGAAAGAAAGTTGAAAAAGGAAACCAAGACAATTTGTAAAAAAGCGCTTAATGAACGAGCTCTACAAAAGACGAAGAACCAATACTTAGTATCATACTATAATTCATTGCAAACAAATGATGGAGTCGCCTGGTTCCTAGGTGCTAATGAATCTGTTTTTGGGGATTACAACACCTATAAAAAAGAATTAAAAATTTATCGTTCAATTCAGTTAGCTGAAGTTGAAGAAGTCTGCCACAGTGTATTTGATGGTGGTAAAAATATATTTTTATCAGTTTGGAATAAGAATCCAAAACATAGGAGAAAGTTTTGAAATTACTCTACACAGTTTGCGCTCTCGCACTTTTTTTTGGGAGTAATTCCTATGGATTTGAGAAAAAAATTACCAAAGTCGCCTGGTCTGACAGTCTAGAGGTGGTATTTCTTGAAGATCACAGATTCCCAACATATGCTCTTTCAATCTATTTTGCAGACGGAGCCTTAGGAGATCACAGAGGAAGACTAGGTGAGACAGATGCCATGTTCGCCAATTTAACTGCTGGCACCAATCGTTATAATCAAAAACAAATTAGTGATGCTCTTGAATTTTATGGAACTTCATTTTCCTATAATGTCACTCATGAATATTCTTCAGTTGGTATTGCAGGTCTTGCCAAGGATTTTAGACCCAATGTGAAAATGTTATGTCATCTCTTTAAAGATGCCACATTTCCAAAAAGGGAGCTTTTAACTTACAAAAGAAAGCTTGTAAGTGCATTTGAAAGCATGGCCAGTAATCATTCAGCACTGGCCAATCGGATTTTCAGAGAGCTTTCACTCAAAAATACTCTCTACCAGGCACCTGTAAGTGGGAAAATTAAAACCATAAAGAGATTTACCAGCAAATTTTTAGATAAAAAATTGCAGTACTTCAAAAAGAAGGTGAAAAAAAGAATTTATCTTGTTGGTCCTAACAAGCTCGATGAACTCAAACGAGTCGTTAGTGAGGAGTGTGACTTTAATATTGCCGGTGCAAGTTTTGTCAGAAGTGTAAAAGATTCTAATGCAAAATTTGCAAAGAGTAGAAAAATTTATTTAATTCCAGTGCCTAATGCTAATCAAGCGCAGGTGAGAGTGGGCTCTTATCTTGGTCAAAGTGAGATAGAAGAGCCGGACTTAATGTCTGTGGCTTCCGGCTTCCTAGGGGGAGGGTACACCTCCAAACTTATGACAGAAATTAGACATAAAAGAGGATTAAGTTATAGTGTATCCACTGTTGCCACCAAGCAAAAACAATATGGAAGGGCCGCAATATCAACATTCACCAAGAATCCAAGTATCGCTCAATTAATGAAAGTTATTAAAGATAGTCTTAATGAAATGAGTAGCGGTAAATTTTCAAGACTAGAACTTCGGGACTCAGTAAATTTTCTCTCTGGCTCCTATCTTTTTCAGTTCGAAAAAGGCTCTTCATATCTTGCCAACCTACTTTACTTTGATCACATTGGTAGAAATTATGATGAACTCTATGCGTTTCCAGAAAAGATAAAACGGTTCAAAAAACCTCAGGTTGCCGAGATGATTGAAAAACTTTTTTCTTGGGATAAACAAACAGTTGTTATCGTAGGCAGCAGGAATTTATTAAAAGACCTTAGAGCTTTTGGAAGCGTACAAGTAGTAGATTATAAGAAATTTTTATAATCTACTGATCCCAGTTTGAATTTCAAGTGGCGTATTCCTCATCGGAGTGTGCTACACGCCTTCTTCGTCATCCACTCACTTGAAATCCAAACTGGAATCAGTATGCTAGAAGGTACTACCTTCCATATTTACTTGTGCGCCTGGATAGATAATTATATTTTCACAATGGATCTCACCGTTAACAGTCGCCGATGACTGTAGGACTACTTTTCCCCTGGCATGAAGTTTACCAGAAAAATTTCCTAGGATTTCAATATCAACACATTTAACTTCACCAGAAAACGAGCCGTAGGGATCAATTGTGATATGAGTGTCAGGATTTTCTGCAAAGATTTTACCTTCCATTTCAGAAGAAATTTTTATTTCTCCTCGAAGGTAGAATTCACCTATAAACTTATTTTCTCTACCTAAATGGGAGAATTGATGTGTCCTGAGCTCATGAAGTTCTGGCATACTTTAGGTCCTATTTTTAATTGGTCCAACAACTTTGTTGTAAATCAAGTCTCCAGCGCGGGTGAAGATAATGATTCTAAAGTATATGAGGCTGGAGCTAGGTGCAGGCCTTTTAAAAGAGGCTTCGACTGGTCTAAAGCGTGAGACAGTAAACCTCTCACCCATTGAAAATGTGAGTAGGGAATTTCCAAAGTCTGCGTCCATTTGAGGGTAAACTTGGAGGGACTTATTATCTTTTAGTAAAATAAAGATATTTCCAGAAAGTTTAATTCCATTAGTTTGAGAGTTAATTATATTGAACTTAAATTTTAGCTTCTTTTCTGTGATGCTGACATCTAGACCTTCTGTTGTCATATAGTCTTTATTGCTGAGATCAAGCTGACCTTTGACTGGTCTAAAAAATCCCAAAAGAGTGCTATCACTTGGAGGCGAGGCCAGTTTATCAAGAAGAGACTGGTTTTGTTTTGTTTTCTCTTCAACGGCCAGTGCCAGGCCTGTGTTTTTCTCTTTAAGTTGAGTTATAATTTTTGGCTCACGGCTTTTAAACTCACTTATAAGGGTTTTAAAATTAATAGATAAAAAGGCCAAGCTTCCAACACACATAAGAAAAACTAGCGGGATGCCGAAAGATAGAACCTTCAAGGTGAATTTGTTAATTTCAAAACACTTGGCATTTTTTTCTTTATCATAAATGACAAAGGTTATTGATCTTGAGGGCCTTGAAATCATTTAGAAGAATCTCATTGACGGTGAAAAGGCAACTCTATCATCTTCTTTTGTAGGAATCTTATGCCATGATTCATGTACAATTTTCCAATTATAAGATGAATCCATTTTAAGGATCATCGATTTTCTTCCAACATCATCAATATGATTAGACTTGTAAGCCTGATTAAATGTAACAAAAGCGTGTCCATCGTGAGTTACAATAGAAAGGTGTTCTATAGAAATATCTGGTTTCCCTGGACCCGAAAAAACCCTAGACTTATAATTTTTAAAAAGCTGAAAATTTCTGCCTTTGTGAGGATGAGAAAATTCAGTTTTATGGTAAGCAGAGAGGTAGGAGTCCAGGTTTTCATTCTGCCAAGAGTTTCTCCAGTTTTCGATTAATTGTACAATATCCTCTTTTTTCTGTTTCCATGCACTTGCGTGTAAGAAAGAGAGGTTTTGTACAACTATGATTGGAGTGTTTTGGAGTTCGATATATCTCGAAATATCTTTTAGGTCTTGATCAACAACAACAACACATCCTCTAGAATCTAGACCCTTTGAAACTCTTGCAGGGTCATGGGTAGAGTGTAGCCAAATTCCTCCGCCTGTTTTTCCACTTATTCTGTCAATCAAGTTTGGGTAACTTGTAACAAAGGCGCCTGCACCATAAATTTTTCCGGTCTCTTGACCATACATTTTGATGATTTTTTCGCTAGGGAGAAATTTACTAAAGCTGTAGATTCCTTCAGGAGTTTTTCTATCACCTTGAACATATTTATCCCCAGTGATTTTTCCTGTGGCCACATTGAATGCCCTGACAAACTTAGGTGTTCCATTGTCATTGGCATAAATGTAGAGCTTATGGGTCGACTTTTCAGCAATTAAAACATGATGATTGTATTTATTGTCCAACTTGAGCAAATGGGTAGGGTACATAACTGAGCTAATATCCTCAGCATTATCAGCAAAACTAGTGTTTAAACTAAAAACCAGGGCCAAAAAAATTGGGAAAATATTCCACTTATTTAGGCCAACTTGTCTAAATTTCACGGTTAGTCCTCTTCTTTTACAAAAAATTGATACACCGAATTTATCGTAAGCTAGTAGGTTATTTTTAGCAACTGAAAACCGTTCCAAAAGGGGTCAAAGACTGCCTGCATTGAAGTTTGCTAGGCCTTTGATATTATAGTGAAATAGGGGAAGTACCATATTATGATCCCATTATTTGTTGCGCAGAGTAATTCATTTTTGAAGGAGCACCTCGCTGAAGGTGCTGAAAATGTATTTGAAAATGAAAAAGAAATACTAGCGCTCTTAAGTGCTGATGAGCCATTTATCATATTTTTTGCTGCTGATAGTAAAATATCTTTTAAGAAATCATTGCTTGTTAAGCTCAGTAAAAATTATCCAAATGCAATAAGACTTCTTGTTCACAGTGGTGAGCCTCCAAAAGAGTATAAGAAAATTCAAACCAAAGACTATGGCTTTCACGCACATCTAAAATTTCCATATTCCAAAGAAGACCTTGGAGAAATTCTTTCAACCCTAAATTTAGACAACTCTGAACTTTCTTCGGGCCCTAAGGCCTTACAAGAAGAAAGCTCAAGTGGACCAAAAGAGGGTGTTGGAACTCAGACAGCAAATTTAGTAGAAGATATTTTAAAGCAACATTTTGATGAAACAGGTTTTTCGAATACGCATGATATGACGGAAATACTTGGTAGTGTTGATGAGAATACAAAGATTCAAACGGCCTTCAATCAAGTTTTTGGTGATGAGTCGGGTATAAATTTTGGAGCAGAATTTTCACTAGATGATACTTCTAGTGACACATCTGCTGAAGAGCTAGAAAACCAGGATGGTGTAGACATGGCAAATAGTGATAAAGCAGATGACGATTTCGATCTAGAAGGTATACAAATCGAAGGTCTTCAAGAAGACGAGGAAACTGATGAGGATAATATCGAAGATGGAGCGACAACGATTCTAAGCTTAGATCAGTTAGAGGATGAGTTTCAAAAAAATCAAGGCGAAGGCGAAGGCGATAGCGCTGGCATTGATCTGGAATTCAGTGTTAGCGGATCTGATGAAGAAGATGATAATACTACCACGCTTGTAGACACCCAGGACTCAGTCAACCTTGATGATGCAGAAGAACCTGCAGATGAGTCAATTGGCGACTTAGATTTTACCATTTCTGATGATACTGAAAAAGATAGTGCAGCAGCAGAGTTTCAAATTGAAGATAGCGATGAAGATTTTTCAGACTCAGATTTAAAAAAGCTTGATGATGTTTCCGAGCTGGAGCTTGAGGGAACCTCCACAGAAGTGGATGCGATCGAAGATGGTGGAGAAGAGGCAGCAGCTGGAATTGAAGTAGATCTCTCCGGTGGAATGGAGCTTGAACTAGAGGGGACAGCGACAGGGAGTGCAGAAAGTGCTGAGTCACCTGAAGAACAGTTAAGCGCTGAAGATGATGGTGGTATTGAGTTAGACTTAGGTAGTGGCGATGACATGGACCTTGAGCTAGAAGGTAGTCGTGGCGAAGAGGTCGCTGCCAGTTCAGCAGAAGTAGAAGAGTCAGAAGGGTTGGAGCTAGATTTTGGTGTAGAAGCGGCCGTCACTGAGACTCCATCTGCAGGTGGAGAGCAAGTTGCAGCCGATGAAGACGCTGAAGGTGGAATTGACTTTAATCTATCTGCCGAAAAAGATATTTCCGATATGGGTCTTGAGCTTCCAAGTAGCAGTCCTGACGAAGTGGATGAGACACCAGATTCCATGGAGAATACTGGTCTTGGTCCACAATTTTCTGAACAAGATCTCGAATATATTACAAAAAGCGCGACTATTAATCTTGCAAAAGAAGATGAAGACCTAGGGGATACTAAAGTTTTCAATATTAATGATCTAAAAGATGATCTTAGTAGCAGCGCAGATTCAGTGGAGCTAGAGATTCCTTGTGTTGACCCTGATGCCACTAAGATTATTTCGACCCCCGATAGCCAGCCTGAACAAAGCGCAGTTAGCTCTGTCTCTGGTATCGCTCCTGAGTTATACAACCGGGCTGAACTGGCCAAAGAAAGTGCTGAATATAAAGCCTACTATGAAGATGAGCTAGTCAAACTACAGGCAACTATTCAAGGAGTAAGAGAGGATAGACAAAATCTACTCGATCAAATTGAAACATTGAAAACTCAAAATCAAGAGTTGAAACAAGATCTAATCACTATAGGCGCTGAAGTTGAAGATAAAAAAATAGAGCTTACAGTTGTCAAAAAGAGATTTCAAAAAGATATTGAGACTATTAAGTATAATTTTGATCTTAGTTTGGAAAAAAAGAATATTGCAGAGGAAAAAACAAAGAAATTCCAAGGAGAGTTTGAAAGGCTCAATAAAAAAGTCCGAGTGGATTTTCAGAAGATTCAAGCTAGAGAGAAACAATTGGAAAACCAACTTGAACTTTTAAAAGTTGACAGTGTTTCTCAGCTTCAAAGTAGAGATAATAAAATACTTGATTTAAAGAGAAATATTGACTCATTAGAGTTTGACTTAGACAATATTGCTTTTGAAGAAAGCAAAGTGAAAAATCATCAATATGCTCTTGAGGATAAATTAGAGAGAGTGATGAAAACTTTAAGAATGGCAATAAATATGTTAGATGATGAAGATTTAGATAGTAATAATCCAATACCAATAGAAAAAAAATATTTTAAATCAAGGGCATAGATTTTGGAGAGCCAAGCAAAATTTAAGTTGGCCATCATTGGCTTTGATGGGAAAATTACAGCTGAGATTGAGGACACAATTAATAAGAGTACTCTCTTTCTAGATATTGCTGAAAAGCAAGTGGCTGAAAACAACTTAGAAGTATTTAAGTTTCAAAGTGAAACTAAACCCGATATTGTGGTCCTTAATACTATCGGCTTTAAATCTTCAACAGCAGATGCCATTTCTCAAATAAAAGAAAAAGCACCGCTAACTGAAATTATTCTAGTTTCATTTTCTCCCAATTACAGTAATGCCATTCGGGCCTTTAGGCTGGGTGCTAGAGATGTACTGCTCTATCCATTTAAATCAAGGGCCCTTACATTTTCTCTTGAAAGGGCAGTCACCTATTTAACCCTCTATAAACGAAGCGACTCTTTGAGTGATATCCTAGGTGTACTAAATAGATTTGGCGACTCTAGAAAGTTTAAGAACGACAAGCATCTCATAAAATCATTAAGCTCTTTTATTAAAAAGAAGTTTTCTACTGAGTCAGTCGTTATTTTCACCAGAGATAATAAAGGAAATTGTAGGGAGTGGAGTAAGGCTTGCGAAAAAGAAACAAAAGAAGACTTTTCTTTTTCAAAAGATGTTGGGTGGATTGAGTTAGAGAAAAATTACTTTCCCTACACATTTATTGAAGTGGGTGAGAAAACAAGAATCGTGTTTTACTTAGGCAAAGGGACTGAGTCTTCAATCTATTGTAGCTTTGTTGGAAAGTGTGATGAGAGTGATTTTGAGTTAATTGGGTATTTGGCACGGCTAATTCAGACATCTTTTCAGTACAAAATTTCTGGTAAGAATGAAAGAGAGCTTCTCTCGTTAGCACATACAGATGATGTAACTGGCTTATACAATCAAAGACGCCTGCAAATTGATCTCGATTATGCTATTGAACAATACGAGCGGGACAAATCTCCTTTCACAGTAATTTTTATTGATATCGACCATTTTAAAGCTGTTAATGATAGCTTTGGGCATCTGTCTGGAAGCCTTATTTTGACAGAAGTTGCCAAGGTTTTAAAAGCGATTGTACGAGAGAGTGATTATCTCTACCGCTACGGGGGAGATGAATTTGTTACCATTATTCCCAATACAAATTCGGCGCAGGGAAAAGAAGTGGGTCATAGAATACTTGAGGCGATTAAGATGAAAACATTCTTAAGAGACCGTGATCAGAATATCAGACTTACCGTATCCATTGGGATTTCAGAATTTCCCAAGGACTCTAAGAACAAAGAAGAAGTTTTGGCCAAGGCCGATGAGATGATGTATAAAGCTAAGGAAGCCGGCAGAGGAAGAGTCTGTCTTTCCTGAGGATTGTTTTAGTTGTCATGTCAAAAATTCTACTACTCTCAATTTTAGTTTTAGCATCTTGCTCAAGTGGAACCACTGGTCCTCTTCCATCTGAAGTTTACCCTAGTGCTCATCTAACAAGACCTATAAAAGATGGAATGAAAATTCCAGCAGTGGAGCTTGATAAAGTAGGTGGTGGAAGACTATCTCTTGTGGATGCTGTTCGCCACAAACCTGCTGTAGTGGTATTTTACAGAGGTGGATGGTGCCCTTTTTGTAATCTTCAATTGCAGGGACTTAGAAAGATTCAAAAATTTGTAAAAAACAAAGGCTATCAGCTTCTTGCCATTTCTCCAGATAAAGCTTCCAAACTTAAAGAGAGTAGTAAAAGACATAAGCTAGGTTACACACTTTTATCGGATTCTAATGCAGCAGCAATGAAAGCATTTGGGATTGCCTTTCGGGTGGATAGTAAAACTATTGTTAAATATAAAACTTTTGGAATTGATTTAAATGAGGCATCAGGTATGGATCATCATATATTGCCTGTTCCCTCTGTTTTTATTGTCAACCAAAATGGCGAAGTGGTCTTTAGCTACGTCAATCCCAACTATAAAGTTAGAGTTAAGCCAAGCGTCATTAAGGCGGTTATTTTAGCTAATCCCGCTAAGTAAATAAACCTATGGCCCAGCAACTAGGGCCAAACTGACTATCTTTTTTATTGTGAAATGTAATTTTACTGTGTGAAGTAACAAGTTTAATTATACTTACCTTAGGGATAAGTTTTTTTATTGCTTTTTTCTCCTATAAAGTGAATTCTTGGCGCTAAGAGTGAAGCTTTTAATTGGGGAGAATTTAATATGTATAAGTATATTGCAGTGTTGGCACTATGTGTAATGGGGTTTAAGACCATGGCGGGTGATAAGTTTTTATATCTTGAAGAAGTTGAAGGCAAACCTGCCTTAGACTGGGTTAAAGCTCAAAATAAAATTTCACTAGATCACTTCTCAAAAAATAAGTCTCTCGCTGATCTACAAACTAAGGCCTTGGGTTTTTTAAATTCGAAGGACCGAATTCCCTACGGAAAGTTCAGAGGGAAATATATTTATAATTTTTGGCAAGATCAAAAAAATACGAGAGGTATCATTAGGAGAACCTCTGCAGGAAATTACCTTGCAAAAGATACCACTTGGGACACCGTTTTAGATGTTGATCAACTTGCAGCATTAGAAAAAGAAAACTGGGTTTACAAGGGGCTGACTTGCCTTGAACCAGATGAGTCACTTTGTTTGCTTCAGCTATCTCGTGGTGGCAAAGATGCCTCTATTTACAGAGAGTACGACCTTGAAAAAAAATCATTTGTAAAAGGTGGATTTTATCTTGATGAAGCAAAATCTGATGTGGATTGGATTGATAAAGATACTATTATTGTAGGCACTGATTTTGGCGCCGGTAGCCTGACTGATTCTGGATATCCTCGAATTGTGAAAATTTGGAAAAGAGGCGCTAAATTAAAAGATGCTAAAACTCTTTTTGAAGGGGATAAGTCTGATGTTGTTGTCTATGCTTATCGCTTAAGGGAGCGAGCAATCCCTATGATACTAGTGGTTAAGGCCAAAACCTTCTATGAAGGCGAGATCTTTTTAAAGGTAGCAGATGCTGATCTTGTGAAGTTAGCTCTTCCTAAAGATGGCGAAGTAAATGGCCTTCTTGATGGGAAACTCATTGTTTCATTAAAATCAGATTGGGATAAAACAAAATTTCTACAAGGTCAGCTTGTGGCCTTGAATCTATCAAAGCTTTTAGCTGGAGTTGTTGAAGGGAAGGTGATTGCCTCTCCAACAAAGTCAATGACTCTTGATAAGACTCATGTAAGCGAAAGCAAAATTTTAGTTTCTGTTCTCGAAAATGTTCAGGGCAAAGTTTTTGAGTTTACACCCAGTAAATCTGGATGGAAGAAAAAACAAATTTCGGTACCAGAAAAAGGAATGGCAAGGATTGTAGATGTTTCACTAAAGGGTGAAGCTTTGATTGAATATGAAAATTTCACGACTCCTTCAAGTCTATATTATTTTGGGGTTGATCGCGGACTTAGTATTGCTAAAAGCTTGCCCAGTAAGTTTAATTCTAAGGACCTAGTCGTTGCACAAAACTGGGTGACATCAAAAGATGGAACAAAAGTTCCTTATTTCGTGATTCACAAAAAAGATCTTAAATACAATGGTGCAAATCCAACGCTGCTATACGGATACGGCGGTTTTGAAATTTCAATGACTCCTTATTACTCATCTTTAATGGGGAACTTCTGGCTTGAAAAAGGCGGAGTATTTGTTCTTTCGAATATTAGAGGTGGTGGAGAGTTTGGCCCAAGCTGGCATAAACAGGCCCTTAAATTGAATAGAATGCGGGCTTATGAGGATTTCTTTGCTATTGCTGAGGATTTAATAGAGAGAAAAATTACTTCACCTGCCAACTTGGGGGCCCAAGGCGGTTCAAATGGGGGACTGTTAATGGGGGTTGCTCTTACTAAAAGACCAGATCTCTTTAATGCTATTGTTTGTCAGGTGCCACTGCTTGATATGATGAGATATCACAAGCTTCTTGCTGGTGCTTCATGGGTTGGAGAGTATGGCAGTCCTGAAGTAAAAGAGGAAAGGGATTATCTTCTCACTTATTCTCCCTATCAAAATGTGAAAAAGGATGAAAAATATCCCAAGGCGCTATTTATGACCTCGACAAAAGATGATCGAGTTCATCCAGGGCATGCCAGAAAAATGGCGGCAAAGATGATGGATATGGGACACGAGCTTTACTATTATGAAAATACTGAAGGTGGTCATGGAGGCTCGGCCAATAATAAGCAAAGAGCTTATTGGTATGCACTGATGTACACCTACTTATACGAAACTCTAGGATTAAAATAATAAAAAAAAAGCCCCGCTAAATATCTTACTATTACCCACATCTTTGATGTGGGTAATAGTAAGATATTTAGCGGGGCTTTTTTTTATGCTTTTTTCTTAGTTGTCTTTTTTCTTATAACTTTTTTACGAGGCTTCACTTTCCTAGAGGTTGTGGTTTTCTTCTTTGTGGCCTTCTTTTTAGTCTTTTTCTTTGTTACTTTCTTCTTGGCCTTTTTGGCGTAGCCTTCGACCTTCTTTTGTAATTTACTTATCTCTTTCTTCTGAGTGGTCACAAATTTCTTGGCCCTTTTTATCTCAGTTTGGATTGCTTGGTTGAGAGTTTTCTCAATAAGCTTTCTCTCTTTTTGAATTTTCTTTTTTAAAGAAATAAGATCCTTATCTACAATATTGTTAATATCTTTTTGAGTTTGCTTGATTAGATTTTTAATCGTTTTTTCAAGGCCTTTCATATCTTTGTTTTTGACATAGTCAGAGACATTTTCTTTAAGATCTTTCCAAGCTTTTAAAAGGTTTTTCATCTTAGCGTTATCACTCATTTTGATTCCTCTTTGGTTTCTAAATTATGGGTCTTATCATATATAAATATTTGAAGCTTTACAAATGGGAATTCGGTACCCAAATCCAAAACTTTTGGTCTTTACTTTAATTATTGGAGGGAATTGCTTTCTTTTGTACTCAGATCGCTGATACAAATCAATAACCTTCCTGATTTGCTCCTGATCATGGCCTAGCTGGGCCAAGTCACTTACTCCAAGTCTGTAACTTAGAAAACCTTCCAAAATTGCATCTAGTATTTCATAGGGAGGTAAACTTTGATCATCTCTTTGGTTTTCCCGAAGCTCAGCTGTAGGGGGCCTTGTAATTATTTCTTCAGGAATGATTCCATTGTATTTTTGATTAATAAATTCACAAAGTCTAAATACCTCAGTTTTATAAAGATCTCCAAGCACACTTATGGCCCCTACTGAATCACCATAAAGAGTAGAGTAGCCCACACTAATTTCGCTTTTATTTGAAGTGTTTAAAACCATCGCCCCTGTTTGGTTAGACCTTGTGTACAAAAAACATCCTCTTAGCCTTGACTGGATATTTTCATCACTTAAGCCTTCAAGAGGTGTCCCAAAATATTCATTTAATTGGTTTCTAGCAGTTGAATGGAAAAATTTAATGGGAAGATTGATTTGTTTGATACCAAGATTTTGACAAAGATTTGTTGAAAGCTCATAGCTAAGAGTTGAGGAATAAAGTCCTGGCATAAAAATAGCTTCAAGTTTTGCACTTTCTTTCAATGCCATCTTAGCAAGTACCAATGTCAGAGCTGAATCTATCCCTCCTGAGTTGGCCACAAGTAGGTCATCAAAACCGCATTTCGATGCATATTCAGATATTCCAAAACATAGAGCAGCGATAACTTTTTCACACTGCAAGTCAGTCCACCTTCTCAGCGTTACAGGACTTTGCTGGTAATCAAGCTCAGGGTTAAAAAGCTCTTCCCAAGTATTATCAGTATTTGTTTGGTAATTAATTTTGTCAGACACATTACTGTCAATTTTAAATTGAGCTGTATCTGATTGGAAGGCCTTTAAGCATTTGATGGAAAACTTACCACCATCAACTTGTTTCATGAAAAAGCTTTGGCCATCAAAGAGTATTTCATCCTCTCCTCCAACGCGGTTGACGTAAGCAAAGCCTGCTGAGATTCCCCCAACTATTTCTTTTGCCCTTTCGATTCTTTTTTCTTGTTTGCCTATGTGAAATGGACTAGCACTAAGATTGACTAGCAGGTCACATCTCTTGTCCTGCTTGGCCAACATTTTTGCCATATCACTTATTGGGTCAATATTATGAATGGTGGATGTCCAGATATCTTCACAAATACTAAGGCCGATCCCAACTCCTTCCCATTCTAAATATCCAACCTCCTCACCAGCAGTAAAATATTTTTTCTCATCAAATATATCGTAATTGGGGAGCAGCTTTTTTGTGTAATATTTTTTCAGCCCTTTTCCAGGTTCAAGGCCATAAATAACATTTTTTATGGTAGTTGGGATTGCGTGCTTTCTCTCTTGATCACTGCTCCAGCTGTACTCAAGTCCACCCATGAGAAATAAAACCTTGGAAGAGAAGGCCTCAATACTTTTACTCAGTTTATCGATCTGCTCCAAATGACTTAGGTAGTTTTCGATAAATCCCTTTTGGAGACAAAGATCTTGCAGGGGATAGCCACAAAGAAAGAGCTCGGGAAACAAGTGAATTCCTGGAGCTGCCTCATCCATGATCTTCTCTAGATAGGCTGCAATAGCCGTGAAGTCACCTACTTGGTGGTGAGTTTGATAAATATGGACCTTCATATCGACTTCCTGCATTAATTGGTAAAGACAAGGATAGCACATCTCGAGTGCAATGTATTTGCCTCCGGATGTTGCCGTCAATTCTAAGTTTTGATAGACAATGTGCGAGAGGAAATTCTATGGCAGATAAAATGAAAGTAGCGGTTATTGGAGCAGGGCTTGCTGGAAGTGAAGCAGCCTATTTTTTAGCGCAAAGAGGCGTGAGTGTCTTTTTATTCGAGTCAAAAACTCTCGCTCTTGGTCCGGCCCAATCAGTGAAAACGGCTTGTGAATTAGTTTGTACCAATTCATTGAAATCAGCTGCGCAGGCTTCAGCACATGGAATGCTTAAGCTCGAAATGGAGAAGTTTGGCTCAGTTGTATTAAAAGCAGCAAAGATAACTTGTGTCCCTGCAGGATCGGCTCTGGCCGTGGACCGAGATAAGTTCTCACAAACTGTAGATCAAATGCTTAATGAGCACGAGCTGATCACTAGGATAGAAAAAGACGTTAAAAATCCCATCGAGCTTTTTGAGAGTTATGGTGTAAATTCAGTGATTGTGGCCTCTGGACCTTTGACAAATGCTGGGCTCAGCAGTTGGTTGCAAAGTGAGATCTGTGGTGAAGATTTCTTCTTCTATGATGCTATTGCCCCTGTTGTAGATGCTGACACTCTAGATTACTCAAAACTTTATTTTAAAGATAGGCACGTCGATCCCAAAGAGAGTGAGAATGTGGCCGATTATCTCAATATCCCACTTGATAAAACTCAGTATGATGAATTTGTTAAAAACTTGACCTTCGCAGAAAAAGTAAAACCCAAAAATTTTGAAAAAGAGATTTTTTTCGAATCTTGTCTTCCCATAGATTTAATGGCCGAAAGAGGGCCTGAAACTCCTCGTTTTGGGCCAATGAGACCCATTGGTCTTGAAAAAGAGGACGGTCACAGACCCCATGGAGTGGTTCAGCTGAGAAGAGAAAATTTGCTAGGGGACGCTTTTAATTTGGTGGGTTTTCAGACAAGACTGACATACCCAGAGCAGCTCCGGGTTTTAAGAAAGCTTCCAGGTCTCGAGGAGGCCAAGTTTTTAAAGCTTGGCTCTGTTCATCGAAATTCTTTTTTAAATGCCAAGAAGGTATTAAATTGGGATCTAAGTTGTAAAAAATTTCCGAGTATCCACTTTGCCGGACAGATGATTGGAGTTGAAGGTTATTCTGAAAGTGCGGCCATGGGTCTTTACGCAGCAATGAGTGTTTATTGTAAGCTTACTAAGGAAGAGTTTCCCCAGTTCCCAGTCGAGTCAGCTATGGGAGCATTGGTCAATTACATCATGACCTCTCCAAAGCCTGTGCCGTCAAATATCAACTTTGGGCTGCTCCCCCCAGTCACATTGACTAGGGAGCAAAGAAAAGACAAAAAAAGAAAAATAGTGAAAAAACTTTTGGCCGCGGATAGGGGGAAAGATGTTTTTGATCAGTTTTTTAATAAGCACTTTGACAGCGTTTTCAATTAGAAAAACTCCAATAGTACCGGTATAATAAAATCATCACTTTTTCACGGAGAGGCCTTTGGCCGGTTTTGGGCTCGTCGTTCTGGCTGCATTTTGCTGGGCGATCGACACACTTTTTAGATATCCACTTATTTCCAGTGGTGTGTCTGCACTTCAGATAGTTTTTGTAGAACATTTATTTTTGATGGTTTTTTCAGGGTATGTTCTTTGGAAATCAAGGCTGATGATCTGGAAAATGGAATTTGGTCACATTTTCTATTTCTTTCTTATAGGTGGATTTGGCTCTGCCATTGGTACTTTGGCCTTTACCAAGGCCTTTTCGCTTCTCAATCCTTCGTATGTGATTTTGCTCCAAAAGCTCCAACCTCTTGTGGCCATTTCAATGGCCCGATTTTTATTGGGTGAGCCTATTTCTAAAAAATTTCTAGCATGGGGGAGCGTTTGTTTGTTGGGTGGTCTGCTCATTAGCTTTCAAGATATTTTTACTGGGGGCCCCCATCATTTTGAAATCAGTAGAAATAGCTTATATGGCTATGGCCTAGTCTTTTTGGCCGTTGTTAGCTGGGGCTCAGCTACAGTTTTTGGAAAAAAGCTGTCTATGTCAGGTTTTGATTTTAAAGAAATTATGGCGATGAGGTTTTTCTTTGGATTTGCAGTGCTATTGCCGCTATTTGTAGGAGAAAGTGACACCTCTATATTTGATGCAGTTGTTTTGGGGAAGATATTTTTAATGGCCCTTATTTCAGGCGCTGTTGCCATGGCACTTTACTACAAGGGGCTGAGTCGAATTTCTGCCAGAACCTGTGCCATTGCCGAGATGTTCTTTCCCTTGTGTGCTGTGGTCATCAACTGGGTTTTTCTTGGAAAAGGGCTGACAGAGGTTCAGATTGTGGGCGGAGTTTTGTTAGTCATAGGGTCGACTACTATTCAAATCAAAAACTATTGATAGGGCGCGACGCAGTTGGCGAAGTGTCTTTCTTGGGATAAAAAATGGGCATGGAAAAAGTCATACTACCGAAAAGTTTAGAGGGAAAAACCGTTCTAGTGGCGGGAGCCGCAGGTTTTGTCCCCAGTCATGTTTGTGAACTCTATGTGGGCCTTGGCGCTAAAGTCATTGGTCTCGACAATTTTGTTACAGGCACAGAAGCTAACCTCACAGGATTAAAATCAAATAGCTTATTTGATTTTAGAGAGTGCAATATCTTTGAATCTCTCCCAAGTTTTTCGGGAGAGAATATAGATTATATTTTTTCACTGGCCTCTCCTGCTTCTCCGGTTGATTTTTCAAAAATCCCTATGGATATCATGAGAGTGAATTCTGAGGGAACTCGTTTTCTTTTAGAACTGGCCAAAGAGAAGAAGGCCCGCTTTTTAGAAGCCTCAACATCTGAAGTATATGGTGACCCTGAAGTTCATCCTCAAACTGAAGACTATGTGGGACATGTAAATCCCATTGGACCCAGGGCCTGTTACGATGAAGGCAAAAGATTTGCCGAGGCCATGTGTACTGTCTATAAAAATTTCCACGGAGTAGAGACAAGGATTGTTAGAATCTTTAATACCTACGGTCCAAGAATGCGTCCCGATGATGGAAGGGTCATTCCCAATTTTATCAATCAAGCGATGAATGATCAGGATATCTCTGTTTACGGAGATGGATCACAGACTCGCTCATTTTGCTTTGTGACAGATCTAGTACAGGCCATGCACTATGTTATGCATTCCCCAGTAGATACTCCTGTTAATATTGGAAATCCTGATGAATACACCATTTTAGAGGCCGCTAAATTTATTATAGATGTGATGGGATCAAATTCAAAAATCACCCATTTACCTCTACCCAAAGATGATCCAAAAAAGAGAAGACCCGATATCACAAAGCTTCAATCATTTTCAGACTACGTACCACAGGTAGGTTTTAGAGAAGGTTTACTTGAAACAGTGGAGTTCTTTAAGAGTTGCGTGTGAAAGTAGCCATAGTTTGTGATCAGCTCGTCCATTTTGACTTAAGTATCTCAATTCTTGAGCAGTGGCTGGAATTTTTTCCAGATGCAAAATTATTTGCTCTGGCCCACAGGCCAGGGCAAACCTCTAAAAGAGTTGAAGAAAGACATATCTATTCAAGCTTTCTTTCAAATTTAGTTTCTGATCAAAAAGCGCTATCAAAATACTCTTTTTTATTTCCTACAGCCGCCAAGTCAATTGAATTGCCTGAAGATACTGAGCTGGTTTTAACACTTTCCTCAGGATTTTCTCACTTAGTAAAAATTCCTTTAGGAGCAAAGCACTTGTGTTACTTCTTAGGGGAGAGTGAGGGAGTTGCAAATTTAAGTGGCCTTGGAAAGATATTTCACCCCTTTTTAAAAAAGGCAAGCACAAGAGCACTCAGTGAAGTTGATACTCTGATGTTGACCAGTGATGTGGAAAAAGAAAAAATTGAAAAGCTGATTCATTTTACAAGAACAAAAGTTTTACCACCCTTTATTGACTGTCACGATTTTTATCCTAACCAGGACAAGAGTCTTAAGCAGAGCAAACATTTTTTTCATATAGATGACTTTGGTACCAAATTAGCAAAAACTCTTTGGACTACCATAAAAGAGAAAGGTGAAAAAGTTTGCATCATTGGTGAACACATTCATAAAGTTGAATATCAAAATAAACATCCCGAAATGGAATTCATTGGCAGAGGGTGTCTATCTAGTCTCAATGTTTATCTTAACGAAAGTAAATGTTTCTGGGATCTTTCAGCAAACTTCAAAGAAGAGGGTTTATTTCACCTGGCCAAAGGTATCCCGATCTTTGCCACTGAATGCGCTGAAAATAGACAGTGGTACCGGAGAGAGGGATGTGTTCTCTACTTTAATGAAAATGATTCCTTCGATCAGTTAATGACAAGAAGAGAAAATGCCCTTACTGAAAACCCTCCAGAGCATTTTTTCAGAAAAGCTCAAAGATATAATCTTCCTTATCATAAAACCATTCTTGATCGTGAGATTGATTTTTGGAGAGTCTAGTCTAGTTTTTAATTTGATCTAGGATTAGAGTGATTTTTTTAGTTGTTTGTTCGATAACATCTTCAAATAACCCATCAATGATTGTTGCTGAGGAGTGATTGTGACCACCACCGCCCATGGCAACAGCAATATCACCAACATCAACATCGCCTGCAGACCTGAAGCTGACTTTGACTTTTCCGTCACCAAGATCTCGAAACATGCAGGCCACTTCAATATTATTTAGTATCAGAAGGTGGTTTATAAAGGCGTGAGTGTCTTCTGAGTGGCCATTGTATTTCTCAATATCTTCATCTCGAAGTGATATCCAGCCAACTCTTCCACATGGTGTTGCACAAGTTTTTTTGAGAATATCACCTAGCATGTGCATATGGGATATTCCCTTGGTGCCATAAATTTTGTTGTAAGCGTTGGGCGGATGAATGCCGGTATCTACTAATTTTGCCAGTAGCCTGTGGGTATTTCCTGTGACTGTTGGATAGCGAAATGAGCTAGTATCAATGAGAATTGCAGTATAAAGAGGGAGCGCGATTTCCTTTGTGTACTCTATTCCTAAGGCCTCTATAAGATCACCTACAATTTGTCCTGTTGCAGCTGCTGAAGTATCAATCGCATGTAAGGCCATCAGCGCTGGTGGACAAGGGTGATGATCAATAAAAAGCAGTTTCTTACTTTTTTCTAAAAATTTTTGCATATTTGCGCCTATTCTAGTGGCCGCATTTGTATCAACCACAATGAATAGGTCTGCATCGAACTGGGGGTGGGCGCTGATAAAATCATCGTGGCCCAAAACAACATTTTCTGGATCTAGATAACTATATCTATCCAGCAGAGGCAAATCGTTTACACAATAAGCATTTTTACCAATAGATTTTAAGGCCATGCAAAGAGCAATTTGGCTGCCAATACCATCAGCATCTGGAATTAGATGAGTGGTGATAATAATGTTCTTTGCTTCACGCAAAGTGTTTGTATAGTTTCTACAATCGAACATAGTGAGTCCTTCTCGGAAATTGTACCTTAGAAATTAGGCATTTATAATCACACCCGAGTAAAAGCGTAGGTTACTAAGTTTGCTATTCGTTTTCTCCGATATGAAAGGGAGAGCTAGGAGAGAGAGTGAGACATTTTATTTTACTATTATCAGCATTTCTATTTTTATTTTCAGGTCTTGGTGAGGCCAGGAATAAGCTAAGTGTTAAAGCTGTTACCCTGGAAGTGTGTAACAAAGCTGCTGATGACTTAGATTTTACTTGTACTAATTGGCGCTCATCTAGCAAATGTCCAAAAGCCTATATAGGAAAATGTGTTTATAACGAAAGGAAACTATTTAATCAAAAATGGCTAGTTTGCAAAGTAAGTCATGATGATGCAGAACATCCGGTTAAGGTTGAAGTCCATAGCTATGGTAAGAAAAAGGCCAAAGAGATGGTTAAGACTTGTTATGATGAAACTCTCATAGATAAAGAAAAATGTGAGTTTGCCTCACAAGATGAATATGTCTGTGGGAGCTGGACAGCTTCTAAAGAGTGTCCCAATAATTACTATTCTAAATGTGAAGAAGAAGATTTTACGGCGATATTTCCATTTTTTTCCAAAAAAGGCTATGTGGTATGTAAAGCTAGCGCAGAGGGTGCGGCTTATGAATTTATTACCAAGGACTTTGAAGACGCCACAAGACTTAAAGCAAAGGCCATAAAAAAGGCCAAAGATTGCTCCTATAACCCAAGTGATATCATAACTACCCATCCTGTTTTGATTGAAGGCATGGGTGAGGTCGATACTCCAAAAGAAAAAATGCACGACGATGCGGCGGACAGCAAGGCACCCCAACCTGGACCTAATTCAGGTGAAGCTGATGGAGCTGTATTAGAAGGCGAATAGCTCAGTAAAATAAATTACGCAGATTCCTGTTTTTTTTGACACCCAAGATTCCTCCCGCTACTATTACCACTGGTAGAGGAAGAGAAGGAGTACACGTGTCCGACGGGTGTATGGAGCTAAAGGGAATCAGCAAGTCCTTTCCAGGTGTTAGCGCACTTGACTGCGTTAGCTTTTCTGTAAAAAAAGGCTCAATTCACGGTTTTCTAGGTCCCAATGGGGCAGGAAAAACAACGACTTTAAAGATTATTGCAGGGCTGTGTGGCCCAAGTTCAGGTGAAATTTACTTTGATGGAAAATTGGCAAATTCGGTTAGTTGTCACAGAAGTATCGGGCTCCTGTTGGAAGACACCTGTCTTTACGAAGACATGCAAGTGATCGATTATCTCAAATTAGTTGGTGGAATCTTTGGCGAGAAACCTGCTCTTCTAGATTCTCAAATTGAAAAGGTCATGGAGCAGGTTGATATTGTTCATGTCAAAAAGCGTTTGATTGGAAATTTATCTAAAGGATACAAACAAAGAGTGGGCCTTGCCGCTTCTCTTGTACACAATCCTGACATACTTCTTTTAGATGAGCCTACTAATGGGCTCGATCCAAAATCTATAAAAAATATGAGAGATTTAATTATCTCACTAAAAGGTGAGCATACGATTATTATCTCTTCACACCTTTTGGCCGAAATAGAAATGATGTGTGATGACATCACTATTATCAACAAGGGGGAAGTCCTCTATAGCGGAAGTGTTGAAGGGGCTAGTGAAACACTTAAACAATCTCAGAGCTTTTGTCTTAAATACGGCAATGGGAAACTTTCTTGGAAAGAAGGTTTTATAAAAGAATTCTCCCTTGAGGTCGTAGAGCAAAGGAGTGAGAATGCTGGAGAGAGCTTTCTCAAATTTAAAAAGCGAGCGGGTGAGGACAGGCGATTTGCCATGAATCAATATCTATTGGCTCATGGATGCGAGGTCTTTGAGTTTTATATGGAAGAAAAGCATCTAGAGGATGTCTTCCTCGATATGGTTGGGGGTGAGAATGTATAGTTTCTACTGTCTAATCAGAAAAGAATTCAAAAATACCTACAGCTCCCCTCTTGTTTACATAGTAACTGCTCTATTTATTGGACTTCTTGGGACACTTTTTTTTCAGTCTCTACTGGCTGCCAAAGCCTCAGGACAATTAAATTCAGCAGATGTTGTTGTGAAAGGGGTTTTTGGCACTTTAAACTCACTACTGCTTTTTGTGTGCTCTCTTGTGACGATGAGATCATTTTCAGATGAAAAAAAACACCACACTCTAGATCTTCTACTCATTTCTAAGCTTTCAGTAACTGAAATTGTTGTGGCCAAGTTTATCAGTGCTATGTCTGTAGTCTTCTTACTGCTGGGTATTTCAACAATATTTCCCATTATCATTTACTTTTCTAGCGATATTCTTGTTGCTCCAATTGCAGCCGCTTACTTAGGCACAATTTTAAATATCTCATTTTATGTGAGCGTGGGGCTATTAGCTTCATCTTTGACTGAAAATCAAATTATTGCGGCCATATTGAGTTTTACTGTTAATCTCTCATTTCTTATGTTGGCCTGGACTTCTCAGATGAGTGACAACTTCATGGTTGCACAAATCATAGGTTTTCTTAGTCCTGCAACACATGTTGAAGCATTTATTAGAGGTGCTATTAGGTCTTCTGATATTATTTTTTATATTTCATCACTTACTTTTTTTGGTTTTGCGACTAAGAAATCAGTAGAAGCGGTGAGGTGGTAGAAATGGGTGCTATTTTGAGAAAAATTCTTATTTTTGTTAATATCGCTCTTTATCTGACGACTTTGGCGACTTGGATTTCCTTAACGGAGTATGTGACATTAAATATTTCGGCGACTATCGCCTCAATTTCACTCACCATGATTTTATTAATGGGAAGCTGGAAAAAAATTGCTGATTTCGCCCTTTCAAGTTATTTCAAGAATTTGTGTAATGTGGGGATTAGGTTATCCCTAATCCTAATGATACTAGGTCTAGTAAACTATCTAGGGTATAAACACCCTGTGAATGTGGACTTGTCGAGCGACTCGGTCAATACACTGTCTGATCAAACCAAAGTTGTTTTAAACTCTATTGAAAAAGACGCTAAGATAATCATTTTTACCACCAAGAATAAAAGACAGTTATGGAGCTCTCTTTTAGACCTGTACCGCGAGATCAAACCTAATTTAGAAATTGATTTTATTGATCCAGAGGTGTCTCCAGAGAAGGCCCGTAAACTTAAAATCGATACAATGGGCAGTTTTATTGTTCGAATTGGCGACAGGCGGGCAAGAGGTAAAGGTCGTACAGAGCTTCAATTAACAAATACTTTAATTAAGGCCAAAAGAGTTAAGGATTTTCATCTGGCCTTCACTATAGGCCATAGAGAAGGGAATTTAAAAGACGCAAGTGAAAAAGGTCTTAATCAAATTCGGAAGAAATTAGAGACTTCTGAATTTAAAATATCCTACTTAGATTTGGCGTCTATTTCTCAGGTTCCGGAAAATATTGATCTTCTATTTGTATGGGGTCCAAAAGATGGTTTTCTTGATGTTGAAGTCAAAAAAATTGATTCTTTTATAAAGAGTGGAAAAAACCTGGTAGTTGCCCTCGATCCAAATTTTGAAGGCGAAAAACAAACCCATCTAAAAAAACTTTTAAAAAGTCATGGAATTGTCATTCATAACGATCTTGTTTTCGACCAAGTTTCACATGTTGCAGGATCCAGTAGCTCAATTCCCATAATTAAAAAATTCAACAAAGACCATCCCATAACCAAGAACTTCCAAGGTGGAACTTTTTTTCCACTTACCTCTAGTGTTGAGAAAGTAGAAGGCGATAAAGATGTACTTGTCCTTGCAAGGACTTCAGGTTTTCCAGCTTCATGGGCCGAAAGAGATTTGAGTGAAGTACAAGCCGGTAGTGTGGTGTTCAATCAAAAGCTAGATCAAAAAGGCCCTGTCGGGGTGATGGCCGTTACTGAAAGAGATGGGGGAGCAGGCAAGTATCGAATTGCCGCTTTTGGAAACTCCACTTTTATAATGAATAATTACATTCAATATGGAGCAAATTATAATTTCTTTTTCAATGTTGTTGAATGGGCGCTATCACAAGAAAGTTTTATAAGTTTAAATAGACCTGAAATAAAGAACAACACTCTTATGTTGGGTGAGACCCAAGTTGGGATAGTCTTTTATTTTAGCGTTTTATTTGCTCCATTACTTCTATTTGGAATAAGTATTTATCTCTATCGTAGGAGAAAGGCACTGTAAGCTATGAAAACTAATATCTCTCTTGCCATTGTATTTACACTTCTATTTTCTCTGGCCTATCTCTTTGAAGAAAAAAATATTTGGGGAACTCGGTCTGTGAAGTTGATTGATCGAATGAAGACCTTGAAAAAAGAAGATATAACAAAGCTTACCATGGGGAAAACTGAAATTAATTTTTCAAAAAACAAAGCATTTGTGGGTGTGGAGAGTTTTCCTGCCGATCAAAATAGTATCAATCGTCTATTTTCAATTTTTTCTGGTTTAAAAATATATAGAAGTCTTAAAGTTATAGGAAGTGGGGGAGAGTATTTCACTCAAATTTCACCTACTCTTGAGGTTGTAACTAATAAGGGTCATTTTTCCATTAAGCTCGGACAAAGAGTTCCTACAAGCGAAAAATTTTATATTGAAATCGCTGAAAAATCGACTGGCTTGATTGAGTGGCTTGTCGCTGCCGATAGTTCGAGCTATCCAGAGCTTTATCAGGAAGGAAAGAAGGACCTAGCGCTCAAGTGGAAGCGATTTAAATTTTTAATGACTAGGGATGAGAGCTTCTTTTACGACAGGAAAATCTTGGCCAATTTTGCAGGCCTTGAAAGAATGAAAATTGAAGTCTCTGGAGCCAGGGAGTTTGAAGTCGATTTTATTAGAGAGCGAACTTCAATTAAACCTCTTAAGGGAATTGGTTTTTCTAAAAGTAAGATGAAATCATATATTGAAGATGTTTTAGCTATTACTGCAGATGGTGTTTTTCCTAAAGGGGATGGTGCACCTGATTCGGACTTAGGTACAAAACTAGTCCATGTGAAGTTTTTCTATGGCGAGCTGGTGAAAGAGTTTGAGCTCTTTCAGAATGCAAAACTTGGCGATATTTATTACTTAAAGGATTTAATTGGAGGAGACCTATATATTTTCACTGGTCGCAAAATCTCACCTCTGCTAGTAAATGTTCAGGACTTCTGGGATAAAAGGCCAATTATTGATGATGGTAGTGGTAAAAATGGAGTCAAACTTGATCTGTTCTTTTCAGATGGTCAGAATGTAGACTTAAAAATACCTAAGGGAAAAACGGTTGATTTTGTCCCGAGTAACCTTGAGCATGTGGTAAGAAAAGAAAAGCTCGTCTCTCTTTTAAAGCTACTCTATGGTCAAACAGGTAAAGGCCAAGCTTTTAGAGTTAGTCCTCAAAGTAAAAGTGCCCTTGATAGAATAATGAAAGATAATGAGACCCTTAAAGTGGGAATTGAGGGGCAGAGATTTTTAATAAGAGACAAAAATGCAGAGACTATTATTACCAATCTAAAAAATGGGACTAATTACCACTATATTAGATCTCGGGATAAAAAACTTGGTACCAAGTACAGTGACTTTTTTATCACTAACTAGGAAGGCAATTGAAAGATCTTTTTACAACATATTTTAATTTTGTGGCCCACCCATTTTCCTATTTTAAAGGTGATGGTGAGAGCTTTCATGAAACACAAAATTTTAGAAGGTACTTTCCCACGAGTCTTGGATTTGTAGAGATTGTTTGTATTTCTTGGATTTTTTTCATGGCCGCCGCTTTTTACAAGATAGTGCTCTTTAAAATAGGAATTGATTATCTTGGATATTTTTTTGAAAACCAACTTTCTCTGGCCCAATTTGCATTGACCGGAAATATTGGAAGTTATATTTTTTTTACACTTGTAACCGTAACACTATTTCCCTTGGGCGTTTATATTTGGGTCAAAGTTTGGTCTGGTGTTATTTTCTTTTTCTGTAAATTATATGGGCGAAGTGAACTGGAGAAATCTCAGGTAGATTCTGTGGTAGAGATGGGAGTGACTTCCCACCTTTTTTTACTTGTCCCCATCATCGGGCCCACCATAAGCTTTTTTATGAGCTATTTTATTCTCGGTGTTGGCATGGCCTCTAAACTTCAATTTTCTGTGATTCAAATCTTAATGGTTTTAATTTCGCCGCTTCTGCTCATGGGGTTTTTCTCTGGAGCACTGCTAATATTATTGATGTCATTTCTCCTTTAACGCTCTATTTCTTTTCCAGGTATTAGTAGCTTGATGCACCCTCAACTAATAGGCAGTTGAAGTCTTCTGAACATTTTGAAACAATGGGGGCCTTGGACGATTATAAGGGAGTTAAACGTGTTTCATCCAGTCAGTGGATCAGTTGAAGTTATCTGTGGGCCAATGTTTTCAGGGAAGACAGAAGAGCTAATTAGAAGAGTGAGAAGAGCTGAGATAGCTCGTATGAGGGTTCAAATCTTCAAGCCATCAATTGATACCAGATATGATGAAGATGCAGTCGTGAGCCACTCGTCCATTAAAATACCTTCACAGAAAATAGAATCCTCAGACGAGATACTTTCGATACTTAACGATTTCACAAGGGTCGTGGCCATTGATGAAATTCAATTTTTCGATGAGGGAATTGTCTCCGTTGTTAGTAAGTTATCCAGAAGAGGACTTCGCGTAATTTGTGCAGGCCTTGATTTGGACTACAGAGGTGTTCCATTTGGGCCAATGCCCACACTACTTGCTCTAGCTGATGAAGTTCTTAAAATTCATGCAATTTGTACGGTATGTGGCAAGCCGGCCAGTAAAACTTATAGGAAGCCGCAGGCAGGACGTGATAAGGTGCTTCTAGGTGAGACAGATCTCTATGAAGCACGTTGTACTGGACATTGGGAATTTGACGAGTTTAATTCTCCCTTGACAGTTTCTTCCTCTGAGGCGAAACAGGAGCCTGGATTTATAAATTGAGGGAAATATTATGGACTATCATCCAGAGGTTTTATTTGATGAATTAACCATCAAAAATCGTATTGCAGAACTTGGGGCCCAAATTACACATGACTACGCGGGTCAAGAAATTGTGGTGGTCTGTGTTTTAAAAGGTGCTTTTGTTTTCTGTGCCGATCTAATTAAAGAAATAAACCTTCCTATTAGACTCGAATTTATCTCACTTTCTTCTTATGGTGATAAGACAGCTTCGTCTGGAGAGGTGAAAAAAAATCTTGATATTACAGGTAAGATTCGTGGAGAGAATGTTCTAGTTGTTGAAGATATAGTTGATACAGGACTAACTATTGAAACTCTATTTAGAGATCTATCAAGTAGAGAGCCAAGAACAATGAAGCTGGCTTCACTATTATTTAAACCCGAAAAATTGAAAGCAGATGTTGATATTGATTATCTCGCCTTTGAGATCGAGGACCAATTTGTTATTGGATTTGGACTCGATTACGCCCAAAGATACAGAGAGCTGCCATATATTGGTGTTCTCAACCAAGCTTAGGAAATAATGGAATTTGAAACTAAAGGTAGCGTGAGAGTAGATCTGCTTGGTGGAACCTTAGATCTCGCTCCTATTAATTTGATATTAGATGGGGCGTACACCCTTAATGTGGCCACTTCGTTAAAGGCCAATGTTTTACTCAGAACTACCGATTTTGACGGTATCGAAATTAACTCAATTGATTACAATAGCGTGGTGAAATTTGAATCGGCTAAATTTACTAAAGAAAACTTATCGTCTGGTGAATTTAAAGAGTTGAGGTTTGTTGCAGAGATTTTTCATTACTTTGGCACTACTTCTGGTGTTTATGCTGAGATGAAATCAGGCTCCCCTCCAGGTGCTGGACTTGGTGGCTCATCAACCATGGGAGTGACTCTATTTAAGGCCCTATGCAAATTTAATGGGATTAGCTTTTCTCGCGTTGAAGCGATCAAAGTTGTCAGTGGTATTGAAAGAATGATCTTAATGAAAGGTCAAACAGGATATCAAGATTATTACCCCGCTCTTTATGGTGGGATTTTATGTCTTAAGCCACACCCGCTTGCACCAGAGGTGGCTCAGCTCTACACTCCTGAATTGGCTTCATATTTATGTGAGCACTTAACATTAGTTTCTTCTGGAAAGTCTAGGTTATCTGGAATCAATAATTGGGAAGTCTACAAATCATTCTTTGATGGTGATGAAAGGGTTCAAAAGGGCTTGGCCAAAATTGCACGTCTTGCAAGTCGTGGATACCAGGCGATTTCTGATGGTCAGTACAGTAAACTAAAAGAGCTGATCATTGCCGAGGGAGTGGAGAGAGAACAATTGTGGCCAGGAATTGTTATAGATGAAGTAGTTGCTTTTAGAGATCAATTGACCCAAATTGACTCAGGCTCAGGGATTAAAATATGTGGCGCTGGAGGAGGAGGATGCTTTCTTGCTATTCACTCCAAAGAGGCCAAGGCAGATGTTCAACATCTTATATCTGAATGTAGAATGAGTGAGTTGGCTTTCCAAATAGACCCCCCACTTACCTAGGTTAACTAATTTGAGCTCAAAAAAATTTGCAGGTTTAAGTCTAAGTGGTGGAAGAAAAGAAAAAGTCTATTTTTGTGTTCTTGAACATTATGAGAACGAAGATAGGTGGTTTCTGTCTGACATCAGGCTGCTTTCAAAGGAAGATGGTTTTCAGAAGGGACCCATTAGCGAGTGTGTTGAAGAGCACGGAATAAAAGAGCTGATAGTAGATTTTCCCCTCAATCATCCTCACTGCACTTATTGTAAGCTCGATTGCCCTGGGGAAGCTAAATGCAGTGAGAATAGTGTTTCATTAGTTAGAGACAAAATTACAAGTTTTCTACAATTTGATAAGTCAAAATCCTCTGGAAATCCTAAAAAATACGAACAAGATCGGCATCTTCGTGATGAGTTTAAGTATAGACGAGATGTACTTGAGAG
Source organism: Bacteriovoracaceae bacterium (assembly GCA_018649885.1). Taxonomy (GTDB): domain Bacteria; phylum Bdellovibrionota; class Bacteriovoracia; order Bacteriovoracales; family Bacteriovoracaceae; genus JABIHA01. The sequence goes on from JABIHA010000086.1 coordinate 90,446, forward strand.
AAAAACTAGAGAGCATTTGCTCTCAAAGCCTTTCAAGCGGCGTTTGAAAAATGGATACTTACCCTATTGGAATCGTCCCATTGATTTTTGGATTTGGTCAGAGTACTACGATCAGCTCCTCGAATTATTTAACTTCTCCTATGATTCTTTTGGTCACACCTCTCTAATGCACCTAAATTACTTTGATTACTTTAAAAGACATCTTCCAAGTGACCTAAAGTTTTATGAAAGTAGTATTTACATCATTTTGATAGAGCTTATGAAGTCCTCACTTATATCTCAAAAAACTTTGAGGGAATACACTGACTTAGATCTAGGTGCTAACTCTAAACTTAATATAATAAAGGGCTTAGAGAGTGGTTTTGAAATTTTCATTTACAATAAAGATATGGAGACCTTACTGAAGAAACGTGGAGCCTTTGACTCATTTCTACTTGCCATTGCAGGGGCTCGCCTCTATAAAAAACAAAATATAGAACTTCCCTCGTGGACAGATTTTCAGGGCACAAATTTTTTGGTTCCCCAGTTTTTGGAGTAGAAAATGAATACGCATATAACGATGAGAGATGAAACTCATAGTGTGATGATTGGCTATGTACTTTGGATTTTCGGATTTATGGGAGCTCATCGATTTTATTACGGCAAGCCTAAATCTGGCACTCTCTATTTTTTCACTCTTGGTCTTTTAGGTGTTGGTTGGATTATCGATTTATTTCTCATTCCTACAATGGATAGTGAAGCTGACCTTCGATTTGTCGAAGGAGAAATCGATTACAATATTGCATGGGCCCTTTTAACATTCCTCGGACCCATGGGGATTCACCGCTTTTACATGGGGAAAATACTTTCAGGCCTTGTCTATCTTCTTACCGCAGGATTTTGTGGTCTAGGAGTGCTCTATGATTATTGGACTCTAAATTCCCAAATCAGTGAAAAAAATGGTCGCTACATTTAGAAGCAAACTGGGATCAGTATATTATTCTTTAGGGAAAAATTGATCAATACCCACGGCCATAAAAATATAAGCAACAATCATTGGGCTAAATAGAAGGGTCGTAAAATTACCTGCAAATGACTCTGTTGCCACAAAATAGAACACACCAAAAATGGCGCAAATAAAATAAAATTTAAGATAGTTCCATGCAAATTTCCTCTTGGTAAAAAAGAAGAGGTAGATTAAGGCATGAATGGCCAAAAAAGCATAGATCATTATATTGAGCGAGCTTAGATATACCTGTTTCATCATCGCCATGGCCTCAGGGTTTAAGTCCCCTCTACTGAGTCCGTTGAGCTTGAAAGATAGGTCTAAAATAGTGTCGAAATTAACGAGTCGATTGTAAGTGTAATAGGCGAGCACTATGTCGCCACCAAACCCAAGGATAATAGTCAGTGGTTTAAAAACACTAACGGATATCTTATTAATTTTAAAAAAAATTTGAAGCCCCATGATGATATTTAGTATAAATTAAACTAGAATAAATACCAGAGTAATTTTTCAAGGTAGCGAAGTCATCACCATAGAAGTCCTTTTATTAGTTTTTTCCCTAGTTATTCTCTATTTTGGAGCCGAGCTGGCGCTCAGCACTTCAGAAGTAGTGGGAAAGGCCTTGGGTCTTTCACCGCTCGTAATTGGGGTCTTTCTTGTGGGGCTTGGAACATCTCTACCAGAATTTTTTGTCTCACACCTTGGGGCCCTTCGGGGAAGTAATGGCATCGCTCTCGGCAATATAATAGGGTCAAATTTATCCAATATCTTTCTTATCTTGGGTATTACGGGCCTTGTGAGCTCCCTTAATGTGAAGGGAAAAGATATGGTGATGCAAGTCTATCTTCACCTTCTTCTAACTGTCATTTTGGCCATTTTATTTATTTTCGATAGACTGTATTTTGTTTCTTCCCTCGTTTTGTTTACATTTTTTCTCTACTACGTTTTGCAAACATATCTAGATATGAAAAAGCATCACAAAAAAGGTGGAGAATTAGACAAAAATACAAGCTTTTTAGAACTTAGCAATCGCACTCGGTTGGTATTAGCTGTGAAATTATTCTTTGGTTTTTTTCTACTTTATTTGGGTGGAGAGTTACTCGTTGAGAATGGAAAAGCGATTTGCACCGAATTTGGCATCTCAGAGTTTATTGTTTCTGCTATTTTTGTTGCCTTTGGAACTTCTTTCCCTGAGCTTGTGACATCTCTACTTGCTTGCTACAAGAAAAAAGATACAGATTTGATACTTGGAAACCTAATTGGTTCTAATATTTTTAATGTGGCCTTTGTCCTTGGAACTATGGGTGGTTACAATATAGGCTTCGATCGTTCTTTCAAGGTTGAGTTGGGATTCTTACTGCTTGCTGCTACTTTACTTATCATCATTCAAAGATTTAAAGAGACCTTCGGCAAGGTTGAGGGAGCGATATTCCTTAGCTGCTATATTGCTGTAGTCGTATATTGGGTCAGTAATATAAAATCATAAGTATATTTTTTGAAATTTAATCAACTAGAGTGCATTCGCGTTCATCATATTGGTATTCAGTAACAGTATCAAGTGCCACAACTTCAATCTTGTCTTCATCTCTTGAGGTGCTATTGTGAGTTTCGATTTTATCTAATAATATTTTTGTGGCGAGTACAGATCTTAAGTGAACATCGTGCATAAGCGATACTCCACCATGTTTATAAGAGGCATCAATTTCGACTTTAATAGGGGTCCAGATACCATCTTTTTTCATACGATCATAAAGAATCATTTCTTTGACTGCTGGTAGCATATTGAAAGTATTGAGAGCGATCATTTCAGAGGTCATCTTTTTAACCCAGTCATTGGTGTCGTAGTCCCAAAAAGCATAATTGAGACAATTTTCACCGTAGAGTTTGTCACCAACTTTTTTTATACTATCTAAGTGGTGGTATCCACCATTTTTTCCGTATTCCCCATAAGGAAAGCGAAAGTAAATTTCTTTTCGTTCAATCCCTAAGCTGGCATAGACTTCTTCAACCGCCACGATAGATTTTGCCAAGTCACTTTCAAATAGGGTTTGATTTTCCTTGTTATTATTTGTGTGGTTCCAATCATGAGAGGCGAGAATATGCCCATCTTCGATTATTCTTTTGGCAACTTCAGGATATTTACTTAGGTTTTCACCCAGTACAAAAAATGTGGCAAATGCCTTTTGGCCTTCAGGCCTATCTTTATTGTATTCAGCGAAGATGTCTAATAGCTTATTTGTATAAGGACCAGGTCCATCATCGAAGGTTAAAACAATTTTATTTGATGGATAAATTGAAGGCGTAGGCCATATCGCCCTTTTCTTTGTTTTGTGGTAATCAACGTCTTTGTCTGCAAAATAATCGCCAAGCGTAACGCTTAACTCAGCTGTTCCAATATTTTGTTTACTACAAGAAATCAATACTAATAAAAGTACAATTAACTTTGAATTATTCACTGATCCCATCCCCCTAAGGGCCTCAGACTACCAAAGTGCTTATAGATAAACAAATTGGACACGACGTGTTGTCTGTAAAAATGACTCAATTTTTATTATTTAGATAAGTTTTGAAGGGAAGTTAATTTTCAGTTAAAACAATTCCGAAGTGAGTTTAGGAAATGTAATAAGTTTTTGGACCATGATTTGAGCGAGAAAATTAAATTCACAGATATTTTAGATATAACTAAGATGTTAGATAGTTTTAGTCATTACAAAAGTAAGTTTTCCATTTACCGTGACGATTACAAAAAAAGTCGTGGGGCGATAGTTAATGTTAATAATTTTTCAAATGATTTGGCCATTAGGTATGAAGAAGAAGATGGTGAGTTTAGTTACGATCCAAGACAAAGGCTTTACCTAGCAAATGATAGAGAAAATATTCAATTTGAAGTTAAGGCACTTAAAGTATATAGCAAGTTGTTATATCTAAAATTTCCTGAATTTATTGAACTCACCGAACTACGTGCTGATCAAAGAATTCCTCTATTAAACAGAGATCTTTTCGTCGAATTTCACAATACGAATTTTCTAAAAGAGACTAGGCATAAAGTAGATGTGAAAGGTGTTCTCTTTGATATTTCAGAAGGGGGAGTCGGCATAATCGTTGATAAAAAACTCTTCCCAAATATGAATTTATACCATTTAGGAGATGAAGTTGAAATAACTTGTATTTCAGATAACCAGCTTGAAACTAAAATTCTAGGAAGAATGACCTATATTAAATTCCTAGAGCACACACCCCTTGATAACCACCTGCAACTTGGAATACGTGTCTATAATGGCAAAGACCTTCTTCATCAAATAGAAAAAAAAGAAGGTCTATAAGGCGTGGTTTACTTAAGTAAAAGGTAGAAAATATTTCCAAAGTCATGGGTGTTAAATGCAAACCCTTCAGCATCTTTTCCGAAGCCCATATAAAGGTCCGCTCTGGCTTCTCCCTTGATGGCACCGCCTGTATCTTGATCAATGAAAAATCTTTCAAAGAGTTGTTTACTAGAAAATTTTCCACTTGCATCTTTTGAGGGAAGTTGTCCATTTACAAAACTAATAAGCCCTTTTTGACGATATAAACCAATATCTTGAGCAATTGATCTTCCTTCAGTGAGAATAATTCCGTCAACACCGAGAGGCTCGTGGGTGGTGAATTTAAAATAGATGTATGATGGGCAAACAGAAAAAATATCTCTGTGGTGTTCTGGGTGTTCACCTATATACTTTCTTTGGATACTGCTACTGGCATTTTTTATATATCCTTGTTTGAGCATATGTTTGAATAAAAAACTAAATTTTCGTTTATTCGATCCATCATAGCTTAAGTAAAATCTCTTTGATGAGCCGTCCTCATAAACCATTTTTAAGGCCCCGCCACCTTGGACGTGTAAAATATATTGGTCAAAGAGGTTTTCAACATATCCAAGCTCAAGACCAAGGCCTGCAAATTTTCCTTGAAAATCAATTTGATCTCTAGTTGATCTAGCTAGGGCCGAATCACTAGGTTTTGCATAAATCGGATACTTGAAATCAGGTCTTTCAAACGGTCTAGATTCTAACTCAGGTGAGTAGTAGGCGGTGAATCTAGCTGACTTTGATTTTCCAAACCTTTCATGGGCCGCAGGAATTTTAGGCCTGAATATATTAAATTCACTGATAATATCTTCATTTAATTTTTCCATGCAATCAGATCGGCTGGAACCCTCAAGACATTTTTTAGCACTCTCAGTTAAGACATTAAACCTTTCAAGAGAGCTAATAAGATGAGATATCCCGTAGGCCTTGCCACCAACAGTAATAGTATTTGAAGCACTTTGCCTGCGCAGAACTTTTAATTGTCTGTTTATGGCAGTGGACATATTTTCGAAATCCATATTGTCTTCGAAACTTGGAATTTCAGCAGCTGGCACAATTTCTGTTGGAGTGGAAAAATTCTTGGCATGAAGTAAATTTGCAGTGGCAAATACAGTGACGGCAATAAGTAGAATCTTATAAGGCATTTTTTCCCCTTCATTCAGAAATAGTTTTTCTAAAACTAGGTAAGCAGCGGGGTCTTGTCAATTGAGCTACAAGGACTTGACTAGAATGACTATTTGCGTTGCGCTTATTTTCATGGTTTTGAGTGGGGCAAGTCCATTTTTTTCATAAAACTTCTGACTAGGGTGTTCCAATGCGGTTATGACATGAACTCCTGGACAGTTTTGATCAGTGAGTATTTTAAACAGTTCTTGTAAGGCGATTTGCCCACAGCCTTTTCCCCGGGCATTTTCTGATAAATTAATATGAAAATGTGCTGGGTAAGTTGCAAATATATCTTCAAATTCAGCTACATATTTTTGCATTTCAAGTTGATCTAGATAGGGGGTTGTTTGATCAGCTCCAAGTAAGTAGCCAATGGGGTGATTATCACTTTCAATGGCAAAACTTAAATGAGGGAAATATTTCACATAGAAATCAAAGTACTTATACTCAAATTCGCTTTTTTTCTTTTCGCTTTCAAAGTCTGTTTTAACGGAGCTTTCCCAAAAGATAGACTTTAATTTTTCAATTTTTTGGGAAGGATATTCTGAAATTTTTATCAGTTGTACATCATTACTCATACTGACCACGTTGAAGTTTTCTTTCAACATCTTTTTTAGCTTGGTCATGCCTTTTATCGTGCTGTTGTTTCCCTTTTCCAAGAGCTATCTCAATCTTGACTTTGCTTCCTTTGAAATAAAGCTTGGTGGGGACAATCGTATAGTTTTGCTTTTTTTGCTCTAATTCAATTTCTGCGATTTCTTTTTTTCCAAGGAGAAGTTTTCTGGTTCTATTTTCAAGTTCATTGTGAATATTTCCAAACTCATAGTGGGCAATATACATATTTTGGATCCAAACTTCACCAGAGCTATCAACTTTAATCCAAGCGTCAGCAATTTTTGCTTTTCCACCACGGATGCTTTTAACTTCGACGCCCTTTAAGACAATCCCTGCTTCATATTTCTCAAACAAGAAGAAATCAAAATGGGCACGTTTGTTTTTATCTACAATTTTTATTCCACCTGCCATCAATATGTTTCCATTTAGATTTTCATTGTAAGGCCCATAGTCCCAACTAGGATATGACCTCCACCTTTATAGCCTGGTGTTCCTACTTTGTCTCCACTTGATCCATCCTCTCTGCCAGTGGACTTGGTGATATTTTTCTTTTCCAGCTTGTGATATTGCATACCTAGTGAGCCTTCAAAGGTTTGCCCAAAAAACTTTTTCTCAAGGCTTCCACCACCAGTGAGAATCCAGGTATTAAAGTCAATGGAGTTTGCAGATCCTGAAAAGTTTCCCTTGAGAGGAGTTTGACGGTAAATCAGCCCTGAACCAAGTTTCATGGAATCTGTAACTTGAGCATTGACGCCAAGTTTTGGAACGAAAATATTTCTGAGATCAAGGGTTTCGAGTATTTTTGAAGAAACTATCACTCCGCCATCTTGTTTGAGGTGAGCAATTGGTGGTCTATAGTTATCCCATTTTTGCCATTCAAGGGACGCCTGCAAATTTACTATTTTTGCTAAATTAAGGTGACCTCCAAATCTTAGTGTCATGGGATCATAGAAGGCCAGTGAGTTGAGCTCTATGGCAAAGGGAACAGAAGGGTCATCACTGGCCCCACCGGCTTTTCCTTTAAGTTTTGATTTCATTTCTTGGACTAGAGTAAAATAGGCATCCCAATCTCTTTCTTTGTAAGCAATGGAGGCAATACCTGCTAGAGTTGGCTTGGCCTGGGCCTTAGATCTTGCCCATGAACTATAACCACTTTTATCTGCGCCAACTCTGGCATAAGTATATAAATCCATACTCACTTGAAAGCCATTATAAGCACCGATAGATACCGCTAAATTATCTGTAAAGGCGTAAGAGATATTGAAAAAGGCTTGGGCCCTTTTGTAGCGACTTCGATACATTACATATTCTGGATTGAAGGGGTCACCTGAGTTGACCTCCATAATATATTTTCCTGGAGCAAAAAGACTAAAACCTATCTTTGGACCAGTGGGTTTTAATATAGGAAGCGAGGCATGAATGGCATTCATCCACAAGACACCATCATTGACATCAACATCATGCTTTCCATTTGGCCATGTAAGGGAGCTTCTAGTCCAGGTGTTTTCCACTGTTACATTTTTTATTTCTTCGAAGTAGGTGTTGACCAAGTATGTGGATACTCCAAGGTTAACATTTCGTGAAAAGCCTAATAGGGCAGGAGCATAATAGTTATTTGCAGGCTCTTCCACATCACTTGAGGCCTGAGAGCCGAATGAACTAGTTGAGGCGGATGCTCCAAACATTTCTGGAAAACTTGCAAAGGACAAATTTGGCAGTAGGAGTAGGGAGAGGAACGCTAATTTTCGCACAGTATCCTCCATGACGATAACTTTTTTACGATAACTTCATTACGAATAAACTTTCACTTTATTTAAGCAAATACCAGGCACTAGGGAAAGAGAAATTAGGGCCTGATTCTAATTTTTAAGGAAATCAGTGAAAAGAGTCTCAAGCTTATTTTCTAATCTTTGTTCTTTTTTCACCAAATACAGAGGGGATTCAACTTTTTTACTGTTTTCAAACAATCTTATGAGCTTCTTTTTTTGAAGCTCTTCTTTGACCAGATAGGAGGGGAGAACTGCAAGGCCCAGACCGTCCAGTACTAGACGCTTTATTCCCTCATAACTTTGAATAATCAAGTGAGGGCTCTCTTTTTTAAGCTTTTTGTAAGCCGACTCGGAGTTGATTTTCAACCAAGGTGCAAGAAGAGAGAAGTCTTCTCTGAAGTCAATTAGTTCAAAGTTAATGATCTGTTGATATTGATTGGGTTTTCCTTTTTTTTGCAAATATTTGGGAGAGGCCAGTAGGTAGAATGACTCACTTGAATACTTAGATATTTGAAAAAGTCCGGGATTTTCTACTCTGGCCAAAATACCTAGAGTTATTTCATTGGTAATTAGTTTTTGCTCTATAATTTCACTGGGGGCATAGCTCACAGTGAGGTCAACATGAGGATAGAGTTTTCTGAATTTGCCTAATTTTTGAGTCAGAATACGATTTCCATATTCTGGAATAACACCAAACTTAATGTGGCCTGTATGGGTTAGAGAATCCTTGTGAAATTGTTCAAGAAATTGGTCAATATTCCCCAGCTTTTGATCTGCTAAGTGGTAAATTTTCTCACCCGCGGGAGTTAAGAAAACCTTGCCCGATTTTCTATGGAGAAGAGAAATTCCAATTTCTTCTTCAAGTTGCTGAATTTGCTGAGTAATTGCAGGCTGTGTTCTGAATAATATCCTGGCGGCTTTAGAGATGGAGCCTACCTGGGCAACAATAGTAAAGGTTTTTAGTTTGTTATAGTCCATAAGAAAAACTTTATTAATTTCGAATAAGTTCTAATTTTATTTATATGTAACATCGTGCGATAAGTAAAGGGTGAGAGTAATCTAGCAAAAGGAGTCTCTAAGATGAATGCAAAAAAATGGCTTAGGTTAAAAGGAATTGAAAGTATATGGTCTTCTGCTGAGGGAGCATCACTTCTTTTAAGTGTTATGGCAGACGGTGAAACGGCTTGCAATGGCGAGGTCGATATACTCGGGCCTATAAGTGAGTATATTGGTCCTGGACCTCTCCAAAATATGGTCTATGCCCATATTGAAGATGAACACAGGCATAGCGATATGATTTTGGGCCACTTGAAAAGTATAGGCATGAGTCCACGCTATGTGCAAGATGAGCTAAGGTATGCCAAGGCCTTTAGTAGGGAGCTAGAAATTTTTCAAAGAGGGATTCAAGATGACGAAGATCTTGCAATTATGGCGCTTATTGTAATGGTTTTTGAAGAGCGCGCCATAAGTGAGTATGAATTGTTACTTGTGTCGAGGGTCATCCCAGAAGAATTTAAAGAAATCATACAAGAGATCATTAGAGATGAAAAACGTCACCTCGGCTATTGTTTGAGACTTGCAAATTCTTATGTGTCAGATTCACTTCTTCTAAATATGTTACTCAGTAAAATAAGAACTCTTGAGGCAAAAGTTTTTTCCAGATATAATATGGAGACTCTGAGGGTTTTTACCTCTAGAGACTGTATGGGAAAGGGGAGATGGCACAGAGTATGGAAGTTTTTGGCCAGCTCATCACGTACAACATTTGGTTTACCAGATTATACAAGATTCTTTCACACCAGTTTTGATGATTTGGGAAAAATATCGCGTTAAATGCCTTGGAGTAGTTATTAACTTAGGTGAAAAACTCTTACCTGTGAGAAAAATGGCACACTTTACCTATGGTATGGGTATTTTTTTTCTCACCTATTTCTTAGGTGATTTTTTACTTGTAAAGTCTATCTTGATTTCGATCTGTATTTTGGGTGTGAGTCTTGAACTCTTGCGTTTTAAAGTTCCTGGTGTGAATGGTTTTATTTCTAAAATAGGAAGGTCTTTTTTACGGGAATCAGAGGTTCATAAATTTACAGGGCTAACTATGTTTACGGTGGGGATTACCGTAAGTTATCTTGTTTTTCCCTATCCCATTTTTTTACTCTCATTATTTACTCTTTCAATTTGTGACCCTCTCGCTTCTATTGCAGGGCAGATGTTTGGCGGAGCAACCATCTACTTAGAAAAAACTTGGGCGGGAACTTTTTGTTTTTTAGTTACATCATTTATTATAGCGGTTGTATTCTTTTCAAAAGGACTACTCGCAGCTTCAATTGGCTGGCCATTAATTGCTTTCATCATAGCCGCTGTGGGGACTGTATGTGAATTAGCGTCAAGCCATCTAGATGACAATATCACGATTCCTCTTGGCGTTGGACTTGTCGCCATGGTTTTCAGTTAATATTTATTTGCAGCTGCCAGGAAAAAGTTGGTAGTAAGTGTCACTAGTTTTTACATCTTTCAAAAGAATCTTTGCCTCAAATTTAAAAGGTTTAAACTGCTCCTGGGCCTCTGGTAAGTGGGTGATCATAGCGCTAAAGCAATTTGTAAGTTCATTTTTCTGGGTCTCTGGCATGCAGAGATAGTGAATAAATCCTTGAACTAAAATTCCAAAACACCAGGATTTCTTTTTGAGTAATTTACTAATCCTTTTATGAGAGTAGAGTCGATTGAAGGAATTTGGCCTTATCTCAAATTTATTTTCTTTTGGTGTGGCAGCGATTAGCAGAAAAAATAAGGGGATGGTTAAGATAAATTCTTTCATGCCCAAAGTATATCACAAGGAAAAAAGGGGATGAATTCTCATCCCCCTTCTTCAAAAACTACACTCCGGCCCTATTTTCTACGCACAATAGATTTTCTCAATAGCTAGATAATCTTCGAATGATATGAGTTGAAAATGTACTAAAAGACCGTCTTTTCCCAGGGGAGAATGGTTTTTGCCGGGGACAATTTGAAACTGAGTAATTTAATTTTGAGATATTTCAATGACATTGGAATGGGGCATTTTGGCCACTGCTAATAAGGCTCAAGATCTATAACGACAATATTTGGAAATTGATTAGTAATTTGTTCTTCAAGTTCGTTAATAGCGCTACCAAGTGTTCTGATGGCACTATTTCTCACATCTGCGAGGGCCTTAGAGTCATTTTTCTTGATTTTTTCAAGGGTCCTTCTGAGATTTTTTTGATTTCCCAAGTGATGGCCATGAAACTCCACTTCAACAGAGAGTCTTACTTTTCCAGGTGCTAGGACTTCGGTAGTCATATGGAGAATTTCATCGACAAAGGAGTTTGTTAAAATGAATTTCTTGATTTTTTCTTGCTCTCTTCGGGGAAGTGCTGCTCCGACTATTAATGAGTAATTAAGTTTAAATAAAAATACCGCCATTAAAATCAGCATAGCTCCAATGATGAGAGCGGTAACAGCATCGGGAAGTATACTTTGGGTCTGATAGGAAATAGCAATTCCCAAAATTGCTACAAGGGAGCCAAATATTGCAATGCCATCTTCAAAAAGAATGCCAATAATTGAAGGATCATCTGCCTCTTTCAAATAAAGGAAAAAACTTTTTTCTCCCTTGTTTTTCATTATGCCTCTATACGCACTCGAAAAGACGTATCCTTCAATAACTATAGAGAGGCCAAGTACTACAAAAGAATAGATATTTAATTCGATTTTTTCGTGATGGCCTAGGTTCATCAGAGCATGAATGCCATGATAGATTGTATATAGGGCTCCAATAAATATGCCCACTGAAGCAAGTAAATTAAAAACGTAGGCAGCTCTTCCTCTGCCCATAGGGTAGCGGTGGCAAGGTCCAATTTGGCCTTGTTTATTTCCGATCAAAATTAGGAATTGGTTAAATGTGTCACCACTTGTGTGAATCGTTTCAGCAAGCATTGAAGGACTTTTTGATAGTAAATAGCAGACAAACTTTGCAACTGCTAAGGCCAAATTTCCCATCAGTGAAATAAAAATAATTTTTCCAGATTCTTTTGTTGCTGACATAACCCTTAAGATAAACACAACAGGTCGTAATGGCAAACCAATTTAGTGATCTAGGCTGGCCGGGAAGCGTCCTCTCCCAGCTTCTTTCCCAGAATCAATAAAGTTTTGGTGAGCAAAAAAGCCTTGTTTCTTCATAATCTCATTTTGAAGATTAGGATCAAAGCTTTCTTTGATTTGTCCGTGGTATATAAGGGATAGAAATTGGGTCCTAGTTAAAGGAACATTTTTCATCAAGGTTAATAAAATAGGAGAGCGAGCATTTTTACTCATGGCGGGACTGACCTTTAGCTGGAATTTATTTCCTGCACCTACATTAACAAAACTATTTAAGTACATCCCAGGTGGCAGTCCATCACTTCCATCTTTAAGCAGTGTTCCTGGTTCAAACTGAAAAGTCAGCTTTCCTAATTTATAGCTTCCACCTTCAATTTTGATTTTTGCCCAGTTCATTTTTCTAGGGTGGTCCATATTTAAGTCTAGATTTAAATCATTAAATGGAAGATCAACTTTGAAGTAATCTTGTAGCGATAAATTAATTGCCTTGAGGGCAACCTTTTCTAGGTGAGGAACATCAACTTTTAAGGCCCCATCAAAAAAAGAAAAATTTCCTTGAAATTGTCCCTTCGAGTATAAGTAATCTGCTTCAAAGGACATTGGTGCCTTTAGCTTTTCAGTGAAGCTGGTCAAGTCAATCATTCCCGAAATAAGGCTACCGTGCCTATCTAGAGAGATTTGTTTTTTTAATTTAGGATGAGGTTGGGCCTTAAGATTGAAGATATTACTTTTGACTTGGATCAGTCCATAAGTGGCAAAGGCCTTATTGAAAACTAAGTTTGTCATGAGGATGTGATCTATTTTTACAGGCATGGGCATCTTCACAGATGTAACAAGGATATTTTCGAATTTTATCCTGTCAACAATTAGCTCTTTAATTAACCCTTCTTCAGTGCCGCCTTTTTTGGCCTTTGATTTCTTCTTTGAAGCTTTTGATTTTTTTGAGCTAGGACCTCCCAACTTCTTTATATTGAGAACGAGTTTTTTTACGGAAAGGTCATTGATATGCCAGGCCTTATTAACAAAAACTTCTTTGAGGCCAGCATAAGAATAGTTAGCATCGTACATTTCAAAGTCAACATCCGGGCTTTTGTATTTTATGGATTTAACGGAAATGCCTGAGTTGAGAGAACCGCTCATTCCCTGGACCTGAACTCCTGTCTTAGTCATTGCTGATTCGATCAGACCAAAGGGCGCAGAGGTAAAGAAGACGGCGTAGAAGCCTCCTGCAACCACTAATATGAACCCTACGACAATCTTGCTAATAATATTCAAAGTATTGATCCCCTTTTGAAGAATCGCCTGGTGGGCCAAAGTGGCACAAAAACTTATCGGAAGACTCGGGTATTAAATTGAATTTCTGAAAGTAGCTCTATAACTAGCCTTAATCACAAAGCAAACTAGTCGGAATTTTCCGTATTTGGGAATTTGGGGTTTTTTAGATAAAATAACTTTAGTATGAGAGTTTTTGTCGATATTACAAAAATTCTAATTCCCTGTATGCGGACGATTTACTCCGTCAAACTTCCATACCCTAAATTAAGAAAAGGATTCAAATCATGCGAACCTTAGTCCTCGACAACTCCTTTTATCCTGTAAGTATTGTCAACTGGCAAAAGGCCATGATTCTGTTAGTGACAGGAAGAGCGACAGTGGTGAAAAGTTATGAAGAAGTATTTATCAGATCCATAAGAGATGAATACAACCTCCCACAAATTTTAAAACTGATGGGTACCTTTAAAAGACATATTGAGGTGAAGTTTTCAAGGTTTAATGTCTACTGGAGAGATAAGTGGACCTGCCAATATTGTAATGAAAGATATCCCAAAGACCAGCTCACTTTCGATCATGTTATGCCTCGCTGTAGGGGAGGAGAAACTGATTGGTCTAATGTAGTCACCTGTTGTAAGGATTGCAATTGCAAAAAAGGGGGAAGACTTCTAAAGGACACCAACTTCAAATTAAAAAAAGAGCCCAAAAAACCTCGCTGGGTCCCTCAGATGCATCTGAGGATAACCGAAGATGACCCCGAAGATTGGACACACTGGATTCCCGAAAAGCTTTATGCTTGTTAGCTAGCTTTATATATTAGCACTGCCCTCATGTTTTTTTCCTTTTCTTTTTCCTTTGACTTGGACTTGGACTTGGACTTGCCCACCCAGCAAATATTTTAATTTGCCCACCCAGCAAATATTTTAATTTGCAGACCATTTTAATTAAACTATTCCTTTCAAAAAGAATCTTGCAACACACCCACACCGTGAGGTCAAGGCCAGGTCCAAGGAAAAAAAAGCATAAAAAAAAGAAATTAAAGAAGTTTTTTAACTTCCCCATAAATAGCAGAAATAGGAAAACTCATATTGTTACTACAGCTCCCATCAGTACAATCTTTTTCCACAGCACAACGATGTTCACTATCATAATCAAAATCAAACGGCCCATGGGAAACAATACCCAGTACCTTGTGAGTTCTTTGTGCAATTAAGGGGGAACCTGAGTTTCCAGCAAATAGGTCTAATCCGGTACTAATAAGCCCATCTTTTTCTATTTTAATGAGAATATCTGGTTCGGTGATTTTCATAGGTGTTCCCAGTGGATGACCCATGACAAATACATCTTTGCCCTTTTGCTTGTACGGTTTTTTATCAATACTAAAGATATGCCTATTTTTTACTCTTTGCTTGAGCTTTAAAACAGCGTAGTCAAAAGGGCGATTATGTTTATGTAAAACTACTTTTTCACACTCTACATTGACTATACTCGCACTTTTACTTTCTTCTTGAACCACCCTTTGATAGAAATCAAATACTATAGCATGGTCACTACAAAACTGTTCGATGTCATCAATGCAATGGCCAGCAGTCATTAAAAGGTTTTCACCTACTAAAAAACCTGTGCAGTTATCAGGAGCACTAAGTTGATCTTTAAGTCGAAAGTTACCGCAGACTGGAGGATGTTGTTTCATGTGGTTACTTGTAGGAAATCTTCTATCGTCAATTTGAGTTAATTTTAATAGCTGTTCGACAGTCCTACTTTTATTAACAATCAAGGCCACGCCTGTTGCCAATTCAAGTATCTCATCCGTACTAGTATTTTTATCGACATTTTGAATTGGTGAATCATTCACAGAGAATGAGACTCCATATCCATCCGATATGGCGAGTAACATAAATAAAATTTTTAACATCCTCTCTCCCCAGAGAAGCTTAAGCCTACTTTTTAAGCTGTGATTTCTTTATATGGCCTAAACCATAAATATACTTTGAGTTGCGTTTATTTATCGCCACTCTTTTTCCGCTATTTCCCTCAATAGTCCAAAATTTATCTTGGGCCTGGTCATAGGCAAGAAACATTCCTGTATGGTTTTTCTTACCATTGTCATTGGTATCCATCGCTAGCCAATCTGCTCTTTCAGCTTTTTCAACAATAAGTCCATAATCTTGGTAGAAATTTTTTCCAAAGTAGCGTTTAAGAGCAGAGGTATTAGATTTTTTACCAATTTTTTTCATTCTAGTAGCTGCATTCCAAGAGTAAAACTCAGAGCACCAAGCTTCATTATAGGTGGCACCATACTTTGTACCAAAAGGCTGTACACGACTACCTTGACCTACAAGCCCATTTTGTTGATTGGAGTACTCTTTAAAAGCACTTAAAAGAATTTCGGATCTGGCCTGGTCAACTTTTCCCAAGTCTCCTCTTGTAGTTGTGTAATACCAATTTTTTCCAGCAGGTCTTATTGTCTTTGTTCTTCTGGCAAGCTGCTTGTGGAATGAGACTCGAGCTCTGTAGACACTATCACTTTGAAGATTTGCAAGACGAAGAGTTACCAGGTGCTCTTCGCCTCTTACTTCTGATTCAAAGGCGTCAGGGCCAATGAGGATTAGCTCAGATTGGTGTTTTTCGCTCAGACCTAATTTTTGATAAGTGATTTTGGCCGAAATTTTCCCTGCGATTATTTGGGCCTTTAGAATTTTGTCATTAATTGCTACAGAGATATTAAATCCATTTTGAGAATTATTAAATCCATTTGTTGAGTACGCATAGCTTGTTTCATCTTTTTCGCCATTGCAGTTGTCATCTTTTTTGTTAAAGGGAACTTCTGAGCGGTAGGGGTGTATCTCTTTATTTTTGTCATTACAGTCACCCTTACTGATGACATATCCTTTTGGACATGAATATCGATTTGCGATGAGAACATTAAATGATTTTGGAATGGCACCTCTAGCGGCGTAACCATCGCCGTCGCGATCAAATGATTTGATATTGTAGCATTTAAGATTTTTAGTAAGTGCACTTGCGAAAGTTAAATTTGAGCCAAGTAAAAGTAATAGTAGTACAACACAACTTTGAGTTTTAATATCCACTCCAAACCCCCTAATGTAGAAAGAAAATCCGGTGGCCCTAGATAACCACAAGTCACTTTCAAAGCCACTTTAATAGCAAAATGGTGTAAGATGGGTAAAATAGTTCAAAAGGTGTAAAATTTCTAAACTTTGCTTGCTTTGAAAGGCCAAATTTGGGAAATTACAATCTATAACCTATTATTTTTATGATTGGAGGAAGAGTTGGGCTCAACAATACAAAGGTGTACAGCTGAATTCATAGGCACATTTTTTCTCGTTTTCTTTGGTTGTGGAGCTGCCATTATGTCACAGCAGACTCCCGCGCTTATTGATCCGGTTGCCATTCCCTTTGTTTTTGGTGGTACCGTTGCCATTATGATCTACGCAGTTGGGCATATTTCTGGAGCTCATTTTAATCCTGCAGTTACCTTGGCCTTTGTTTTTGCCAAGAAATTTAAAGTATCAATGCTCGGTCCTTATTGGATCTCTCAAATTGCTGGCGCACTTTTAGCTTCGGCACTTCACTCTTATTTGTGGAAAAGTGGAGTTCATAATTTTGGGATGACGACTTATTCAATTGGTCTGCCAAGTGTCATGATTTTTGAATTCATCTTAAGCTTTGCACTAATGTTTGTGATCATTAGTGTGGCAACTGATTCAAGGGCCGTTGGCGAGCTTGCAGGACTTGCCATTGGAATGTGTGTGGCCTTATGTGCTTTTGTTGGAGGTCCTCTAACTGGTGCATCCATGAATCCCGCTAGGTCACTGGCCCCCGCTGTCATTGCCGGAGATCTATCTCAGATTGCTCTATATCTAATTGTGCCACTCCTTGGGACCTGCTTTGCGGCCTTCACTTATGAGAAAATTAAATGTCATAATGGGGAAGATTCTAAGGCGTGTTGCTAATAGGACAAATAACATCAAGTCCTTCGATCTGCGCTCTGTAAGCGGTGTCTAGTGCTGCTTCAAGATTGAGAACTCCAGAGCTAACAACCTTATCTCTCATATTCTCTTGAACCGTAACACTACAAAGGATGATCCTTTTAAGATCTGAAGGAGAGTTATGTGGATAGAGAAAGAGAATCTCGGCGGCTGCATTGGCCACTAGTGGAGAAGAAAATGATGTACCTGTGAAATGATCTCTTCCACCGGCCTTAACACTCACTTCAACTTCAACTCCAGGAGCTGCTAAATCAACTAATGTGACGCTATAGTTTGATTTAAAGTGGCTAGTATCGTTGTCTTCAGTTATTAAGTATTGGTCTAACCATATGCCATCATTACCTACAGCAGCTACTGTAATCAAATTATCGTATTGCAGTGATGCCGGGTAAAAAGGAGCATTATTTATATCGACTCCTTCATTTCCCGCTGATACCACAAATAAAATATCAGGATATTTCTCGATAATTTGAATAAAGTGTTCACGGTAAGTTTCTTCTCGATAGCCACTACTTATATTGATAACTTTGACATCATGTTCATTAAAAAATTCAAAAATTTCTAGATTGTAGCTTTTATGAATTTCTTCAGGACCTTCCATAACATAGGTCTTGGCTGGATATATTAGAGTATGATCACCTTTGCCGAGTACGCTGGATACAGCGGTCCCATGTTCAATAATTACTGCAGAAAAACCATCAAACCTTATGCCCCAATCGTAGGGAAGATTATTCCCATCTGTGGTATCGAGACCAATTAGTTGCTGATTATCATCTCTTGCAAATTTGTAGGCAATATCGTGATGATTGTAATTGACTCCAATATCAAATACTCCCACTTTGACTCTATCATTAGGAGTAGAGCTGTTAATTTGTTCCAACTCTTCTTCAGTATATATTTCTTCTAAGGGGAGGAGCTCTACTTGGTACTCAAGGAAGTGCTTTGTCTTACCTATGGTGGCATTTACGTAATATTTCATTTCAGTAGTGAAGATGTCTTGGTAGTGAATGTGT
This sequence comes from Bacteriovoracaceae bacterium, assembly GCA_018649885.1. GTDB lineage: Bacteria > Bdellovibrionota > Bacteriovoracia > Bacteriovoracales > Bacteriovoracaceae > JABIHA01. The sequence continues at coordinate 108,743 of JABIHA010000086.1, forward strand.
TCGACTGAAAATAGTTTTTTATTTTTAAGACGAATTTTAGATTCATTTTTTTTCTTTAATGCTCTTATACTGAAGGAGATATCATCTTCATCAACAGTGCTGCTTGCTTTGAATTGAAAAGTAATGCCATGATCTTCCCAGCTAATTCTACCAAAATCCTCTTTAGATGATTCCTCAATTTCTACATCAAAACTTTCATCTAGTAATGGAACACAGTTTGTTGTGAGAAAAGACGTCATAGAGCCTTTTTGGTAATGATCTTGGTAATTTTTAACACACGAAAAAATGGGGTATTGAGAAATGACAGCTTCAAGATATATTTCAAGATCAGCTTCACTTGTAGGACTCTCTTGCGCCTGAATACTTGCGCTAAAGATCAGTGTGAAAATGAAAATACTGAGTATTGTTTGTTTCATATAATTTTATTATGAAGCAACCAGTGGAAAACATGAGATTGATTGTAAAATTAACCACCGTGGCCATATTTTAGGCAGTTAAAAAAGTCGTAATTATAAGCATTTAGCGCAATGCCCCCTCAAAAAGATATTTTTAATTTAATGAGATAAATCGCAGCAGTGAGCTTTACGTTTACGTTAACTTCCAGTTAAAATTTTAGCTCTACAATGGTTTTACATTTTGGGGGGTGAATATTGGAAGAAGGAACTTTCAGTATTTCCGAGTTAGCTAGTCAGTTTAATATTACTACTCGTACTATCAGATACTACGAAGAGAAGGGTCTTCTTGATCCTACTCGCAGTGATACCAATTATAGAATCTATACATCAAGCGACAAAACAAGATTGCGCCTCATTGTAAGAGGAAAAAGGTTTGGTTTAAGCCTTGAAGAGATTTCTCAAATCTTAGGTCCGTCAGAGTTTGAAAATTCAGAAGTTGAGCAATTAAAAGCGGCCATTGAATATGGTGAGAAATATTTAGTACGTATGAGAGACAATATTAACGAGCTGAGAGCTCTTGAAGCTGATCTTATTAAGTACGGGCTAGGGTGCGTTGAACGTCTTAGTCAGTTGGGTGAAAAAACAGAATTTAAGGCACTCATCCATTAAGGGTGGGGGGGGAAAATGAAAGTTATAGAGAGTCAATTTAATCTAAGTGCACCCAGTACTGTGGAAAACTATCAAAAGATGATGGCCTTGTGTGACCAGTTAGCAGGAGAGCTAGAGAAGTCTCGCTACGAAGGTCCTGAAAAATATGTCACTAGACATCGTGATCGCGGAAAGCTACTTGCCAGACAAAGGGTCCAGCTTCTTTTGGACCGTGGCTCTCCCTTTTTGGAGTTAATGCCACTAGCTGGTTGGGGCAGAGATGATGTCAGTGTTGGAGGCTCATTAGTTATTGGAATGGGGATGGTTAAAGGCGTACTGTGTATGGTCAATGCCAATATTCCCACAGTAAAAGGTGGGGCCCTCAATGAAGTAAGCGTTCAGAAATCTCGCAGAATGGATGAGATTGCTCTGGAAAATCGAATTCCCGTTATTTATCTCACTGAATCCGCTGGTGCTGACCTCAATCACCAGGCCCAAATTTTTAACTACGGTGGAAGGGCCTTTAGGGAGATTACAAGAAGATCAAAAAAAGGTATTCCCAGTATCACCATTGTTTTTGGCAGCTCTACTGCTGGAGGAGCTTATATCCCCGGCATGTCTGATTACGTAGTTATGGTTAAAGAACAGGCCAAGACTTATTTGGCGGGTCCACCTCTTGTAAAGATGGCACTTGGTGAAGATGTTGACGATGAAACTCTTGGTGGTGCGAGTATGCACGCTAAAACCTCGGGTCTTGCTGATTATATAGCAGATGATGAAAAGCATGCCCTATGTATCGCAAGAGATATTGTTTCCAATCTCAACTTAAAAATAAGTAGAAATACTCATGAGTTTGAAGAGCCTCGTTACCCAGCAGAAGATTTACTAAGCATTGTCTCAAGTGATGTTAAAATTCCATTTGATCCTAGAGAAGTTATCGCCAGGCTTGTGGACGATTCAAAATTTTCTGAATTTAAACCGCTTTACGGTGAAACTCTTATTACAGGTTTTGCTAAAATTTATGGCCATCAAGTTGGCATATTAACAAATAGTGGAGTGATATTTTCAGAATCATCTAATAAAGCAGCTCATTTTATCCAGCTTTGTAATAAACAAGGCACGCCTTTATTATTTCTTCAAAATATTACGGGCTTTATGGTGGGAAAAGACGCCGAGTCTGGAGGCATTATAAAAAATGGTGCCAAACTTATTAATGCCGTAAGTAATGCAGAGGTTCCAGCTATCACTATATTAATGGGTAGCTCTTACGGTGCCGGCAATTACGGCATGTGTGGAAGGGCCTACGACCCTAGATTTTTATTTTCTTGGCCCAACTCCAAATTAGCAGTGATGGGTGCCGAGCAACTGACCGGTGTGATGGAGATTATCCAAGAACAAAAATCCAAAGGGCAGGGAGTAAGCGTTAAAGGCCTTCTTGATAAAGGTAAAATGAAGCTTATCAAAGAAGGGCTTAGGAAAAAAATTGAACAAGAGTCCAGTGCCTATTACGGCAGTTCTCGAGTATGGGATGATGGGATTATAGATCCAAGAGACACCAGAAAAGTCTTGTCCCTCTGCCTTACAGCAATAAATCAAATTCCCCAGACTCACGAAGGTGAGTGGGGTGTTTTTAGGATGTAGACCATGAAAAAAGCTATTACAAAAATTTTAATCGCTAACCGCGGAGAAATTGCTGTTAGGATTTCAAAGACCTGTCGCAAAATGGGAATTCAAGTTGTCTGTGTCTATTCAGATGCCGATCGAAATGGGCTACATGTGAGCTTTGCTGACGAAGCCTACTATATTGGAAATTCTCCCAGTGCAGAATCCTATTTGCTTGGAGATAAAATTATAGAAGTGGCCAAGAGTTGTGGTGCTGATGCCATTCATCCAGGATATGGATTTTTAGCAGAAAATTCAGAATTTTCAAAAATGTGCGAGAGCGCAGGAATAGTATTTATTGGGCCTACACCTGATTCGATTTTAAAAATGGGTTTGAAAAACCAGGCCAAAGAAATTGCCATCAAATCAGATGTTCCAACCATCCCAGGGTATAACGGCGAAGACCAATCAATTTCCACTTTTAAGAGTCGTGCAAGCGAGCTAGGACTTCCGGTTCTTCTCAAGGCCTCTGCTGGTGGAGGTGGCAAGGGAATGGTGATCGTGAGTGATATGAAGGATTTTGAGGCATCCTATGATCGTGCGAAAAGAGAATCTCAGAAATCCTTTGGTAATGACCACTTAATGCTAGAGCGCTACTTTCCATCATGTAAGCATATTGAGGTACAAGTTTTTGGAGATGGTAATGGAACGGTAATCCATTTATTTGAAAGAGAGTGCTCTCTTCAAAGAAGGCACCAAAAGATCATTGAAGAAGCACCAAGTCCTTCAATTGATCAGGATGTACGTAGTAAAATTTGTCAGGCGGCCGTGCGTTTAGCAGAGTCTGTAAATTACAAAGGTGCAGGAACCGTTGAGTTTATCTATGACTCTAGCACAAAGGAATTCTATTTTCTTGAAATGAATACTAGGCTTCAGGTAGAGCATCCTGTCACAGAAGAAATTACAGGTCTGGATCTTGTTCAGATGCAAATTGAAGTGGCCTCAGGAGATGGACTTTCAGTTGAACAAGTTGATGTGCAAATGAATGGGCACTCTATTGAATGCAGAGTTTATACTGAAGATGTGGCAGGAGGATTTCTTCCAGGTGCCGGCCGTGTTATTCACTTTTCAGTTGATAGTGGAAGTGATTGTCGTGTAGATAGCGCGATTAGAGAAAATGATGATGTCACAATTTTCTACGATCCAATGGTGGCCAAACTCATTACCCATGGTGGCTCAAGGCATGTTGCTATCAATAAAATGCTTGGCAGTCTTAGAAAAACTGTATTTTGGGGGCCGAAGAATAATCTTAAACTTCTGGCCGAACTTCTAAAAAGTGATCAGTACGTTGATGGAAGTTTTAATACTAATTTTGTAGAGCAAAATATTGAATCATTGATATCCAAAACCAGCTCCAAAAATGAGTTTCTTGCACTCGCTTGGACCATTTATCACTTCAATAAATTGGATGGAAATATTCCCTGGGGATTTCAAAATAATCCAGGGAACTCGCTCTGCGAAGAATTTAATTTTGATGGTGACGCCGTAAGTATCGCTTACGAGGTGACAAGAGATAGAAAGCTGGTATTTAAAAACCAGACTGTAGAATTGATTGAGATCACATCAGCTGGTAGTGACCACGGAGAAGTGGCCTTTGGGTTAGATGGGGCAAGGCATCGATTCTTTGTCGGAGAAAAGGCCACTGCAGGAGAATTTGATTATGAGATCTATGTTTCAAACTACTGTGGTGAATCAGCTCAGTTTCACGTTTTAAATAAAACACCTTCTCCTGAATTGAAAATTAAAGAAGGTGATTATGCTTCTCCAATGCCCGGGAAAATTGTCAAAGTCTTTGTTAAACCAGGTCAAAGTGTGTCTGAAGGCGAGAGACTGGTAATTTTAGAAGCGATGAAAATGGAAAATGAAATTAGGGCCTATAAAGAAGGAATTGTATCAAGTGTGCTAGTTGCTCCTGGAGAGCAGGTGGACTCAGGAAAAATACTCATTCAAATGAGGGGGGAATAATATGTTAGGACTTACTGAAGAGCATAAGATTTTTAAAAAGACGGTTGCTGATTTTGTGAAAAATGAAATTAGACCTTATGTAGAAACATGGGAAGAGGAGGGGAAAACTCCAAGATCTCTGTGGAAAAAATGTGGAGAATTGGGATTTCTTGGGATTAATTATCCTGAAGAGTATGGTGGTATGAATGCCGATTACAATTTCACAGTCATTTTCCATCAAGAGATGGGAAAGTGTGATTCCTGTGGAACTGCTCTGGGAATTTCTGTTCAAACAGATATGGCAACACCTGCACTCGTTAAGCACGGCAATGAATTTTTAAAAGAAACTTATTTAAAACCGGCGATCTCAGGAGATATGATTTGCTCAATTGCAGTATCAGAGCCAGATCACGGATCTGATGTGGCGGCCATTGAAACCAGAGCGAGAAAAGAAGGGGCTGACTGGATTATCAATGGTGCCAAAACATTCATTACTAATGGTACACAAGCTGATTGGATAACTCTTTTAGCTAGAACGAGTGATGCCCCAGGGTATCAAGGTTTATCTCTATTTGTAGTTCCAACAAATATTCCTGGATACTCTACGGGAAGAGTTTTGAAAAAAACTTGTTACAACTCTTCAGATACAGCAGAAATTATTTTTGAAGACGTCAGAGTTTCTGAAGATCATTTAATTGGAAAAGAGGGCATGGGCTTTGTTTATCAAATGGAGCAATTTCAAAAAGAAAGACTTGCTGGATGTGTGCTCGCTCTCGGTGCTATGAAGAGATGTTATGAGTTAACTAAAAGATATATCACTGAAAGAAAGGCCTTTGGAAAACCACTTTTTAAATTGCAAACAATTTCACATAAAATGGCCCAAATGATTTCAGAGATTAAATTGATTGAAAATTCTGTTTTTGCCTGTGCCATGAAGGCCAATGCGGGAATAGATTTTACCAAAGATGTCTCGATGCTAAAGCTGATTACTGCCCAATCACAAATGAGAGTGATGGAAGAGTGTGTTCAGATTCACGGAGGTTGGGGTCTTATGCATGAATATCCTGTGGCCCGTTATTTTAGAGATGCTAAGCTCACCGGAATTGGTGGTGGTACTAATGAAATTATGAAAGAAATCATAGCCAAAATGGAGGGGTTAGAATGAGTGCAGAAAATAAAGCAGTTCTAACATGTGCATTAACAGGCGTGCTAACTGATCCTAAAATGCACAATGTACCTGTGACTCCCAAGGAAATGGCCTTTGCGGCCAAAGAAGCTTGGGATGCGGGGGCCACAATTGTTCACTGCCATTTTAGAGATCAAAGAGAGGGTAGGGGAGCTTATCCAACATGGGATCCAGAAGTTGTCGCAGAAATTTGTGGGGAGATCAGAAACCAGGTGCCCGAGGTTTTGATTAATATGTCTACAGGTGTAATTGGTGATGATGTAACAGGGCCAATTGCTTGTCTTGAAAAAGTTAAGCCCGAAATGGCGGCCCTTAATGCTGGCTCTCTTAATTATTTAAAAGTAAAAAAAGATGACACGTGGGCATGGCCTCCAATTTTATTCGATAACACCGTTGAAAAAATTAAAAAGTTTGCGGATGTAATGAATCAAAATGGAATCGTTGCTGAGTGCGAATGCTTTGATACCGGAATCGTTAGATCAATTTCGATGTTTAAACGAGTTGGTTTGTTAAAAGATCCTATGAGTGTTTCTCTTGTCATGGGAGTGGCCAGTGGAATGCCAGCAAAAGCATCGTGGCTGCCGTTAATTGTTGAAGAGCTCCCTCCTGGAACACATTGGCAAGTTATTGGCATTGGTAGAGAAGAAGTCTGGAATCTTCACAAGAAAACAGCTGAGCTTGGAGGACATCTAAGAACAGGAGTGGAGGACACATTCTATCTACCAGATGGAGAAAAAACTTCTTCAAATGGTAAGCTAGTCGAAGCCCTTGCAGATATTGTGAGAGATTCGGGGAGAGAGGTTGCCTCTATTGAAGATACAAAAAGATATTATGGGCTAATTAAATAGTGAGAAAACCATGGATGCAGAACTTTTAGTAAAAGTAGAAAATAAAATTGCCACTCTTACGATTAATCGTGAAAAAAAACAGAACTCCTTGTCAGAAGAGGTTCTCGATCTATTGTCTTGCTCGCTTGATGAGTTTGAAAATAGCTCTAAGGTAAGAGTCATTGTGATCACTGGAGCAGGAGAAAAGGCCTTTTGCTCTGGTGCAGACATTAGTGGCTTTAAAAACCCTAAAGACATCGCTAAGGTTAATAAGAAGTTTGCAAGACTTTTAACACGGCTGACAACTTACCCAAAAGCGACACTGTCAAGAGTGAACGGGCTTTGCATGGGAGGAGGAATTGGTCTGATGTTGGCCTGTGATATCTCTCTATCTCACCATGCATGTATCTTTTGCACTCCAGAGGTCAATATTGGGGTTTTTCCACTTATGATTTCTTCTTTAATATTTGAAAATGTGAAGAGCAAAAAAATCGCTAATGATATGATATTGTCGGGAAGAAGAATTAGTGGGGTTCAGGCATATGAATATGGCTTACTAAGTCAGATATACCCCTCAGATGATTTTGAGAGTGAAGTGGAAAAGTATATTACTGAGTTATCTAAGAAAAGCTCTCAAATTATTTCTTTTGGTAAATCTTCTATGGCAAAGGTAGCTGGACTTCCTTTTGATCAGGCCGTCATAGAGTTGTCCGGTGCCTTGAGCGAGATGATTACACTAGAAGATGCAAAAGAAGGGGTGAGGGCGTTTATGGAAAAGAGACCGCCAAACTTTAAGCATTAGCACAATGCGAGGGAATAATGAATTTCTACAGTGATTAAAAATGGTTTACGGACAGTGGAGACAGGGTAGTTATGAATGTTAAATATCTTATAAGAGAATTTAGTAAATCACTTGGTCAAATAGAAGTGGCCTTACAGACACTTCTAGGAAAATCCATTGATGAAAACCATCAATTTACTACTGATAAAGAGTTGGGACAAAAGGTAGGGAATTTAGAGGGGGCCAATGTTTTTATTTCCGGGGGCTCAAGGGGGATTGGACTTGAAATCGCCAAACGATTCGCAAGAGATGGTGCTAATATTGTTGTGGCGGCCAAAACAACTAAGGCCCACCCTAAACTTCCAGGCACTATTTATACAGCAGCTGATGAAATCGAAAAAGCTGGCGGCAGGGCAATTCCCTTAGTTGTAGATATTCGCGATGAAAAAGTCGTAGAGGACGCTGTTGCAGAAGCTGTGCGCGAACTTGGTGGACTCGATATTATCATTAATAATGCAAGTGCCATCTCTTTAGGGACATCTCAAAATACTCCCGTGAAAAAATTTGATTTGATGTTTGATATCAATGTGAGAGGGAGTTTTGTACTTACGAAATTTGCTGTTCCCCATTTGTTGAAATCAAAAAATCCACACATTCTTACTCTTAGTCCACCTATAAATATGGATCCCAAATGGTTTAGTGCCTACGGTGCATACACTTCTTCTAAATATGCCATGTCCTTGATGGCAAAGACGTTTGCAGAAGAGCTAAGAGTACACGGTATTGCTTCAAACTCCCTATGGCCTAGAACAACTATCGCTACAGCAGCAGTGCTGAATATGGATGGGGGCAAATTAATGGAGAAGAGATCCAGAAAGCCCCAGATAATGGCCGACGCTGCCTATGAAATTGTTACCAGGTCAGCAAAGACTTGTACGGGTAATTTTTTCATAGATGATGAGGTTTTGAAGATCGCAGGCTCCGCAAGTTTTGAAAAATACTCGTGCTTCCCTGGCTCGAAGCTACAACAAGATCTATTTTTGTAATTCCACCTCTTTGCCATGTGCGTCGTGAGTTGAAAGACACGGCGTGCTACGCATAAATTCTAAACATTTTTAATTATCTGGAGAAAAGTTTTGAGAAAACTCTTTGTACTGCTTTCATTTATAATTTTGAGCGTGAGTTGCGCCAAAGGTCCCTTCGGCGATGAGGGAAGTTACTACCACAGTGATAGTGATAAGCTAAAAGATCTATCTCTCGATCATATTGAGATTACAGGGGATCCAGAATTCCAAGCAGTCTCTAGTTTAGATATTCTCCAAAAAAAGATTTCAGATATTCATGGTGCTTCAGACATTTCAGATAGTTTTTGGGGTCTCAGAGTTGAATCCTTAAAGACAGGTGAGGTTATTTATAATCACCAAGGGCGCAAGTTTTTTAGGCCAGCGTCCAATATGAAAATTCTCACTACCAGCTACACTCTTGAAAAGCTTGGTACTGATTTTAAATTTAAAACCTCTATTTTCTTTGATCGGGCCCTTGGCGATGACTACTACTTTACAGTTCAAGGTAGTGGAGATCCTTCAATTAATAATCACTATAGAGAGCATCCTTCAAATCAAACTAAGTTTTTAAATTTTCTATCTGATGCAGTGGTAGAAAAACTAGCAGGGCTTGGGATATCGAAAGATAAAATCAATATCAAAATACAGCTGGACCCCTGGATATTTGCGGCCAAAAAGTTTAATACAGAATGGACCTACCACGATTTTTCTTATTGTTATGGAGCTCCTATATCTGGTCTTCAGATTGGAAGGTCGTGTGAGAATTTTACTATAACCTCAAAGACTTCAAGTGATCCTGTGGTGATTAAGACTCAAAATTCACTTAGCTCTAGCGTAGCAATCACCAACAATATAAAACCTCAAAATGGATCATTAGATATTGGATATCATGTAAACCCATGGGGAAATGAAGTGCTATTTAGGGGAAGAATTCCTCTTAATCACAAATTCCAAACAAAGCTAGCGATTCCTGACTCGACTCTTTATTTTGGCGATCTAAGCGCTAGTGCAATTAGGAAAAAATCAAGAACTGAACTTCCAGAAATTGAGGCAACTGTTGAATTTTCAGTTCTCGAAAAGAGTGCCAGCACTAAAGCAATAGAATTAGTCGGAGATTATCAGTCTGTAAGGCTGGGCACTTTGGCCAAAGTTTTAATGAAAAATAGCAATAATCAATATGCGGAATCATTTTTATTGAGAGCAACTCCATTTGGAACTATTGGGGGAGCCATTTCAAACTTAAAAAGATTTTTGAGAAATGAGGTTGGAATAGATACTGGGGGAGTTGCAATCGCAGATGGCTCTGGAGCATCTCACTACAATTACTTAAGGCCCCATGATCTTCTTAGCGTGCTTAAATTTAATCATCAAAATGCTAAAAGATTTGAAGCTTTTAAAAAGACTCTACCTATCGCAGGCGTTGATGGTACTCTTTACAAGAGAATGAGATCTGGTAGTGCAAAGGGTAAGGTTTGGGCCAAAACTGGAACCGTCACTAGGTCCTCATCACTATCGGGTTACGTTGAAACGGCTGATGGGGAACTTTTGGTATTTTCAATGCTGACTAATAATGGCTCTTCCTCTTCTTCTAAAATGAGAAGGGTTCAAGACCAAGTTTGTGAAGCCATGGCCAGCTTCAAAAGGTAGGTCATGATGAAAAATATTCTTTTTTTATGTACTGGTAACTCATGCCGTTCACAAATGGCAGAGGGATGGTGCAAGCACTACCTGTCCCATAAATACAATGTTTATTCGGCTGGTACCAAAAAGCATGGTCTAAATCCAAGAGCAGTAAAAGTGATGGAAGAAGCGGGTGTTAATATATCCGATCATTATTCAAAAACTGTAGATGAAATTGAAGATGTTGAATTCGATTATGTATTTACTGTCTGTGGTCATGCTAATGAAAACTGTCCTTATTTTCCAGGAGGAAAAGTCATACATATTGGGTTTGATGATCCGCCTCAGCTAACTAAGAATATGGAAGATGAGGAGAAAATTCTTTCCGTTTACCGTCGCGTTAGAGATGAAATTAAATTGTCTATTGAAGAAATTGAAACTCATCTTTAATATCCAAGCTTGTCTTATAAGAAGTTAAGATTATTTTATTTTTCATGAAGATATTTTAGGCCTAACTCTCACGCCTGTAATGTAGAATACATTCAGTATCATTACTGATTATGGCGGGCCATGAAAATACTTGTAGTAGATGATGAAATTGAAATTTGTCACTTAATAAAGCTATTGTTTTTAGCTGACTTTCCTTGTCAAGTTGATATTGTTTTTAATGGCAAAGAGGCCATCGATGCCATATCAAATGAGCAGTTTGATCTTATTATTTGTGATCAAAATATGCCTGAGAAAAATGGAAATGAAGTCTTTCAGTATATTAACAATAATTCAATAAACCTCCCTTTTGTATTAGCGACAACAGAGGAGTGGGAGCATGTCCCCTATTTTACAACTAACCCTCTATTTTTTCAGATTCAAAAACCACAAATTGCTGAGGGGATTACAAAATTAATTAAAAAATTAAAAGATGAACCAAGTGATGTCAGAGTAGAAGAAGGGGATCTCGTTGTTGAATTTTCTCCGGTGCCCATTGAAATTATTTATAAAATGGGCGCACTCCCTGTGGATATTTATTTAAAAATTAGAGATGGGAAATTTCTAAAAGTTATTAGGGCCGGAGATATCCTTTCTGGAGGACATCTCGTTAGATATAGATCAAAAAATGTTCACGATGTTTATATTGAAAACTGTGACATAAGACTATTAACGGGAGCAATGGAAAAAATCTTTGCAAATTTTTTCAATCGAGAGAAAAAAGGTGCTCTGAAACCAGACAATATTATCGCATTCCAGGAAACACTTGTTGAAGGGTTCTCCCTTTTTCCTGAGGATCCACTCTTTCATCGCTATGTTACTGAGTTTAATAAATTGATGTTAGAGGTTGCCACTAAATATGAAGGTGTAGAAGATATTTTAATGCAGTTGATGGGTGATAAAAGAAGTTATATTTGTAAGCATGCCAGTGTGAGCCAGTATATTGGGGTCTTTCTTGCTAGGAAAATGACTTGGGATTCTGAGTTATCACTTGTCAAAGTTTCCATGGCCTTATTGTTTCAAAATATTTCTCTAATTCAAATGGATCTAAATGATGAAATTAAGATATTTGATATTCAGCAAAATACAGCTGATAAACGAACGGTAAAAAGATACCGAGAACACAGTTTAAAAAGTGCACAGATGATAGGTAATTTAACCAAAATGCCTATTGATCTAGATACACTTATACTAGAACACCATGAAACTCCCCTTGGAGAAGGTTTTCCTACAGGAAAGGATTTTGCTTACATCTCTCCTCTAGGAGCAATAGTAATCCTTTCAGGAGTTGTAGCTGAATATCTTTTATTTAATAAGGTATACAAGCTTGAAGAGCTTTCAGCAGATGAGTTTTTAACCAAACTTGAAGATGAAGGTTTTTGCAAAGGGGTCTTTAAAAAGTTTTTTCCATTTCTTGAAGAACTACTTATTGGCTAACTTTCGCTAGCCAATTGGTCTTCACAAACCAACTATCATGAATTTTCTTATAACGACCATCACTTTTAATGACCAGAAGAAAATTATTTAACCAATTTAGAAAATTAAAATCATCTTGCCTGATGGCAATACCTACAGGCTCTTTAGTAAAAGGTTTTGCAATATGGACAACTTTACTTACTCCCTTTGTTATGGAGAACACATGGTTTGCAGGGAAATCGTAGACAAAAGCATCAACCCGAGAAAAAGCAACATCGAGCATGCCTGTTTCTCTGTCTTCATAGGTTTTGAGAGTTGCTCTTGGTAGATATTTCTTGATAGCAAGTTCGCCCGTGGTGCCAAACCTAGAAGCTATTACAAATTTCTTATGGTTTAAGTCTTTGTAGCTTTTTACCTTTACTCTGTGTTTTCCCGCTATGATAATTGATTGCCCGGCCTCAAAATATGGAGTTGTAAAATTCACTTTGAGATTTCTCTTAGGTGTAATGGACATTCCTCCTAAGATTAGATCAAACTTATTTGTCAAAAGAGCTGGGATTATTCCGTCCCACGAAGTATTAACAATTTTTAATTTTACTCCCATCTCCTTCGCCATTAATTTTGCCAAATCTATATCAAAACCAATAATTTGCCCTTTCTTTGTTTTCATCTCAAAAGGCATATAGCCCACATCTATTCCTATTCTTAGGACTTTGTCTTTTTGAATTTGGGCAAGAGTGTCCCGTGAAAATCCGATAGAGCTTTGGAGAAGTATCATGATAATTAAAAATATTGTTTTCATATAAAACCTAGCTTTTGGTTCAGGCATTCATAATAAGTCTTTCAATAGGTGGATTGTCCCTTACTGGGATTTCAATTTCAACGAAATAGTTGAACAAAGAAGATGGGCACAAAGCGATATTAAGTAGTTGTCTGTAAGCATATTTTTCCACCTGGGTCCTGCGGGCTAATGATAGAGAGGTAAACAGCCGAAATATATGGAGCAAATCCTTTAAGGTAGGAGAGTTAAGCTCATGGCAGAAGAACTTAAAATCATCAATTTTGTTGAAAAAAGAGAAAAGTTAATTGAACAAAAAAGAAGGAACTTCGAACGTATTATGTTTGAAAACTTCTTGGGTTGTTACTCAGTCATTGATGACAATGGAACTATTTTTGAAATCTCACTTGTGGATATTTCTGCAGAAGGAATTCAGTTTCAAGTCCCTTGGAATGGAAAAAACAGTGAGAAAGAAAAGTTTACTATTGGAGAGGAGCTGGGGATTCGGATCTACTTCACCCAAACCTCATATATTCCTGCAGTCATCCAGGTTCGGCATGAAGGCGAGTGGACAGATGAGCGGGGACAGAAATTTTTGCGCTACGGGGCGGAGTTTGACCAGGACACAGTGAGTTATGAGGCCCTTTTATGCTTTGTAAACTTCATTACTAAGTTTGCAGAGCACTCTGTTGAAGATAAAGGGGACTCCAAAGTCTATTTCTTCTAGAATAATTTTGTTATATTGATATTCCTAAAATGATGAGGGGAGGCATTAGCCTCCCCTCTTTTTATTGTTTTAAAACTAGGAATAGCTGTGAAGGTTGCCATCATTGGTGGACATCCCTATGGGTTAATTTTGGGCGCAAGACTTCTTGAAGTGGGCGCAAGCGTTTCGGTCTTTGGTAGTGATAGGCCTTGTGCTTCTGTTTTTTTTGAGCGCACTCATACTCCAGTCGCCACCTGGGCAAATATGGTTGAAAATGCCATTGCCGTTTTGGGGAAAGCAGATTGCTTTATCACCAATGATATTAAAAGAATCCATAAAAGACATTTAAGAAACTATGAGACTCCTCAGAGCTCTAGTAGGATGATTGATTTATTTAGAGTGGTCTATGAATCAAGACCGAGTTCTTTAACAAGTGATGAAGTTTCTAATATTGAAGCTATTGATAGAAATATTGTAACTCACCTTTCAACAGCGGTTGAGTTATTTAAAGATTATGATTTTATTGTTGATGCCAGAGGGAGCTTTTTCAAAAGAAGTTTTTTAGGAGGGTGTTTCCCTGCACTTGGTGAAGACCAGAGTATGGAGCACCTTGACCCATATTGGGGAGAGAATTTAGAAGAAGCAGTGGCCTCACTTCAAGTTTCTGATGGTGAAAATATATTTGTTTATGGAGATTCCTCTCTTAGCGCCACTATCATTCCACTGCTCTGGGAAAAAGTTTTAAAACCTAGAGACTCAAAATTAATTTTGGTTTCTGAGTGTCAAAGTCCATTTTCAAAAGTTGCACCTTTTCTTAAAGATGCAGTGGAGAAAGTGCGACTTGAAAACCATGAGCTTTTCGAGAATGGGAAAAGAGAGTATGAAAGAGCTCTTTTTGAATACAGAAGTTTGGAGCCTAACGAAAAGCAGGGCGTGACGACTCCGGTGTCACCACACTCAAAATTACAAGGATTCTGGGGATATAATATCAGCAGTGTCGATTATTTAACGGATAGAGAAAAAGCTTATCTAACTCTTGAAAAACCATCTTTTAGGGGAAGTGAAGAACTGAAGACAATTGCTGTGGACCATTTATTTATTGGGGATCCAGTGTCTGCGGAGCGCGATCAGCTCTATCATGGAATGAGTGGTAGTGAAGAGCCAGGATGGTATATCTTGGGAGAGCAAAATTTGAATATTGATGGAATTGAAAACGTTTTAGAAAAAACAATGGAAGATATGATGACATATTTTAAAAAGGTGGAAGCTTGAAGAAGGTAATTTCTGTTTTGGCCTTCATGGTATTATTTGGCTGTACTTCACCTTCTGTTAAAAACTCAAAGCGGAAAAAAATTGGAGAGGTCTTTTCATCAGTGGGTATCTCTCAGTATTTTTTGGGGCCTGTTCCCAAATGGGCAAACTTTTCAACCTCAGGGTCTTGCTTCATAAAAAACCCTGTCAGATATGTTGATCTTCCAAAACTTCAGCATAGTTTTAATCTGTCCTATCAGCAGTCGATTCAATTTCAAAGCGTTTACCACAAGCTGCTGCGGTCTTCGACCACTAAAGCTGGGATGCATTATCTTTCTCTAAAAGAAGAGGAGTTGCTCTTTTATAATGCTGTAGAAAAGGTTGAAAGTCGTTTAGATGGCTTTATGGCCCCTACATACAAAAAGGTTCATATCTATTGGATCGATTCCATTTGGAACTGGAAGGCTACAAAGCTTCGACGGTTTTTAGAAAGAGGTTCCAATGTAGGAGGCCACCCCGTATTTTTATCTCTTTGTCACGACTCAGTTGAAGTTGAAAAATTTCTAGTGGTGAAAAAAATTGATGATCTTAATATTAGAGTAATTGGAAATGATATGTTTACTCCTTTTGATTTTAAAGGAAATAGAATCCCTGGATTTTATTTGAAACTCGATACATTTTTTAATAAAAAACAGAAATTGGTTTTTTATTCGAGTGGAGGAGAGTTTCCGTTTGAAGTTGGTGGAATAGAAAGTATCAAAAAAATAAAATAATTAGTATACTGAAGTGATTTAGGTTTTCCAGTGAGTGGATGACGAGGAAGGCGTGTAGTACACTCCGACGAGGAATACGCCACTGGAAAGCCTAAATCACTTCAGTATAATGGAGGTTAGAATGAAATGTGATTACAAAGAGGAACTAGACCGAGTAAATGTAAAATTTGAAACAAGTCTGGGAGAGTTTGAAGCTGAGTTATATGCCAAAGAATGCCCCGAAACAGTTTGGAATTTTATTAACCTGGCAGAAGGAAGACAAGAAAGTAAAAGAGAAGGCAATTATTATGATGGCCTGATTTTTCATCGTGTTATTGAAGGTTTTATGATCCAAGGCGGATGTCCAGATGGAACTGGTATGGGCGGTCCAGATTATCGCTTTGAAGATGAGTTTCACCCTGAGTTAATTCATGACTGTGAAGGAATATTTTCTATGGCCAATGCAGGGCCGGGGACAAATGGCTCACAGTTTTTTATTACTCTTGCTCCAACCCCCCATTTAAATAATAGACATACCGTATTTGGAAAAGTTGTTAAGGGGATGGATGTTGTGAGAGCTATTGGAGTCGTCCAAACAGGTTTTCAAGATAGGCCAGCTGAAGATGTTGTTATTAACAAGTTAAGCGTTCTTAGATAATTTGCACTGTAGTGCTAAAGAGGTTTATCAGAAGTTATTAAAACTGCATGGGCCACAGGGATGGTGGCCTCTGTTTCATCTTGAAAAAGATGGTGGTTATCATATCGGTGATTATAGCTATCCTCGAAATGAAAGTGAAAAATTTGAGGTTTGTGTCGGCGCTATTTTAACTCAAAATACCACATTTAAAAATGTTGAAAAATGTTTGGCCTTACTCCATCAAAACGGTATTTGTGATCCCAGTAGTCTTCTAAAGGCAAGTTCTCAGCTTGTTATAGAGTCAATTAGACCTTCTGGTTATTTTAATCAAAAATTTAAGAAGCTTCTTATTTTTTCAGAATTTTTCATCAGTCTTAAACAAGAAACCCCTTCGCGCGAACAACTTTGTGGGCTCTGGGGCATTGGTCCTGAAACGGCAGACTCCATACTTCTTTATGCTTATGAGGTTCCGATTTTTGTTGTTGATGCCTATACACAACGAATTTTCTCCCACTTAGGCTTCGTACAAGGGTCTTTCAACTACAGTCGACTTCAAAGCTACTTCATGGACCAGTTAGGATCTGACGTGGAGCTTTTTCAAGAGTACCACGCGCTGATTGTGGCCCATGCTAAGAGCTTTTATGCTCGCAAGCCCTATGGTGCCAGCTGTCCCCTTTTAAATAAGTATTGACTCTAATTTCAAGTGCTTAGAGTGTTATCAAACTGTGAACCTGTAATAACTGCAAGGATTTTAAAACCATTATGACGCAGGTTGTTGTTGTTGTATGATCCCTTCAAATTTATAATGACTATACGGGGGTCTAAGCATGCATATCTCACACAATCAGTGGGCAAAGAAAGTGCTATTTTTCATGATATCACTACTCATTTCAACTCAATTGGCCTTTAGTTCTGCAGGAAATATCCCCGTAAGAAAAGTCGACAAGCTATTCAAAAGTTTTGGTGTAGGTGTTGAATACAGCTATCAGTCTTTCAAAAATTTGGAAAAAGAGTTTGGTAAGAGGCTTACTAAAACCAATGATGATATTGGGACGGAAAACAAAGCTCTTAAAAAGGCTGAGAGAAAGCTAGAAGAGGCTAAGAAAAAAGAAGTAAAAATTGCCATCAAAAAAGCAAAAAAAGATATTGATAAATATGAAGACAAGATTGAGGACTTAGAAGAAGTAAAACTATTTTATCAATATGCCATTATGGCCATGAAGTCAGTTGACCCCATTGGCGGAAGATTAAACTCCCAAAGAATTTATGAAATAGAAGATCAACTATCTGAGCTCAAAAAGAAATATAAAAAGGCCATTATCCAAAGAAAGAAAAAACAAAAGGTCTATAAACAAGAAATTGAAAGTCTTGAAAGACAAAGACATGAGCTTCTAGGTGGAGGGCAAAGTCTTGAGTCCATGATTCAATTTAGTGAGCAAGTTGCTCTAGAAGAGGTTTTTGTTATTCAAAAAAGACTTCTCTATGGTCTTATTTCTGAAGAGACAATTAGTTCATTTCCATTTTTTAAAATAATCTTCTCTCTTTTTCATCAGTTTGAAACCTATGTTGACTATATAAACCCTGAAGATATTCATTCAATTATTGATAAAGAACAGGCCTTAAAAGAAGCTGGCTATTTAAAAGACCCAGAGACTTTTGGTCCCATTTCATTCGACCAGATTTCTCAAATGAGTTATGAGCAAATCTCAGAACTAGATGTTTCACCAAGAAACCCTGTATGGCATACAAAGAAGTATATGGCCGAGCACCAAAATCCTTATAGTGAATTTGAAACTTGGGTTGAAGACAGTGTTCAAAGTGAGATTTCTGATAAATACAAAGAGAAGTACCAAGGGGAATACAAATTAAAGAAAGCTAGAAAAGTATTATTCTTTAGTAAAATTAAGTCTAATGATTCAAATCCTAAAATCAACTCAAAGGATGCATTTGGTTATTCTTGGAAGGTTAAGTGGGGATCTGAAACACAATCAGAAACAGTTGCTGGAAGGCTCTACATGAAGCTTGGAGCGAAATACACTGATCCACTTTATGCAGCACCTTTTATGAAAAAGAAAAAAGATGGTACTTTCAAAAAAGATCCTCTGACTTTAATTCTGGATAAAAAACCAGCTGATTACCAACCTAGAAAACTTACTGGGAAAGTGCGCAACTTTGCTAAAGAGTGTAATAAAGTTTACACCACTGAAGAGTTGGTAATTTGTTTAAAGGCATCTAAATATAAATTTAACCTAGCTCCTTATATTCTTGAGAGTGGAACTATCACAGATGCAAATTACAAGGATATCTTAAAAGAGATGCCTAGTGATATCATGAAAAAGAAGTACAAAAAAAGCAAACAAGCTGGAAGAGACTATGTCCGCTTTGTGAATGCTTCAGTTGAGTTTAGAGGAAGTAATTCCATGCATAAGGGTGGACCAGCTGCCTATTCATCAATGGGTGCTAATGACAACAGAGCAGGTAGAGGAACAGGTTTATTCAATCTTCTTATATGGAATATTGATGTAAGAGATCAAAATAATAAAAACTTTATTTTTGAGGGGTTTGAAAGTGGATCACCTCTAACATATATAGAATCTCAAACTGACCTTGGTGCTACAATGGGTGGGAAATTAGTTTCTGCCAAGATGAATTCATACAAAACAGATACTAATTTCGTTGAAAGAAAAAGACGAGCAGGCTCAGTTAATGGGATTCAGCACTATAAATTGAAATTTAAGCAGTTTACTCTTTATAGACCGATGGCCTGGATGGCAGCTTCTCATAGTGATATGCTTTGGATGGCGAAAAAGATCGCAAAGCTTACTGACCAAGATATTGCTGATGCTGTTAAGGTTAGTAAGTGGCCAAATTTTATGAAACGCGTTTATGAATACAAAATACAAAATAGAAGAAATCGTATTGCTGAGTTATATGGACTTCCGGTTCAGGTTTCAGAAGGTGAATTTGTTGCATCTCCTGAGTTAGCAGCACCTAGCTTTAAAAGGAATTTATCAACTGCAAAACTGAGAAGATCAGTTGAAGCGGAGTATGGCCTAGCTGAAAAGAGTATTGATTTGGCGATGGTCAAAGGTAAGATTATGGATCTTGCTGGTAAGCCTTTGAAGAAGAAATTTCGAGGTGAAAATGGGGAGCTTCGGTTTGTTGATAAGCTTGTTAAGGATGGGAAAGTTGTTAATTGTGGGAAGACTGTTCTTACGGGGCTTCTGCAAAGTACGCAATTTCCTGCTGGGCTTCAGAGACGGACTTCAAGGTTTACGGATAGTCGGGGGTTGAAGGAGTGTTGGTTTGGGCATCATCCTTTGAGGATAATTGAATAAAAATATAAAGGCGTCTGCCGGAGCCGATTGCCGGGGCCGGTACCGTTTTCTTTTGCATAGTTATTGGGCCGGTTGAGGGCCTGTAGCAATTCAGTTGAGCTTTTCTTTGAAGATAATTAAATAAAATTGAAATGTATTGGTGTCTGCCGGAGCCGGAGCCGATTGCCTGAGCCGTTTTCTTTTGCATAGTTATTGGCTCGGTTGTGAGTCTTTAGCAATCCAGTTGACTAAGTAAAGGCACGCTTCGCTCAAGGCCTTGACTGAGTCGCCTTACTTGCTCTTTTTTGGGGATAACGAGCTTTGCTCGTTACATTTTTAGGAAGGAGAATGAAATGGCATTGTATGACTTTAGGGTTTTTAACTTGGCGACTGATCTTTATCACCGGTGTGAAGAATTGAAGTTGGCTTATCATCTTAGATCTCAGCTTTCGCGGGCGAGTAGTAGTATTGCACTGAATATTGCGGAAGGGAGTGGGAAACGGACGTTTAAGGATCAGAGACGGTACTTCTATATTGCCTATGGGAGTTGTAAAGAGACTATTGCTATATTGACTCTAGCTAGGGCCTCAGATCCGCTTCTGCTTGATCTGGCGGATCATGTTGGTGCTTGTTTGTATAAATTATGTAATCGAAAGGCTCCCTCATAAAGGAGTTTTTTTATCTGATGATGGCCATTCCAATAGGCCCGGCTCCAACACTTATTGTCGCTTCAACAGTATCTGTAACCGTGTTAATGACTGAAACGGTATCACTTCCAAAATTTGTTACATACGCCTTGTTGTAATCACTGTCTACCAGGACATAGAACGGGGTTGTTCCTACTGTAATTGTGCCGGAGACTATTTTTGAGCTTGTGTGTATAACAGATACTGTTCCATCAGTTTCATTTGTTACATAGGCCTTACTATTGTCACTATTTAATGCAATCCATTGTGGAACGGTACCTACAGTGATCGATGTGATCAGGGTACTTGTATTGGTGTTATAGACATGGACATTATTAGATCCTACGTCAGTGACATAAAGCATGCCTGAACTTGTATCTATTGCTAGCCCATGAGGGTTTGTTCCCATGGCAACTGTAGAGATTTTGGCATTTGTAATCGTATTATAAATATGAATGCCATCAGTAAAATCTGAAATATAGGCCGTGTTATTTGTAGAATCTATTCTTATGTCTTGTATATTAGATCCAATCGTAACATTGGCAATTACTGCGTTGTCAGTTGCTGTGACTGAGTGAATGCCGGTGCCCGTGGAAGAGTCGACACAAAAAAGTCTATTTAAGGAAGTATCCATATCAACTCCACCATTCACATTACCTACGGCAATTGTTCCAGAGATGGTCTGAGAGTTTGTATCAATCACCTGTACACTGGTACTGTTTAAATCGCCAACAAATGCTTTTTGGCTAGTTGAAGAGTAAGTAATGTGTGCAGGTTGGCTGCCAACAGATGATATGGTTTTAGAAACTTTTCTATCAGAAAGACTTACTACTGAAACAGACATATCAGTGAGATTGGTTACATAAAGGTATCCAATACCAGAGTCTGAGCCTGGAGGACCGCCTTCTCCACAGGATGTAAAAATGACCAAAATCAAAAACTTCAAGATGATCAAAATTTTCATGATGATTGGACCTTTAGTAAAACACTGCAAAAGAGCATATTAAAATATAAATTTTTCTACCATTAACTGGATGTATTCTCTCCCGTTAAAGCGATTGATTCCCAAAGTGAACTGGACTTCAAGTTCTTCATGCTCTTGTCTACTGAAGAGCTCTTCAGGGGAAGGAGTGTTGAATTTTCCGATATAGTTAAAGCTTATACCTCTGAATGTTTTAGAGGGCATAGACTTTGATTTTATGGACCATCTGACATGGATGTCTTTCATTAATTGATAAGAATCAATGGTGATATTTTGCATTCTAAAGATTGGTTTTTTATTGCCCATTCCAAAGGGCTCTAATTGCTCAAGCTCTTTTAGAAGGTTAGCATTGATTTCTTCTGGACCAATTTGGATATCATAAGTATCTTGTACCACTCTTAGAATTTCAGGAGTTTGAGATAATTCTTCATTTAAAGCTTTCTTCAAAAGAGGCAAGTTCTCTTGTTTCATGGAGAGTCCGGCAGCTGCCTTATGGCCTCCAAATTTAATAAAGAGATCTTTATTTTCTTGCAGTAAATCGAATATGGAAACTTGGCCTGCTGTCCTGGCACTGCCTTTTATAATCCCTTTTTCAGCAGAGTCAGAAAAAACAATACTTGGAACTTTAAATGTTTCCACCAGCTTTGAGGCCACAATTCCAATGACACCTTCATGCCAATGGGGAGCATAAACCACATTAAAAACTGGAGCGTCGTCTTTTAATTCGGCAAGTACTTGCTCTTTTGCCTCTTTATACACATCTGCTTGGATAAATTTTCGCTCTCTATTGCAAATTTCAAGTTGGTTATATAGTAGCGAGCACTCTTCCCCATTATCGCTAATGAGAAGCTTTAACGCTTTTTCAGGGTGATCAAGTCTGCCCTTAGAATTAATCATTGGGCCTACATTAAAAGAAATTTTTTCCGAAGGTATAATTGGGTAAGCTCTTTCAGCACACGAAATAAACGCATTAAGACCTGGATAAGTCCCTTTTTTAATATAACTCAAACCATGCCTTGTAAGTTTGAGATTCATCGGAGTAAGGCGGGCCAAATCACAAATTGTTCCTATGGCCACAAAAGGGAGTAGCGGGTAGATACTTCCCATATCCATCCCTTTCTTGTGGAGATCTTTTTTAATTTGTAGGCATAAGGCGAAGGCGACCCCCACACCAGCTAAAAATTTTAATTCAGATTCCTCATCCTCATCTCTTCTATTGGGATTAACTATCTCATAGGCACTAGGCATCTGCTCTAAAGCATCTTTGTGATGATCGGTAATAATAAGGTCAACACCCTTAGTAAGAGCGTAATCACAGGCTTCACTATTGGTGATGCCACAATCAACTGTGATGAGAACTTTCACATCATTTTTCAAAGCCTCATCAATGGCACTTGGATGTACTCCATAGCCTTCAACAAATCTAGAGGGTTGATATAATTTGACCTCAACTCCAAGCATCTGGAAAAAGTGATAAAACAGAGCACAAGAAGTTGTGCCATCAACGTCGTAGTCACCGTAGATACCTATTCCCTCGTTGCTCTCAAAGGCCTTTATTATGCGCTCAGAGGCCTTCGACATGCCATGCATAGCAAGGAGATCTGGGAGTTCGTTTAGGTTACTAGATAAGAGGTTTTTAATTTGATCACTACTATATCCACGGTGGGATAAAATTCTTTCGATTGTAGGATTAAAACGTCTTTCGACATTGGAAGATTGCTCTGCACTTGGACGTGTTTGATTTCTAATTGACATGGTCGTAACCATACCACTGTAGATTTATCAGTTAAAAGAAAAAGTTACCAAATTACGTGGATGCCCTTGATTAAATCAGCATCACTTAGCTCGTCGCAGCTTGCAAACATGTCGACTAGCTTTGTTTCGGCACCTTGTTCATGAACCTTTGTGAAGTAGTTAAGAGGTAGAAAAGCCTTTCCACATTTTGGACAGCGTTCTAACTCTTTTGTCGATTCTGCGACTTTATCGCAAACGTGACATCTCTTTATTAAAGTTCTTTCTGAGTGAAAAATTTGTGCGCTCGATTTCATTTGCTAACCTCTAATTAATGAAATCACACTCCCTTGCTGGTTTGCGAAATCACATCCTCGTGATCCGCGTTAATTTAGCTATCGTCCCGGCCAGCTCATAGGTTTAGAAAAAAGGGCAATATTTGCCGAAAATAGTCCCAGCGTCGGAAATGCGCCTTGGGATTTCAAAAAGTTAGGGCCCTAATACTAGGGCCCTATTCTATGATTTAAATGAGTTATAAACGTTTTATTCGGTTGGTTAATGCCTAAATACGGCCTCTATTTCCAAAATTAACGGACCCTGGTCCATTGGTGTTAAAGCCTTGAGGTGCTTGTGGTGCATTGATAGGACCATTGCTTGCAAAGCCTCTACCGATAATGGGACTTACTGTTGCCGATGATGGTGAAGTTTGAGTAGTACTAGTTACACCATTTGAAAATGAAGCAAAACCAAAGGGCTCATTATTGATAGCTGCTGGATTTGTAGGAGCTTGTTGTCCCCATGGCGAGCCCATGACGATGGTATTGTTATTACCAAGGACAGTGAATCGATCACTTCGTGATTGCTGAAAATGAGTTCCAATAAATTGGCCATAATCAAGTGGTGCGCTCGCAGGACCTGCATACTCACCGCCGTTATTAAATTGTCCGAGGCCCATGAAATCAACCATTTTAAGCATTGCTAGCTGTGCTTGGTAGTCAGGTTGTAATGTAAAGCTAGGCGCTGACTGACCAAGACCTAGTATAGAAGAAATATCATAGTTTGAATCTAAGAGTCCTCTCGCCGCAAGAAGTGGTGAGAAAAAACTTCTGAAGCTATTAGGTGTTACTGATTTTGCAGCGTGCTTATCTCTGCAAAGTGCACTGGAGACAAGGTCTTCAACTCTGTCGAGTTTTCTCTCAAGGCTTGAAGTTTTTTCCACGCCATCGATCATTTCAACTTGTTCTTCGAGTATCACTAATGCTGATTCAAATTGAACTGATAATGCATCAAGATCGACGCCTTCAGCTGCTTCAATTTTGATCTTGTTTAGACCTTCCGTTTTTTTGTAGAGGGCCAAGATTTGTTCTCTATCACTTTCTTCAGCTGTTAGTAGAAGCTCTTTTAGTTCTTCTCTAATTTTTCGTAACTCTTCTTTTGTTTCAGCCGAGATAAATTCAAGAGCGCCTTGCTCTTCAATAATTTTTTTGTGTTCTTCTTGATAGGCCGTAAATTTATCAAGTTCTTTGTGAGCTTTTTCGATTCTTACATCAGAAAAAACATAATCACTATCTTTTCTATTTTTTCTAAGTCTACTGGTTTCTGATTCAACTGCTTCAACTCTCATTTTTAGTAGCTCTTCTTTTTCGCTATCAAAGCTTACTACGCTTTGAGAATATTGTTCGAGTTTCTCAGCACTAAATTGATCTTCAATTTTTGTGATTCTAAGCTCCAGTGCATCGATATCACCTTTTATAAGTGAAACTACAGGAACTGCGGGTAGATTATCTAGCTCAGTGCCGTCTATTACAAGCTCTTCTATTGGAGCATCTTTTTCAAGATCAGCAGCAGTTGGCTCTAGAATTTCGGGGGCTGGAGCATCTAAGGCGGCAGCATCAGCATCTTCAAGCACGGCTTCTTCATCTGCACTCGCAGGAAACCTAAGAGAGTAGAACTCACTTGAGCCTGACAATTGCTGTGAAAGATAGGGTAATGAAAAAGATGTAATCCCTAAAACGATAAAACTTAAGGCAATTAGCCTCTTCTTTGCTTGCATCTCTAAACTCCTGTCTAAATAATTTATCAACACTTACTATTACAAGTTTGATGCCAGCTTTGGGCAATCCCTGTCTTGTTTAATCAGTTAATATATATGGAGGGGATTTGAGAGAGTGTACAAACAATTGACAGTGGCACACGGTTTTTTCACTGTGCGCATTTTAAATTAATCGCCTTTTTTTAAATTTAATGGCCTTTATCAAAACATAGCTTTGTTATTTAAAGTATCTTTATTTACAATTTCTAAATGTTTAAAATTATTAGATACTCACTATTGGGTCTAGTTATGACCTGCCTTTTGCCCTCTGTCTTTTGTGAGGAGGTCCAAAGTATCAATCTAGAGCTGGATGTGGTGACTCTTGGTGACTCAGAAATTGTATTAAATAAGAGTGTTGAAAGTGCAGCTGATACAAATATACCCCAAAAAAATGGAAGGAGTTGGCCATATTTTTATATTGGAAGTGGCATGTCCTCAGCGACACATTCTCAGGTTGTACCTCTTATTTATTCGGCCCTTCAAGGTGATGTTTGGACACTGTCTTTTATGTCAACTGGTTATCAAAATAGCCTGATGTATCAATCAAATTATCTCTTTAGTGGTTTTTTTCAATTCCCTGAAAAAATGATTTTTGGACATTCTCTTTTTGCTGGAGTTGGCTGGGGTTATTACCACTACCGCTTGGGATTTAGGTCGGGAAAAAGTGAGCCTAAATTGGAAAAAATCAACTATGCAACAGGTCCTAGCATGAGGGCAATGTATCAAATTTGGGGGCCCGCATTTATTGGTGTGGAGGCGATGTTTGGCATTCGAGGACTTTTAAATATTTTTAATACCTACCAGTCTGTTGCCAATATTGTTGTGGGAGTAAAAATTTGAAAAGTTTAACGGCCAGACTATTCCTAGTGATCTGTATATTGACAAATTTTAGTGCTCATTCAAAAACCAGGACTGAGGCAAATTTGGGACATATATTTTTGGGGGTGGGAAATGTATTTCTACCGGCGACAGTTCGAGTTGGTCACCATCAATATGAATTTGGGATACTAGACAGTGAATTCTTAGGAGCTGTCTATTTAGTAGATGTCTATGAAGATATTTTTTCTTCAATTGGCGTTGGCTACCATTTTGAAAAGAGTATGGGAATTTATGGATCTGTGGGGTGGGAGTTTTTAAAATGGGAGTTTCTCACTGTTAGGGGAGAGTTTAGTGCTCATGGAACCTATAAAAATACAACATTAGCAACACTTCTGATTGGAATATCAGCTCATATTTAGGAAGTACCATGAATAAATTTTACCGCAGTGTTTTAATAATCTTATTTTGCTCATTCACGCTTGGTTTTAAACCCTTGGGGCATCAAAGGTGGGGAATAAGCGAAGCTGATCCCTATGTATGGATTAAGCTTTGTAATAATGGAGTCAGCATATCAGGTCAAAGTTTTCCTCCCAGTGATTATATATTTTATACCGATAGAAATATAAGGACGGTGGCCCAATCACTTATTGATGATATTAATAATATGGAGGGGACTTTTTTGAAACTAGAGCTCTTTCCTGAAGACGTTGATAATATTCCCGCTACCTCTTATTATGATTCAACCCTGGCAAAAGAAAGAACCATTGAATACTGCGGTAAGAAGTTACTATTTCCATTTGCTGCGGGCCTTGCCAAGCCTGAAATAAGTGGCAATCGAATCACTGGTTGCGAAATTCAAATTAACAAAGATCTTGAAAGTGAGGGCGTTAGTTGGGCCAGAACTTTTGTTCATGAATTGGGGCATTGTATAGGCCTTGATCATCCTCAGGAAGTTGTGGACGCCATTATGTCTTACTTTAGTGCTAGTGGTGAATTTAGATACTTAATTGATGATAAAATGGGTATAGTCACCTTATACCCTGCAAGGGCAGCGGGCGACTTAGAAACCCATAATACTCTTGGATTAAAGTGTTCTTTCAGAGATTAATAAAAAAAATATTCAAACCAAGCGTTGTTAAAGTACTCGTCTTTAATGTTCAAAATTTATTTCTTTTTATTGATGATGGATCGATCCCAAATTTGAGTGAGTTGGATGAACAAAAATGGAAAGACCTATCACATTCACTCAACAGAAATAAAAAACTGAAAGACCTCTATGAAATAGCCAGAGTTATTGAAGAGCTTGATCCCGATATTGTGTTTATGGTCGAAGTCGGAGGCGTCCAGTCTCTCAGGTACTTCACTACTCTATTTTTAAAAAACCGTTACAAGGATATGATGATAGAGGGGAACTCAGATCGTGGTATTGATTTTGGTTATTTGATAAAAAATGATTTCTCCTATCAATGTTCAATTCATTCATCAAAAAATAGCACTATTGCCAAAAATGAATACTTCTCAAGAGATTGTCTCGAATTAAAGGTGATGGATGGTAAGAAAGTGGTTCTATCTACACTCGGTGTACATTTAAAATCCAAATTAGATTTTAGGAAAAAAGATTATGAAGGAAGAAGAAAAAGGCAAAAGGAAGTAAGAGCACTTGTGAGAATCTTTGAGAAA
Source organism: Bacteriovoracaceae bacterium (assembly GCA_018649885.1). GTDB lineage: Bacteria > Bdellovibrionota > Bacteriovoracia > Bacteriovoracales > Bacteriovoracaceae > JABIHA01. Next base: position 136,203 of record JABIHA010000086.1, read on the forward strand.
AGAAAGAAGTGGTACGGGCCTGACACTCCGGTAATGCTCCTGGGTGATTTTAATGGGGTTGCTTCGACTAAATACTATGAACCGGAATTCTCACCCATCTATCAAAAAACGAGCTTAAAAGACTATCTAGAAATAATGAACGTCCCTCTAGATGAGCGGTTCACCCATGTCTATTTTGCCAAGGGAAACAGAGTTCAAAGACAACAGCTAGATTATATTTTTATTGAAGATAAGTACGGTGAATCCATTGATGAAAATTTGAGCGGGGTTTACAGATACCCCGATCAATTTGGAGTGGATTACACAATTGATAGTATAAAAGAGAAAGTGGCCCTACCATCGGATCACTTTCCTGTTTATATGACTTTGAAATTAAAGTGACGTCTGAATAGTTTTTAGTTGCTGCTCAAGTGCCTTATTGATTCTTTTCATGAGGGCAATTTCAGCATGAAGTCTCATGGTTTCCATCCGCTTTTGCATCAACATCTCATTTTTCTTTTCAAGGGTGCGTCTTCTTCTTTTCAAGCGGTCGGTATAGGTGAGCTTTCTTCTTCTCTTTCCCTGAACATTGAGTTTTGGGAAATCCATATTCTGAGAATTTTGCTCAACTTCTTGTTCAAGGCTTAGTCCTTGAGAAAAGGCAAAATTACCTGAAAGCATTCCAATGCTTAATACTAGTACGTACAACCCGTTCATATTAGTCTCTCTTTCGTTAGAATTGATAACTCCTCCTGCGTACACCTGATTGAGCACAGAAGCTATTATAATCGTGCGGCGCGTAAATTTTTCGTGCTCTAAGTGGCTAAATTTTCTAAACTTTCAAAATTTGAACTTTCCATTAGAATGAAAGAGCGAGCAATCTGTTAATTAAAGTTTTGGAGGTTTATATGTCTTTTCCTAAGTTTGGGGGAGGGAAAAAAGGAAGTGCTGGGAAGAATAAAACTTCAGGTAACTTCATGGGGAAATGCACTTATTTGATGATGGTGATCAAATCAAAGTGCCCGTCTGCTTACGATCGCTTGGCGCCTAAGTTTAAAACCGTCAAGGCCCACGAGTCGTCAGACTTTCATGACCTGCTTCAAGCAGAAGTAAAGCAACTTCAAGCTAATAACTGGAAAGACAAAGGTGAAGCGGAAGTCGAGGCCAAAGATGATCACAAATTTGATCTGATACAGCCGGAAGATAATCCAAAGACCATAGAGAAGAAAAAGCGCAGAGAACAAGAAGAAAAACAAGCTGAGTTAGAGGCCAAAAAAGAGAGTCCTAAAAAAGTTGAAAAGGCTGCAAAACCTGCTGTCAAAAAAGTGGTAAAAAAAGCTGCTGTCAAAAAGACTGAAGCCGCTGCTAAAAAGAAAGTAGCAAAAAAGAAGGCCTCCACTACCGCAAAAAAGAAAGTGGTAAAGAAAAAAGCTGCCAAAAAAGCTGCTGTGAAAAAAGTGGTCGCTAAAAAGAAAGTCGCAAAGAAAAAGGTAGCTGCCAAAAAAACAGCTTCCAAAAAGAAAAAAGTCACTAAGAAAAAATAGAAACCTTATATGGTGTTTTAATTGTGATCGTGCAAGAAGACATCGAGGTCATATCCAGGGAATCTATGGCCGAAAACTATTCTAATCTTTTTGAACTTCCCGTTATGTTTTCGATATTTTGCAGCTTTATTGCAATTTACCATATAACGGACAGTACATTCCTCATTTTAGCATGGATCTTTTTTCTATCACGAGTTATTCACTCTATAGTTCATATAACTATCAAAAAATTGAATCCAAGGTTTTCTAGTTATGGATTGGGAGTTTTAATTTTGTTAATTATGGTGGTGAGAATGGGGATCACACTCGCAGCTTGATCCCAAGGCTTGAATTTTTCTAAAGAGCTCTGTAAGCAGCTCTCATGAGCATTGAGTAAATGATTTGATATTGGCCATAGATTCCAGGGTTATGACCTTCTGTTGGAACATCAATGAGGGCGGCAAAGAGAGTTTTTAGTTTTTCAATTAATTTTAACTCTTCACCATCAAAGCTTGCTAAGTTCATTTGTTCAAGATTTTCGAGAACTCTTTTAGCATTGGGAAGAACTGATCCCATTAGAACTCCTGCTTGGATCCAATCCCCATGTAGGGAGTATTTCTTGGTATAAAACCTGGACATTTTTGTGTTGAAATTAATGACTAGCCCAGATTTTTTAAATCCTTTAAGTTCAAGCTTAGTTAGGACCTTTTTGAAAGCTTTTATTGATGACGATTCTCGCATGCTGTACAGATCTTTATATCTAACTCTGTATGAATGGCTGCCATAATTGTATCTTCCGTCCCTGACATCCATAATTTGCTGTTCTGTGGGCATACTCTCAGTCCAATATTTAACACGGCAATATAAATCTATTACAAATAAATCCTGTATTTCTTTAAGAGAATTTGCAGGTCGGTCTAGGTATTTATCATCACAGGTACTATCTAACTCAGTCTCCTGGTAATATTTCTCAAGAGTATCACCAATATGAGCTATCCATTTTTCATTGGCCCTATTTAGAGCGACGGGTTTATTTTCTTTTCCTTTAAGTCCAGAAACAGAAATAGCATAGAAGATATCTTTTAAGTCATCGGCTAAAGCTGTTGCTGGAATAACGAAGGATAGTAATAGTGATACACATAATGGTTTTGAGAAAATTAGTTGTTTTTTCATAGCACTATTGTATTACAAAAGCTTACCTCGCTTATATGGCCATTGTTATTATTACATGAGTGAATATATTTTAGACAGTTTCTCTGTAACTGCCCAATATACTGTTTTTAAAGAGATCGTATAGTTTGGGCAAGAAAAGGAAGTTCTCCGCGGGCCGAAGTTCGATCATCTAGGTATTTCC
>JABIHA010000027.1 GCA_018649885.1 Bacteriovoracaceae bacterium
AGCAAAACTTCAAAATGTTTATATCACTGCCCGCGGAGGAAGATCTGGCAGAGCAGGCTACGGCGAAAGGGCCGGAAATGGATGCCGCTGCCAATACTACTCCTGGCGAGTGGCCTATAAGTGCGATAAAAACCGCGACGGCAAAAAAAATGAGACCTGCTACAACCGCTATCACTGTACTAGTGGATCTAGAGGAAGAGACGGCTACACTGGCTCTCCTGGACGAAGTGGCAGCACTGGTGTGGTCACTATAATCAAATCAAGCACCGCCCTACCAAGCGAAATGACTAGCTACTCAGCACAGGTTAAAAATATCGTGGGTCAGGATATTGAGCTTTCAAGACATCTGTGGAGCACCCACTCGGGCGCCAATTCACTTCTTGCCCCTGGCTCCTACGTAACAGATAGTTACTACCGCTTTGATCAAACCATCAAAAAAAGTTTTATGGTGGATTGGAGCTCTAGAAGATCCCTTAGCGACTTCAGCCTAAGTGTCTACGCCAGCCTCGATAGTGCTAGGAACATTTCTTTGTCACTTCAAGGAGATGTGGTTTACAAGTTAGCTGAGCACAATGATAGGGACCTCTACACTATAAAGATTGAAGAGATCTATAAAAAGAGTGAGCTTAGAAACTTCACAGTTGCCTCGCTCAGTGGACTCGGAACTAAAACAACTCTCAGTATTGATGATCTCGCAGGCTATGGTGATCTAGGATCGCTCAAGGTAAATCTTGTTTTGAAAAAGAAGAAAGGCCTTAAAAAGAAGGATCTCTTTGAAGGAGTGGTTCCAGCTGACAAAATGAGCATCACAAAAAGTGGTCTTGTTATTGATGTGGGAGAGATTTCTTATAAGCCTGAAAAGTATTTTGATGAGGCAGGTGATAAGTACTATGTGGAAGTTGTGATCCGCAGGACTTGGGAGAGACAAACTGTAAAATATCAAAGTGGTGAATTAAAAATTTATCTTAAATAAAAAAAATGCCAGCTCTTCATTCAGAAAAGAGCTGGCTTCTATCATTCATTTCTAGCATATTTACAATCAATTTTATTATCCACACCGTTAGTAAATCATCTCTCTATAACTTGATCAAATTTTCACGATATGGTCCAAGTCGTGGAAAAATTGGAGCTGTCAAAACTATTGACAGTGATGAAATTGTTTCATTATTGCCCAAACGCGTCCAAAAATTTTATAAAATGGACTGCACGAACATAAGGAGATGTATTTGAAGATAAGTAGCCTATTCCCCCTTTTACTGCTTCTGACGGGTTGTTTTAACTCCTCGCTGATCGACCGAGCAGATAGGAAAAGGCATGACTATCATCATGAATTCAAGGCTGAGTTTGGTCTCAATTACTCTAAAATTGAAGGTGCACGAGATCCCTCAGAGGCAGAGTTATTAGTACTAGAAGAAGACTCTATCTTATTTGTAGGGCTCTATATTGCCAGAAAATTTTTGGAGCTTCCGGTGGAAAACCATTCTGAGATCAAAGATGTAGGATCAATTGGTATTTCTACAAAGGATAGTTGTCCACCTGAGAAACCATGTAAAAGAAGTAGAAAAATAATATTAGAAAAAATTAAAATAGCTAAGGCCGAAATTAAAAATGAAGATTTGACTTCATTTTTATTTTCACAATCTACAAATGAATGCCAAATCGTTGTGGAGGAAGATGTAAGTGAAATAGCTTCTTCTGATTCACCTTGTATATTCACAATGGGTCCTGCTAAGTACAAAACATTTCGCAAATATTTCCAGGGCATCTACTTTAATAGTGCCAGACTTATTGGACATTACCCAAGAGTTGAAGCCTACGCAAAAAGACAAGAACAAGACGTCAGGGGATATCTTTATTTAAGCCAAATGGACCCTGCCGAAAGAGATCAACTCTTTGATCAGGCTTTTAGCGATATTGGAAAAATATTGCACAGAAAACGAAAACTTAAAACTCCAGCACCTGCTCCACATCCTCCGTGCACCAGAAGACAAAAAAGACGTGGCAAGTGCATTGAACCTCAAGTAGAGATCCCAGAAGAGCTGCCGCCTCTAGAATTAAACCTAACAGAAGCCGAAAGAGAAAAACTCTACAAGGCCTTGCAAGGAATGTGCTACAACGCCCATGCAATAAATTCAAAAAAATGTAAAATTGATAACATCAAAGTCATGTATGGGGGTTATCGAAGATTCTATAGAGATTTAGAAATGTATTCTGAATTTACCTATAAAGAATATTTCAACCCTAGAACAAGGCCCGATTGGGTTGATACCAGTTTAGCTGATGTGGGTATTATTAAAGTAAGAATTCAAACGATTGAAGATAGTGAAGTTTCTGATTTTGTTAAAGAGGCCATCGAGAGTTACTGGAAAACCGAAAACTATCAAACTATTATCGAATTTATAGATGACCCTGATGCACCAAGTGCAGTAGTCTCACTAATTCCAGACATCAACCCACACGCTAGCTACAAGGACTCCACACTATTTCTCAATAGTGTAAGCTTCCAAACAGACCCATTCAATAAATTCATTATAGCTCATGAATTTGGACATCTTCTAGGGTTTCATGATTGTTATGTTGAGCTCTACGATACTAGTGCTGCCGAGTTTGTTTCTTATAGACTCGATCAAAATGATGTTATGTGTTCTAACTCTAAGGGTAGGGCTAATGATTCTCATTTTGAGTTTCTTTTAAAATAAATAAAATTTAAATTTAAATTTACAGTTGTGCGTAAATCTTAGCAGAGCAAGAAGGCTGTAGTATTTCTTGTGTAGTGGTACATGCTATAGGCATTTGTCGCTCACGCCCCTGGAAATCTAAGTGGAGTATAGTGAGTTTTATAGAGGGGGCTTTTATAAAAATGAGAGATTTTTATATGTAGGGGGTTTAATACTTCGTGGTACATGTTATGGAAAATTGTTGCTCACGCCCCTGGAAATTATTGTGGAGTATAGTGAGTTTTGTGGAAGGGGCTTATATCAAGACGAAGGTTTTTAGTTGTTAGTAGTCTTCTATTGATGTCTTGCTCTAGCTTGATTTAACTATTGTGGTAGTAAATGCTTTTATAAAAATGTGGTTTTGATTATCTGTAGGGGATTAATAGTTGGTGGTACATGTTAAGGCCAATTGTTGCTCTCGCCCCTGGAAATTTTTGTGGAGTATAGTCAGTTTTGTAGAGGGGGCTTATATCAAGGCGAAGGTTTTTAGATGTTAGTAGTCTTCTATTGATGTCTTGCTCTCGCTGGATTTACTTTCTGTGGTAGTAAATGCTTTTATAAAAATGTGATTGTTGTTGAATGTAGAGGATTAACACTTGGTGGTACATGTTATGATTATCCGTAGGGTTTTTTGTTTCTTGTGACCTTTAGTGAGTTTGGTGAAGAGGTTTCATGATTGCGAGTTGCTTTAAAGTGGTTGCTACATTAGTCTTTACGGTTTTCGCTTGAGATAAAACTTAATCTTTTTATTTAAAAAATGTGTTCAATTTGGTATGTTACTTTCAATGAGGGAGGTAGCTTTGTCACTACGAAATTTATCAGATGAGAGACTAATTGCAAACACTAAGATCTGGAATGAGAAAGAAGAATATTGTACTCGCCAGTTTTTGAGACATATTAATGAAGTCAACAGAAGAAGACTTTTTTGTGATAGTGGAACTGGGTCACTGTTTAAATATATTCGTAAAAATTTTAATAAAAGTGATAGTGAGACCAGTAGAAGAATATTGGCGGCTAAAACATTAAGGCATGTTCCCATCGCTGACAAAGCGCTCGCCAACAAACAAGTAACACTTACAAACCTAGCAGAGCTTTCAAACTTAGTTAGTGGTATTAAAAGTAATAAAAAGAAAAATGAGATTCTTAAAAGCATTGTGGGTAAAACTCAAACCCAGACAAGAGAGCTTGTGGATGAGTTAAGTGGAAAGAAGCGGGCCACAAGACCCAGTCTCACTCAGATGGTAGTGTTCGAATTCATCTCACTCTTGTGGGGCAAACAGCGAAGGACTATGAGTTCCTTAAAGAGCAGTTATCGAATAAAGGAATTTATCAGGCGGATGAAATCATCGGGTATGCCATTAGTAATGCTGCAGAGTCTATGAGAAAAAAGATTGTGGGTATAGGATCTAGAAAATCAAAAGTAATCAAAAAATCAAGGACCATCTCTGCGGCCATTAAAAAAGCGGTCATGACAAGATCAGGTAACAAGTGTGAAAATTGTAGTTCAAAATACAATCTTCACTTTGACCACATTGTCCCCTATAGCATTTCAGAATCATCGGCGATTGGGAATGTGCGCCAGCTATGTTCAAATTGTAATACAAGAGCTGCCATAGTGATGCTTTCTCAGCAAAAGATGGATCTGTTTATAAATCAGAGTTAAGAATTGATAGGTTTCATTAAATTTTCTTTATGAATTCATGGTTGCAGTTGATAGATTGGGTGTTGTATCTGGCTTCTTGAGAGAGAAGTTCTTGGGTGCGCGCAGATGGGTTTTCTTCACTCAAGAAAATGTATTATTCATTGGGGTGAGACCTTGATCTTGATCATTGAATTTATATGAGTATTCAATCTTCAGTACACTTTCATACTATTAATTATCTGGAACAATCTTTAGCTTGGATATTATTTTTAATAAATGTATGATGCATCTTTGAGTTTGGAAAACAAAGAAACGAGGCCTTTATGAAATTTATGGAATACACAACCGAGTTAGTCGATGCTGTTAATGAGTGGGATGGCAAAGTTGAGGGACCCAGCGAAAAAAATAGAAAAGTTAATCGCCTCAGAGTCTATAAAAATAGCTTTGTTGAAAACTTCCTCGCAACATCACACGTATTAACTCCGGGATTAGTGTTTGGGCCGTTTATTTTATACGGACTATACGAATCATTCCACGGTACAAGCGCTCAAATTATGACAAAGCTTGCGATCTTTGCTCTGGGTATCTTTGGATTCACTATCATTGAATATGTAATTCATCGCTGGGGATTTCACTATAAGCCGGGGAAAGAATTTAATTCCAAGGTCATACTATTTCTTCTTCATGGCTATCATCATCAATTTCCCAACGATAAAACTAGACTTGTCGCCCCTCCATTGATGGCCTGGCCAATTGCTTTTGCCATTGGGCTCGGTTACTGGGCGATGTCAGGACCTGAATACTTTTGGACACTTTTTGGGGGAACTCTTGCGGGTTATCTCTTTTATGATTGGAGTCACTACTATACCCATCATGCCCGAAACCCTAAATTCTTCTATGGCAAGATGATCCGTAAGGCCCATATGATTCACCACTATAAGCTCTATCACCTCAATATGGGCATCTGTACCCCTTTGTGGGACCATGTTCTTGGCACCTCTGCCTGGACTGATGACTTAGTAAAAGAGGCCATGGAAATGGCCCTAGAGCTGGAAAAAGTCCCCGAATAAGTACAAACACGATCAATTAAAAACCTCCATTTCAGTGCCAAAAGGCTCCCAGATACCTAATTTCGAGGTGGTGCGCACGGCCCATTGTTTTACTACTTGCAGATTTGTCTTATTTTATTTTTAAATGAGGGTATGATTTTGTCGCCAATGACTAGAACAAAGGAGAGGTTCTATGAAAGTTACAAATTTAATCCTACCAATCATCATTTTATTATCAACTTCATGTGGAAAGCTTTTGAAAGAATCAGAAAGGGCCACACACGATGCTGAGAACTACGGTACTCACCTAAGCACTTCTTTTATGAATACAAAAGATGTGTCAGCTGATGACCTATATGAGCCAGAAGAATCGATGGTCTCTGAGGTTGGGGTATATGTTGGAAACCGTTACTATAAAATGCTTGAAGGAGATTCAAAGAGTTTTATCGAAACTATTACCAAAAAAGAAAAGCCTCAGGAAGACGAACGAACCTATGACAATCCAGGCTTTATAAGTCCCTTTCACACTAAGGCCTTAATAGAGGATTTCAAAAGTAAGTATGGAAAGCACTCTGAGTTGATCCAGTATCTATTTAGTAAAAGAAGTGAAGATCATACTTTTACAGTTCTTGATGATGCAGTAGATATTTCGTACTCACGGCGTGAAAAAGTCTTCTATATTAATAGCGATTTATTTTTAGAGCTCAATAAAGAAATTGAGCTGATCTATACAAGAAGCGGAAGATATCTTGGGCACATCCCCTATTTGGCCTACTACAAAAAAAGGGCCGAGCTTGATCTTAGGGGCTATCTCCATTTTCAAAGCATGAGCTACGCAAAACTAGGTCGTCTATTTTACATGGCCACTTATTATTCTCAGTGGATTGATGAAAATGATTATGAGCAAATGATCGTAGCATTCCAAAAAATGTGTATTAACTCAAATGGATTATATTCTAGTGAATGTAGTAAAGAGAATATCGAAGGTGCTAGAAATTATTATTCACTTTACTACAAATGGCTGGAAGCTTCACGAGAAATTGAGAAAGAATTTTTAAAAATCCACCACCCTCTTGAAGGACTCCAAGCTGAGCAGTTCTATGATAAAGAAGTCATTACAGTACTTGTAAAAAAACCAAGTGATGGTAAAATGGCCAGATTTCTTAAAGAATCTGTTGAGAAAGCATGGAACACTGATAAGTATGAGCTCAAAATTGAATGGAGCCATTCACATGATGCTAAAGTAAGCATCGAGTTTGTTGAGGAAGGCCCTCACCACGCGAACTTTAGGACCAGAGTTATTTCTATGAATAGAAAAACCTTTCAGTACGACGAGCTGACAGGGGTAATACTGGCCCACGAATTTGGGCACGTGCTTGGATTTAAAGACTGCTATCATGAATTTTGGGACAACGATGAAGACGGCTATGTTTTCTACAAAGTAGATGTAACCAATGTCATGTGCTCAAATGCAGGGGACGTTAAAGACTTTCACTTTGAACAGTTATTAAAAAATATGTAATTAATACAGACTACTACCGAATGTTCATGCATCGCGCAAACTCTCTGATATAGCTTCTGGATAGCTAATACAAACATTGGAGAGGTAATGAAAAAGATTTTTGTTCTGCTCTTGGTGGCGGTAATCACCTATGCCTGCGGAAAAGACAACGCAGCCGTTGATCCAGCGACACAAGAAGGCACACAAGCTGGTAGTGTATCCCCTTTCAGCAACGACCCGGCACAAGGTCTTATTAACGGCGGCCAATTTATCATCGGCTCTAGTAGTGTCAGTAGTGTGCGAACCAGACAAGGTGAGCAAATGCTTGAGGTAAAACTCTACGATCACAGCATTACTGATCCTTGCAGTCCAAGGGCCAGGTCGGCCAGAAGAATCATTAAATTTAAAACCCACATGAAACCAACGACCTATCATCTCGGCGCAAATACGGGGAAGGGTATGATTTATCGAGTTAGCTTTCTCAGCTACCCCAATGGATCTGTAGTCATTAAAAATACTGAAAAAGGTCGAATTAGAATTTCAACTGCAGATACAAGACTTGTTGTGGGAAGCATCTATGCACTGGGTGGTTCAAATTATACAGTTAATGGAAGATTTAACGCTCGTTTTTGCAGATAAAAAAAGGCCCGCATTTTAGCGGGCCCTAACTTTGTCGCACATGTCTGCACTATCTTAGTCATTAAAACCATTAGTAGGCAGTTTTAAATCACTTGTTTTAAATATTCCCTGCACTGACTTAACAGTCTTAGAGGCCGAAAAATAAAAACTTGTTAGTGAAATCGCAATAAGAGATGTCAAAATCTTTACTTGATCCATGGGGCTTCCTCCTTAATAATTATGCAAAATTATAAAGCAATGTGGACGCCACAATAAGTCTTTCGAACTATTGGATTTTACCCAAACAGTGGTCAAAACTTAGACGGCCATTCAAAAAGCCTGCAAATTTTACATATTCCCGCACCCCTTAATAGTAACCCCTAATTCCTGTTGATGAAAGAAAGATTAAGAACACATGAACTGTCCTAGAAAAGCTGTGAATATCGAGCAAATATTTTACTATAATCAAGGACATATTGACGCAAAGCACAATTCATCTTAAGATCTAAATGCACTAATTTTTGGAGGTTTTTTCTAAGTGAAATTGACCTATTTCGCCATTGTAATTGCATTGTCCACGCAGCTTTATGCGGGTGGCTCGCTGTCGTTCGAAGATCATGTATATGAAGAGATGTCTTTGCAGCAAATCGTAGGCCTCGGCATGGCCGTTGTTGATGAAAACCAAATATTGTACAGCAATACATTTGGCCTAGAAGATAAGGAAAGAGGAGTTATTGCAGATAGAAGCGACACTCTATTTAGACTCGGAACGATGACCCATATGGTGACGGCCACATTAGCACTTAAGGCCTATGAAGAAGGTCTAATCAGCTTAGATAAAAATATCCAAGAATACTGGAGAGGTTATAAACTTCCCAAAAAATATTACCGTATAAGTTTAGAGCGTGAAAAAGAAACAGGTGAATTAATTGAATTCCATAGACTAGTCCCTTTGAATACAGGACATTCTATTTCAATGGCCCAACTATTAACTCATACTTCAGGTTTAAAGGGTCATCCACTTGATGAAGATGATTATACACCAGGCTTGGCCAATCTCCCTTTTTTCAACAGAGGGATGAAATGGGGTATAAGAAAGTGGTTAAAAGCTCCCCTCACTTCCCTTCCAGGTACAAAGGCCCACGTTACTAAAATCGGTTATAACTTGGCCGGCATAATTTTAGAAAAAGCAACAAATGCAAGATACATGGACCTAGTCAAAAAATGGATCAACATTCCTACTGGAATCACTTCTTTTACTCCAGATACATACTGGAAAAGATATAAGAATCAAAGAAGAAGTGTTTGGTACACATTGAATAAAAAAAGCCAAATAATTGAGGCCAAAGATAGAGATTTAAGTTGGGCCTTGGCCAGTGAGGGTCTTTTGGGAACAATAAATGATATGGCCAAATTTTGTAAGGCACAGCTTCAATCAAGATACGTCTCAAAAGCACTTAGGAATAAGTATCAGTGGTCTCCTCAGAGACTTAATGATGATACTCCTAATATGAATAGTTTTGGCCAAATCTTAAACTTAGCTGAAAGTGGCGTAGATCCTGATATTTATGCTGGTAGTGACATGACAGGTGCCAAGAATATCCTGAAAATTGATCCCAACAAAAAGAGGTGCTACATCATCATGTCCAATACACAACACCATAAAGTTAGAACTACCAAGCTACTTGAGCTACTTGAAAGGGCCACTCCCATTAATGGCAAAAATAAGCTCAAATTCGTACCTAACATTTAAAGCTTCCCCTAAAGACTGCGCTCCAATGATCCGAAATTCTCTGTATGAGAAGACTATTTCTGTCTGCCATTGCAATGATTTTTATTTACTCAAATGCTGAGGCGAAAGTGGACTATTCCCTTTGCCGTGCCTTTTTTAAAAACCACTTCAGCATTGCATTTGGAAACCGTGACTTTAAATTTATGAATAGCTCAGGCAAAATAAAGCCCAAAAATATGAAAAAAATGAATAGAACTACCTATTTTTCAGGTGACCGCGAGGTCTATACCTATAAAGCAGACCAGTGGAATCACTTCGAATATATAAAGACCTCAGACAAGGTTTTCAGGTGGAAGTGGACAGTTAATCACGACAAACTGAAAGATAAAGAAACCCACCGAATTCTAACCTTCAAAATTAAAAATGGTAAGTGCGGTCCGGGAGAGCTAGTAGATGTAACAGAGCATCCCTATAAATCGCAATTTGTTCTCCACCATTCAGATATCATGTGTAGTGAAGTTAAGTCTTTCGTAGATCAAAAAGGTATAATGAAAAACAAACTTCTCGCCACTGATCACGAGATCAGAAAGATTTCAAAGCGCTATTACGATACTCCCCATTTATCCTTATTAAAAAACTTCCTAAGCTATAAAACTGTTTTTGACAGCCGCCAGAGAAACGATGCTGCCATTAAAGATATGCTGGTTGAAGTTCACCACCTTTGCCAAGATAACGGCTACTATGGTCCAAGACCTGTCAGTAAAGCAGCTCTTGAAGCAGTTGAGTATTTTGATTTAATAAAAGATGATTGGCATTCAGTTAATAGTCAGTACGATTATCGTCACGACCAAGAAAGTTGGATAGATGCTGGTAAGCGTTCTCCAGCGCCTCGCTCGCTTCCGTAAAATTATATAAGTTTCCTACGTGGTGGTAGATCTTTTTACTCTCTTTATTCACTATATCAATTTCAGCAGAAAAAGAATCTCCGTGAGAATTGACCACAATTCTTCCTACGAAGTAAGGCTCTTTTTCAAGATTCACAAAGGCCTCAAATGGAAACTCTACAATGCGCAAGCTGCCCCCCTGGAAGGATTTTCCCACAACTGAAAACCATCCTAACTGCCCTATAATGAAAATGCATTAGTTATCAGTAAAAACTACTTGAAGGAGTATCAAAATGAGTGATTGGACCGCCCATGTACATGTAAAATGGAATAAAGAAGCCCCTGTTTGGGAAAACTGGGATTGGTTGAAAGAGTGGCCAGAAGTAAAATCAGCATGGTCCACTATGGGAAATTGGGACATGACCCTCTGGGTTAATGTTGACTCCCCTGCAAAGCTTGAGGAATTCATCCACAAGAAGCTTAGATCAAAAGATTGGGTTTGTGATACAGAATCAACTTGGGGTAAGCGAGTCTGGGCCGCCTAAAAATATTAAAATGAATACTTATATAAGGGTGAGCTTAATCTCACCCTTTTTTTATTCTCTTCCAAAAAGTAAGTCTAGAAATTCGCGAATTAAATTATTATTCTTTGAGACAAAACTTTCTTTTCTGGCATGAACACTGTGCTGATCTGGCACAAAAGAGACACCCCAGATGGGATTGACACTGCTGCTGGCAACTCCGTATCTAAGATCACCTAAATAAACTCTGCCGTCTCTGTTTCTAATAAAGGATAAGTAACCATCACTAAATTCTGAGTAGAATTTTAGATCTTTGTACAATAGTCCTTCACCAAACTTTGAAAACTGGCCTTGATCATAGAGCTGAGTACTCCCACCAGAAATCACAGAGGGAAGACCAAATAGTGGCACCTGAATTTGATCCACATAAATTTGATCATCTTGGATATAGACGGATCTAAAAGACCTAAGAGTAGCAAGCACATTAGTGAGACGTTTTTTAGAAGGCATGTGCCCTCTTTTTAAAAGGACATAGTTTTGAAATTCACGGGCCCTATAATTTTGGAAACTACCAAAACCTAAGATATAAATTGTACTAAGAATAAATGCCGCTCTTACCACCTTTAGCTTGGCCAGCACGAGCGTCCCTAAAACCCCTCCAATTAGAGTTGTCGTGTAAATGGGGTCCACAATAGAAACTATATTAAGAGCATATCGTACACTCTTTAAAGGCCACAGAAGAAGGGTCCCATAGCTAGTGCAGGTATCTAGGGGAGCGTGGGTGATAATCCCTAGAAATGTAAACAAAAATACTTTCCTAGCGGTTAGGAACCGCTTTAGTAATGGGACCAAACCAAGACTCAGCAGGAAGGCCCCAAAAGGGGTGAAAAATAGTGAGTGAGTAAAATGGCGGTGGTACTTAAGACCCAAGAGAGTATCCGACTTTGAGGTAATCAGTACATCTAGATCGGGAGCTAGACCGCCCACCAGTCCACATAGGGCCACCCATTTTAGTGTTTGTTTTGATTCGCCTTTTGCTGCGCTCAAAGCAAGAGCTGCACCCAAGGCACCTTGTGTAATTGGATCCATAAATCTAAGGATACTTTAAAGAGGAATTATTTGACAAATTCTGCTTTTCCGCCGCTTTCGTCATAGACTACAATCTTATTAAACTGAAACTTCACACCGTGTGCACTTCCGGCTAGTCCCTGGTTTTCTACAGACAAGGCCCATGATGGCGTATCGCCTGCTTCGCTTCCAAATTTATTGGCATTGAAGGCCAAAAGATTCTTTGTACTAGCTTCAAGAACTACTAGCTCATCGCCAACTAACGCCAAGCCTTTAGGTTTGACTATTTGACTTTTTACACCAGATATTTCTTTTACAATATTTGGAATCTTTGAGGCCCTATTATTGAACCTTGAATCTGCGTTAGTTGAAATGGCTCCGACCTTATCTCCACCAGCTATATAAATAAGCTCTCTCCCAATATCTAGTAGTATTGCATTGGCAGTATCAATGAAGCTTGAATTCATAATTCGCATGGGTGAGACATTTCCACTATTTTTTGAGCTGAATACTAAAATCTGCTTTTGACTACTGCTCACTTTATTTAAAACCGCGACCTGCTCATCATCACTTGATACAGAAATTGCTTCAATATCTACAAGTCTCGATTTATTTCCTGAGATAATATTATACTTCCACTCACCCTTCTTAGTTTTTGGGTGTCTCCAGTGATATTTAATGAAAAGGATATTTTTCCATCCAAGAACAAGCATATCTTTGGATTTGGAGATAAAGGTGGTCTGCTCTTTCTTCTCTTTCAAAGCGCGGTTGAAACACATCACGTCGACTTTCGATCCTGGTCTGTAGTTCTCACCGTCAGTTACACACTTCGAGCTAGCAGGTGTTCTCTTAACACCCATATCACCTGCAAAGGAAAACCCTATGCTGATCAAAACGGTGAATGTCACTAAACTCAATTTATTCAACATTTCTTAACTCCATTCCCTAGTATTATACTACGGAATAAAACCGAGAAAACTTAACGGTTACTAGATTTAGATACCCTCCTGAAATCATTATAAAAGTGGATATTCGCTTAAAAAAACTTTAGAAAATCAAATAAAATTTGTTTTGAATCGCCACTATTAATAGGCAGGTTTTACGTCTATGGGATGGTTGCGGTTAAGTTGAAGGTTTGAGTTCCCCCACTGGCACCAACTACAGTTATGGTTGCTGTATAAGGCCCTGAAACTGGAGAACTTGCGTTGCCTGTGGCTCCTAAGAAGGTGATATCTATAGAACATGTACTTGTGGCGCCTAGGTCAGTGGTATCGCATGTATCAGCGCCTGCAGTCCAATAAGCAGCATCATCAGGGGTAAAGGTCACTGTAATAGCACCTGAAGTTGTATTTCCATTATTAACGACTACGAATGTATTGGTGACATCAATGCCAGTTGTGCCATAGGCTTCAGGATCACTGGTTCCATCGATATCAAAGTCTGCACCATTGACAGTAACAGCGTCTGTATCTGTATTCGTAGCAGTTGCACTATCTGCGATTTCCATAGTATCGCTGACAGCATTACCTGTGGCCCCTGCTGTCCAGTCAAAACAAGATTTGCCACCAGGACAAGCGCCACCCGTGTACATCCCCCCTACGCTACCGCCAGAGTTATTAGTTGTAATACTTGGAGTATAAGGACCAATCCCACCACTAATTTCATACATGGTAACTGTTAATGTGTTCACACTAACTTCTTTGTCATCAATAGTGAGAGGAGCATAAATCACAAGAGCTCCCGAGCATGCCATAGTCAGACCACCTGAAGTTGCCTTAAGGTAAATTGTCTCTGCTGTATCGTACTGAACACCTGCAAATGTAGCGGTTCCGTTGGTTCCATTAGCAGCAAGTGGGTTAGATGAAGCTGACAAGGTACCACCAGCAACAGATCCACAACCACCAGCATCGTGAGCGGCCAGTGTAATAGAATCAGTGGCGGTTAAGGCGATGTTAGAGTACTGATCTTGAACCTCTACAATAGGCTGAGTACCAAAGTTTGTAGATGTTTGGTTTTCATTACTAGGTGCTGTCTTAAAGACCAGCTTATTTGGAGCAGCAGCTGATATAACAACTCCAGTTGTACAGTCTGCAGTCAGACCACCGGTAGTTGCTTTAAAGTAAACTGTTTCAACTAATTGGTGAGCTAATGCTGTAAAGGTGGCCACTCCACTTGCAGCAGCTTTGGTGTTACCTGTACTGGTTCCACCTGAAGCGGAAGTACAGTTAGAAGCTGTATAGCCTGTCATGGTAATAGTATCTGTATCGGCCGTTCTTACATTGTCATAAGTATCGCGAATCTCAACAACAGGCTGTTGAGCAACTGCACTACCAGCTGTTCCTGTGCCTGAAGGCTCAGTAGTTATAATTAGCTTATTAGCGGCTGCTGGATCAATAGTATAAGCAGCTGAATCTGCATTTTGCGTGGTAAACCCTGCCACAGAAACATTGATATTGTGTCCACCTGCTAGGGTATCTTTGTAATAGAAAGTTTGAGTTGAACTTGTATCGGCAACAACAACTGTACCTGATCCAGTAGAACAAGCATCACTATACATGGTCTCTG
>JABIHA010000037.1 GCA_018649885.1 Bacteriovoracaceae bacterium
CATACATATCCATACTAATCACTCCTCCTCCGATACAACGGGATGCTATTAAGCTTCGTGTCATATCAAAATGTGAGGTGGGTGACTTTTAGGCCGTTAAATGGCACTTACCCGGGTGACTATTGGACTGCTAAAACCAGCTCTGAACAATAATTAAATGTACTTAACTTGAACCGGCCAATTCATAACTAGAGGAGTTGGCCCCCGTTCCTTTAGTTGAATTATTTACTCTTGCATTTGCTGACAAAGAGCTTGAGTAAAGGTCCTGGATCAAGTGTTTCGCAGTCCATCGTGTGAAAAAACTCAGGGTGCCATTGAATACCAACAATAAATCGTTCGAGGTCATTGTCCATAAGCTCATGCCTAACAGCTTCAATCAGGCCGTCTTGCGGGCAAGTGGCCTCAACTTTAAGACCATCACCAAGTTTATTGATCCCTTGATGGTGAACGCTGTTGATAATGCGGCACTTATCAGTGAGATGAAGACTTTCTAGGAGGCCTTTTTTTTCAAACTTTACTTCGTGGGTTAGTTCATCATATTTTTCTTTGCATACATGTTCTATAGAGTTGTCTCTGAGAGAGGGAATATCTTGAATTAGAGTTCCGTTGAAATAGACATTAAGCAGCTGCATTCCTCTGCAAATTCCCAAAATAGGCAATTTACTTTTTACTGCATAATCCATAATTTTCTTCTCATACATATCTCTTTGAGGATCACCCTCCCATTTAAAATGCTTAGGAGTTTCACCGTAGAATTCTGGAGAGATATCTAGACCACCTTGGAAGATAAAACCATCGAGCTCCGAGAGAAATTCATAGAAGATCTTTTCATCGGGAAGATCGGGAATCAAAATAGGCATAATTCCAGACAGCCCCAGGTAGTGGGACATATCGTGGCCCATATACAAAAGGGTTTTGGGCCCAAAGACCTCACGGTTTGGATCTGGGTACATAAAACAGGCGCTGAGTCCGATTTTTACCAAGAACTATCTCCCGCTTCTTTTGAAAACATTAAACTTCCTCTTGCGCTTTTTATGGCCTTTGATAGGTACCAGCATAATGCCGTGGGCGTAACCTCGCTCCAATCCGTAATCTTTAGAAATAGTACCGCCCAAGCTTTCAATCTTTTTTTCGATGGCCTCGAAAACCGTATAACCCGACTTCCATACTGATCTAAAAATCAGGCCAACAAGTGAGCTGATTCCAAATCCGCCTCTAACCACACCTTCTGTTAGGGCCACTCGGTAGAATTTGAGTGGATTAATTTTTTTGCCATCAATTCTCATATTTTTAACTTTGAGCTTACCCTTTCCTTTATCTTCTAAGTCAAAGTCTAGTCCTCCAAAATATAGTGGTATACCAAGCTTTAAGACGGCCCATGAAACCGATCCAACCAACCAGCCCTGAATATAGACATCATAAATTTTCCAACCTGTAGGGTCTTTTAACTCAAAAATTCGGGGGTAACCTGTCACAATATTGGCGCGCGTAATATTCCCAGCTGGCTGCTCATGTCCTTCAAATGAACCTGAATGAACAGAGACATCTGCATCGATCACTTCTTTGATGGCATCAGTTACAACATTCCCCCAAATTGTGGGCCTAGTAATTGCTGGCTCTAGAGGCACTTCACTGTAGCCTACCACTTCATCAAGCCAGGTTTCACCTAGCACGGCCCGATATTCTTTTTTGGCATTTTCAACGTAGCTTAGCATTGCGCTGTCTTCCACGCTGTTTTTTACCTCAAGGACTTCGTACTCTTCAATTTTAAGGGGCTTGTCTGGCACAAGATCAAGAGTCATTTTTCCCAACCATTTTCCGTGGGCCCCAAGTTGAACAATAGGTACAAGCTGACCAGATTTACTATTTTTTTCTATTATTGGTTTGGGGAAAAATTCATGCGAGTGACCACCGACGACAAGATCAATTCCTTCAACCTTTCTAATCATCTCTTTGTCAGTTTCACTTCCTAGATGAGTCAGCATAATAACAAAATCAACATCGTGTTGTTTTCTCAATATTTTGACATATTTTTTAGCGGCCTTAATAGGGTTTTTAATTTTACCACCGACCAGTTGCCACTGATAAAGAATCTCTTTAGTCGTAAGCCCAATCACGCCAATTTTTACTCCGCCTTTATTAAAAATTTGGTAGGGTCTGATATGTTTACCAATATAAGGGTAGGCAACAGAAATAGACATATTGGCCGAAAGAAAAGGCTTTTTAGGATTGAGCCTTTTTAAAATGGCATTGAGTTCGGGGCTTCCCATTAACCAATCGTGATTTCCCACTACAACAGCGTCATAACCCAACTTATAGACAGCTTCGAAAGATCTAAAACCTTTTTCTGCCCAGTAATAGAGATTACCTTCGGAAAAATCTCCACCATCGAGAAGTAGAGTTTCATTACCTGCATCGAGAGATTTCTTTTTATTGTCATCAAGCGAAGCCTTGAGCGCTGGATATCCACCTAAACTTGGCTCATCACCAGAGTCCTCCATATAGCTATGAAGATCATTAGTGTGATAAAGATCCAGGGTAATGGCATGAAGAGAATAAGAGCTGACTAACAGAAAACAAATCGCGAGAAATCTCATGTTTAGGTATCCTTTCCTTAAGGGTGCATCCTTGCCCAAAAATATATAACAAATTACATCAATTTTTATGTTTTATTTTCGGCATCACTGTTTTAAAAATTAACTAAACTTTTAAGATGCGACAAGTTAACCGGTTGAATTTTTTACGGGAGAAAATAGATTTGAGCACAAAAACGATTTTGCCGCGATGTACATTCGCTATTATCTCCCACCCTGATGCGGGAAAGACCACCATGACTGAAAAACTTCTCTGGTTTGGTGGAGTTGTCCGCTCGGCCGGAATGGTAAAATCTAAGTCGGACCAATTTGCTAAGTCGGATTGGATGGAATTAGAGCAGCAAAGAGGAATCTCCGTAACTAGTTCAGTTATGTCCTTTGATTACAATGAAAGGGCCCTTCATTTGTTAGACACTCCAGGCCACGAGGACTTTTCTGAAGATACATATCGAACTCTCACAGCAGTTGAGTCAGTTCTGATGATGATTGACTCCGCCAAGGGTGTTGAGGCCCAAACCATAAAGCTTATGGATGTTTGTCGTATGAGAGACACACCCATTGTCACCTTCATGAATAAATACGATAGAGAAAGTCTCGATCCCTTTGAATTGATCGACAATGTGGAAAAGGTTTTAAATATCCAGTGTGTGCCACTGACCTGGCCTATTGGAAGTGGAGTCGATTTCAAGGGTGTCTATGACATTGCTAGAAAAAGAATATTGAGCTTTGGGGAGAAAAATGATCCCTTTAATCCCAAAATTTTGGATGCAGCTGATTTAGATTCCAGTGAAGTGCTAGACTTTGTTGGAGAAGAGCTGCTTGAAAAGCTTAAAAGTGAACTTGAAATGGTGACTGAGCTGATTTCTCCCTTTGATAAGGAAGAATATCTGGCAGGAATCCAATCCCCCGTCTTCTTTGGGAGTGCCCTATTTAATTTTGGTGTCAAAGAAGTGCTAGATGAAATATGTAATATTGCGCCAACCCCTAGACCCAGATCAGCTCTGCTGGCCCCCTTTGATGAAAAGGCCCCCAGTAGAATGATTGATCCTAGTGAATCAAAATTCAGCGGTTTTGTTTTTAAAATTCAGGCCAATATGGATAAAAAGCATCGAGACCGTATCTCGTTTATGAGAGTGTGCTCTGGATCTTTCAAGAGAAATGCAAAAATTTTCCATGTGCGGACAAAAAAAGATATCAAAATTCCAACTCCCCTTATTTTTCAGGCCAGAGACAGAGAAATTGTTGAACAGGCCTTCCCAGGAGATATTATTGGGCTGTATGATTCTGGAAAATACCAAATTGGCGACACATTCACCGAAGGTGAGCAGATTCGCTACACAGGTATTCCCAATTTTGCACCAGAGCTTTTTATGAGAGTGATGCTTAAAGATCCTCTTAAGGCTAAACAACTGGACAAAGGTCTACTACAACTATCAGAAGAAGGGGCGACCCAAGTTTTCAAAAGAACAGTTGGCAGCGAGAAAATTTTGGGGGCAGTAGGAAAACTACAATTTGATGTGGTCAAATTTAGATTAGAAGATGAATACTCAGTAAAGGCCACTTATGAACCCGTACCTTTTCAAGGGATTCGCTGGCTTCGTTTTCCCGATGAAAAAGTCCAGGAAACTTTTTTAAGGGATTATTCTGGATACATAATGCACGATAAAAACCAACACCCTTGTTTTGCAGTGAGATCGGAGTGGGATTTAAAATTGTGTATGGAAAAAAATGAAACTGTTGAGTTCTTCAATAATAGTGATTTTCTATAAGGCGTGTTGTCTTAATATTTTTTTATTTGGGGATCAACCTGGTCGGCCCAGCCGATGATCCCTCCTTTTAAACTTTTGGCGTTGGTCACTCCAGCATCTTTTAGAACATCAAGTGCCTTAAGCGATCTTCCTCCCATTTTGCAGTAGACGACAATTTCTTTTTCCAATGGAATTTCATTAACTCGATTTTCCAGCTGTCCCAGTGGAATATGGAGTCCACTATCAATACGGCAAATATCTCTTTCAAAATTCTCTCTCACATCTAAGGTGGTGACTTCATCAAGGCGTGACAAAAGGTAGTCTGGGTCAACCTCTGATGGACTCTTAAAAGCTTTCAAACTGCAGCTATTTTGGACTTCGGTTAACTCTTTAATGACACTTCCCTTTGAGCATAGTGGACACTGAGGATCCCTTCCCATTGTTAAATTCTGAAAACTCATAGCAAGGGCGTCGTAGAGAATTAATTTGTTAGCAGACACTTCACCAATTCCAAGGATTATTTTTAAACACTCAGTGGCCTGCATAGTTCCTATCACTCCAGGCAATACTCCCAGCACTCCTGCCTCAGAACAATTGGGGGCAGCCTCTTTTGGGGGCGGAGAGGGAAATAGGCAGCGGTAGCAGCTACTCCCCTGGTAATTAAAAACGCTGAGTTGCCCTTCGAATCCCATAATCGCACCACTGACAAGAGGGATTTTGGAAAAATAGGCGGCGTCATTCACAAGATAGCGTGTGGTGAAATTGTCTGACCCATCCACAACTATGTCGTATCCCTCAAAAATAGAAAGAGCATTTTTTGTGGTTAGCTTTTCAGGAAAACATTCAATTTCAATATGGGGATTGATCTCAAGTAGTCTAAGCCTTGCCATGTCAATTTTAGCTTTTCCAACTTGTGAGCTTGAATAAAGAATTTGGCGCTGAAGGTTTGATTCATCAACTACGTCATATTCCACGAGTCCAATGTGCCCAACACCAGAAGCTGCAAGGTACATGGCCACAGGGGAGCCCAGTCCGCCAACTCCCACTAGCAAAACACTGGCCTTTTGAAGGGTAAGCTGACCTTCTACTCCTACCTCAGGCAGCGTTAAATGCCTTGCGTAACGTATTGTCTGTTCAGGGGTCAGCTTTTTCATTTGGAATCATCCTTACAATCGCTAATAATCAACCATCAATTTAATGTATGACACCTTGATAGCAACATGGCAAACATCACACTTACCGCCAATTTATGATGGACAGGTGATAAAAGACAAGGCAAATACTGGTACTCAACTAACACTTTGAGGGGGCTAAATTTGAAGGCATTGGTAAGTACAAGAAAAGGCCTTTTAATTTTGGGAAAAAATGGCCAAGTCTTCACCGTTGATAAGGTTCATTTTGAAGGTGTAAAAGTTTCTATCGCCGAGTACAATCCATACAATGGAAATATTTGGGCCGGCATAAATCACGACCGCAGGGGTCCCAAGCTCCACCTCTCAAGAGATGATGGTCGAAAATTTATCGAGGCCCCCACCCCAGCATTTGCCAAAGATGAGGGCCTTGCTCTTGTCGATTTTGGGGCCTTTGGCTTTGATAAAACAGGACGCATTTATATTGGCACTCTGCCAGCAGCACTCTTTTATTCAGATGATAATGGAGAAAGCTGGAATCAATTGAGCAGTCTTTCGAAAATCAACGGTTTCGAAAGTTGGTCTGGTGGTAAAGCAAATCAAACTTGCCTCCATTCAATTTTAATCAATCCTGATGATGATAATCACGTCACTGTGGGAATCTCCTGTGCCGGAGTCATTGAAAGCCGTGACCGTGGTCAAACTTGGAATTACGCAAACAAAGGTCTTAAGACCTATTTCTTACCAGATGAAGATGCTACTGCCATACAAGACCCTCACCTACTTGTTAGGTCAAAAAGTCATCCAGAAATTATTTGGCAGCAAAATCATTGTGGAATTTTCAAATCAACTGATCATGGAGCTAGCTGGAGTGATCTTTCAAAGGCCTCCGGTCTCACAAGTCCCTTTGGTTTTTCTATAGCTGTAGATGAAAAAGATCCCGATATTGCATATACAATTCCTGTCAAGAGTGATGAGCTTAGAGTTCCTGTAGACAATACGCTTTATATTCAAAAAACAACTGATGGTGGCAAAAGCTTTCGGAGTATATGTGAAGGTCTTCCCAGTGGTGCATGCTTTGATATAAGTTACCGACATGCTTTTGATTTAAAGAAAAAGACCCTTGCTTTTGGTACTACCACAGGGAATTTATATTTTTCTCATGACAGTGGTGAAAGCTGGCGTCAGGAATTTGCACATCTGCCGCCTATTTATGCTCTTCGCCTCTTTTAATTTTTTTGGTAATTTTTTTGGTAATTTTTTTGGCGATAGTGAATGGTCTCAATTTTTTTATTTCTAATTCTCCACAAAATTCCTGGATCACAGTGATCCGCTCCTAGGGGAAGATACGAAGTAGCTGACTCAGATCCATCTCTAGGTTTGACCCTTCTTACTCTTGCGTATGACCAATTAATAGGCTGGTGCATTTTTTTGTTACTGATATCAGCGCACTTGTATTTCTTGTGCTCTTTTACCCATTTTTTCTTCTTGAAATCAAAGCGGTGTGCCACTCCTTTTTGCTCACACAAATATTCACAAAGGTAATAGACCTCTCCTCGAATAATAGTCACCACATCATTCCAGGGTCCACATTTATTCAGTGTTGAGACCACCTTTCCTTTTTCTAAATCAATGGCGTGAATTTTAGGAATGTAGCCCTTTACGGGATGATTCCACCCAAGCTCAAAGAAATTCATACCACGGTGTAGGAAGGAGGTGATTAAAGTTTCCTCTCCATAAAAATGACCTGGCAAAACCATGATCCGCCCGACTTCCGCGTGAGAATCAATATTATCCTTTTTCATTATGTGCATACTTTTATCAACCATGTACTCCACCCCCCCAACTCTAAGTTGAAAGTGGTTGATATTGTCTACTACCTCTCTTCCATTTTTGACTTCCTCAACCGTTAGCAGCCTTTTAGGTCCTGTGGTTGAATAATAGGTATCACAGGCCCACAGCTGAAAAGGTGAGAAAATCATCATCAAAATCAAAAGCTTTTTCTTCATACTATCCATTTTATGGCCAAAGCCCTGGGGCTCCAAATCACTGTGCTTAGATCCATTTTGCCCCGCACCTGCGGGAAAATTTGGCACTGGGAGCAATTTGGAACATATAAGTCACTGAATTTACAATATGACTAAACAAAATTTCCTGGCATGCCGCTTGTATATAGTCTGAGTGAGTAACGCGAGGACAGGAGGTATCTTATGAACTCACATTTGAACTCAAAACCAGCTAAGAAAAACCAGACAGCAAAAGCATTGGCGCTTTCACTTCCCCTAGAGATGGCCTACCAATCAGCAATTGCAGGCGTGAAAATCATGATGTTTTTCGCATTGTATCTTCTTATTACAGCTTAGGTTAACCAATTCGAGGGTTAAAGCGACTCATGGAAGAGCGCGTAAACACCCAAATTTCCGAAAGCTTCTGCCTAGCAACTAGGAATTCTGTTCCATTCAAGAGACTATAAGCTAGATTAATTAACAAAGGGTCGGCTTATTAATACATGTGAAGCACAGGTACAGCTTCTCAATGAGATACACTCTCTAGAAAATTACATAGAGCGTCTCTTTACGATCTTAGAAAGCAATAAAGTTATTAGGGCAGAGTGCACAAGGCTTTGCTTTGAGGTAACCGAAGAAATACTCCAAACCATTCAGGTAGACCTACTACACCTCGGGAAGTCATCCCTTGTTAGTGACTGGAATATAGACGAGTGCCACCTCCAAATCCATAAAAGCCTTACTCTTCTTAAGAGCTACATCACTCTCCTTGCAGGCCACAAAAAAGGTATTAAAAAACTGATATTTACCGTTAACGGAATTTATCGCTTTACCAGTGACCTACACAGCGGAATGGACAGTAGGGATGAGCTCAAGATCCAACGTCCCAGACTTGGTGTCCTCAAGCAAAAAAACATAAAGGGAGCAGTGATTCCCTCTTTTTCTCTAGATGAGAAAGATTTCGCCAGTTCTAGTTTAAAAGAGAAGATTCTTCCAAAAATTTTAAACTTTGAAGATCAAAAATCCATTAAATATATCCGCTTAATCAAACAAGGTCACAAGCACGTTTTATCCAAAAACCATAACCTGGCACTGGAAATGTTTGAAAGGGCCAATAAGATAAAACAAACAACAAAAACTCTCTCTCTTATAAGTTGGGTCCACTCACTAAAGGGAGACCTAGAACAGGCCAAGGCGATTTGTTTTAAGGCCATCGAATTAAACCCAGAGCAGGGAACCCCCTACAATGATATGGGTTCCTTTTTACTCCAAGATAGTAAATACCACGAGGCCCTAGACTGGTTTAAAAAAGCAAAATCTGCAAAATTTGCTACAAACAGAGAATACCCCTACATCAACTCGGCCCGCGCCTACTTACAACTCAAACAATATAGAAAGGCCTTGAGCGAATTTAAAAAGGCCGTTGAGTTTGTACCTTACCAAAAAGATCTACACGAAATTATTTTAAAACTTAAATATCGTTTAAAATTTTCCAAAGAAGGCCCTGGTTTAGATTTCCAGGGAAGACTTGATTAAGCCTGCCTATGAAAAGAAATGAGTTAGAAAGTTATCTCGCTGAATACCTTAGTACCGGAGATTTTAAGGACTATTGTCCCAATGGTCTTCAAATCGAAGGCCACGAGGAAATAAAGAAATTAGCTTTTGCTGTGACGGCCACACAGGCCAGCATCGACTTTGCAGCTTCAAATAAATGCAGTGGCCTGGTAGTCCACCATGGCCTGCTGTGGAATTTTGAAGGGGGAAAACCTCTTCGCGGGCACTTTGGCAATAGAATGAAAAGTGTAATTGGAGCCAATCTCAATCTCCTTGCTTATCATCTTCCGCTTGATTCTCACCTCGAAATAGGAAATGCTGCAAGCCTCGCCAGCAGAATTGGTTTAACGGATCTAAGTGGCTTTGGTGATTACAAAGGAATGCCAACTGGGGTTCAAGGGCGCTTTTCTAAACCCATAAAATCTTGCGAGTTAAAAACGAAATTACTGGGTACTCTCAACAATGAAGTAAGGCTTGCTAGTAGGGACCACAACCTTGAAATCGAAACCATGGCCATCATTACTGGTGGGGCCAATCATGAATGGAGACAGGCCTTAGAGCTAGGGCTTGACGCCTACCTAACAGGTGAAATGCAAATACAAGATTGGCATGAAGTAATGGAAACTGATTTTCAAATGTTTAGTGGAGGCCACCATGCCACTGAAAGATTTGGAATTCAGGCCCTTATGGCACATATAGAAAGCAAGTTTAAAACCCAATGCTTATTTTTTGACGAGTGCAATCCACTCTAAGAGTTAAAATCCCATAATGATTTATACTGATCCCAGTTTATATTTTTGAAAGCTCAATTGATCGGGCCTTTGCAGACGAAAGTGCTTTTTGCAGCAGCTCTTTTTGACCTTCTTCAGCAATTGTATCAAGTAAGACCGCCGTCACTCCCCCTTTGGAAGTCACTTGGTCCCTTAAGCTCTCAAGCTCACTTAAGTTTGTGGCATTTTGCTTCATCAAAGTAGCAGAGCCAATTATAGTATCAATGGCCATATCAAGACTTTGTTTTTCATCAAGGCCTCCACTTTTTAAAAAGCTTGCAAGTATATTTGTCCACTCGAATACCAAGGCTGGGCCTGAGCCTGAAACTGGAGTGATCAGATCCATCAACTCTTCTCTTTCAAGTTCAAAAACACTACCAACACTTGAAAGTATCAGATGGGCCAAGTCTTTATTTAGTGGATCAAGACCTTTTTCACAGTAAAGCGCGCTTACTCCCTTACCCACTAAGGCAGGGGTATTTGGCATAACTCTTATGACACTACTTACACCAAGACCTTGTTTGATAGTCTCTACAGTGGTTCCAGCAAGTATCGATACAACAAGAGCATCTTCACTTGTAGTGCCTGAAAAGTCTTTCGCCACTTCGCCAAACTGCTGCGGCTTACAACCTAAAAGGTAGACATCACATCCACTTAGGTCCTCAGGAGTGCTAGCGCAATTTCCATTTACACCTTCAGCTAAACTTTGGGCCTTCACTTTTGAGGGAGTATAAGTGATGAATTCAAAGGAATCTGGAAGTTTATCGTAAAGCCCAAGCACAATAGCTTGATTCATATTCCCGCAACCGATGACCCCGACTTTAGTTTTCATTAAAACTCCAAATCCAGGGGAGCGCCATGTCTCATGGTGTTTACGGCCATAGAGCGAACCAGGATATATTTATCCAGCAATTTTTCATAACTATCAGAAAAATAATAGCTTCTTCCATCATATGAGCTAAAAACGCTGAGCATATTTTCTCTAGCAAGAATACTAGACAGTGCAATTTTCGATACTTTTTCCACTTGATTAGAAGATCCATCTACAATGACAAAGTCTAAACTTTTTTCCGCCAGGGCAAGCTCTAGCCTCTCTTCAGAGGGAAAAAATACTTCAACTTGGCTTTTAGGGATACCACAATTATTCAAAGTATCCACAATTGTCGACCAGTGAAGGTAGGCCTTCTGAGTTCTTGTCAGTACCGTCACTCCCGCGCCAACGGCCAAGGCCACATATAGTTCTAATAAGGCCTTCAAGTCGGGAATATCATAGTAGGCCACTAAAAGCCCTGAGTTCTTAGTCATTGTGTAATCATTAAAACTCATCTGTCCTGGTATTTTTAAATTGGGATGGGTCGTTGTCAGTAGCTTTTCAACACTGCCATTCATCCATTCTTTGAAAGAAAGTAAAGACCCTCTAACATCAACTCCTGTGCAGGCAATCATTTGGTGGTCTCTTTGAATTGTTCTGGCAACTGCCATTTCAATTCTCTCTAGTCTAAGTTTGAGAGGAAGAGTTGACTCTAACTTCAAATCAAATAAGTACTCACTACCTTTATCTAGCTCTTGATCTGTATTTCTTTGGGCCTGAATTCCTTGAGCATGAAAAATCTCTAGGTACTGAGGACTTCCGGCCTTTGGACCAGTTCCACTATGCTTGTGGCCACCAAATGGCTCAATGGCAACTCTCGCCCCAGTGCAACCTCTATTGACGTAAATATTTCCAGCTTCCATTTTGGACATCAAGTAATCAATATCATCTTGAGATTGCGAAAAGATTCCTCCTGTAAGTGCATATTCACTAGAGTTATAAATCTCAACAGCATCTTCTAAGCTGTCATATCCAATAACATGAACAACAGGCCCGAAAAGCTCTGTGCTAGCAAAGCTATCAGCTCTCATGGCGCGCTCCTTAGGGAGCTCAACCACACAAGGGCCAATGGCGTGGCCTGGATGCTCTTCAGTTGTCCTATCAACAATAACTCGACCTCCAAACTCTAAGGCCTCTTCTACTGCCAATTTGGCCTGCTTGGTCAAACGCTTTTTATCACCTGCGCTAATGAGTGGATTAATATATGTGGCAGGATCACTCCCCTGGCCTACTTTTATGTCGAGAACAGCATCTCTAAACCTTGATACAAATTTCTCTCTTATTCCATTATCAATAATGATTCTTGAGCAGGCGGAACATTTTTGACCTGCATGGGCAAAGGAAGAATATAAGATTCCCGATACTGTTTCATCAAGCTCTGCGTTTGCTGTAACGATCACAGCATTTTTCCCACCCATTTCAGTAACAACTTTTGTCTTTAATTCAATACCATCATTACCGCGGTAAATTCTTGAAGCGGCATTTTCGTAAATCCAGCTGCCAACGGCCTTCGATCCAGTGAATACAATAGTGTTCACTAATGGATGATTAACAAGAGCTGCTCCCACTTCTCCTAAACCAGGAAGATGGATTAATACATCTTTTGGGACCCCACTTTGATGAAGTATATCCACCATAACCTGGGCAACTAAAGGAGTTTGTTCGCTTGATTTAACTAAAACACTATTGCCGGCAACAAGAGAGGAAATTGTCATACCCGTAGGAATCGCCAGTGGAAAATTCCAAGGACAAATAACAGCGCTAACACCTCTGGCCGTCCAATGATTTTCAGCACCACTACCGGTGCGGTGAAATTTCACTTCTTCTCTAGCGTAGAAATTCATAAAGTCGATGGCCTCATCCACATCTGCCAAGGCCTCACCTACAGATTTACCCGCTTCATAACAAATCAGTGCAGCTAGCTGCGTTCTTCTTAGGAGCATTTTTTCTGAAGCGCTCAATATAAATGCTGCCCTTGTCTCTGGAGAGCTTTTGGCCCAACTGCCCTCTACAAACACAGCGTGAGCACGATCAACAATAGCTGGAATTTCACTAGCATTGAAAAAATTGATATTTCCTACAACGCTGCGACCATCATTTGGAGAAATTATCTGAACATCATCTCCTGATCCCTCGCTTGAGTAACTGTGTCCAAGGCAATTGTGAAAGTTATCAAGACCTTTAAAAAAGTCATCTCTTTGCTCTTTTAAATAAAGTCTAACTGGTGTGATGTTTTCAAATGTCTGCGAAATAGTGTTGAGCTTATCGAACTGATTACTGATCTCCCCATCACGTAACTCTTTAACAGGATCGTGAAGACACTTAAGGTTGGCGTTCGCCCTCATCATATTTAATATTCCCACCTGGGAGCTGTTTTCCATTATCCTTCTCACCAAATAGGCCATGCCAACGAGAAGAGATCCTACTGGGACATAATTTCTTGTGGGCCAGCCCTGTTCTGCCATGGCCACTGAAAGAGCTTCATAAGTCATGTGTAAGCATTGGTGTTCAATAACTGGCGCATTTGGATATTTAACTTCTTTAAGTGCCTTGGCAAAGCAATGATCTGAAACATTGTGAGAGGCAATACAAAGAGTAAGATGCTCTGAATTTTTTAAAATCTGTTCAACTAATTGCCTAAAATGAATATCTGTTTCTGGCTTATTCAAAAATTGAGGAGCAGTAAATCCATGAGCAGAGGCCTCCACCGTCTCAGCATCCCAGTAGGCACCTTTGACAATTCTGATAGGCATGCGAAGACCTCTGGTCTTTGCCAAATCAAGGATTGCACTGAAGTGATCGTATGAATCTCGCAGATAAGTTTGGAGAACAATTCCAGTCTGATCATATGAGGAAAGCTCGGCCGTTTCGAGTAGAACTTTCTTATATATCTCAAAAACAGCATCGCGATAGTGGTAGTGTTCTGCATCTATATTGATGAAAACTCTCTCATTGCGTCCGGCCATGAGTATTTCTCTTAGCCTCGGTGCAATTTGCCCATAAGTGTAATCAAAGGCCTCAGGTCTAAAATCGCTACATAGGGCAGTCACTTTAATAGACATATGAGCACAGAGAATATTTGATTTGTTCAACTCCCCTCTGGGTATATGTTTATTCAGGCCATGAATAATCTCTAGGACCTTGTCCTTATAATGATCGGCTTCCCTGACTGAAACAACTAACTCTCCCAATTGATCAATGGTGGCATCTCTTTTGGTTTTTCTGAGATCAGACAGACATTTTGTGGCACTAGAAATTGACTCCCCTGCAATAAACCTTTTCGCCATCTCTTTTACGGTCTTTCTCACTATTTTAGAAAGAGGTCCGGCCGGCGTAGAAGCTGCCAGAGAATAAAGTACTTTGCAGCCCATATAGTAGAGCGTGGGAAGTGGGGCCTTTTGCCCAGTATGGCGTTGTTTTTTTGCTTTTTTACAATCAACTAGAAGCCTTCGGAGTGTTTCTAGTAAAATTCTTTTGATTTCAACTCCTTCATTGTCGTAATCCAACGAAGGTAAGAGCGCCAAAAATTTGAGCACATGAATTCTCACAAGAGCATAGTCGGCCGTCAGTTTCAATCCAAAGTCAGTGAGACTTTCAAAAAAAGTCGGTTTATAGGAGTTCAGTGCAGTAATCATCTCTTTGAGATAGTGTCCGGCACGGTCATAAACTTTTTGATAATTTTCTTCAGCTGGCAACTCAAGGCCCAACTTTCCACTCAGCAGTTCTATTTCGGTAGGACCGTCACGGCGATCTATATTCTGGGCATCTTCAACAAAAGCTTTAAGCTTCAAAAAGGCTTCTTTTTGGGTTTCATTTAAAGTACTTGGTGAAATATGACTAACGAGGAAGGCCTCTTTTGATAGTGACTTTGAAAAAACCACAACTCGCTTGCTGTCACTGAAAACAGCAAGGCTTAAAGGGACACCTGAAAGAACCTGAGTTCTGATGAAATCTTTTGTAAAGCTTTGCCTACAAACCTTATTCAGCTCATCGTGCAAACAATCTTGAATCCCCTCGTCACTAGAAATTAAATCGGTGTATATTTCATCGAAATATAACTCCCAGGCCAGGCCTTGAATTTCCAATTCGATTTTTTTAAATATTGGAAGAAAGTGTGTGCGCTCCATCACTTTAACCCCTCACGATGATTGTGCTAAGTACCTAAATATTCACACATATGATTTTATTTAATTCACAGCGTTTATAGATCACAGAACTTCGTTTGTCACCACTAGCAATTGACCAGCTGGGTTGCACCAGATACCATAATGATATGGCAAATACTCCTGTCCCACACATCTTATTCGCCCTTATGCTGCTCCAACTATGTAGCAGCTTTGCCCTGGCCGAGTCCTTCTACACCATGGAAGACCTGCAAGTCCTCGAAAAAGAACACTCGTACAAGGAGTTCTTCCTTCATGCTAGAGACATTAGGCCTAGCCTTAGAGGTGAAAAATGGCGAGAGATGACTCAAAATATGGCCCAGGGACTGGCCAAAAAACTTTTGGCCAAAACTCCCATTACCTTAGAAGAATATAAAATTGTTGAAGATCTGAGTTTTTGGCCACAGCTCAAGTTTGATGAAATCTTTCTAGGATACCGTGCACGAATTGGAGTTCAGTACCTCACCTCTTGCTTTGCCATGGAGACCCAAAAACAAAAGTGTTTTAATGAAATGCACAAATTCTGGTTTAAAGACAAAACAGACAAAGAATCTGCAAAAATGCTGGCGATTTTGTTTTTAGAACACAAAAGTTCATATTTGCCGCGGGCCCTAGATGCAAAATACGATGAATGGCTTTTTATAGACGTGCTTATTAAAGGAAAGTTTTCGGTCTTCTATTGCGACAAGTCACCTGTAAGAGAAAGGCTGTCCATAAAGGCCAACTCAGTGATTAAATCCAACTTAGACCCCAATTGGCTTGAGCTTGAAATCTCTAATGCCTTTTCAAGTGAATGTTGGAAAATAGCTGCCCAGTCCATGAAAATACAGCTTAAATCAAGCGATGTAGTTAAAAGGAAGTGGGCCTACAAAGCTCTTAAGGCCACTAACAATATCGCCAAGCTTGAAGAGGACATATTCTTATTACAATTTGTTTTAGACGGTCCAACTCCCGGGGATTTGTACAATTTAGGTTGGAATACACTGACAAGACTAAGAGACAATTACCAGGAGCGTACCCATCTGGTGGAGCTTCTCAAGAAAATCGACCCACTACCAGATGCTACTTTTTCGCACTTTGACAAAAAAACCAGGAAGGTCCTCACCAAAAAAATTGCAGGCTCCCTACCGGAATATCTCAATTATTACGCCAATACTTGCATCGACTACCTGCGCGGAAGCCGCCCCTTTCCCAAGGGAAACCCCACAATCAACTGCCAGGCCTTCTTTCAAGTGGCCAAAAAAGAACACCTAATCTCCCCCATCCTAACCAAAAAATACCAAAACTCCCTAAATAACTAGCCCAAAGGCAAGCAAACCTAGACCAAAACTTAATTAAATCAGTTCCGGTCAACTACCCTTCGCCTTAATGTTGGCGCTTGGCAGTTGCCCTTGCCCACTCATCTGGAGCTAAAAAATGGAACAAAATTTTCATATTCATCACGAGCGTCTCGAAGTCCACAAAAAATCGATCTCATATTTAACACTAGTATTTGGAATGTTCAGTATGTTGGTGGCCATATGTAAGTAAAAAATTTGTCTTGGGTCGGCAAGGGCAACTGCCAAGCGCCAACAAAAAGAAAAAGGGCGAGTTAGACTCGCCCTAATTACTATAGAAATG
Source organism: Bacteriovoracaceae bacterium (assembly GCA_018649885.1). Lineage (GTDB taxonomy): Bacteria > Bdellovibrionota > Bacteriovoracia > Bacteriovoracales > Bacteriovoracaceae > JABIHA01. The sequence continues at coordinate 16,457 of JABIHA010000037.1, forward strand.
TGAATTTCTAATTAGCTTTTACTTAAATGCTTTGAAACATACTTAGTAAGCTCAAACATAGTAACGATCGCTTTGCCACCGAATACAGCTTTAAGCTTTTCGTCAGCTTTGATGTTTCTTCTGTTAGTTGGGTCTTGAAGATCGTGTTTCTTGATGTATTCCCAGATCTTCTTAACTACTTCAGTCCTAGGACGAAGTTGCTCACCAATAACTTCTGCAAGTTGCTTAGATGGCTTAAGAGGAGCCATAAAAGCAGCATTTGGCTTTCTTTTAGTTTTTCTCTTTGCCTTTACTTTTTTCTTAGTGGCCTTAGGAGCTGCTTTCTTAGTAGCTTTTGGTGCCGCTTTCTTAGTAGCTTTTTTCTTAGCTACTTTCTTAGTAGCTTTTTTCTTAGCTACTTTCTTAGTTGCTTTTTTCTTAGCAGCTTTCTTAGTTGCTTTTTTCTTTGCTACTTTCTTTTTTGCTTTCTTAGCAACTTTTTTCTTAGTAGCTTTCTTCTTAGCTACTTTCTTAGTTGCTTTTTTCTTAGCAACTTTCTTAGTTGCTTTTTTCTTGGCAACTTTCTTAGTTGCTTTTTTCTTTGCAACTTTCTTAGTTGCTTTTTTTGCAACTTTTTTCTTAGTTGCTTTTTTCTTAGTTGCTTTTTTCTTAGCAGCCATTCCGCACTCCTTCTTATTTTAGGGATCGTTCACTAATTTAATATATATTTATGATAGATATTTTTCCTAGTCCGTCTAGAGAAAAATTGATTTTTTTTATCTACTTTAAAGTTTTTTCCCATTCTCCTAGTCTAGCACCGTCGTCTAAATCGAAACTTGCTAGCTTTATGTACCCATGAGTTTCGTTTAAACCGACATTTCTAAAATTATCTACACGACAAAAATTGACCACAGACGTTAAAGAACGCTCTTTTGCCGATTTTTCTATGAATTCCTTAATCAAATGAGAAAAACCATTGCCCTGAAAGGCCAATTTAATAGGTGTGTGCTTACTAAGGAGCCTTCCATCGTCTTCTTTCAGGAAAACAGCTGCTACTATTTCATTATTGTGCATCACACTTATTAATTCCCAATTCTCATCCATCTGCTCTTGGAGGCCATCCACAGTCCATACAATATCTGCAAAGGCAGAAAAGACCTGATCGTTAAAATCATAGAGGTCCTCTAATTGGTCACTTTTTTCAATGGGTTCAAATTCTAAGGTCATTTTTTATGTGCCTTCTATATTTTATTTTGAGCTTTTCCAAGGAAGTGAGCTCACATATGCTGCTAAATCTTTAATCTGCTGTTCATTAAGTTTTTTTATGAATGGAAGCATTTTAAGGTTTTTCCTCTTACCAGCCTTCATATCAGTTATAGCTTTAACTATATACCAATCATACTGACCTGCAATGTTGGGTGCCTTTTGAGACTTTTTGCCCTCTCCTGCCTTGCCATGACAGGCAATGCATTTTTTGTAGAGAGTTTTACCATTAGCGGCATCCTGAGAAAAACAGTTCGCCGTCCCCATGAAACTCAGAATTATAGCTGTCACAATTGGACGTATCATTAAAAACTCCTAAAAAAACTGGTACAGTTGATTAATATAATAGAGCTTTGGTCATTTGGAAAATGCATTTTTTGATTTGATCCTATGGGGCCCAAATAATATTGTAGCGCTCGTCCGCCAAATTCTTGTGAAGATGCTCTAATAAAATGAATCTCGCCTTCTCTATAATATGATGTGAGCTAGAATTAGTACCCTCTAGTTCAAGAATAATTAACTCATCATCGAGGTCGTGCAACAAGACACTCAGACCGAAGGCCTTGATGCTCGGACTGAGAACACCTTCAACTAATTCTTTTAATAATTTCAATTTGTTAACATAGCTAAGAGCTGAAAAAGCGCCGTCAATTTGGGGCCTAAAAAACCTTCCTAAATCAAATGTTGGCTCAAATTTAAACTCACTAAGACTGAGACCCCAGCTGTGAAGAACACGCCAATCAGGGTTATTCATAATGAAATCGACGCCGCCGTCAACTTGTCCCAATGCAAGCTCAAGATCACTTAATGATTGATTGGCCTGGGGTCTACAACAACTCCCACACTTTGAACCTGCCTGAGTCAGCCCCTTGATATTTTCTATGCTGAGATCCACACCCTTCATGGCCAGATGCTCAAGATACCAGTGAGAGACTTTGAAACAACGGCAGGCCAGCTCAAGGCCTCTATCTTTTTGAAAGGACTTTTTCCAGTACTCACTGTGTGTGATGACCTTTTGAAAGAGTTCCACTCGCTCAAAGTAGGTTTTGGCCAATTCCTGATTAAGGCCCAGCCCTTCACTTTGATTATTGTCCCTGAGAAAAGAGTCCACATCTCGAAATTTTGGCAGCTCCATCCCACTCGTCATATATTTTAAGCTCAGCTCAATTCCCACATCCATAATAAGCTTACTGATGTCACTCAGATTTCCGCCGAAACTGACGGCTTCAATGCTCGAAGCCGTTTTCACAATGCCTTTGAACCAGAATTCTTTTGTGTGATAAAAAAATTCACCAGGGGGGAAAAGGTGGCCAGCACTAACTCCAGGATCCTTTTCATTAAAGTAGATCAACTCTTCTAGGCGCTCACCTGCCCTTTTTGTAAAAGATATTTTTTCATTGTGATTTTTATCTAGATTCATTTCGCTTATTTCGTTATCCACAGCATTGACCAAACAATAACGCAGGCCAGCCTAGAGTTAATCATTAACTGCCAAACCCTTGACGCTGGTGAGTTTAAGTAAATACTCTTATCATAAAGGTTATGAGTGTGAAAAAAGATAAAGTAGCAGTAAGCAGATTCCATGTTTTAGACTTCCTCAGAGGACTTGCCATCGTTCAGATGGTAATTTTCCATGCAGCATTTGATCTCACCATATTCAAATTTTTACACATCAATTTTCAAGATGACCCCTTCTGGTACCCTTTCCCAAGAGTTATCGTTTTTAATTTTTTGATTTGTGTGGGTATGTCTCTAAGACTTGTGCATCTGGAAAAAATTAATTGGTCACTGGTTAGGTCACGGTTTGCATTACTGGGCTCCATAGCACTTGGTATTACAATTGTTACTTATTTTGCTTTCCCAAAAAATTATATTTTCTTCGGCACCATTCACGCCATAGCTTTGTGCTCGTTGTTTGGAGTATTCTTTTTGCGCTTTCCAAAATCCTCAGGAATCGTGGGCGCATTAATGCTGGCCTTGAATATATATTTTCAACCCACGATCATTCCCATATCTAAATGGCTAGGCGTGGTCTCCATGGACTATATTCCCTTTATTCCGTGGTTCGGTGCCACTTTAGTGGGAATTTACCTTCATTCGATCGGAGTTCATAAACTGGCACTAACGCAAAATAGGCTTACCCGCTTCATTCAAAAAATGGGGAAAAAGTCACTGATTATCTACGTGCTGCACCAGCCAGTTTTATTTTCTCTTAGTTACCTTTTAAACAAAGTATTTCATTAAGTTTATCCGGCTCAATTCGTTTACATCTTCCAATAGGTATGGGAGTGTTGACGCACTAAATATGTGATGAAAAGTTTATGATATTAAAGACCTTAAAAGATTTTGAAAAATTCTTCGGCAGTTTAAAATTTGCTGTAGTCATGATTTCAGTTTTCACTGTTGTCTTGATCATTGGCACCTTTGTCGAATCCTACTACGGCGCCGAGTTTGCTGGAAAATTTGTCTATAAATCACTGCCTTTTATGTTTTTGCAGCTCTGCCTCTTTCTCAGCATTTTTTGCGCTACTCTTTTGCGACTTCCCCCCAAGAAAAGACTCTACGGTTTTTATATGCTCCACTCAGGGCTTTTGATTTTATTTTTGGGTTCATTTATCACTTTTTATTCGGGAATAGACGGCTCCATGACTTTGGTCCCCAGCACTCCCACAAGAAATATATCCCTGCCTGAAGACGTTTTAACCGTTAGCTTTGGCATGAAAAGACACGTTTCTCTTAAACTTCCAAATACAGCTTTAAAAACTAATTTGAACCACAATGTTGAAGGCATAGAGCTTGGAGAATATCTTCCCTTTGCCGGGCACGAAGTGGTTTGGAAAGATTCAAAATCTCCCATTAAGTATAGCTCGGGTGAATACCAGATTTTTAATAATCAAGTTTCTCAAGAATTCACCATGTCTCTACACCCAAAGGCAACTGACTTTGAATCATCCACTCAAATGGGACCACTTTCAGTTCACTTTCTCCCCAGCACACTGCTGAGATGTTTCGGACTTAATTCCAAAAGCGGTGTTATTATTTGGGATGCAAAAAGAGGCGCCTGCACTACTCCGGAAGAAAAAGGTCTAGAAATGCAGGCCACAAAATCCAAAAACCGCTACTTCGCATTTAAAGAAGAAGGGAAGATCTATACTTTTTTCCCCGATATGACTCCCTGGCCTTTGGATGAAAAATTCACCATTATTTCTAAATCCCAATACCGCGTTTTTGGACTGGGTTTATTCAGAGACTCTCCCCACCTATTTTTATTTGGTAAAAGCTTGGCCTATTACAGTGATGAGAAATGGGTCATTCAAGATTTCAAAAAGTCTGGGGACTCCATAGAACTCCCTTGGATGGGCTTTAATTTAGTTTTAAAAACTCATCACGATGAAAAATACCCATACAAAAATCCCGTATACCAACTCCCACTACAAAATGGAGGCAAAGCGATTCAAGGTACTGAGCGCGCACTCTCCATCAAGGTAATGGGACAGACCTATTGGGTGAAAGATAGAGCGCCTGTCACAATTCCATTTAACGGTGAGCAAGTGGTGATAAGGCTTCACAAGAAATCAATTAGAACACCTTTTGAAATCAACCTCACTAGATTTAAAATGGATACAAATCCAGGAACTATGACTCCTGCCAGTTTTGAATCCTTTGTTGATCTATTTGATGGAACTTCCTCAAAAGCTCACCATTTATTTATGAATAACCCACTCGATTACAGAAATTTTACGTTTTATCAGGCTTCCTATTTTCAGCTTGGGCAAGGTCAGGGTTATGGCTCAGTGCTCAGCGTAAATTATGACCCCGGAAGACCTTGGAAATATCTTGGATCCCTACTCTTAGTACTCGGATCTACCTGGCACTTTTACTTACAGAAGAAGAAAAAAAAGGGACCTAAAAACAAAGCTAAGGCCCAAAGAGCTTCTGTTACCAAAGAAGGTATTACTCATGCTTAATTTGAAAAAAATAATCGCCGCAATTTTATTAATTTTGGCGACTCCTCTCTATGCTAACCCCTGTGGAAATTGGTTAGAATCTCTTCCTATCTTAGGCGGAGGTAGAATCAAGCCCTTGGCAGTTCATGCCGGAGAGACGTTGAAATTTTTAACCAATAAAAGAAAGCCTCAAGGTGAGGATTCAGTTACTACCTATTGTAATCTTGCCACCGCTTACATGAATCACAAAAATATCCCTAAGCTTACAACTCCTGTACAACACGAAAAAATCAGAGAAATAATGGAGCTCAAAAAAGGGCAAAGCAGCATTGATTTAATGAAGCTAGCAGACTACAGCACGGCCATTCGTTCAAAATATTTTGGTGAAAAACTAGACTCTCCCTATAAAAAAGCTCTTTCAAAGCAATTAACTCGAATCCAAATCACCAAATCCATTATTAACGGCGAGGACTGGAAAATTCCCAGTGATAAATCCACTACTGGTTTTCGATCGATTAAAGATATTTTTGCAGATGAAAGTGACTTCGTGGCCTCTGGACGTACGCAGTTAGAGGATGCCAAAAATGCCTATATCGCAAAAAATGGTGACAAATATCTAGTGGAGCTGACTTATTCAAAGCTTCATATCTTTTCTTGGGCGATGTTACTGGTCCTTGCGGGAATTTTTGCTCTGACATTATTTAAAAGTCAGACTCCAGGGCTTGTGATCTCGTTGCTTGTTATTATCGTTCAGGTTATTGGGATCAGTATAAGAGTTTATATCTCGGGAAGAGCACCAATTACCAATATGTACGAAACTGTGATGTTCTCAGGTTTCGGGGCTCTCGTTATCGGCACCATCATAGCAATGGTGAAAAAAGAAAAAATCTTTATAGTTTGTGGTCTGGCCTACAATATGCTCTGCCTGATGATGATGATGTTTGCCAATAGTATGCTCTCACCTAGTATTAAGCCTCTTGTCCCTGTACTTAGAAGTAACTTTTGGCTTTCAACTCATGTCACTACCATTATGCTCTCATATGCCGCTTTGGCCCTCAGCTGGATTTTGGCCAATATTGTTCTTGTCAAAAAGAGATTCAAAACAGTTGAAGACAAAGAGCTTAGATACGAAGTAACTCTCATTCACACTTGTATAAAAGTGGGAGTTGTACTTTTAGCAGCTGGTATTATTTTAGGTGGTATATGGGCCGACTATTCCTGGGGAAGATTCTGGGGATGGGACCCAAAAGAGACCTGGTCTCTCATTGTACTTTTAATTTATATGGCAATTCTTCATGGCAAGCAAACAAATTGGATACCGCCAAAAAGATTTACCGCTATGGTTGCAGGGGCCTTTATGTCTGTGATGATGGCCTGGTTTGGAGTCAATTATATACTGGCATCAGGTCTTCATTCTTATGGATTTAGTGAAGGCGGGGCCATTTTCCTAGCGACTTTCTTTATTATCCAAATAGCCGTTATTGTCTTGGCCTCATTTGGCGGCAAGAAAAAAGCACTCCCCAGTACATAAGCATTCTATATTACTAAAATAGCTTAACATTGCCCGAGCAGATAGCTCGGGCTTCTCACGTTACTCTTGCATTCACTGGTTTTCCCATTAAAATAATCTTATCTTTTTTCCCAATGGTTAAGGAGAACCTATGAGCCGAAATAAAAAATCCCCACTTACTGAAAAACAAAAAAAAGTCGTCTGTATTGAGACTTACAAGATGCAAATTGCTGAGCTAAAAGCAAAGGCCGAAACTGCCTATGCTCCCAAGCTTGGAAGACAAATTAAGTCTATCGAAAGAAAAATAAAAAGAATTGCTTAATTAAAAGGCTCGGCAGTTAGCTGGGCCTTTTTTTTCATACTTTCCCTTTGCCTTATTATTGGGTGTTGGTGATTGCCCTTGCCCTCCCAAGAAATACTTCTAATTGAACTTTCCGAGACATACTTTACTATTTATTAGCGACACATACTTTACACTATGTGTTTTTCTTAACTACTCGGAAGTTAAAGGGGCTTTCTCCCGATGTGAATTTATATTCTATATCGTCAATAAATCCTAATTCATA
>JABIHA010000057.1 GCA_018649885.1 Bacteriovoracaceae bacterium
ATATCAATTTCAGGGGCATCCTTTTTTCTTCGTTCTTTTGATCGGGGTGAAAAATTTGTAAGAAGGTTATTAAAACTATTATCGATCTTTAGTGTATTCTGATTGTTATCAGAACCAGTTATCTTAGCAGTTGCCAGGTTGTGTACTTTTAGATTGTGGTCGGCAAGGTTCTGATAGAGATAGGATACCGTATCGGCAAAAGCGCTGAAAATTAGTATTTTTCGATTTCCTGGATTTATAGGGGATTCTAATTTCTTCTTGATGAATCCTATTAAATCTCTGAGCTTTGTGTCGTATTGCGGTTTAACTTTGGCCATTTCTTTAAAAATGGACTTAGCAATAAGAATATCTGCCTGTAAATCCTGTTTCCAACCAGTTGTGTTCATATCAGCAAGTTTTACTTTGACTTTGCCGCCTACACTCATTTCATCACTCAGCCAGTCATCACTTTCAGCATCTAAGTTAATATCATTAAGTTGAGTGGATTCGGCAAATTCCTCAGTGCCTGATTTTTCAAAAGTCTCAATTTTACCCACAGTATTTTCATTCAATTTTATAAATTTACTAAGAGTGAGTCTGAATGAATCAACAGAACTTTCCAACCGCTTAAGAAAGTTTACCCGCATAAGGGTTTGTAAGCTTTTTTCCCGATGTGACTGTTTAAAACTTACTTTTTCATTGATGCTGGTGTCGTACAACTCAGCATAAAAGCTTCGTTTATTTTCCAGAATATATTCAGTAGGCGAATAGATGGCCAGAATCAGTCTTGATAGATCTCCATAAAGTTCCGATACCTCCATAAAGTCTGGAAGATCCGTAATGCCAGCACGGTGTGTAATGGGTTTTAGACGATTAGGGAACCTACCAACTTTACTGATGTCATAGTATTTTTCGATATGTTTTCTGCTTCTGGCAATGGTGACACTATCTAGTAGTTTAAAAAAATCAAAATTTGCATTTAGGTTGGCAAGCAACACCTGACTGCTTCGTTCTTCTATAGGCAATTTAGTCCAGTCATTAAATATTTTCTGGGCATTAGTCAAAATATTTTCAACTGATTTTTCAGTACCGAGTTTTTCATCTGTCTTAGCGGTATCTCCCTCCCATGCTAATGCGATCTGATTTTTCAAGTCGGTAAATCTGTTATTGACAGGGGTTGCTGAAAGCATAAGGACTTTTGTTTTTACACCGGCCTTCATGACATCGTTTAGTAGCTTTTGGTAACGAGTCACTCTGTCTTTCCGTGGATCGTTGTTTCTGAAATTATGCGATTCATCAATAACCACCAGGTCGTAATTCCCCCAGTTTATTCGTGATAAATCAATACCATTCGATTCACCTTTTTCTCTTGATAAGTCCGTATGAAACAAAATATCATAATTTAATCGGTCTTTGACAAGTGGGTTGTCTTCATAGTTGTTTAAAAAAGTCTGCCAGTTATCTCCTAATTTTTTTGGACATAGTACAAGTACAGTACGGTTTCTTTCCTGATAATATTTTATGACACCCAATGCTGTGAATGTTTTGCCAAGCCCGACACTATCAGCTAGTATACAACCATTATGACGCTCCAATTTATTGATAATCCCAAGGACAGCATCACGCTGAAAGTCATATAGTTTGTTCCAGATGATCGAATCTTTAAATCCTGTTTTTTCGTTCGCCAGTTCATCTTCTGAAATATCTTCAAGGAATACATCGAAGATATTGTAGAGAGTGAGATAATAAATAAATTCAGGAGAGTTTTCTTTGTACAGATCCGCAATGTAACCAATCACTTCTTCAGTTACATTTATCAGTGTTTTCTCGTCATTCCAAATGTCTTTAAAATTCTCCAAATATTGACTTGTTGTAGGATAGTCATCAGTTTTTATGATTTGATGTAATATTGAATTATCCTTCTTGTATCCAAAACCAGCACTACTGAATTCATTGATGCCCATGTAGACATAGTTGTTATCTTCGTTAACTAGTAAGATATGCGGTTGGATGTATTTATTACCAATATTTGTTTTGAATTCAACTTTCTTTTCAATCCATTTCTTGCACTCTTTAGCAATCGCTTTACCTTTTAGCTCGTTTTTCAGATTAATTTCAAACTCTGATCCGCTTATGGCTTTTTGCCTGAAATTGGCATGTATTTGAAACTGCTTTTGCTCTCTACTGTTTTTGTCCAATTCTATAAAAGTCGGGTCGGTAAAGATAAAACTCAACTTATCAATCTTTTTCAACTCATTTTTAAGTGATTCAAAACCGTAGATAGAAAAAATCCCAGCCGCAACTTGAAGTTTACTTTTTAAGCCAATTGTCTTTTTGAAATCATCACCAACTTTGTCGGTCTTATTATTAAAGTTTTGAATCATCTTTCAATTTCCATTTTATCTTCATAATATTTGAGACTAGCCAACGCAGAAGTTGGGCATTTGTGACGGAAAAGTTTCAATTGTTGTAATACTAATTAACCTAAGACTAATTTATTTGGAAGAGCAAGGCGAGAATAATCTCAGATTTTCTCATATTAGGATTATAATGAATTATCATTTTTGACAAGAGTTCATTATATAAAAGGACTACCATTGGACAGTTTTATTTAAAAAAATAATAATGGAATTATTGGGTTTAAGCATTTGGAGCTTTCCATCGTCTAACCATCTCACTGAACAAGTTTTGCAAAGTGGTAAACCTGAGAGTGTATCGACCTCATAGAACGTCCTTTCCGTTACCCTTTGTAACAATCTTCAGTTGTTCAAGGTGCTATTCTGCAGTGGCTTGAGGTGATTTAGTTGAAGATAGGAGTACTTTAAGTTGAGGATATATTATGATGAAGCCATTTAAAATTCACCCACCTGAGAGCTTTCGGAAACTGCCTTGGCGAAATGGTTTGGGCTCAACCGTTGAATTGTTGGTGGAGAAATCAACACAGCACGAAGAGTTTTCTTGGCGCTTAAGCATTGCATCTGTTGCTACTGGTGGCCCTTTTTCTGATTTCAGTGGCTATGATCGTACGTTGTTATTACTCGAAGGGGCTGGCATTACGCTTAATAATCCTAACGGACCCTGCATCATCCTTAATTCATCGCTTGACTGCGCTCATTTTAAAGGTGAGGAT
>JABIHA010000103.1 GCA_018649885.1 Bacteriovoracaceae bacterium
CACCTTTTGGAATTCCCTTTATTCCAGGTCTTTTTTCAAAATACACTGAAAAACTTGCATTTTACTCTATGATCGCTTTTAGTAGTTTTCCGATGCCAGCTAAGATGGATTTTTATTTTGAAAAACCCATTAAACTTACAGAAGAGGAAAAACATAAAAAGACTTTTGATCAGCAAGTAGACCTGCTCAATCAAAAAGTTTTGGATTCCTTACAATATAGACTGACAAGAGAATACTCAAGACCAAGAGTCCCTCTCTATGGAGAAGTCGAGGCCCGCGGACTTCTAAGAAAAATTCTTAAAATGGCCAGCTAGGGAATATGTGATAAAGCAATTGATTGTATCCATTCTGCTAATAGTTTAAAATTGTTCATGGTTACAACTGCTATTAGTTCTGAAAAATATGCTTTTGGAAATTCTGAGAATATTTCAGATCGAGGTATTTTTATTGATCTAGACTCTCAAAATGAAAAGGCGAGCATCTATATTCAAGAAAATTTTGATTTTTTAAATAGCTTGGATTTTCCGGCCTTTGTGATTCCAGGTTTTACTCCTAAAAAAACGAAAGCTCCCATAATTTTGCACCAAAAGGCAAAAAGAAGGCTGGCCTGGGGTTATAAGAGCTATCTTCAAAATGGTGGAGGCGTCTTTATTGTTTCAGGGGGAAATGTTCACCCTAATTTAACACCCCATAATGAGGCGATGGAAATGAAGCGCTACCTTATGGAGCACTTCCAGGTCAGTGAAGAGATGATCATTATTGATCCCTACGCCAGGCACTCAACAACTAATATCAGAAATGTGGGACGCTTTATCTTATCCCATGGGCTCAACCGGGCCTTAATTGTCAGCTCTATTGATCAAAGCTTATATTTTTCTCTTCCTCATATTAGCAGTTTTAATTCCAGGTTGAGGCGCGAGCTAGGCCACCTTGTTGGGAGGCTAAGAGTTGGAGGGTACAATCGATCACAATTCTTTCCTGATAACATCAACTTCACTGTTGGGAGTGACCCACTCGACCCCTAAAAAATCAAACACTTACGGGGATATTCCCTGCTTGTTTACTTTTTCCGAACAATGACTCTAATCCTGTACATTTTTCTAAACAATTGGAAGGGATCCGAATAAACGGTATTGTGCATAGCAAGGTAAAATGAGAAGGCAATTGCCTTCAGGGGAGAAATTATGTTGGGTGCATCTTGGAAAATCACAAGTCTATTATTTATTTCAATTCTGATGACTCCAGGGTCTTCGCAAGCATTTAACTTAATGGGAAAGAAAAAGTGTGGGGGGATTGGTAAAAGATGGGCCGGAAAAAAACCAGTGGAAGTGAGGCTGCACTTACCGAGTTTAAAAAGCTATATTAAATCTAAAGATTTTGCAGATCCAAAATCTGCACTTGCTCGCGCCAAAGGCGATATAAAAAGAGTTATAAAAGAAATTAATAGTATCTCTGAAATTGATTTAACACTAGAGCTTGGACAAGATCTGAAGTTCCCAAAGTTATATAGGGGAAATGATGAGAAATACCATAGATCAATTAGAATTGGCTTTTATAATAGGTCCCAGATGAATGCCCGTAGCAAGAAAAAGCAAAATCCTGCTTGGGCCAATATGGATAAGAAATGCAGGTTTTCAGAAAACTTTGTCACCTATAATGGAAAGTTGAAGTGGGCCTTTGGCAATCCTAAACAAAATGGCCAAAAATACTGGGAAGTGGGAAGACAACTTGGAGAAAAACTATCTTTTCGAGCGGTACTTCTTCATGAGGTAACCCATGCCCTGGGTTTGTCCCATGCAAATAATGAATACGCTATTATGAACCATAGTCACAAACCATGGACCACAGGCAAAAGTGAAGCGAGCATGGAATTTTTGCCAGATGATGTTGCAGGTCTTATTTCCCTGTATGGAAATAAGAGTAAAAAAACTGCAGATCTAACGGTCACAAATAGTTATTTCTTACCAAAATCTTCCAACCCCAAATACAAGGCGGGGAAACAAATACTTAACAAAGAAGTCCCTGCTAGCAGCGTTGGTGGAAATAGTATTGAACCTGAAATAACTATTAATAATAAGGGAAGTAAAGCAATCAAAGCTGAACTTCAACTATGGTTTTCAAAAAATCAAATATTAGATCAAGATCGTGACTATCAGTCAGAGACCGTTTACCAGTATCAATTGAATCAGGAGAGTAAAAAACTGACAAATAGCTTTGAGGTTCCTTCGGGGATTCCATCAGGAAGCTACTTTGTTTTTGCTGTTTTAGTTCCTACTCAAGTGAAAGGCAAGAGTGGTCGCCCTCAGCGTGAAAAAAATGAATATAATAATGCGATCGCTCTCAGAGGAAAGATCCAGCTAAATTGATCTCAGTTTAAACTAGAGCTTTACCAATTGGATAGGCCATTAGATGATGGGACATGGAAAACTTCTCATCAATTGTACCCAAATTTGACTTCGACAATTTACCTTACGTAGACTTTGCCTACGAAAATTATCCTAATGCTGTCTTTGACTTGGCATCTAGTAATGTCAAAGCTTATCCACTGAGCTCAATGAAGGTTAATCCTACTCACCTTGATATGCATTCAGCTAATTTGCACAAACTTCTTAATGCTCAACTGGCTTCAATTTACAATGTGGAAGAAAATCATGTGGCCGTAACAATTGGTTGCACCCATGCCCTTTTTATTGTGGCCACGCTGTTTGATTCTATATATGCGGAGTCTCCTGGTTTTGAGCCAATCTGGCAGACACCCAAAGCATTAGGTACTAAAACTTCTTTTATTGAACGAGAGAATGTGGAGGGACGTTTAGTTTTTAATCTAGAAAAAATTAAGAAGTCTAATCTCGAGTCTAATTCTGCTCTTGTCATTACAAATCCCCATAACCCATCGGGGACTCTTTTGAGTGAGAGGGAATTATTTGAGCTCTCAAGTATTTTAAAAGAAAAAGGGGTATTCCTGGTTGTCGATGAAATTTATCTCGATTTTCACCGGCCTCTAGGTGAGGGAACAGCATATGGAAGTAATGACAATATTTTAATATTATCAGGCCTTACAAAAGTATATGGGCTTGGATCTCTCAGGAGTGGATGGTTTGTGGGAGCACCTAAGATTATTGATAAAATAAATGCGGCGATACTCCAAACTGTTGGTTCTCACAGCTCTGTGGCCATGAGCTATATCTCTAGTGCTCTAGAGAAGCTTGATGAGCTCAAAGCTTATCAAGTACAAAGACTTAATGGTCGCATGGATTTTCTTGAACAGAAGCTGGAAAAGCTCTCAGATGCTTCTTTTTACAAGCCTGATGTTGGCATTGTCGGTCTATTAGACGTGAGAAACTTATTAAAGGGAAGGACTGATCTAGAAATGGTAGGTGAGTTACTCGATAGTACTAAAACAATTGTTGCCCCTGGATCCTTTTTTCGACTAGAGGGGCATTTCCGAGTCTCTATCGGAGGTGAAGAGCAAGGATTTAAAACTGGTATTGATCACCTCGTTAACTTTTTAAGTGGGTAATACAATCACTTTCCCACTGAGTATGTTTCACATCCACTGCCAAATTTTACTTCGGCTTTTTGACCTGCGACGTTTCTTAGATTTAACTGGGAAGTAAGAGAAAATTTTTCAGATTTTGATTTCGTTAGATCTCTTTTTCCTGCGTTATAGCCCACTACAAACCATTCTCCACAAACAGGAGAAATCCCTGCAATCTGGCCTTTGATTAGCTTTTTAGACTTAGTAAACTCAAGATCAAATGCGTCTTTCGACTCTTGGTTTATGACCATAGACCCATATTCGTCTATGTCCCGAGGAATGGTGATTTTAAAATCATGGCAATCCTCTAGCACATCAGCTGGTCCTGTCGTTTTAGCATCTACCAAGCAGCTGACACCCATGCCTGCAAAGGCATTGAAGCAAAAAAGTAGCATTAAAGTAATTTTGATTACGTTCATATCTCTCTCCACTTTTGTATAGGTAGAAAAGTGCAATATAGTGGCCATTGTGGCAATCGAATATCAGTGACTTAGAAGCGCTATTTTGACTAAAACGAGGGAGTGATCAGACAATAAGCATAGTAAACAACTGATATTTATAGACAGCTCAAGTAGATGGCTTCTGCACTACTTAAGTATTTGTAAACTCTACTAAGATGTTTGATAAGCCCATTTTAATTAGGTAGATAAGAGCTTATGCAAAATAGAGATACTAGCTTGGAGTAATTCCATGGTTTTTAAAGGGCCTTTAGGCCAAAAAAGAGGGCCTTTTTGAGGCCGTCGATAATTTCAGGGGGCATTTTAGTAAAGAGAGTGGGGGAGTTGTAGTGCTAGTTTTACTTTCACCCAGACTTTCCCGCTGAAATTAGAGCCCCGGCCGGAACAGTTGCAGGTGTTTCAGGATTTCAAGTCAATATTGGCGCATCTGAAATCAACACCCCAGGAGATGAGCCAGACGTTCTTGTGGCCATGAATCCTGCCGCTCTCAAGGCAAACCTTCATACAGTTAAAAAAGGTGGAACCCTTATTCTCAATATGGATGCTTTTACCAAAGGCAACTTGGATAAGGCCGGCTATGACGCCGATCCCTTTGAAGATGATCACTTAAATGATTTCCAACTAATCAAGGCCAATATCACCAGCCAAACTGAGGTTGCTCTTGAGGAAGTAGATCTAGATAAAAAGTCTAAGGCCAGATGTAAAAACTTCTACGCCCTCGGTCTTACCTACTTTATGTTTGGCCGTGACCTAGGTCCCACTCTCAATTGGATTAGCGATAAATTTAAGGGAAAAGATAAGGTCATTGATGCCAACTCAAAAGCATTAAAAGCCGGATTTAATTACGGCGACACTATTGAAGCCAGCATATCCACTTATTCGGTACCAGCTGCCAAAATCCAGCCGGGAACATATAGGCAAATCAATGGGAACACGGCCACAGCTTGGGGATTTATTCAGGCCGCTGAAGCTGCTGAGCTCAAGCTCTTTCTAGGCTCCTACCCTATCACTCCTGCAACAGATATTTTGCACGAACTCGCAAAACACAAAAATCTTGGAGTTAAGACATTTCAGGCCGAAGATGAGATAGCGGGAATTTGTTC
>JABIHA010000025.1 GCA_018649885.1 Bacteriovoracaceae bacterium
ATGCCATTAAATTCTTTCATATTCATAGGATTCATACTGGCAGCTGGAGATGTCTCTGTTAGACCGTAGGCCTCAATAAGTGGCACTCCTGTTACTTCTTTCCACTTCTCAGCAACAACGCGCTGAACGGCCATTCCGCCACCAAGAGTGATACGAAGTGAGCTAAAATCAAGCTTTGCAAAATCCTCATTATTTACAAGAACATTAAAAAGAGTATTCACACCAGTGATCGTTGTGAACTTCCATTTTGAAAGCTCTTTAACAAATCCTGGGATATCTCTTGGGTTGGTAATTAAAACATTCATGGCACCTAGACTTGAAAAGGCAAGGCAGTTAGCAGTTAAACTAAAAATATGATAAAGCGGAAGTGGAGTGATGATAATTTCCTCACCCTCTTTGATAGCATTTCCGATCCACCCTTTGGCCTGAGTTAAGTTGGCAACAATATTTCCGTGGCTTAGTATCGCCCCTTTGGATACGCCTGTTGTTCCACCAGTATATTGTAAAAATGCTGTGTCTTCTAAAGTCACTTCAGTTTTTACAAATTTTGATGGATCACCATTTTCAACACAGTCTTTGAAGTTCATCGCTTTCGGAAGCTGAAAAGCTGGAACCATTTTTTTCACATTCTTAATAACAAAATTAACAATCAAATTTTTTGGAAATTTTAAGAGATCTCCAATTTGAGTGACCATTACGTGCTTAACCGAAGTCTCACTTAGTACTTTTTCTAAAATATTGGCCGAGTTAGCAAATATAACAATTGCCTCAGCACCAGAATCATTTAATTGGTGCTTAAGCTCCCTTTTAGTGTAGAGAGGGTTAACATTAACAGCAACCATCCCGGCCCTCAAGATACCAAATAGAGCAACTGGGTATTGTAAAATATTGGGCATCATCAAAGCGACTCTATCACCTTTTTTTAATCCCAATTCATTTTGAAGAAAACTTGCAAAGCATTTACTTTTTTTATCGAGGTCACCATAAGTCATGGTGGTGCCCATATTGTGAAATGAAGGACGATTTTTATACTTGATAAATACTTCCTCAAGCATTGATGCCAATGAGTCATAGGCAGCGGTATCGATTTCTTTTGGGATTCCCTCTTGGTACTCTTTGTACCACGCGTGATCAGTCATATATTCCTCATGGGGTAATGGTTAAAAAATTTTTCTTAGACTGTCACAAAATGAAGAAATTGACCACTTAGCGAGTGTCCCTTGGAGTTTTTACGCGTTGCACGAAAGAAGAAAAGTGTAAGGATTACATATTTTTTTGCTTTTAAGAGGCCTTGTTTTCTTGATCCACAAGCTTTTTGAGCCCTTTATAAACCGTTTTGAAGGGTCCGACATTCCATAAATTTTCCGCTCGCAGTAGATATTCCGATAATCCGCAGCCTTCATTGTTTATAAAGTAATCAACAATATCGTGAGCAACAATAAATAAGGCCGACAGAGGTGCTACTCTTGAGGCCCCCAATTTCTTAGGAAAACCGCTAGCATCAGGCCTTTCATGGTGTTGAAAAATAATGAGCTCTGTCTCTGGAGGGGCCAAGTTAAAAGAGGATTTAACCAAATTCCCAGCATCCGCTGGATGGCCCAAGAATAATTTGCGATCCTCTTCGCTCCAGTTATCCCAAGTTTTTTCTAACTCTTTTACAGTCTGGATGCGAGCAAGCTCTGGTTTGTGAAATAAGGTGATATCATGTAAAAGCGAGGCGTACACGAGTTTTTCTAGTGTTATATCCGAGCTCCACTCCAAAGATTTAGCAAGTCCACAGGTTGTTGAAGCAAGAAGTGAGATATGTCCTGAAATATAATTGTCTTTTCCCTGATCAAAGTTTAGTTTTCTAAAACTTTTGGTGAATTTAGGATGTTTCTTAACAGTGCTGACTGCTCTTTTTACTTTCTGTTCTATCAGCTCCTTAAAATCTTTTGTGATCAAAAGCTCATCTTCAACTCTAATAATTTTTTGTTCAAATTTTTCTTGAGCACTGGACTCAGGGGAACGCACCACAAACTTGAATTTCTTATTTTGTAAAAAAAGTGGAAATTGCGAGTGAACTTGATCGAGCACCCACTTAACTGTTTTTTGTTGAATGTAGAAAAATTCTAGACCTTTTTTTTGATATTTCTCAATATCTTGATCATCCAGTTGATCACCTTCTCGAAAAAGTTTTACAAATTTATCTTCTTTCAATTTTATATACAGATCATTTGAAAGCCCATCAAATATTTCTATACAATCGAGGGCCACAGGTGAATAGGTATCCAGACTAAGGCTTACGTCCTCCACAAAGATTTTCGATACCACTTCTTGAAGACCTGCTATGGTATTAGTTTTTTCTATAAAGTGAAAAACTCGTCCACGCATCTCTGGAGGAAGGCCTGGGAGAAGCTCTTTATCAGCAATAAAGCCAATAGGGATAACAAATGATTCGTCTTGAAAAATTTTAATAATATCATCTAGAATAAAATCTTCATGATGATAGAGATAGATCACCAAGTTGAACTGATCTTTTTTCTCTCTAAAAAGAGACAGTGCACTTTTCTCATCTTCCGGGCAATGCACATCAAAACCGTAGCCACTTTGCAACGCAAATTTGAGAATCTTTCGCATCTTTTCATCAAAAGAATAGAGCAGTACCTGAGTGTTATCTTCGGCCAATTGGCCTCCTTGCTTCTTCTATTTACTCACAAAACAGCGCTCACCACAATTTGGGACTTTATATTGCCTATCAGATTTTGTATGATTTAATAAACGAGTCTTATGGAGTGGTAATTGAAGCTCATTATTATGATATTTTTGTTTCCCATGGCCATTGCCTTTGGCCAAGATGACACAAGCGTAGGCTGCGGACTCGGGACTATCTTGATAAAAAGGGACCGAACAATACTTTCGGCAGTCATTAAGATGAGCAGCAACTCACTTTTATCAAATCAGCTCTTTGGCATTAGCTCTGGAACTAGTGGGTGCAATAAACATAGACTGGTTCAAAAACAATTGAGAATCCATCAATTTATTGTTCGTAACTATGAAAACCTTCAAATTGAGTTCGCTACTGCAGATGGAGAATTTGCACAGCAATTCGCCCAACTATTAGGCTGTAATGAAATACCAAGTGCTCTCAGTGCCATCCAAGGTGACTATAAGTTGATCTTTTATCCCAAGGCCCAAAACACCACAGAGTTTCTTACCAGAATAAAAAGACCACTTCACCATGGGGGCTGTGTAATATAGCCTCACACTTTTTTGGACAGCTATACTGATGCCATATGCCCGTACACACATGCCGCCAAGATCGCAATATTGAGAGCAAAAATCACTCTATCAAATACTTCCATGGTAATGACTTCGGTAGACTGTGAAATTTTATGATTTTTTCAGATTTTTTAACGAATTAGATCGGTTAATCTATCAGCTTTTTGAATTTTCTTGCTGCCGTGTTTTTATTCCAAATCTCCTTCGGCCCCAAGTCCTTGCTATTAGAGTTAGTTTTGATAATTAATGAGCCTGGTCTAAAAACTACCCTGCTACCAGATCGTTCTAAAATATTGAGGCCTTCAAAATATTGATCCTCTAAAACATCACTGTCCTTCATAACCTTTAAATGAATATCCTTTAAAAAATGGGGGCAATGATTTTCTTTCATAGACGCTCCAGACTTACCAAAACAATTAAAATAATAATTTTGATCCTCACGCACAGGCCCACTCCAAATATTTTGACGCTTTGGAATTTTCACTCGGTCCACAACCGCCAGCTCAAAGCGGTTACTAAAATTTCCATCCTTTGGCCCATAATACCAAGAAACAATGGCGTCCTTATAGGGGAAGAATTTTAAATCCACTCCTTCACTATTCCCGGCAAGCTCAGCAAAGCGAAGCTCTGGGCCCAATACAAGATGCTGATCATAATTATATCTTCCGCTTCTAGTCTTTTTAGATGTCACCCTTTTTTCGAATATAAAAAAGTCACCTTTAATAGTCGCCTGGGCCTGATCAAGCTCAGGCACGAAAACAACAGGGAATTTCTGATCTATGCCAGGACCAAAGCTTCTGACCCGCCCTACCCTTGATTCACTTTCCAATCTATTTTGGACAGTTTTTTCAAAAACAATTTCAGGCCTCACCCAGCCCAGTAAAATTTTGTTATAGGCGCTTAAATTTTGTGGCCCTAAAGGTGAATGAATAGACATAATATCCAAATACCCAATTCCATTTTCTCCATTGTGATACTGATCACTAAGGCCCAGGAAATGACCAAACTCGTGGACATAAACAGAGATGGGATCAAAAATAGATTGCATGTTGTACTGATGAGCAAATAATGAGTTATGCACCTTTAGTGATGAGTATGAGGCCCTATACTCTCCTTTCACTAGTGGCCCACGACTTTGATAGTGAGGGTTGTCTCGTTTTAATCCAATCATAAACTGATGCGGCCAAATTCGATCATAACACTCTCTTTCCTCGTCACTCGTGGCCATATTTGATGAGGGGAAAAACCTCTGTGGATCAAATTTTTTCTGACAAAAGGCCTGAGAAGCTCCAGCGTGAACAAACATAACTGCATCAATAAGGCCATCGGGCTCATTATAAATACCGTTTTGGTTGGCATCAGAAAAATCAAACTGATCAAGTCCCTTCCACCAATCTCCCTGCCCTACTATTTCTTTCAATTTTAAAATCGATTCCATTGCAAGTTGGGTATGATGCTGATCTCTTTGTCCAATTTTTGGTGCATGCCCATAAAAGCCAGAGCTTTTATCCATCGTGATAATTGGAGAAACAATTCCTTCTACATGTAATTTCCCCCTAGAGGCCTGGCCGAAGTAGTGGGAGATTGATCCTGGAGAATTGCCAAATAATTTGTTTTGTAATTTATCACTAAAAGAACTTCTATCACCTTGGAGGTTAAACTTATCATCACTAAACTCAACCGGAATTACCAAGGCCTTTATTTTTCCACTTAAAATTTCAGGACGGTACTCGCTATGATTCAATCTTTGAAGTGACTTTAAATTTAGAGTAGGAATCTCTCTATCTTTAAGTAACCTAAATAATTTTTTAGCGGGGTATTTGCCATTAGAGAGCTTTACGAACTTCTTTTGAAGCTCACCTTGAGAATTAGCACTATTATGTTTGCCACAACTAGCAAACGCTAGCATTCCAAAAAGTAATGGCACTAAATAGCGATTCAAATTCCCTCCCCCTTAATAGTTTTACTAAAGTCCCATCTGCCCCATCAATTTGTGGCAATCAGCACTAGAGCCTTTAGGACATTTCTTTTTTACAAAATCTCCTAAGCTACTTACTAATTTTTTTCGTTTTTTATTATTGGCCCAATCACTTAATGATTTAGAGACGCGCTCAAAGCGTTTCTTATTTCTGCCTGAAAAGAGATCTTTTTCCATAAATGCCTCAGAGAATACTTTTCTCGACACTTTAATTAATGTGCTGCCATCTTTAGGAGCTCTCTTTGCCAAGGCCATAATATACCCTGTCCCCCACTGAAACCTTGTAGCGGAACCTCTAGAAACTTCCCAGGCCTTCTTTTTCCAATTTATTGATTTCTTCTCGTCACCGGCCTCTTTTTCTAACCAAGACAGGTAATTCATAAAGTAATAGGGAGACTTAGAAATCTTTAGTTCACGCTCGCCATAACTTCTGGCCAGACCAAACTGCTTAGTCTTCACTAGTAGCCAAAGAGCTGTGCTCATTATGGCCTGTCTGCCATAACTATCGTTAACCTCAGAACTCGCACTCTCAATAGACTTGTTTATTTTGGCCTTAAGGTTTTTCCCCAAGCTCTTTTTTGTTGAAAGCCAATATTCCAACTCAACAGAGATAGAAGAAAGTCTCTCATCCCAACTATAAAGACTACTTCCAAGGACATCGTCCATGGCCTCAAGTAATTTTTGTTTTGATTTTTTTTGAGCACTTTTTGAGGCCTTTTTAAACAAGAAATTTTGAATACTATACCCCTCAAATGACAACTTCTCGAGGCCTGCGTTGATCAACTTTTTATCCGATAGAATTTTAAAAAATTCTGATTGGTAATAACTCATGGCCTGTCTGGTTAGTGGATTTTTTTCAAGGCCTGCAACTTTTGATAAATACATAAGTGTAAGGGCAGATTTCTCTTCAGAGTAATCCGCTGGAATCCTTTGAAGTAGTAACTTTAACTCTCCAGGCAGTTTTTCTTTTGATACCGTTTGTTCTTGATCTTGCTCCCATGAATAAAAGGCCAGTTGATTCCACTGGGACTTAGAAAGTTTTCCCTTTTTGGCCAAGGCCAGGAGGTCTGTTATGGACTTTAAATTGGCCCTAGAAAGTCTAAGAACTGAAATATATTTTTCGAGAGCAAGGCCTGTAGGCATCCTCATGATCTCCTTACCCATAGGATTTAATATCAGCATGGTGGGGTAACCTGAGGCCTTTAGCTTTTCACCCCAGCTTTGTGCCCTTTTACTATCACCATCGAGATAGACACTAACAAAATTTTTCATCTCTTTTTGAAAAGAGGTCTTAGTAAAAATTGTTTTTTTAATTTGATTGCATGGTGGGCACCACACGGCTCCCCAATAAAGAAATAGAGGTTTATTTTGATTTTTGGCGACTTCAAAGGCCTTTTCAACAGTGCCTGAATACCAGTGATCTCCTAGATCGGATCCTCTTGACCATGCACTAGAAAGTGAACAGGCCACTAACAAAAAAGGTAACAAAATTTTCATAATTTTCTCCGCTTAGTATTGATATAACAAACCCAATAGATGATTTCATTAGAATCCAGGTCCAAAGTGCTTAAAGGGCACTCTTTGTAAGTAAATGTAAGACAATAGTCTTGAACCTAAAAATAGGTTTATATTTTCACTTTCTATTAACGACCCATTAAGTTTTTCCAAAGGCACGTGATTTTATATTGTTATGTACCTAGAGTCAGCCTTGTATACAGATGTCGTACAATTTAAGTATTAAAATGACGTAAAAAATGAATTTGATGATATGCTGACACGCGACAAGAGGAGGTGTCACATGTCACAAAAAAACCATCATAAAACCCCTATCATCACAAAAGTTAGAAATGTCTATTACAGTAATATATTCTTTGTGATGGGCCTAAACTTCTTATTAGTAGGTCTATTTCTTTTTCTCTTTGTAGCTGCTCAAAGCCTACCAAGTGGGAAAAATAAAATGAGGATGAAAACTCAGCATCTTCAAAAACTTAGTACAGCTGGAAATACAAACTCTTCGCCGATCCCAAAATAATTTTTTTGTAATGCTAAGAAGATGCGATTGAAAAACGAATATATTTTTGAAATTTTTCTAAATCCATTGGTTTATCGAGAAAGAAAACTTTATCAAAAGTACTAAGTAAATTTTCTACATCGGGAATAAAACCAGAAAACATAATAATTGGTAGCTCTTTATTGTAACCTTCTTTGGCCCTCAAGGCCTGGATCAGATCAGCTCCATTAAAAAATGGCATTTTATAATCTACAACCATCATGGAATAGTTGTGGCCACTGAGTTTATGAAAGGCCTCTAGCCCATCTTCAGCAGTGTCAATAGTTGCATCTGGGTACCACATGAGAATGGTTTCTTTTAGTACTTCACATATCATCTTTTCATCATCAACAACTAAAAAACTTAATTTCTCACTCATAACCTTAAACCTCTCCGGGTGTATCACCCATTGCCTTAATAAATAGTGCCGTGGCCTTTGCGTATTTCAATATTTTTAATACATTGCCTTTAAATTTGATTTGCCCTGTAGATATGGCCACAACAGGTTCAAGCTCCCCTAGTTTGATTCGATCAAAAACCTCAAAAGGACCTTCCATAATAAAATCTACTTCTTCTTTATGCTCGCCCCAGACATCATCGCAATGGGGAAGGTTAATTCCCCAAGTACGCGTTTCATCTTGAGACATGTGGATGACAAATTGCATACTGCTATCAAACCCAGCAGCACTTTTTTGATAATCCTCGTGTTCTAAAAGTGAGCTTTGAAGTAAACATGCCCAATCATAAGAAAATAATTTGATCATCTAATCATCCTCTTCATCGTATCCTTCGCCCTCAAGTTCAATAGACTCAGAATCATCATCAGTTTCCACTGTAATTTCCCCACTAAAAGAGCCACTTTCGTCGGGATCAAAATCAATATC
>JABIHA010000146.1 GCA_018649885.1 Bacteriovoracaceae bacterium
GAGCTTGGACTTAAATCAACCATAGAGTGTTCAAGATCCCATGCCACGAAGATGCTTTCCAGACTTTGCTCCTTTGAAGGAGTCGAGCCTCGCTTTGCAGGCGGTCATTTTTTTAATGAATTTGTTTTAAAATTGCCTATGAAGGCCTGCGATTTTATTTCCAGAGCAGCTGACTGTGGAGTGCACGCTGGCGTTAATGCTGCTAAAGGGCTTAGATCAGACGAGGATAATTTAATTCAACTTTTCTTTTCAGATCTCCACAGTGCCGATGACCTTGATGCGCTTGAAAAGGTTTTCAACTCTCTATTTAAGAAGATTGATAAAAAGGTGTCGGCCACCGACATCCCTGCTGAACTTTTAAGATCAGGCCCTGCTGGGCTAAAAGATTTTAGCAGAGATAAAATCAAACACTATTACACTCAAATGAGTGAGCAAAATATTAGCCCCGATCAAGGTATATACCCACTTGGCTCTTGTACCATGAAGTATAACCCCCACATCAATGATTGGGCCGCTTCACTAAAAGGTTTTACTGATATTCATCCTGAGGCTCCGCTTGAAGACTGCCAAGGTGCTCTCGAGATTATCTATCACACTCAAAATCAATTTTGCCAAATTACAGGTCTTCCCGCTCTTACAACTCAGCCCATGGCCGGTGCTCAAGGGGAGCTCGTGGGTCTTAAAATGATTCAGGCCTACCACCATGATAATGGAGAAGGTGAGAAAAGGAATATCGTTTTAATTCCAAGATCTGCCCATGGCACCAATCCGGCAACTGCTACTATGGCGGGATTTGAAACAAAGAAAGTGGGCGATCAAGTCTACGGGATAGTCACAATTGAGGCCTGCGAACAAGGCCTTATGGATTTTTCCCAACTAGAGGAGACAGTAAAAAAACATGGTCCTCACATTGCGGGCATCATGGTGACCAATCCCAATACGGCTGGAATCTTTGAAAGTCAATTTAAGCAAATGGGCCAGCTCATTCACGATGCTGGTGGACTCGTCTACATGGACGGGGCCAATATGAATGCTATTGCTGGATGGGTAGATCTCGGTAAGTTGGGAGTCGATGCTGTTCACAACAATCAACACAAAACTTGGACTATACCCCATGGTGGTGGAGGTCCAGGGGACGCCATTGTGGCCGTCTCTGAAAAGCTAATAGACTACCTACCAGGGCACCAAGTTGTAAAAGACGAAAGTGGTGTTTACTCTATTGTTAAACCCAAAAAATCTATTGGCAGTGTCCACAGACACTTCGGAAATTTTGCTCACAAAGTGAGGGCCTATAGTTATGTCAAAAGACTTGGCCGAGAAGGCATCAAGAAAATGTCGGCCATAGCAGTTTTATCTGCAAGATACCTCTTTGAAAAATTAAAATCCTCATACCCAACGCTACCTGTGGGAGCGGATGATACTAAGAGGATGCACGAATTTATTCTGACACTTACTGATGAAGAATTTAAGAAATTAGAAAATGCAGGAGTAAAAAAGAGTGAGGCAATCGCCAAACTTGGAAAACTCTTTTTAGACTTTGGCCTTCACGCACCAACTGTGGCCTTCCCAGAAGTTTTTGGCATTATGATAGAGCCCACAGAATCTTTTACACTCTCAGAAATTGATAGGTTTTGTGAGGTGGTGGTTGCTATCAAAAAATTAGTAGATCAAAACCCAGAGGTCTGCCTAACCACTCCACACTTCACTCCAGTTAGAAAAGTCGACGAGGTGTGGGCCAATAAAAATCTGTGCTTTTCAGAGGATATTGACCAACTGGTGGAGCTTAAGCTTGGAAGCTATTCCCCTAGTGAGCTCTCTCGAATGCCAATTGGGGCAATAGTAGAAAAAATTATTAGCGTGCATGGCGCTTAAATGATCTATAAAGACCCTTTATCATACTCACTATGCATGAAATAATTACTATCCTATGTCATAGTTACATGCGCTTCGCATTAACAATGAGTTAATTTCAGTTAAATTGTGCCTTCAAGTATTAAAAAATCATTAATCAAATGATATTAATGAATATGTGAATACATGTGATATGAAAATTCGTTAGTTGACATCCTTAATTGAGGCGATGCTCTTGAGTGAAATAGATTTTAAAAAAAATATTATAAATACAATCAAATACGCAAGGATTTCTAATAGTCTCACTCAAACTGATCTAAGCAATGTAATCGGATGTTCAAGATTTAAAATAGCTAGAATAGAAAGCGGAAAATCTTCTATATCAGTAGAACAACTCGATACGTTTATGAACTTTTTTCATTTGAGCTATGATAATTTAAAATTAGGAATCGTAGATTCTAAGGTATCGAACGATTTTGAAAACTTTGAAATTAATAAATTACATCAAAGAGATGCCTATACAAAAGGGCGCTCTCTATATCTATACCGTCAACATTTTATTAGCTTATTTGGAGAAGATGAGTTTCACCAAGTGTGCAAGGATGAAAAAGTAGATCCACTCTACTTTGTTAATATCAACAACCCTCTAAATATTAATTTTAATTTAAGAATTATTCAGAAAATGAGAATAGAAGGGCACCTTAACCGAGAGGAGCAATACAGCCTTCTTTCCAAATTATCCATGAAACTTCCTGCTCACCACTTTAAATTTTTCGAAGAATACAGACAGTTGGATGGCATTGAGAAAGTTACCAAACTTATAGAAAATATGCCTTTTTATGAAGATGACCATAAATTTGAAATACTTAAAAATGATTCTAAAAATGAGTCTATCAGCTACTCCTTCCATCCAAGAGAGCATGTGGATAAAAGTCTATATTTTGAAGACCCATTTATAAGGGGGTACTACTGCCAGTTTAACCCAAATTATTTCTCAAATTTTTCTGGAATAAACACAACGGTACAAAAACATAGTTGCATTTTTAATGGTAATGAGTGTTGCTCATTTACCATTAAAAAGGAGCGGTATGGAGCATAGCTTAGTTTTCCAGGAAAAATTTGAGCAACTGCTAAGCTTCCTTGATGTGAAAGGAAATGAGCTGTGTGATTTTTTAAAAGAGCCTACAAATTTAATAGAACATTATGAAAATAGACTTCATCAGCTTCCTGCAGAGAAAGCATTTTCACTTAGTGAAAAGCTTAATTTAGATTATGAAAGCTTTGTAAAAGGAAAATATGATCCACTTGCAGCATCAGAGCATTTGAAAGGAAATCATTTATATTTACCTAGCCGCTACAATCAGTACCGCTCTAGCAAGATGATGACGATGTCAAACATCTTAGATACAAGCACATTTTTTTTCGACCAAAACGTCACAAGTGAAATATCTAGGAAGCTTCAACTATCAAATGAATTAATTGAATCTCCAAATCATCAGGTTTCAGGACTTCTTTTGCTTGATTTATTTAAGGAATTAAAAAGGCGAGGAATATCGGATAATTATTTTTATCTAATTGGCCATAGAGCTGCTTTAAAATACAAATCCTCTGTAAACAAAGAATACCAAATTAAAGGTTTGTCACCAAAATATACATATGAAAAAATTATTTTAAACTTGGTGAATTTTCTTGAAAAAAACCTTCAATATACCATTGTGAAAAGCACAAATAAAAAGACTATTTTAAAAGCTTCAACGAGAGAAGAAACAAAAGATAAATTGAAGGTAATCCACTTTGGTATACCGGCCCATTGTCAAAATATTATGGGATGGTATGGAGCCTTCCTAAACTATAGTCACGATACATTTGCCAAAGTGACTAAGCTATCTTGCGTCCATTCTGGTGCAAAAGATTGTCTATATGAAATAGATTATTCTCATGCCCCGCAATCACTATTCTCTCATCCCAATCACTGCGAAACTCTTCAATAAGCTGATGTGCCTCTTCACTTAAGTTATTTAAAACGAGTATTAAAAACTCATCTCCAATATATTGTGGAAAAGGTATCTGGGGAAGAATTTCACTTTTTAACTTCAAGGCCTCATAACCAATCTTTTTTAAAACTTTATCTGATTGGACTCTCATTCTTGCAATACACATGGAACTTTTTATGCCAAAGTCGGTATGGAATCTCGATAGCATGCACTCAAACATTTTAAGACATTGTATTCTTTTTGCATTATCTCCAACATTGGGGTCGATGGCAAGTGAAGCAGTATAACCAACCCCACCATTATAACTTCGATTGTACTCAAAAAAATTATTAACAGCTTTTATATGCCTTTTATTCTTAGTTCTCTTTACTACTTCACTCCCATTAAAAGGTATTTTCCAATGGTTGCACCTTTCTTCTGTAAGTCCTTTAAAGCTAATTAATGGATTTAACTCTCCATCGACTACTTCTCCAACAATAAAATGAGTTGCAAATAAATCACTTGTATCGACAGGGATATACTTAGATTCTATTGTTTCATAACCCTTTAGTTTTAAATTCATAAGTTTGCTATATAACGACCTTACTTCAGGCAAATGCAAATTTGCGGCAGGACAATCGAGAACTATCATTTTTAAATTAGACATAACTACTCCATCAGTATTATTTTTTAAAACCCCAAGATATAAATTTGTTGAAGAAAAGTGTGTTAGACAAATCACGACTACTTTCTAAATAACGTTTTTCAAAATCATAGTAGGCTTCTTCGCTTCCTAAGATAGAAATAAAGTTATCTTTTGCGATTGATAGCCTCGTTTTATTATTAGCATATTCTTCTTCCATTTCCTCTTTCGTTTGAAACTTATGAACACTTAGATCCCAGGAGACGTCATCAAACCCTGCCTCACTAATAAATGAAGATAGTTTTCTTCCCACATAGAGGTCTAGTGGCAATAGGCTTCTAATTTTTTCTATATAGGAATTCAATTGTTGATCTTTGGACCAAATATTTAAAAATATTCCATCTAAATCGATTAGGTAAACAATTCCACCTGGGTGGTTTTTGCAGTTGAAAAGTCATCCACTGTAACGGCCGAATTATCACCCACCCCGTGGTTAAATTAAATTCCTCTTTTCAATCATTTAGATTCTCTTCTTCTTAATTTTAAAGGAGCAGGGGGCAATGCCCCTAGAAC
>JABIHA010000024.1 GCA_018649885.1 Bacteriovoracaceae bacterium
GAAGAGAAGGATGCTTTCACATCCGGTCCCGTATATGTCAAGCCCAGGTAAGGTTCTTCGCGTTGCCTCGAATTAAGCCACATGCTCCACCGCTTGTGCGGGCCCCCGTCAATTCCTTTGAGTTTTAGTCTTGCGACCGTACTCCCCAGGCGGAGCACTTAATGCGTTAGCTGCGTTACTGGAGGGGTTAATACCCCCAATAACTAGTGCTCATCGTTTACGGCGTGGACTACCAGGGTATCTAATCCTGTTTGCTCCCCACGCTTTCGCGCCTCAGCGTCAATACTCGTCCAGAAAGGCGCCTTCGCCTCTGGTGTTCCTTCACATCTCTACGGATTTTACCCCTACACGTGAAATTCCCCTTTCCCCTCCGAGATTCTAGAAATACAGTTTCAGGCGCAGTTTCGGGGTTGAGCCCCGAGATTTCACACCTGACTTATGTTTCCGCCTGCGCGCGCTTTACGCCCAATAAATCCGAACAACGCTTGCACCCTTCGTATTACCGCGGCTGCTGGCACGAAGTTAGCCGGTGCTTCCTTTATAGGTACCATCAAACTAAAGGCCTATTAGACCAATAGCCATTTTTCCCTATTGACAGAGGTTTACAACCCTAGAGCCTTCCTCCCTCACATGGCATTGCTGCGTCAGGGTTTCCCCCATTGCGCAATATTCCCTACTGCTGCCTCCCGTAGGAGTCTGGACCGTGTCTCAGTTCCAGTGTGGCTGATCATCCTCTCAGACCAGCTAGTCATCATCGTCTTGGTAGGCCATTACCCCACCAACAAACTAATGACCCGCAGGCCCTTCCTCTAGCGATAGCATAGTATAGAGGCTACCTTTAATGTGCTTTTTCAATGTCACACATCACATGCGGTATTAGCTTTCGTTTCCGAAAGTTATCCCCCACTAAAGGGTAGGTCACCTACGTGTTACTCACCCGTGCGCCACTCTACTCACACCGAAGTGCTTTCTCGTTCGACTTGCATGTATTAGGCATGCCATCAGCGTTCGTTCTGAGCCAGGATCAAACTCTCCAAGAAAAAATCTTATAATAGTTTGATTTTTATCTAACTCTGATTTTTTATTCTAAACATCTCTGATCTTTAAAAGATCAGCTTTGGCAAAACACCCCGATGAAGAGGTATTCGTCTAGTTACGCCAAACTCAATTTCTTGAGCAGATTTCTTTCTCGTCTTTTTTTTGCAGGCTTAAAAAAGCCGCAAAAATTCTTCTTTATTCTAATGTCAAAGATCTAGTATCGCGTTTTATTTTTTGGCGAGGCTGCATATTATGTATTTGGGGTAACCTCGTCAAGCTTTTTTAGAGCATAATAATAAAAAAAAAATTAGCCATCTCCCTTGAGAGGAAAGCCTGCTGATCTCAAGGTTTCCACAATTTTATCCGAGCTTTGGTGGATAAAATCACCGTCCAAAGTTTTCTCTGAATCGAGGAAATGTGTGCGAAGTGTCACAGACTTTTGTCCATCGTCCTGGGCATAAATATCAACGACTTTGGTACTAACAAGAGACTTTATCTTAAGTTTTGATAAGGATTTTAACACCTCTCCCACTGAGGCATCCTTAGAAACGACCACGGTGCAGTCAAACTGAGAGCCAGGAAACTTAGGCAGAGGTTTATATTTCACTCTATCTTTCGGATTGGTTTTTAAAAAGTCAGTGTAGTCGAGTATTAATAAAGAGAGGTGACCTTTTATTTTAAAATTTCTGAGGGCCAAAGGGTGCACGCTCATAATAGCGCCAGCAATTTTTCCCATCAATCTAATATCTAGGTGCTCATGGGGGTGAATGCCCATCCATTCAGAAGGTAGTAGTGAATTTTTAAATTTAGCAGACGGTGAAATAAGTTGAGCCGGTAAATTTAAAAAACGAACCAGGTCTTCAGTAACATTCACCAAATCCATAAATGGAGTTGCTGTCTTAGAAAAGAAGCCAAGTATTATCTGGGAGCGTTCAGTAGAAAAAACTTTATCAGTATGAAGATAACTTCTTCCAAGTTCAAAAAATCGAAAAGATTCAAATGTCTTTTGATTAAGAGAAACTTTTTCAAGAAAGCCTGGGATCAGTGAAGGTCTCATTCTATCTGCATCTTTAGACAATGCATTTTGCAGAGTAAGAGGGGTTGCCAAATCAGGCCACTCAGCTTTCTTTAAAAGAGATTCACCTACAAGTGGGTAAGTTAGAACTTCATGGGCGCGAGCATTTACCACCATGAAGTCTTGTATATTTCGATGCATTTTTTGTGCAAAAGTCATTGTGACTGGAAGAACATCTTCTTTAGGGGAGCTGGCCTCGATATTATCATAGCCAATTATTCTTCCCACTTCTTCTATTATATCTGCAACACACTCTACATCTTTTGTGGCCCTAAAGCTGGGTACTGTGATCTTGAGTTGATCGTCTGATCTTTCAACTCCAAATTCAAGAGAAGATAAAATTGAAACCATGTGATCTGTTGATACATTTTTACCAAGCCTCTTTCTTATATGCTCACCGCTTGTATCCAGAGACAATATACTTATTTGGGACAAATCAGGACCGTCGTACTCTAACGAACCTACGACTTTTGCATTAGGGCAGAGCTCAAGCACTAACTCCAGAGTTCTGAGCATTACTTTTTCACACTGCAAAGTATCTAGGGACTTTTCGAATCTTTGAGAAGACTCAGTTCTAAGTCCTAATCTAGTAGAAGTTCTTCTGGTCTCAGCTGGCTTCCAATTGGCGACCTCAATGAAGATATTGGAGGTATCGTCTTGTACTCCGCTATTGGCGCCACCCATAATGCCTGCAATTACGAGAGGCTTTTTTGAGTCGCGAATAATAGTATCTGTAGAGATTAGAGGCCTTTCAATTTCATCAAGGGTTGAAAAGTTTTGGTCACTTCCACAGCGTTCAATAACAAGCTCACCATCCTCAATTAAATTTCGATCAAATATATGTAGTGGGTGGCCCATTTCGAGCATGACGTAGTTAGAGATATCAACAATATTGTTTATAGGTCTTAAGCCTACGGCCTTAAGTCTTCTTTGGATCCAAGAGGGGCTCGGGGCAACCGTAACATTATTGACGCTTAGGCCAAAATATCCTGTACATGAAGAATCTTTTTTCACAACGGGCACAATGGGTGAGTTCTCTTTACTAAAGTGGGCCTTTAATTTTTTGGACCAAGATTTTGAAAATTTATCTTTAAGAGGGCTTTCAAAAATAGTCGCAAATTCTCTGGCATGACCGTAATGTCCCCAAAGATCTGGTCTATGAGTGAGAGATTTATTGTCCACATCAAGTAAGATGTCTTTTTTCTCACCAAGGTAGTCGAGCATGGTTTGACCGATTTTTGCCGACTCATCTAACTCATACAAACCAGAACTGTCGCCTTCTAAATCAAGCTCAGTGGCAGAACAAAGCATACCTTCGGATAGGATTCCTCGAATTTTTTTAGGCTCAAGTTTAAAACCGCCGGGAAGTACTGTTCCAAGTACTGCATAAGGAACTTTTAGACCTTCTCTAACATTGGGAGCACCACAAACGACTTCCCTTACACCATCTCCAGTTTCAAAGCTAACAAGATTTAATTTGTCGGCATCTGGATGTTTTTTTATGGCGACTATTTTGGCCACGCTAACATTTTGTAAGTAAGCCCCAACTTCGAGTACTTCTTCAACTTCGGCACATGCCAGGGTAAACCTGTTATAGAAATCATCTGCCTTTAAGTCGGGCAGATCTACGAAGTCATTTATCCAATCAATTGAAATTAACATTACCGGTCCTTAAAATTATTAAAATGAGTGAAACTGAGTCATAAACCGAAGATCGGCGCCGTGAAGATGTCTAATATCATCAATGCCATATTTCATCATCACTAAACGATCGAGGCCCAGTCCAAAGGCAAATCCATTATATTTATCGGTATCAATATTTCCGTATTTTAAAACATTGGGGTGAACCATCCCGCAGGGAAGTAACTCAACCCATCCGGTGTGCTTGCACACAGAGCAGCCTTTCCCACCACAGATTAAACACTTTATATCCAACTCAAAACCTGGTTCAACAAAAGGGAAAAACCCAGGACGAAGTCTTACTTCCACATCTTTTTTAAAGATCTGGGACAGCAGAGTTTTCATGAAATAAATTAAGTGCGAGACGGAGACATCCTCTCCCACCATCATTCCTTCTATTTGATGGAAAACCATCTCATGAGAGGCATCAGTTCTCTCACACCTGAAGACTTTTCCGGGGCCTACAAATTTAAAAGGAGGTTTTCTTCCTTCCATCTCCATGCCTCTCACCTGAATAGTAGAGGTATGTGTTCTTAGTAAATGAACTGAATCTTTAAACCAGAAGGTATCTTGCATATCTCTTGCTGGGT
Source organism: Bacteriovoracaceae bacterium (assembly GCA_018649885.1). Classification (GTDB taxonomy): domain Bacteria; phylum Bdellovibrionota; class Bacteriovoracia; order Bacteriovoracales; family Bacteriovoracaceae; genus JABIHA01. The sequence goes on from JABIHA010000024.1 coordinate 4,384, forward strand.
GATCTGAGGGAATATTGAGAGCTTCAAAATTGTGATAATCATCTTCTATATGTGGACCATCCAAGATTTCGAAGCCCATAGACAAAAATATGTCTTCAACTTCTCTTTGAATCAAAGTCACTGGGTGATAGCCAGTACTTCTTAGACCCATTTCCTTAACAGAATTGGTCATTGTGATATCAATTTTGTTTTTTGCGAGTTTTTGATTAATTTCTTCGATTTCAAAATTTTGGAGAGACTTAGCGCAAAGCTGTTCGATATTTTGCTTCACTTCATTTGATTTGGGGCCAATCTCTTTTCTCTGTTCAGCAGTGGCATCTTTAAGAGATTTCAATATATTAGAGATCTCTCCCTTTTTGCCCAAATACTTGGGTTTTAAATTGAGGATTTCCTGCTTGTTTTTGCAGTCTTTCAACTCACTTTGGAATTGTGTAAATAAATCATCGAGCTTTTGCATCATAACACTTCACCTTATCAAAAATGCGCAGAGAGACACCCTAGCAGCAAAAAAAGAAAAAGTCTTGCTGGCATCCATGAAAAGGCCCTCCAAAAAGGAGGGCCAATATCATGTAAAAATTTTGTTTAAGCGGAGGTGACTATATTTTGTCACATTCTCTTTTAAGTTTCATGATGTTTGCATTTGAGTAAAGCTCTTCAGCAATGGCTGAACAACAAACTCGATCAGACTTAACTGGAGATCCCAAAACCTGTGAACAACGTCCTTTGCCTTTTTTGTCGGCGTAAATATCAACACAAGCAAACTTTAAAGCATCACTTTTTCTTTCGCTAATAAGGCCATCAGCAGCTGCAGCACAACTACTTAAACTAAGGTCTTTTCTTTCTCTTGAAAGACACTTTGTTTTCAATGCATCATGCTTTGCAGGATCACTTAATTCATCTGCAAGAGCGATACATGTTGCTCCAGATAAAGTTTTTTCGAAGATAGAAACACATCTTTCTTTTTGAGCTATCTCATTAGAAAGCCTATTCATGTCATCGCCAAGAGCAGTACAAGTAGAAAAACTTAATCTTTTTTCGAATAATCTGCCACATCTAGCACGTGTGCTATCTTGGTTTGCAGGTAGGGCCATATCGTTGGCAACACCAATACAGCTAGTTAGTGTTAAAGTTGACTTGTTACTATCAAGGCATTTTGATTTTGCAACATCTGATCTTTGTAAGTTAGCGATATCATAAGCGTCTAATACACATGAACCAACACTTGAGTAAACATTTGCAGATACGACCATAACCATGGCCATTAAGATTTTTTTCATTGAACTCTCCCTTAATAAAGTTATTTTTTCCAATATGTTTGTTGCAGTGCTACCGAAGATTCAAAGTACTTGGCCAGGATTTTTTTCCACTGCGACAAAGATGCTTCTTTTTTACACTTGCAGTGCACAAAAATAGCGCACCAAGTAATGCTTAACATCATGGATTTACTTGCTTTACTTTGACTTATTGCCAAGAGGAATTAGAATTAAATAAATATTAGATATCAACAACTTCAGATGGAAAGCTATGATTAAATACCTAGTTATCTTCTCCCTACTATTTTCCTCTCAACTATTTGCACAAAGCAAAAAAAAGGTTCCTTTTTTGCAGTGGGTTCAAAAAGAAGAAGGTCAAAAAACCAAGAAATCTGGAAAAACAAAAAAGGTCAAAAAGAAAAAAAAGACCAAAGTAGTACAAGAAGAAATTGTTGAAGAGCAGCTAGAAACCAACTCCAAAGTCACAGTCGAGGTAGAAAAAGAAGAAGAGGCAATCCAAGAAGAAGACGAGATCTCAAAGGAAATTAATGAGGTTGTTGAAGAAGATAGAGAGAAATCTGAAGCAGAAGCTGAAGAAGAGGTAATTTTAGAGACGAGCAAAGAAGCAGAAAAAGATGAATTCATCGATTATGAAGATAAAGAGTCTGAAGTTCCAGCTAAGAACTACGATAGTGGGATGAGTGATCTGGATATTGATGAAATAGAGGCAATCGAGAAAAGTAAGCATAGCAACAAGCTAGATTCTAAGAAAAAGAAGAAAAAAAGCAAAGTTCGATACGAAGATGAAGAAATGGTCGATGAAATCGAAGAGGGCGGAGTCTTAATCGATCAAGACGACCTTGAAGAAGACACCTCTTCTTATGATCAAAAAAAAAAGTAAATAAACATGCTGACAGCGCAGTTAAAGGCGACGACTCGCTCTTTGAAGATCCTGAGGCAGACCTTGACTCGGTAAAAAGCGGCGAGGCCAAGACAGATGGTCTCGAAATTGCGCTTTTTTATTCACTTCTCAAGCTAAATTCTGAAGACAAGGTGACCAAAGGGGATGGAAGCCTTAGCTCTACACTCGTCATAGATCTACAGCTATCTTGGGATCACAGGTGGAGTCAATTTGTACAAAGCTATGTTGACTACCTTCTCAGCTACCAAAGTTATGACGTCCCAAAAAATAAACCTCTCGAAAATAGGACCGAGTCATACCACAGTTTTTCCACAGGCCTTGAGTTTCCTATTTCCAAATTGGTTCATCCAATTATTGAGCTCAGTATGCAGCAAAGACCATTTTTAAAAGGACTTAATCAAAAAAATATTTCAGTTGAAAGGATTTGGATCCCAGCAGCCTACTTAGGATGGCAATTTGATTTTTGGCAGAAGAAGAACCTCTTTCTGCTGGGGCAGGCATTTGGAGGATTTCACCTAGAAAGAACAGGTGAGTCTCCTGCTGTAGAAAGTGGGTTTTCAGCAAAACTTAAATTCTTTGCACATTGGGCCTTTAAAGAATCGTATCTGCGTGGAATTTTTCAAGTACAGCGTGTATTTCAAGACTCAAGGCAAGCGAGCCAAGATGCTGATAAGTTCTCTCTTGGCGCTAGCTATGGATTTTTATTCTAGTTCTACTTTCTTAGTCTTTTTTCCAGGTAACTTACCCTATCGTTTTTAATTGATTTGGCCAAACCATTAAAGAACATCACATTTTTGTAATACTCCATATCCTTGGTTTTTTGATATTTTTTAAAATAACTTTTAGAAATGTATCGATACATTCCTACAATAGAATTAATGCTCAGATCATTTCGAGTGAAATTTTTCTGATCAGTAAAATCGATATTGTTTTGAACTCCAAAAAATGCCCAGACGGCTTCATCTATAACGCCCGGATCAACTTTTTTGCTTAACACTTCTAAGCTAGCAGCGTGATCATTTCTATTTATAGATTTCAAGTATTCTGTAAACCTTGCAGGTGTAACTGATTTTAAGTTAATTCTATCAAGGTAACCTACGAACTTTCTTCTGATAAAATCACCTGATTCAAATTCAATAAATAATGGAGAGCTTAGTGGATAGGCAGTTTTCTTAAGTAGATGGATCTTGTATTTTCCGAAAGTACTAAACTTCTCTGGTACTTGAGAACCTTTACGTGTGTACTGTTCCGACATTCGCCACAGATAATATTTTTCTTGAAGGCCATCACAGTTTTCATCAAAACTTTTCATATAAGGAAGAGAAAGATATGAAAAATTATTTGATTCTCGTAGACACAAATTATGTGCCTTACGCCCTTGATCTACTAGTGTTCGAAAGAACACATCAGTAGGAAATTCTTTTTCTTGAAACTTGGAAATAAAAGATTCAAAGTTTTGGTAAAATTCAAAAATATTTTGCGATTGAAAAGATGCCATCGTCATAAAAATATCTTCTTCAAAACCATTGTTCAAAAGCCAGTAGAATATATGAGCGACAATTCCTTCTTTAGAGTAAACGGCATCATTAGCTGTTTCATATTGGCCTGAGTTTATTTGAGTCATATCGACTACACTTATGCCTGGGTGGTACACAACCTTAAATCGATTAATCAGATTAATCCATTGTCCCTTTCTGATATATCTATTTTCAAAAACGGCTTGCCCCCTCGAGGCATTTAAAAGCTCTCCTACGAATTGATCGGCTTGTGTAATATTCTTATATAGCAATTTGGGAATGGTAGTTACAGCGTCGCCAATATACAGTGCTATATTATTGTCGAAAGAATCAGTCATTCCTTGAAATTCTTCAAAAAAATCTTTTAAAAAAGGTGTGTTTACTTCATCAAAGTTTTCGGGGAATTTTTTCCGTAGATAGGACTCTACTCCAATGGCAAATCCTTCGTAGAACGCCATGTAGGGATCTGTCACTACGGAGACGTCGTGGAATTCTTTTGACTCAGACTTGAGTACAAGCTTGGTCATATTCTCCACTCCATATAGGTCTTGCATTAGGCCGTGGGCAAGCTCATGGGCGATAGTAATTTCAAAAACTCCTTTATCTAGGAGAGCGCTATTACTCATAGTTTTAATAAACTTACCCATTTGCCCATCTTCAGAAAAAATCATATTGGAGAAACTCTTCCCTGATTTCTTGCTATAATCGGTTAAGTAAAAATAACCCCCAGGAACAAAAAGTGTTCCGAGTCCCAATATCTTTTTTGATCCCACATAGATGAGGTTTTCTTCACAGACGTCTTTATGTCCAGAAATTTTTCTTCCCAGAATTTTGAGACGATTTACTTCCGCAATAATTTTTGAATGTTTCAATATATCTAATACTAACAAGGACTCAATGCTTAGCTCTCTTCGATCCATTCTCTTTAGAAAGTGTATCTCTGCCTTTCCGGCGGGATTTGTTATTTTAATTTTGCCACTTCCTTCCTGGATAAGGCACTTCATGCGATCAATTTTCTTATCACAAGGGATTTTTTGAGGGTTGGGATTTTCGACTATATCCACTGGAATAAACTCTAGGTTTGTGCAATGTTTTGCTATTGCTTGGTAATTAAAAAATACCAATAAAAATGATATAATCAATTTTTTCACTAATTTCTCCCAATCAGTTTCTTCATCTAACCCTGATGAAACGCTACGAAGGAAAATATGATATTTCATGGACATTGAAAAAATTGCGTTTCACTAATTGTGAAATGTAAGAATTTATGTTTCTTGATAACAGGAAATAATGAAAAAAATACAGAGGAAGGCAAAAAAAAACCTCGATGCTCTAAGGAACTTGAGCATCGAGGGGTATATAAGAAAGACTTAGTTTTAATAAAGTCATTTATCTAAAAATGTACAATATAACTTTCTTCTATCCGGGCCTAAACTGCGATCAGAAGGCCTCCAAAATAAGGGGTCATGCCCCACGTTACGTTCTCAAGCTCACAACCGAATAAATCAAACCTCCTATCTAAAGTCACCAATCCATCCTTAAGCTTAAAAGAACTCACCAATGTGAATGTCTAAAAAATCAAAACCCAAATAAATACAGCTAAGGGTCCAATATACCTCCTCCAGAGAACCTGCCCCCACCAGATAACGCTCACCACGCACCCGGACCCGCTTTGTTATTCGCCGGCAATTAACCGACTTGAGGACCATCTCTTTACTCCGCTTCGGCAACTCCAAACCCATAGTAAAACCTTAGGGCGAAGCTTTGTTCCCGGCCTTTTAAGTACCGGTCACCCTTATCGACGGGGTTTCACACTCCTCCCCTCCATCATCCGAAATCCTTAGCTTCGCCTGCGCATAAGCGAAAATTCAGATGCACTATGGGACCAAGTGCTACAACAAGCTCATTTTAATGAATGTTTACTTTTCCACCAAGTGGTTTTTGATAGGCCCTAAAAACAAAGCTCAGTGACCAATTATTTCTTTGGGTTAGAAGAAGTTTTAAAATTTTTTACAAAATGATGGTGTAACCACGGGCACTTACAAAATTAATGAAGAAAATCAATACGATGGGTTGATATTAAATAGCAATTATATGGTGGGAGTGCCTCAAAAGATTGTCCTTAAAGACCTATATTCAGTGAAATTAGAAATTGATTTTTAAACAAATTCCATGGGCGAAGTAAACACTACTTTGATGCCTTTAGGCCTTCTTACTTACTATCTCGTGAAATTCAATTAATTCGCTTGAGGTCACAGTCGCTGTTCCCCTTTTGCCAACAACTACGCCTGAGGCCAGATTCGACATAAGAGCAGCATCTTTTAAGCTAGCACCCGAAAGTAGGCTTGCACATAGAACACTTATTGCTGTGTCTCCTGCTCCTGAGACATCAAAAACATCTCTTCCTACGGTTGGAAGAATTTGCACTTCATCATCTACAGTTTTATCAAGGATTGCGATCCCGCTACCACCAAGTGTGATTACGACTTTCTCAAGTTCCAATTTATCCATCAGGATATGGGCCATTTCTTCAACTGATTTATCGTAATAACCAAATGAATGGCATATGGCCTGAGCTTCTATCAAGTTGGGCTTAAGAAGAGTAGCGCCTTTGTACCACTCAGCATTTGTAGATCTACCAGGGTCAACTGCTACAAGTACTCCATTTTTATTCCCCAGCTCTATTAAGGTCTTGCAAACCTTCTCGGTAAATATTCCTTTTGAATAGTCTGAAATTAAAATACAGGAGTGGCCTTTAAACAGGTCATTGATTCGAAAAATCAATTTATCTTCGTGACTTCCCTCCAAAACCTGACTTGATTCGTAATCGATTCTACATATTTGTTGTCTTTTTGTGAGAATTCTCTCTTTCAATATTGTGGATCTTCCCTCGGCCCGAACAATTCCCCAAGTTTTAATTCCTTTTTCTTCTAGTAACTCTTCAAAATGGGTTCCGCCTTTATCTTCGCCCACTACGCCACAAATAGTTGAGGGAACATCAAGAGACTTAAAATTGTCCACCACATTGGCAGCAAGCCCAAGTTTTTGCCATTCTTCTGTTACTTCTAGAACGGGTACAGGCGCTTCAGGAGAAATTCTTTTAACATCTCCAAAGGTATATTTATCAACCCCTACATCACCCACAATTAGTATGGGATCAATTTCTTTAAATTTTTCGAGTAAAGTGCTTAATTTTTCTTTTTCAATTAATTCCATAATCACCTCAAGGGCTTCGTCTTTTAAACTAGCCAATTTTTAATTGTGCCTGCAGTGCTTTTTCTCTAACGAGTTTCTCAAGATTATCCAATACAAGATCTTTAGTCATGTCCGATGTATCGAATAATATAGCGTCACTTGCTTGTTTGAGGGGTGAGTTCTCCCTCTCCATATCTCTTTTATCTCTGTCTTCAATATCAGCTTTTACTTTATCAATATCTAGTCCGCTTTCACCCTTGTCACTGAGTTGCTGAAATCTTCTTTGGGCCCTAACTTCAACACTTGCTGTAAAATATATTTTACAAAAAGCCTGGGGAAATACCACTGTTCCGATATCTCTGCCCTCAACAACACAAGTCCTTGTATCAGAAAGAGTTCTTTGGAATGCAACCAAGTACTCTCTTACTTTTTCAAGCTTGGAAATTCTTGAAGCATAATCAGAGGCTGTGTGTTCTCTAATTTGCTGGGTCAGATCCTCGCCATTAACTTTGACCAGACAATCTGCTGAACATCCGTACTCAAAACCAATATGAGATAATTTTTCAGCTATGCCACTTTCATCTTCAAGAGAAAATCCTTGATGGTGAAAGTAAACACCAAGGGCGCGGTACATGGCCCCAGTATCCACATAGAGGATTTCCAATTTTTTTGCCAATGCACGGGCCATGGAACTCTTTCCAGCTCCAGACGGACCATCAATGGCCACAACGTTCTGCAACGAAGCGATCATAGTTTCTCTCCTTATACTTCTGTGACATCATAGAATTAATTGATAGAATTGGCATTAAAGTTGTTACATCTTCTCTTGAAAAAATAAAGGGGACCACTGTGAATTGTCCAAAATGTAAAAATAAAGCACTCGAGCCATTCGAAAATGATGGAGTTGAATTTGATTTTTGTGCCGATGGGTGTCTAGGAGTTTGGTGTGATCACGGTGAATTAAAACATTATGTGGAAACAATTAACGATCTTCCTGGCAAAGTAAACTCACTAAGTCAGGCAGTGCAAACCCTTTTTAAGTGCCCAAAAGAATGCTCAAATAATCTAGTGGAACTTCCCTACATTAAAGGAAAAGAAATACTCCTAGACTACTGTCCCAGCTGTCACGGGCTTTGGTTTGATTTCAAAGAGCTTGGAAAAGTAGAAAGTCTTGCGATAAACATCGATAAGGTTGGAAAGCTTGAAAGAACAATGGAAAGGCTAAGACAGCGCGGTTTTAAGGTTATGGGTAGTAGTTAAGTCTTTATTGATAGGCAAGCTTTGGAAGCGGGCTGCCCTTTCTATCCAATAAATAAGAGCCAGCATTTTTTCTGAAATTTTTGACCAGATAAAGATATCTCTTTTTCACTTTTATCAAATACTGATTTCTTTTGGTTACATTAATTCCTTTATTAAGCCTAAACCTAATTCTCGATGGACCCATATTGTAGGCAACTGTTGCATGTGAGGCCGACCGAGGAAAGCGCTTCATCAGACTTGAAAGATAGTAAACTCCCATCTCAATATTTAAGTAAGGGTCTATCTCCCAGGGGCGTTTAAAAGAGGAAATTGTTTTAAGTGCTTGTTTAGAAAGAAGTGCTTTTTTCTCCATTTGTTTCAAAAGAAAAACACCGGTTGGCTCCATAATTTGCATTAATCCCTTGGCCCCCACACGACTTGTACTCCGCTGCTTAAAGTGGGTTTCAGTCCACATTATGGCGCCCACCCAAAAGGGATCTACTTGATATTTTTCTGAAAACTCTAAAATCGCCTCAGTATATTTTGAGAAGTTTTTTTGAAGCTTTTTTGGGGCCGAGATACTAAGTATTTTCTGGGCCCGGTGCTTTGTCAAAAGCTCGAAAAAGACCTTTTGATCCTCTCCAAAGCTCCAATTAACAGTCTCAAATTTATGGGAGACTAGGGTCTGACTAACGAGTGCTAGATTTTCTTTAACCGACGAATACTCTCGAACACACTTAAGGCCCAAAATCACAAATAGGGAAACCAGTGTAAGAGCTAAGACCCTCTCACCCACACGGGTGGTAGAATTGAAACAACGAAATACTTCGAAGTACCTTCTTAGAGGGGTAATTATCTGGAAATCTCTCATAATTGTCCTACATTTCTTTGCATGGTTACTACCCCGAAAACTAATAGAGATCTACTCAATAAGGCCTGATGTGGTAATAGCTTCACATTTTCTGTGAATTACCCACTGCGCCTCGCAGAGTTTTCCTTTAATGTGGCTAGATATTCGGGTAAAATGACGGGTTCGAGGGGCCCTCATGGCTCCCTATTTCATAAAAATGCAAGGAGAATGCCATGGAACTGGCACCGAAGTTCAATAAGTTGAAAGAAGAAAGCAGTTTATACCTCAAACAACACAACCAAAATCCAGTTAAGTGGTTCCCCTATGGCCCCGAGGCCCTAGATAAGGCAAGAGAAGAGAATAAACCTATTTTCTTATCCATCGGGTACTCCAGCTGTCATTGGTGCCACGTCATGGCCCACGAATCTTTTGAAGACCAAAAGACCGCCGATTTTCTTAATGAACACTTTGTGGCGATAAAAGTTGATAAAGAAGAGCATCCAGATATTGACCAATACTATCAGCTGGCATGCCAAGTGGTGACAGGTAGAGGTGGGTGGCCCTTATCTGCTTTTTTAACTCCTAAGATGGAACCATTTTTTGTGGGAACCTATTACCCAAGCCAAAGCTCGGAGGGAGTCCCCTCATTTTTGGAAGTTTTATCAGAGCTCAATAGGGCCTATAGTGACGAGCAAGCAACGATAGAAGACAATGCTTTGAAAATCACTACTGCCATCAAAGATGGGGTTAGACCTCCCCAAAAAGTTGATTATGAGGGGGACTTTCCTTCACCTCAGTCAATAGCCAAAGCGCTGGAGCAACATCAAGATAATACAAACGGAGGCCATGGAGGAGCACCTAAGTTTCCCCATTTCTCCTACCTCAACTGGGGCTTCGAGCAAATTGTTGAGGGAATGATCGACCAAAAATCCACAGATTTTTATAAATTCACCCTTGATCGCATTCTGATGGGTGGAATGTTTGATCAGGCCAAGGGCGGCGTTCACAGATATAGTGTCGACGAAAAATGGCTGGTTCCCCACTTTGAAAAAATGCTCTATGACCAGGCGGGATTATTATCCACGCTTTCTAAAGCAAGTATTGTTCACCCATCACCCCTTGTACTCGATGGCCTTTTGACCACACTCGATTACCTAGAGACTGAAATGTACTGTGAAGAAAAAGGACATTTTTTTAGTGCTCAAGATGCAGATAGTGAAGGAGTTGAAGGACTTTATTTCACATTCAAAGAAGATGAATTTGAAGCTGCTCTGATGGAATTTGGAAGTGACCAAGCCGTAGAAAATATCGATCTTTTAAAAAAATGGTTTTCAATTGAAGCAGATGGGAATTTTGAAAATGGTCTCAATGTCCTTGCATTAAACTATGAATTAAGAGAAGAATTTATCACTGAGAAAAACTGGCCTATTATTAGAGATGCCAAAAGTGCTCTTTTGGAAAGTAGAAAGCAAAGAATTCCTCCAAAAACTGACAATAAAGGGGTTTGTAGCTGGAACTACATGGTCTTGTGCTCTCTTATCGATGTCTTTCAGTATTGTCGAATTGATGTCATTAAAAGAAGGGCCTCAGAGATCATCACAAAGATTGTCTCTCCAATGCAACACGCCTTCCTGACAACGGGGGAAGATGGCAAGTCGCACTTAAGTCATACCACTTCAAAAAATACAGGTGTTCCTCTTTTTGAAGATTATGCTTTTTTTACAGAAGCACAGATTAGAATGTATGAAATTTCTGGCAATGAGTATTTTAAAGATAATGCTCTAGAAACAATAAAATGCCTTCTTGAAGAATTTTTTGATGATGGAAAATTTTTGAGCAGATCAAAATTGTATAACGACACTGAACCCTACCCGAACCTTGCTCTTGAGGCCTTTGATAATTCATTTCGCTCTCCTCTAATGAGCTTTATGGGCACACTCAGAAGATCAGCACTGATATTTAACGATAGAGAACTTCTAGAAAAATTTGAGTTAATAAGAGAAACTTCTATCCAAAATATTCTACTCAGCCCAGTCTCTGCCGGAGAAGGTCTCAGAACTTTTACTTACCCAGAACCGGTCTATCGTAAATTGAGTCTTCCTAAATCATGGCTTGATAACACAGACTTTTTATTTTTTATCTCAAATTTTATGCCGAGATTTATTCTAGACTGCAAAAATACTGACGATAAGTGGCAAATCTGTAATTCAAAAGAGTGTGAACTGTCAGGTGAGGGCTATCAGGAATTTTTGAAAGTCTTTGCTCCTGAGAAAGTGGAAGACACAGAGTGAGCCCTCTTTTAGCAGGGCTTAGAGTAGTTGATTTCAGCTCCCGTCTTCCTGGGCCCATGGCCTGTTCTTATTTGGGAGAGCTTGGAGCAACAGTAGTAAAAATAGAAGATATCCACCACGTTGACCCTTTTGAATGTGGAATTAAAAATGTGGAAACCAGCGAATTTCCCGTATGGTACAAAAATATCAACGGTGAAAAAAATATCATTCGCTATGATTTTAAAAATGAGAGTGATCAAGAAAAAATTAAACAATTGATAGCAGGCTCCCATGTTTTTATTAGCTCACTGCCTGAAAAGGTCGAAAAATTAATCGACCTTGATCAGACAACTTTAAATGCTCTGAATCTTCCCATTGCCAAAGTTAATGTTCATGCCAATATTGATAGAACACCTATGCATGATCTCAATGCTCTGGCCCAAAGTGGAGCACTCAAACTATACCTTGAAGATAAGGATTCTGAAATTGTAAGGCCTCCATTTCTCCCTCTTGCAGGAATGGTCTTTTCGAAACAATTGGCCTTGGAAGCAACGTCTTGCTGGATCAAAGCTCTAAGTGAGAAAAGTTTTGTGCAAACACATTGCTATCTTTTAGATTCATTTGTCAGTGCCAGTAAAAAACTGCAGCTAGAAGGTGAATTTAGCTACCTCCACTACGGAGCGTATCCAAGTTACAATATTTACCGTTTAAAAGACCATTCCTATTTGGCAGTGGCCGCCGTTGAAGAACATTTCTTTAAATCTTTTATTGAAATTTTTGATTTAGATATAAAATTGGAGGATCGATTTTCAAAATCCGTGGAGGTTTTGAAAAAAATCAGCTCAACTCTCCAAACATTTTCCTCCCAAAACGCTATGGATCTACTTAAAAATGTAGATATTTGTGTCGACGTCATCACCCAATAATTTTTATAGAAATTCCATAAATTTGAAAGGCTTGCCTATAACTTGTGGCAAGCGTGTTTATCAAGCATTTTAGTATTTTCAGCCATCTAGATCAAATATGTTGGTTTTCAAATTATTAGCACAAAGTTCCGATAAGATAGAACAAGACAAGGGGTTTTACCTGAATATTACAAGAAGAGCAAAGAGCATTCTAATTGCCACGTTGATTTCAGGACAAATCTTCAGCGCCTATGCCTATGACTGCGCTTCTTATCAGGCCACTGATCCACAAAAATATGAGTCTTGCACGGCCTGTAATAATCTCCAAGACAAGGATTGGGACTCAAGTCTTCACGAGTGTATCATCACCGACGAATCTCAAGAATTACAGGCAACATCCTCAGGGATAGATTGCTACGATAGCTCTACAGAAGAGGCGAGAGGACAGTGTTTTACAGATGCGGCCTCAACCTATTTTGAAGATGAAGACGGAGTTAGCTCTGATCCCAATTTGTATAAAGATACAACACTTCGAAATGGTGGCAATACTGCGGGGATGATTGCCCAGCAGGCGATGAATGTGGCGACACTTGCTATTAGTTTTGCTGGGAAAAGGAATACAGATAAAGAAGACTGCGTCTATATTTCAAATGTATTATTTGCCACTGCTTCCATTACTTCCATACTGGGAGAATTTGGGACGGCCCTGACCATGGCCATTTTAAATCATAAAATGAAAAAAGATTACGAGAAAGCACTTGAAAGTCTTGATACCCAATTTCCAGAGCCAGAAGAGGGCGAAGAAGAGGAAGAAGAGGAAGAAGAGGAAAGCTCTACACCTCAAACCTCTGAAAGAGATTGGGGTGGGCAGGTCTATGCTTTTCAGTTTTTAGAAAAACATGAAAAAACAAAGAGAGATGTTCTTCGAGTGAAAGGTGGGATATATGCTGCCACTGGAGCACTTTATTTAGCGGCTTCAATTTTAGGAACTGTCGATTTAATCAAACAAAAAACACCTCCACAAGCGGGGGGAAATCCCAATGAAGGAAATTGTACAGATGGAGTAGGAGTTGCAAAAAAAGCGAAGAAAGAGGGCGAGGACAAGGCCTTTATCAAGGCACTCCCCACTATTTTAACTGTGGGAGTAGGAGCTGTGGGAGCACTAGTTCCTATGATGAAATCGGGAAAAGGGAGTGATGGAGGAGAGGGTGGTTACCAAGACCTTACCAATCCTGAAATAGAAACTGAATCTAGTGATGAAGAAGAGACTGATGCTTTTTTCAACCCACGAAATAGACAAGATATACGAAACCTCACACTGTATGCGCTTTCAAATGCTAGAAATGATGTTGAAGCGATTATGATTTACGATGAGTACTACAACTTTATCAATGGTGTAAAGAGATCTCCAACCATAGATCAGTACGAGCATTATTTAAGCTATTTTAGTGAGCAAGCTATTCTGGATGAAAGCACACCTATGAAATCACTTTTAGCTTTTGCTTTAAAAGTAGAACAAACTTTCTGGATCCCTTCCTCATATGCAGAAACTGGAGTGACGGGAAAGACACATGGTAGCTTTGGTGGTCAACCACAAGGATCAACAACTACAACAACTACTACCACTACAACAGTAACCACAACTACATCACCCCCTACCACATCATCAACTGGATCTGATGGAGTTGTGGTTGATGGAACAGGTACAAGCCAATTGGAAACAAGCTCTGATACTGCAGGTGGAATCGATACTAAAAAAGCGGTGGTGAGGACGGTTATTGGGTATTCGGCGGCGGTGCTTAATGGGATTATGTCTGTGAGTAATTTTAAGTATGCTGCGGAAGTTGAAAAAAGAAGACAGCTGATTGAGGATATGAAAAATAATTTTATGAGATCTGTGGCGACGGGGTGTAAGTTTCGAGATGATCCGTCGGAGCCACAATGTTATTGCTATACCGATACTGGCGGAGTAAATGCTGAAAGATATCAAACTCCCACTTGTAATAGTTATTTATCTGAGCTGGGATTTGGAGCGGCTTCTAGTTATGAAAATGTGACAGGAGCAGGAACTCTGGGTTGTATGACTAATGCTGCTAGCTACGATGCTAACTGTCAGTGTAAAAACTATAAAAATTCGGCGGGAGATACCGCTTGTCACAGTGTCAAAAATGCTGATTTGTCTATGGCCTTTGGAAATGCTGACTGGCTTAGTTATCTTGCCAATACTTCAAATGGATTAACCTCTGGGACTTTGGGAGCTGCTGATATCGATTCGGGACAGATTGGTCAAACGGCCAAGAGAATGAAGAAGCTTAGTGATAAGCTAACAGACAAACTCAATAAAACCCTTGCTTCAAATGGACAAAAGCCAATGGACCGAGATGGACTTATTAGAGGAATGATTGGAGCTCAAATAAGAAACGCAAAAAGGGCAATTGGTTCAAACCCATCGTCCAATCCGCTATTTGCCAATGCAAGCTCGCTTTTACCGAGTGATGTGAATAAGAAAATGGCCGATAAGATTAAGGCGATTGATAGAAAGGCCACAAGTAAGCTTGGATATTCCACAAACAAGGGGAAAGGCTCAAAGAAGAAAGGAAGTGGATTTTCTTTTGGTAATTTTAATATGGGCTCAAGTAAAGGAAAGAAAGGAAAAGTTCTCACAGGTCTTATGAAAAAGAATTTTAAATATAAAAATGCTGATATAAATAAGAATCCCGATACACCGATTTGGAAGATTTTAACCAATCGTTATCATCAATCGGGACTTCCAAGATTATTTTCCGAGTAAGTCACTGTAAGAGCAATCAATCAGATCATCTTTTCCCACCATCAATTTTTCTAAGTAGAAATCACATTTTTCTTTGAGAAGGCTAACGTTACAGTTTGGATCATCAGATATAACTTCAACTTCTATAAACTCACCCAAACCTTCTACTCGATCTAGGTGGAATTTTGTATTTCCTATAAAAAGAATTTCTCTTTTTTTATCGACCACAACTTTTTGATCAAGTGCTTTATCTAATAAGGTTTTTAAGGAGGCAGTGCTGCCAGTCTTAAAAAGAGAAACATCTGATTTTTTTGGTCCTGACTTATTTTCTCTATTATAGTGAATTAGTGTGTTTTCAATATTGCCCTGCCTTAGCTTGAGCCGTCCCCTATCCACTTGATAATAAGTATCTATTTGATGATCGACTCCTATGGAGTTTGCCCCAAGGCCCAAAAGTATGCTGCGCTTTTCATCAAGGTTTTTAGACTTTGCCTTAAACTCAAAATTAACAATGCTACCCATGGCCTTCCCTGCTTGCAAGAGTTAGAATTTATCTATGAATTTTAACATCCAAGGTCTTATCACAGGGGCAGATCGCTCGCAGCTTGCACAGCTCCCTGGTGGAAATTTTTTGATTCACCAAAAAGCACAGGAAGATTTTCTCTCCCTTGTTGAGCTCGCAGCGAAAGACGGAATTG
The DNA here is from genome assembly GCA_018649885.1 of Bacteriovoracaceae bacterium. Lineage (GTDB taxonomy): Bacteria > Bdellovibrionota > Bacteriovoracia > Bacteriovoracales > Bacteriovoracaceae > JABIHA01. The sequence goes on from JABIHA010000024.1 coordinate 20,003, forward strand.
ATCTTGGAATTGTTTCAAGCTACCGAGACTTTTCGAGGCAACTTGCCACTTGGAATGCAAAGGTGCGCGGAGAAAAAGCAGTTTTAGATTCAGAAGGCGTAGAACTCAATATCAAAAATTTAAATGAAGAAGAACTTCTCTTTGCCATATTAAGATGGAACGCACTACCTGGGACAAGTCGTCATCACTGGGGAACTGATATTGATGTCTTTGATATCAACACGACTCCTGAGGGCTACGAAATACAATTGATTCCAAGTGAAATTTCTCAAGCTGGGCCTTATCACAAGTTAGGAATTTGGCTTCAAGAAATGGTGACAGTTAAAAAATCTTTTAATTTTTTTCGTCCATACCAAGAAGATCTTGGTGGTGTGGCCCCTGAGTGGTGGCATATAAGTCATGGTCCCACTGCTCAAGTTTTAGAGCATGAATTATCAATTGATATTATTCTCAATATTGTTGATCAATCAGAAATTTTACTGAAGGAAACAATCAAAGATAATATTGAAGAAATTTGTGCTGGCTATGTTTTTAATATTCACAGCTTTAATAATTAAATTATCATTTAGATCCCATTAGAGTAAGACCCCTTCAGAGTGCCCCCCTATTCTAGTAGATTAAAGTAAAATTAAGCTATCGGTAGTTTTTTCGCCTTGTGGTTGATTGAAATTCTACAATGCACTACAAAATGGTACTCATATTTTTTCAACAAAAGGAAAGTATAATGGCAAGGTTTGTTTTTTTGATTGTAAGTACATTATTTTTTACAAATGTCTATGCAGATGCATGTTATGACCATTTCTATAAAGGTAAAGAAAATACAGAGAATACCCGTCAAAGAGTCAAGAAATGTCGTCACCTAGTCATCGTTTGTGATGATATGAATGATATTGAAGAAGGAAAAGCAAGCTGCCTTGAAATGATGGGCGAAATGTCAAAACTTGATGTTGGCCCAAGTGCTATGTTAGATGTTTTAAATCAGTCATGGCGTGATCTAGATGAATGGTTTATTCGCAAGCAAGCAGAAGATGAAATTAAAAGATTAGAAGGCGAGAGAGTTAGAAGAGAAATGCTTGGGCAGTAATATAGAAAGATAGTGCCTCATGCTTTGGTTAAACGATTGCACAAAATACTAGCAATTAACAACAAGGATTTGGCACTATTATTTCAATCCAACTGAACGATTCTACTGACTAAACGTAACTACTCAATAAACTGAGGTTTTCTCTTTTTTGGGCCCTGTACCTAGGCCAACCAATATTAATCATTTAATATATCTTCATGTCTGAAAATGATTTCAAAAGCTTAGGCCAAAAGCTAATTGATATGTGGTCACCTA